>CALKCR010000024.1:0-153290 GCA_938082715.1 uncultured Flavobacteriaceae bacterium | reverse complement strand
TTTCTTTGTCGGAGGTATTGAATTCTATGATATCACCCTCGAAAATCTCCAAAGACCTGCGGGTAATTTCTACCAAATCAGACTTTACCAGTTTGGGTTTGGGCAAGGTGGCAAAATCAGAAAAAGCATTGGCCACATCGCTCATGGTATCGATTTGCTCAAGGAGCATATGAGAAAACTCATCGATTTTTTTGGCGTTGTCTGGGTCATCGTCAGAAAACCGTCTCTGAAAACTCTGAACGGTAAGCCTCATGGGTGTCAAGGGGTTTTTGATTTCGTGGGCCACCTGTTTGGCCATTTCTTGCCACGCCTGTTCTCTTTGTGTTCGTGCCAGTAGGGTGGCACTTTTCTCCAATTCGTCAATCATTTTGTTGTAGGAATTGATCAAACTGGCAATGTCTCGAGGAGCATTTTTAAGTTGAATTTTTTCATTTTCCTTTAAAAGCCCGGTTTGGTCAATTTTTTCTCGGAAAGTTTCCAGTGATCGGGAAATGTATTTGGAAATAAAATAAGCCATGACGATCGCCACCACCAGCATCAACAGATAGATTTGATATAAGCTCTGAAGGAAAGTATTCAATTCGTTTTCCGAAAAGGAGACGTCTTCAAAATAAGGAAAGAACAACACTCCGTAGGGATTGCCAAATCCGTCTTTTAGGACGCTGTAGGAAGATTGGAATTTACCGATCTCATCGTTGTTTTTTTCCAGTATTCGGCTGTCTGATTTTGCTAAAATTGCTGTTACAAAACCAGCTTCTAAACGGTAGTCGTTGGCAATGATTTTTAGAGGAAGGAAAGAAGTGAAAAGGGGTTGACCCTCTAAATTGAAAACAGAATAATTGACATTGTGAATTTTTATCACCGCACTGAATTCTTCTTTGTGTTTTGCCCAAGTACTGTCATTTTTCTTGAGTAAATCATTTTTTTCAACCAGGTAATCAATTTGTTTTCTCAATTGACTTTCCTTTCTGTTCAATCGAAAAATATTGTAATCGATCGATTCATTCTGGTATTGGAAAAAGGTGGCCACCAAAATCAAAAGACAAGCCAAAAACACTAGCAATATCATAGAGATAAAGATTTGGGTTCGTAGCGAAATACGTCTTAGCAAGTTAATTATCATTTGCAGCAGATTTCTCTCTCAACCTTTTGTAGAGTTTTATGGCCAACATCAAAAAGACAATCAGCCCAAATGTTCCCAATACCATAAAAACCCAATGAATTGCACTTTTAACGATGGCCAGGAATACGATGGCAAACAAAAACAGGGTTGCCCCTTCATTCCATATCCGCATAAAGCTGGAGGAATAACGGATCTCGTCCCGCTGTAATTCTAGGAACATCTGATGTGTTTTCAGGTGGTAGGCAAAGAGTAATAAAATAAATCCGGTTTTGATCAACATCCATGATTGGTAGAGCCATTCGGGCATCAAAACCAGTAACCAAATGGCAAAGATGGTGGCCAGAACTGCCGAGGGCCAAGTGATGATGTACCACAATCTGCGTGACATGATTTTGAGTTGTTTCTCAAGGATTTCTTTCTCAGGGGAGCTTTTTTTGGAAGCTTCAATATGATAGATGAACAAGCGGGGTTCGTAAAACAATCCGGCAAACCAAGTGACCACAAAAATTAAGTGCAGTGATTTGATATAATTGTAATACTCCATTGGTTTACAAGTCTGTTTGTGTCATCGGCATGGAGCTGATAACAGAATTACAAATTACAAAAACTAAAATAAATGCACGTCTTTATTTTAAGGGGTTAAATATCAGGAATTCAAATATTTTTTGAGTTCATAAACCAGAAAACCCCCTGTAACGACAGCCGCGAGAAATTCTGCAATAGGGAAAGCCAGCCAAACTCCATTAATTCCCATAAAACTTGGGAAAATATAAAGTAAGGGGATAAAGAAAAAACCTTGACGGGTCAAAGTAAGTAACAGTGCAGGGAGTGCTTTGCCGATGGCTTGGTAATAGGCCGCACCAATCAGCTGAACACCCACAATCGGTGTGGCGGCAAAGACCCACCGAATGGCCGCGGGTGCTTTTTCCAAAACCAAGGGGTCGTTGGTGAAAATTCCCCCGATCGAATTCGAAAAGATATTGATCATCAGAAAAACCAGGGCAGCAAAACCAGTCGAGTAAAGTACTGCCGTTCGGATGACTTGCTCCACCCTTTTTTTATTTTTTGCTCCGTAATTGAAACCTGCAATGGGAATAAATCCCTGTGTAATCCCCAATACAGGAAAAAGGGAAAACATCAAGAGTCGGCTGATGATGGCATAGACCGCCACTGCCGATTCACTCCCCAGGCCAAAAAGTAAGTTGTTGACCAGCAAAACCGAAAGACTGACGACTCCTTGTCGCACCAAGGTGACTGATCCCAAAGCACCGATTTCTTTGGTGATTCGAATATCCAATTGAAAATCACTGATTTTGAGGTGCAACTCCGAACGATTAGAACTGAAAAAGTATAGAATGTAGAGGGCGCAAACACCGTAGGACAGGGTGGTGGCCCAGGCAGCGCCATGCATTCCAAAATCGAAAACATAAATCAATACATAGTCCAAAATCAAGTTTGAAATCGAAGGCACCATCATGGCGTACATGGCATTTTTGGCCTTGCCCACCGCACGAATGACGTTGTTGCCCATCATACAATAACCCAAAACGGGTACTCCATAGAGTACTATGGTATAATAGATTTTAGCCGGCTCATAAAGCCCTCCTTTTCCTCCAAAAGCAGGGATGATACTGTCGACAAAAAGCAATCCAAAAAGAACAAAACTGATGGTCAGAGAAAATGTTAAAACGATTTGATTACCAAAGGTTTTGGTGGCCTTTGCAATATCATTGTTCCCTAGGGATCGAGAGATGATAGAACTACCGCCCAAACCGATTGCCATGCCCAATGCAGCAATAAAAAAAGAAACCGGCAACACCACATTAATGGCAGCAATGGCGTTGGCGCCAATCCATTGTCCTACGAATATGGTGTCGATCAAAATATTGAGTGACATGACCAATATACCAATGGAGGCCGGTACGGCTTGCTTGATCAATAACTGGGGAATGGCTTGGGTGCCAAAAGATGCCGATCCACCTTTCATGCAGAAGTCACCGTTTCTGCTTTGGCCCATTGGTCAATCCATCGACTCATTACGTTGACCCAGTCTGTTCTTGTATTTATGCAGGGAATGACATGAAGTTCTTCTCCTCCTTTTTCTTCAAAATCCTCTGCTGCTTCCATTCCAATTTCTTCAAGAGTTTCTAAACAGTCAGAAACGAAAGCCGGTGTGACAATAGCCATATTTTTAATCCCCTTTTTGGCAAACCGGGCAACCGTCTGGTCTGTATAGGGCTGCAACCAAGGGTCAACCCCAAGTCGGGACTGGAAACTGGTAGAATAAGTCCCTTCCTTTAATTCTAGGTACTCCGCTACTTGGCGGGTGGTTTCGTAACACTGGTGACGATAGCAATATTGATGGGCTTCGGAGGTTGTTTGGCAACAGCTTTTATCGATCTTACAATGTGACTTGGTGATGTCCGATTTGCGGATGTGACGTTCGGGTATTCCGTGATAGGAAAACAATAAATGTTCCCATTTTTTATCTTTTAAATCTTCTTGAATGCTTTGAGAAAGCACCCTGATATAGTCCGGATGGTTGTAAAAAGGAGGTAAAACCGTAAACTCCAATTCCGGATATTTTTCATTCTTGATTTTTTCGGCCAATACCAATATGGTCTCTGTTGTGGCCATCGCAAATTGAGGATAGAGCGGGATCAACATGATTTCATCTACACCTTGATCCACCAGTGATTTGATGCCCTGTTCTATGGATGGGGAACCATATCGCATGGCCAGGCCCATCGGTATAGAAATTTTTTTCTGAACGGCCTCTTGCAATCTTTTGGACAGTACAATCAAAGGGGATCCTTCTTTCCACCATATTTTTTTATAAGCCTTCGCAGACTTTTTGGGGCGGGTGTTCAAAATGATTCCTTTTACCAAAAAAGTTCGCAAGGGCTTGGGAAGGTCAATCACCCGTTCGTCCATCAGGAACTCGCCTAAATATTTCTTAACATCTTTGGGGTCGGGGCTGTCTGGAGAGCCCAAGTTGATCAATAACGCACCTTTCATCTACATTTTTTTACGAAGATACTGACATTAAATATTTTTTGGGAGTGGTCCCAAACTTCTTTTTGAAGGCTGCAATAAAATGACTCGAAGTACTGTAGCCAAGCTTGAGGCTGATTTCATTGATGTTGTATTGCCTGGAGTTGAGCATGCTTCGCGCTTCATTCATTTTATGATCCAATAAATAGCCGTAGACCGTATCCCCGTAGATTTGCTTAAATCCTTCTTTAAGTTTTTTAATATTGAGACCGATTTCGGCAGAAAGCTCCTGAAGGGTGGGGGGTTCTGTCATTTGATTTAATATGATTTCCTTGGCTTTTCTGATTTTTCTTACATTTTCTTCATCCATCAAAAAGGGACATTGTTCCATATCGGCATCCTCACTTTTATTGAAAAACAAACTCAACAATTCATAAACTTTACCTTTAAAATATAGGGTCTGAATACTCTCGTGGAGTTTAGTTTCTAGGATTTGACTCAAAACCACACTCATGGCAGGACTGATGGGCCTGGTGTCATAGTATTTTTTGGTATTGTTTTCAGCACTTAAAAAATGAATGTGATCGGCGTCTTCAGAAAATAAACTGTGAAATTTTTTGATCGAAATCACCAAACTAACCACGGCCGAATCGGGGGTTAGATTCAAGTCAATGGGCAAAGCTTTTTGGGGATTGTACAATAAAATCACATTTTTGGACATCAGTGGAAGCTGATAACTCCCCCCATTAAACTCATAGTTACCCGATCCCTTTTGGCAAAAATGAAACTGAATAAATTCCTGACTGACCGCCTCCTGGTACTTAAGGATTTTGTCGCCTTCATTTTTGTATCTCAATATATAAAAACCGTTATCAATTATCGTCTTGTCCATTGTTCCGCTATCGTTGTTTTTCTAAAATTCCTTATTTAGAATTATTCTAATTAATTTTATTGATATCCTTTCAAAATTATTATATTTAAAGGTATTTTTAAAAAAAAGAAAGCAAAAAACCTAATTGGTTGATAATAGTTCCTCTGGCGTTGTTTTTTAAATACCCCTCTTGTTAATTTTGTATAGGAATTTAGACCAGACTTTTGAAAAATACCATACAGTATTGTGTTGTTGGCTTAAGCCATAAGAATGCCGATTTGGCCACCCGAGGGAATTTTAGTTTGGACAAAGAACAGACTGAAAGACTTTTGGCCCGGGCCAAGATGGATGGCTTGGAGGAATTAATGGTCATCTCTACCTGTAATCGTACCGAATTGATGGGGATTGTAGAGGATCCCAAGATATTGATTGATTATTTGTGTGCCTTCTCCGGTGGCGATGTGTCTCTTTTTTTAGAAAAAGGCTATGTGCTGAGTGATCGAAAGGCCCTAGACCATGTTTTTCGTGTGGGTTGTGGTTTGGAAAGTCAAATCATCGGTGATTTTGAAATCATCGGCCAATTGAAAAGAGGTTTTTCAAACTCCAAAAAACAGCAGATGGTCAATGGATTTTCCGAAAGATTGGTCAATGCTGTCATTCAGTCCAGTAAACGCATCAAAACCGAAACCCAATTGTCCTCAGGAGCAACCTCTGTTTCTTTTGCCTCGGTGCATTACATACTCGAGCACGTCAAAGAGGTCAGTCAAAAAAACATCCTTTTGTTTGGAACGGGGAAAATTGGAAGAAATACCTGTGAAAACCTCATCAAGCATACCCAAAATGATCAGATTGTACTGGTCAATCGCTCGGAAGAAAGTGCCCAAAAGGTGGCGGGAAAATTCAACCTGGTCGTAAAAAAAATCAGTGAATTAAAAACCGAAATCTCACAGACGGATATTATGATCGTGGCCACAGGCGCTCAAGATATCACGGTAGATGCCTCCATGATGCCAAAAGAGAAACCCCTATTGATTTTGGATTTGTCTGTTCCCTCCAATGTCGATCCGAAATTAAAAGAGCTTGAAAATATTACCCTAATCAACTTAGACGAGTTGTCTCAATTGACCAATGATACCCTCAAAAAAAGAGAACAGTTTATTCCTCAGGCCAACGAGATATTAGATCAGGTAAAAGCAGAATTTTTCCAGTGGGTTGACCACAGAAAATTCGCTCCTACACTCAAAGCCTTGAAGCAAAAACTACTTGACGGTCAACTCAAAGAGCAGCGGGAGGTTCAGGAATTTTCTCAAATCGTTTATCGACTGACCGGAAAAGTAGCCAATTATTTAAAAGAAAACCCCTCTAAAGCTGATCAAACTATGGCATTGCTACAGCATGTTTATCAATTGGATTCAGATTTAGATGTTTGACAAAACCCTTCGCATTGGGACCCGAGACAGTCAATTGGCCCTTTGGCAGGCCCATAAGGTCGGTGACCTGCTGAAAGCCTCACACCTCAAGACCCAATTGGTTGCCACCAAAAGTGCCGGTGACCTCAATCTTACTCAACCCATTTATGCAATGGGGATTCTAGGAGTTTTTACCAAAGCCTTAGACATTGCCCTTTTGGAAAATAGAATTGATCTTGCCGTTCACAGTCTCAAAGATGTTCCCACTCAATTACCGGAGGGACTGATTTTAGTCGCTGTATTGGAACGGGGAAATGCCTCCGATGTTTTGGTTCAAACCCATAAGGCCGATTTACAACAAACATCCACCATTGCTACGGGTAGCTTGAGACGCAAAGCACAATGGTTGCATCGATATCCCCACCATCACTTGGTCAACTTGCGCGGTAATGTCCAAACCCGAATGGATAAACTATTTTCCAGCAACTGGGAGGGGGCTATTTTTGCTAGAGCAGGGTTGGAACGGGCCGAACTCCTGGGGTCTCATTTTCAAGAGCTGGATTGGATGATCCCGGCTCCGGCACAAGGTGCCATAGGGGTTCTTTGCCGGACTTCTGATACCGCTATTATAGAAGAATTGCAAAAAATAAACCATCAATCCACACGTATCTGTGTCGAAATCGAACGGGATTTTCTCCGTATACTGGAGGGAGGTTGCTCAGCCCCTATCGGAGCATATGCTTTTGTTCATCAAGACAAAATTAAATTCAAGGCCGGTGTTTTTTCTATTGACGGACAAACTGCCGCTACAACCTTCGAAGAAGTTGAAATCACTGAGGGTAAGAATTTGGCAGCCATGGCTGCCGAGAAAATATTGTCCAAAGGGGGTAATCAGATCATGCAAACCATTAAAAATGGAAAAGAATGAGATTGCTCTCCACCAAAATACTATCCCAAGATTTTAGAGAGCGAATACTCATCCATCAATTCAGTTTGGTCGAGCAAGCGTTTATCAAAATCAGTTTCCTAGAAAATCCCAAAATTAATGGGATTTTTGACCGTCTTATTTTTACCAGTCAAAATGCAGTAAATGCTGTTTTGTCCTCACCCGAAATCCTAAAAATGATCGAGGGAAAAATAATCTATTGTGTGGGAAAAAAGACTGCAGATCTTTTGGGCAATAATGGCCAAAAAGTGGCTAAAATTACTCAAAATTCGTTAGAATTAGCTCATTTTTTAGCAAAAAACCATCAAAACGAGTCATTTTCGTATTTTTGCGGAAAGCTCAGAACACCCGATTTAGAGGAAATTTTACCCGCTCACAGAATGCATATTCAACCCATTGAAGTTTACGTTACCCATTTGCAAGATCATATCGTTAAAGGTTATTTTGACGGGATCCTTTTTTTTAGTCCCAGTGGGGTACGAGCATATGCCCAAAGCAACGGATTTGAAAATTCCCATAGTTTTTGTCTTGGAAACTCCACCGCCCGGGAAGTTGCGTTGTATACTTCCCATTATACCATAGCCAAGGAACCCAGTGAATCCCAACTTTTATTGTCACTAAAAAATCACATTACCCTCCATGAAGAATGAATTACTGTTACAAGCCCTCAAAGGTGAGACGTTGGAACGTCCTCCGGTGTGGATGATGCGACAGGCCGGTCGCTACTTGCCCGATTTTATGAATCTTAAAGAAAAATACGATTTCTTTACCCGCTGTCAGACCCCCGAGTTGGCCACAGAGATCACCCTTATGCCTATTGACCAAGTGGGAGTGGATGCGGCCATCATCTTTAGTGATATTTTGGTGGTATTGCAAGCCATGAATATCGGAGTGGAAATGCGCGACGGTATAGGTCCCTATATTCCTCAGCCGATCAACAGTAAAGCAGCTTTAGATCAAGTCACCCTTCCCGATGTAGAGGAACATTTGGGTTATGTTTTTGAGGCGGTAAGGATGACCAAAAGTGCACTCAACGACCGGGTGCCATTGATTGGCTTTGCCGGAGCACCTTGGACATTGTTGTGCTATGCCGTTCAGGGGCAGGGTTCCAAAAATTTTGACCGTGCCAAGGCCTTTTGTTTCCAAGAACCCGAAATGGCCAAAGAACTTTTACAAAGAATCACTACCACCACCATAGCCTATCTCAGAGAAAAAGTAAAAGCCGGAGCCGATGTGATTCAACTGTTCGACTCATGGGGAGGACTGCTTTCTCCTGATGACTATCAAGAGTTTTCCTGGCCCTATCTGCAGCAAATTGTCGATGCTTTGAGTGGCTCTGTACCCGTAATCGTTTTTGGTAAAGGTTGTTGGTTTGCCCTACAGGAAATGACCAAGTCCGGGGCCTCTGCCTTGGGAATTGACTGGACCTGTTCTGCCCGCAATGCCCGCTACCTCTCCGGTGGACAGATCACCCTACAAGGCAATTTTGATCCTTCACGATTACTATCTCCCATTCACGAGATCAAAACTCAAGTCAAGCAAATGATCAATGCATTTGGTAAAGACCGTTATATCGTCAACTTGGGCCATGGCATTCTGCCCAACATTCCTGTTGACCATGCCAAAGCTTTTGTTGACGCCGTAAAAGAATATCAATCCTAACCCCTAAATATTACTACCATGAGAACAAAGTTCAATCGTTACATTGAAAAATTACAAGACAGGATCACCCAAAAACTGGCAGAAGTGGATGGAGAAGCCCGATTTAAAGAAGACTTTTGGGAGCGCTCGGGCGGCGGCGGCGGCCGTACCCGAGTCATAGAAAATGGCGCGGTTTTCGAAAAAGGAGGCGTTAATATATCTGCTGTTCACGGTGAACTGCCGGAGAGTATGAAAAATTATTTTAAGGTCAAGGCCGGAAATTTTTTTGCTTGTGGACTGAGCATGGTCATACATCCCAAAAACCCCTTTGTGCCCACCGTACATGCCAATTGGCGGTATTTTGAACTCTACAACATCAAAGGCGAATTGCAAGATCAATGGTTTGGCGGAGGACAAGATCTCACCCCCTACTACCTGTTTGAAGAAGATGCCGGGCACTTTCACAAGGTGTGCAAAAAAGCTTGTGATGCGCACGATAAAGACTTTTATCCGCTGTATAAAAAACGCTGTGACGAATATTTTTGGAATGCCCACCGCGGTGAAGCCCGTGGGGTTGGCGGATTGTTTTTTGATTATTTGAGACCGGACGAAAAACACTCGGCCGAAAACTGGTATGATTTTGTGACAGGGGTAGGAGATAGTTTTTTGGAGGCCTATGTCCCCATCGTTGAAAAAAGGAAAAACATCGACTACTCTGATGCCCAACGCCAATGGCAGGAAGTTCGGAGAGGGCGCTATGTAGAGTTCAATTTGATCCACGACAAAGGGACCCTTTTTGGATTGAAAACCAATGGAAGGATTGAAAGTATTTTGATGAGCCTTCCACCTCATGTCCAGTGGCAATACAACCACAAGGCTGATCCCAATAGCAAAGAGGAAGAACTGGTCAACGCACTTGAAAATCCCAGAGCTTGGGTGTAACTTATTAAGAACCACTATCTTTACCCTATGTATCCCAATCAAAGAAACAGAAGGCTCAGACAAAGCCCCGCCCTACGGCAGTTGGTCAGTGAAAATCAATTGACCTGCAACGATTTGATGCTCCCTTTGTTTATTGCAGAGGGGACTGAGGTAAAAGATCCCATTGCAGCCATGCCCGGTTGCTACCGTTTGAGTTTGGATTTACTCCAAGAGGAGTTGAAAGCGGTTGCGGATTTAGGGATCAAAGCAGTGCTTTTGTTTGTTAAGGTTGACGATGCACTCAAAGACAATAAAGGAACCGAAGCAGTCAATCCTGTGGGATTGATGCAAAAGGCAATAAGAACCGTCAAAGCAACCACCCCCGAGATGGTGGTCATGACCGATGTGGCCTTGGATCCCTATTCCTCCTATGGGCACGATGGTATCGTGGAAGAGGGAAAGATCCTAAATGATCCCACCGTGGATGTCTTATCGCAAATGGCCTTGAGTCATGCGCTGGCAGGGGCCGATTTTGTCGCGCCCAGTGACATGATGGATGGTCGTGTCTTGAGGATAAGATCTGTTTTGGAAGAGGCAGGCATGGTCGATACCGGCATTATGAGTTATAGTGCCAAATACGCCTCTTCTTTCTACGGACCTTTTCGGGAAGCCCTCGATTCGGCTCCGGGCTTTGGAGACAAACGCACTTATCAGATGGATCCCGCCAACCGTTTGGAGGCTCTTACAGAAACCTTGAGAGATATAGAAGAAGGTGCCGACATCGTAATGGTCAAACCCGGATTGGCTTATCTGGATATCATCAGAGATATCCGTGAAAATGTAGAAGTACCCATTGCCGCTTATCAGGTCAGTGGGGAATATGCCATGCTCAAGGCTGCGGCCGAAAAAGGCTGGTTGGATCACGATACGGTCATGATGGAACAATTGCTGGCTTTTAAAAGGGCGGGAGCCAACCTTATTACCACTTATCACGCCAAAGAAGCAGCTCAATTACTCGCCTGATTTTTCTTTTTTCTTAAACAAAAAGCCAAAAAGGTGACTTTTTGTTTAACTTTATGCATCTTTTGTTTTGGAATACTATTAACTAAATGGAGCAAGCATATTACAAAAGTGATGTAGGGAATTTATGTGTAGTAATTGAAATTTATGAAGTTACACGTATTTTTTTTGTGGATGAAATGCAAGAAAATTCTACGACGCCCTCTCCATTGATGCAAAAGGTAATTCAACAAATAAATGAATTTTTTCAAGTAAAGCGACGAGAATTCAGTTTTCCCATTCGTTTAAAAGGAACAGATTTTCAGGTCAAAATTTGGAAGCTGCTGAGTCGTATTCCCTATGGTACCTCCCTGGCCTATGTCAAGGTCGCTCAAGCGTATGGCGATGCCAAAATGGTAAGGGCAGTAGCCGCTGCCATTGCCAAAAATCCCATACTGATTGCAGTCCCTTGTCACCGTGTGATTGGTAGTGATGGGTCTCTGGTGGGCTACTCCGGTGGTATTGATGTCAAACGTCAACTTCTTGAATTAGAGGGCTTTCCTAAACAATTTACCGTACTTTAATACCCAAAAAAACCGATGAAAAGAATTTTGATAGGCCTGGGATTCGTTTTGGCCATAGTTTTTTCCTTACTCTACGTTTCTAAATACAATTATCTTTTGACGGGTGTCAGCACCATCTATTTGACCGGTCACACCACTGCCTATTTGACCGACTACAAAAAATTTCCCAACAACAGCGTTATAGCATCTGTCCAACCTCAAGCTTGGCCATTGCACAAGTTCTACAATCAATATTCTACAAGCAAAACCTTAGAAGACTACCACGAGGATCGAAAAACAGTGGCCTATTTGGTGATCAAAAATGACAGTATTCTTTATGAAAAATATTTCGATGGTTATGGACCAGACTCCAAAAGCAACTCCTTTTCGGTCGCCAAAAGTGTCGTTTCTGCCTTGATGGGGATTGCCATCCAAGAGGGAGCCATAAAGGGTTTGGATCAAAAAGTTGTGGATTTTATTCCCGATCTCAAAGGCCCCTATGCCGATCAGGTAACGGTGGGAGACCTATCCAGTATGGCTTCAGGCCAAAAATGGAGTGAAGAATACTACAACCCTTTTTCGGTCACTTCTGCCTCCTATTTTGTCAAAGATCTGGATGCCTTGATATTAGACCAGCCGATCAACGTAAAGCCGGGAGAGGCTTTTCGTTACAAAAGCGGTACCACTCAATTGTTGGGCATGGTCATCAAAAAAGCAACCGGCAAAACCCTAAGCGCTTATTTAACCGAAAAATTATGGCAACCCATGGGAGCCAATCAAACTGCACTTTGGCAATTGGACAGCGCAGAAAAAGGAATGGAAAAAGCTTTTTGTTGCCTGGCGACCAATGCACGAGATTTTGCCCGATTTGGAAAGCTCTACAAAAATCACGGCCGGTGGAACGGCACTCAATTGCTCGATTCCACTTTTGTTGCTTTGTCTGTTCAGCCGCGGTTTGAAGAAAGCCCGGAATACGGTTACGGATGGTGGTTGGATGTTTTACAAGGTAAAAAAGTTTTTATGATGCGAGGGCATTTGGGACAGTATGTATTGGTTGTGCCTGAAGAAGATCTGATCGTTGTTCGGTTGGGTCACCTCAAAGACAGGGAAAAAGAAAGCAAAGGGAAAAGTTCCGGACGGGAACCCTTTACCAAAGACATTTATGTTTACCTGGAAGGTGGATTGGAAATGATTGAAAAACTCAAATAAAAGAGTAAGTTTTTACCCCATTGCTTTAAAAATTTTAAATTAGCTAGAGTAAAACCAATCCCAAATTTATCATGTTAAAAAAAGTACTACTCACTGTATCCGGTATTCTACTGGTTGTTATTTATTTTTCTCCCTACCGCTATTTATTTAAGGCTGTTAGGATTGTATATCTCACAGGTCATACCTCTGCCTTTTTGAGTGATTATCAATATTTTCACAACGAAAAAGTCCCTGCTACTGCATATCCTCAACCTTGACCTTTTCATGAAAAGTACAATACCAAAAAAATTTCTGAAAGCTTAGAGGCCTTCAATAAAAAGGCCAAAACAGTAGCTTATTTAGTCATCAAAAACGACAGTCTTTTTTTTGAAAAATATTACGAGGGTTATGGACCCGATTCAAAAAGTAATTCTTTTTCAATGGCCAAAAGTATCGTATCGGCTTTGTTGGGAAAAGCCATATCAGAAGGTCATATCAAAAGTCTGGATCAACCCGTTAAGGATTTTTTACCCCAACTCAAAGGCCCCCTTTGCGGAAGTTGTAACCATGGGTTATTTATCGAGGATGTCTTCCGGATTAAATTGGGATGAAGATTATGATACGCCTCTTTCTCTGATTGCCGATGCCTATTACACGAGTGATTTAAAATCTTTGGTTTTGGATCAACCCATTAATACCATACCCGGAGAGGCTTTTATTTATAAAAGCGGTGCAACGCAGCTTTTGGGAATGGCAATGGAGAATGCATTGGACCAGAAACTAAACCGCTACTTAAACAAGAGCTTCTGGCAGGAACTGGGGGCAGAAAAAGAAGCCCTTTGGCAAGTTGACAGAAAAAAGCGAGGTACTGAAAAGTTTTTATGCTGCTTTGCCAGCAACGCTAGAGATTTTGCACGTTTTGGAAAACTTTATAAAGACCATGGACGTTGGAATAACTCTCAACTATTGGATTCTACTTTTATTGTGAAATCTCTTAGGCCACGATTTGAATCTAGCCCTCAATACGGCTATGGTTGGTGGCTGAGCTGAGAACCCATAACAATCAAAAGGTCTTTTATATGGACGGACACTTGGGTCAATATGTAATTGTGATGCCCGAAAAAAATCTCATAGTAGTAAGGTTGGGACACACTAAAAATAATAAAAAGGCACCTGTTGACGATATTGGCGTATATTTAAATGCGGCAATAAAATTAACAAAGGATGTTAAAACTTATTGATACCCAAAAAATACTATTCCTGGACATAGAAACCGTTCCGGAAAAGGCAACTTTTGATGAGCTCTCCGAAACAGAAAAAGAACTTTTTGCGGCCAAAACCGAATACCAACGCACCGAAGACCAAAGCCCGGCATCCTTTTACGAAAGGGCTGGAATATGGGCCGAGTTTGGTAAAATCGTTTGTATATCTGTGGGTTTTTTTAACCTGATGAGCAACCAACGCGAATTTAGAATTAAGAGTTTTTACGGTCAGGAAGAAGAATTGTTAATGGCCTTTAAAACCCTTTTGGAAAATCATTTTAGCCAAGCCGCCCATCTGCTTTGTGCCCATAATGGAAAAGAATTTGACTTTCCCTATATCGCCCGTCGGATGATCATTAAAGGCATCAATTTGCCCGCCAAGCTCAACCTCTTTAACAAAAAACCATGGGAAGTACCTTACTTGGACACCCTCCATTTGTGGCGATTTGGGGACTACAAACACTATACCTCCCTCTCCCTTATGGCACACGTATTGGGCATACCTACCCCCAAAGATGACATAGACGGCAGTCAGGTGGCCAGAGTCTACTACGAAGAAAAAAATATCGACAGGATCATTTCCTACTGTGAAAAAGACGTGATCACAATTGCCCAAATCGTCTTGCGTTTGCGAAACGAAACCCTTTTGGAAACCGACGAGATCATCCATTCATGAAAGAAAAAAAACCATTGCTACAACTAGAAGATCTCTCTATTTCGTCCAAAGAAGGATTACTTATCAATGGGCTTTCTTTTACCGTCAATTCCAATGAGATCGTTGCTATCGTTGGGGAGTCTGGCAGTGGAAAATCATTGACCGCCCTATCCATTGCAGGTTTGTTGTTCCAAACCCCATTGTCCGTCAGCAGTCAAAAAATGGAGTTGAGCGGGCAGGAACTTTCTCTTTTGTCCCACAAAGATTGGCAAACCGTCAGGGGTAAGGACTTGGGTATGGTTTTTCAGGAACCCCAGTCCAGCCTCAACCCAAGTATGCGCTGTGGGCCACAGGTCATGGAACGCTTGCTACAAAACCAGATCGGAAAAACTCAAGAGTACCGAAATAGGGTATTAGAGGCTTTTGAACAGGTACAACTGCCCCAGCCAAAACGTATTTTTAGGGCCTATCCCCACGAACTCAGTGGCGGACAAAAACAAAGGGTGATGATCGCCATGGCGTTGATCGGCAGCCCCAAGCTGTTGATCGCCGACGAACCAACCACCGCACTGGATGTGACCGTACAAAAAGAAATCCTGACCCTGATCAAAGACCGGCAAAAAGCCCATAAAATGAGTGTTTTGTTAATCTCCCACGACCTGAGTGTGGTGGC
Organism: uncultured Flavobacteriaceae bacterium; assembly: GCA_938082715.1. Taxonomy (GTDB): domain Bacteria; phylum Bacteroidota; class Bacteroidia; order Flavobacteriales; family Flavobacteriaceae; genus UBA8316. Next base: position 138,045 of record CALKCR010000024.1, on the reverse strand, counting down.
TCAGTTTGCCGATAGGGTACTGGTGATGCACCAGGGTATATTGGTGGAAAGCGGAACCGTAGCAGAGATATTTAAGAACCCTCAAGACCCCTATACCCAAGGACTTTTGTATGCCCGACCTCAACCCGACAAACGTCTGAAACGACTGCCCACGGTGGCAGATTTTTCCCAAAAACAAAAAAGCTTTAAATCCATTTCCAAAGCCACAAGGGCCAAAAAACACCAAGTGCTCTATACCCAAAAACCCCTGTTGGAGGTCCAGGGATTGGTAAAAGAATATCCCCTGACCCGACATTGGTTTAAAGAAAACCAAAGCCTTAAAGCAGTAAACAAGGTGAGTTTTGACCTTTATCCGGGGGAGACCTTGGGCTTGGTAGGGGAATCGGGTTGCGGGAAATCCACGATCAGTAGTGCCTTGGTGAATCTTGATCCTCCCACAGGGGGTGACATCCGCTACAAAGGCCGATCCATAATAGGACTCAACCCCAAGGAATTAAGGGACTTGCGCAAGCAAATCCAATTGGTCTTTCAAGACCCTTTTGCAGCCCTGCACCCGCTAAAGTACATAGGAGATGCCATTGCAGAGCCTCTTCATGTACATGGTTTGGTAAATGGAAAAGACGCCCAAAAACAAAGGGTTTTCCGATTGTTGGAACAGGTAGGCTTAGGGGCCGAACATTACCATCGTTATCCCCACCAGTTGTCCGGGGGACAACGACAAAGGGTGGTCATTGCCAGAGCCTTGGCCACAGAACCACAATTACTGCTACTGGATGAATCCGTGGCCGCTTTGGACATCTCGGTTCAAGCACAGGTGCTTAATTTACTCAATGACCTTAAAGAACAATTGCAATTGTCCTACCTCTTTATCTCCCACGATCTGAATGTGGTCAAATATATGGCCGATCGGATTTTGGTGATGCAAAAAGGAATTTTGGTGGAAGAGGGGGAAGCCGATGAATTGTATTTCCACCCCCAACAGCCCTATACGAGCGAGTTGATCGCGGCCTTACCTAGGATTTAGGGTTTTTTAAAAGTATCCCAAGTGAAAATCAAAAGTGGTCCCAAAGCGAAAAAAAGGATCAAGACAATTTTCCAGATTAAATTCATTGCTGTAAAATAAAAAAAATAAAGGTGAGTGCCAACCATACCCCAAATCCCATAGCCACCACGTTTCGTCTTTTTAAATCAAAAGTTATGGGGGTCGGAGGCAGACAGTTTAGCAGTGGTGTTTTATTTTTTGTTTGAATTTTTATTTATTGGGTTTTCATACCAGATCACCCCCAATCCCTTGCTATTGGTTCCATAATTTTCCTCGGTAGTGAGAACATCCAAATCACCGTCACCATCGATATCCAACAATTCAATACGATCAAATTTATAACCTTCCAATCCACTCAATTCGTGCCATATCCATTGAGAATCAGTTGGCTTGTTTAAGTAGGACAGCCAATAGATACCTGCTTTATTTTCATCCTCGTAGGTATTGGTGGTGTGAACCAAATCAAGTTTTCCATCCCCATTGATGTCGCCAACTTTGACCGCTTTAGCTTTTCCGGTCTCCTGAGGGATATTGATGCAATAACTTTTCCATTTCAGTCCGGATTGATCAAGTTTTCGAAAAAAAAAGATTTTCTGAGTGCTGCGTTCCGTTACAATCACGTCTTTTAAACCATCTCCATCTAAATCGGCCAAATCCATAAACATTACTTCCAACCCACGTGCGCCTATAAAATGGTTTTTCCATTGATGATTTTGGTTAATACACTCCCCCGGGTTTTCCAACCATCGAATACCGTTTGTTTCTCCCGTTTTACGATCCGAAGTAAGGATGTCAACATCTCCGTCTTGATCCATATCCTCTGCGATCAGGGACATTACCCATCGGGCTGAACTGATGGGATGCCAACTCCAACGGGACAGATCATTTGGATTTTCTGAAGCTTGAAACCATCCGATTTCTGCTGCCTTGTTTTTGGCCCCTGCCACCAAATTAATACCATTACCCCCATCGATTTGAGCAGTTGTTGCAAACATCCATTGCATTCGGCCATCTGATATTGAAAGCACCTCGGTTTTCCATTTGGAAGCATCCAGATAATGGTCAGGTTCAGTAGGCGCCCAGTTGATGTAAATTTTTTTATGATCTCCCTCTGTGCTGGTGACGATGTCTACGGCTCCATCATTATTGATATCAGCAAATAAAGCGTCTTCAACAGAAGGGGTGTTACCTACAATTACTGATGGCCAAATTTCTTTGACCAATTCATATCCCGGATGCAAATAAACCTTGGTTATTCCCTCTTCTTCCCAGCCGGTTGTAACGTCAGGAATACGATCACCATTGACATCTGCGATCCGGACTCCATCTGCACCGCTAAAAGTACTGTCGATAGCATATCTTTCCCAAGTTTGGTCTTGAGCTTTGACAGCATCAACCCTATAAGCTGAGGTAAAGATTATAATGATTAAGCTTGTGATTTTTATCTTTGAAATGTCAAAAACCATTGATATGTTAGGTTTTATAGGTTTGGCTCAACGGTTGAAACTCATATATCACTAATTTAAGAATAAATCCTCAAAAGTCATTTCCGGCACATCATTAAATCAGTCGTATGCCTTTATTCGATCATGGAAAAACTTACTCATCACATACCTAGAAGTTTTGCATACTTTATAGAAGGCCACCTTTTGATCTAAGGCACTGGATTGGGAATCTTTTCATTGATCCGAGGTACTTCTTAGAAGAAAAATGGAATTGTTCAAAAAGAATATTTTGGATTTTCTGAACAAATAGAAAAGGACATTGAGGGATTTATATCAGAATAAACGTTGCACAACAATGTGCAAAAAGCCATTTAAAAAGGCTTATGCACTGGGACGTTTTCCCTCAAGGCGCCGGATTGGGGATTTTTTCATTGATTTCATCAATTGCCATAAGAACCTCCTTGGAGAGTTTGACTTTATGGGTTGCGATATTTTCTTTAAGTTGTTCTATGGTGGTGGCGCCAATGATATTGGAGGTAACAAAACTGCGGTCATTGACAAAAGCCAGTGAGAGTTCGGTCAGCGACAGTCCATGGTCTGAGGCCAGTTTAAAATAAAGATCGGTTGCCTTAAAGGAATTTTCTCCGCTGTATCTGGCCAAACGCTCAAACAAGGCCAAGCGGCCGTTGGCGGGCATCTTTCCGTTGCGATATTTTCCCGATAGCACCCCAAAGGCCAGGGGGGAGTAGGCCAAAAGCCCTATGTTTTCCCTGTGGCATATTTCGGCACTGCCCACTTCAAAGAGTCGATTGAGGAGGGAATAGGGGTTTTGAACGGTGATCATTTTGGTGGCAGGAGACTGGGAGGCTTCTAAAAAACGCATGATCCCCCAGGGATTTTCATTGGACAGGCCAATGTGTCTGATCTTTCCGGCTTTGATGCAATCGTTCAGTGCGTCAAGGACGGCTTCAAAATTTTCTTCCCAGGGATCGTTGGGGTCGTATCGAAAATTTCTTACCCCAAAGGTGTTGGTTTTTCGCTCCGGCCAGTGCAACTGATAGAGGTCGATATAATCGGTTTGTAGTCTTTGGAGGCTCTTGTCGATGGCCTCATCGATATGGGCTTTTTTAAAGCTGAGATTTTTGCGGATGTGTTTGGTATAATCACCTGGCCCGGCGACTTTGGTGGCTAAAATAATCTTCTCCCTATGGCCTGTTTTTTTGAACCATGTTCCGATGATGCGTTCGGTTTCCCCTTGGGTTTCCGCATTGGCAGGAACGGGATAGAGTTCGGCTGCATCAAAAAAATTAACACCTTGTTCCAGTGCGTAATCCATTTGCTCATGGCCTTCGACTTCTGTATTTTGCCTGCCCCAAGTCATGGTGCCCAAGCAAATCTTACTGACTTTTATATCACTATCGGGCAAAAGATTGTAATCCATAATTTAGTCTATCGTATTGATGATCTGTTTTATTTCGTCTAATTGTGGACTAAGTACTACTTCTATTCTTCGGTTGGCGGCTCGTCCTTCACGAGTAGAATTGGGAGCAATAGGCAGGTATTCTCCTCTACCGGCGGCCGTTAGGTTTTGGGGAAGGATATTGGGATTTTCCAGCAATTGGTTGACAATGGCTGTGGCGCGTTTGGTGGACAGGTCCCAGTTGCCTTTTAGGGGGCCTTTACCATTGTAGGGAATATTGTCGGTATGTCCCTCGATAAGGATGGCAATGTCCGGATTATCTGCCAAAACATTGCCCAATTCCTCAATGGCCAACCGCCCATCTGCTCCTACTGTCCAGCTTCCGGATTTGAATAAAAGTTTGTTTTCCATAGAGACATAGACCTTTCCGTCCCGAGCTTCGACGGTGAGTCCTTTGTCTTCAAAATTCAACAGGGCGTCTGATAATTTTTCTTTCAGGTTGCGCATGGCCTCTTGTTGGCGTGTGATCAGCCCTTCCAGTTCATCGACTCGCGCCATACGATCGGCCAATTCATTTTCTCTTTCAGCGATTTTTTCCATCAGCGCCTCATTCTCTGCGATTCGCTCTTTGAGTGCTGTTTCACTGTTTTGTTTGAGTAAATCGAGAGAGGATTCCAGTTGTTCCAGTTTTTGTTGTTTTTGGTGAAGACTGTCTTCGGTTTCTTCCAAAGTTTCTTCAAGAGCGACAAATTTTTTGATCAAATCCTTAATTTCAGCATTGAGGGTTTCGATGCTTTTGGTTTGGCGGTTGTAGTTGTCTTTGAGCTGTGCATAACGGGATTCCAAATCATTGAATACTCGGTTGGAAACACAGGAAGTGAGGAATAGGGCAATGAGGATAAAGGCGGTAATTTTCACAGGTTTAAATTTAGGTTAACTAGTTGATATTTAAGCATTTTCTTTTATTGATAAATTTATCTTGGTTGTTTAAATCCCTCTATGGGGGTTTCATTAGGTTAATTAAAGTTCGAGTTCTACTCCCACTGGGCAATGGTCAGAATGCTTAGCGTCGGGAAGCAGGTAGGCACGTTTGATGTTGTTTTTAAGGTTTTCACTGACCAGGTTGTAATCGATCCGCCACCCTTTGTTGTTGTTTCTGGCGTTGGCCCGATAGCTCCACCAGCTGTATTGGTGAGGTTCCGGGTTGAGGTGGCGAAAGGAATCAACAAATCCGTTGTTCATAAATGCGTCGATCCATTGGCGTTCTTCGGGCAGAAAGCCGGAAACATTTTTATTGCGAACAGGATCGTGGATGTCGATGGCTCGGTGGCAAATATTATAATCGCCACAGATCACCAATCTGGGATGATTTTTTTTCAGGGCATCAATATACTCTTGAAAATCGTCCATGAATTTGAACTTGTGTTCCAATCGGTCGAGATTGGTACCAGAGGGAAGGTAGAGGCTGATGACCGATACATTTTCATAATCGGCACGTATGACCCTGCCTTCAAAATCCATATGTTCTATTCCTGTTCCTTTATGAACGTTTAGGGGATTGGTTTTGGTTAAAATGGCGACCCCACTGTATCCTTTTTTTTGGGCAGAGTGCCAAAAGTGATGGTAGCCCATTTGTTCAAATAAATCGGTGTTGACTTGTTCTTCTATGGCTTTGGTTTCCTGAAGACAAACCACATCGGGGTCAGCTGCATTGAGCCACTCGGCAAAACCTTTGTTGAGGGCGGCGCGGATACCGTTAACGTTGTAAGAAAGGATTTTCAAACTTTGTTTTTACCAAATATAAAAAAACGAAAGCTGAGTAAAAATTCAAAAACGGTCTATGGGAAAGAAGATTTTAAAGCTTTTTCAACAATTCGCTCATCGAAAGCTTGTCTCTCAACAAACCTCCTAGTGACTCGATAGCGATTCTTTCTTGGATCATGCTGTCCCGATCTCTGATAGTCACACTCTGATCTTCCAGGGTTTGATGATCTATGGTAATGCAATAAGGAGTCCCCAATGCATCTTGTCTGCGATAGCGTCGGCCCACGGCATCTTTTTCGTCATAAGTGACGGAAAAATCCCACTTGAGATCCCTCACAATTTTTCGGGCAATTTCGGGAAGTCCGTCTTTTTTGACCAAAGGAAAAACTGCCAGTTGGGTGGGTGCCAAAATAGGAGGAAGTTTGAGCACCGTTCGGGTGGATCCGTCCTCTAGGGTTTCCTCTTGCAGGGCTTTGGAAAAGACCGCCAAAAACATTCTGTCCAGACCGATGGAGGTTTCCACCACATAGGGGACGTAGTTTTCGTTTCTTTCGGGATCGAAATATTGCAGTTTTTTTCCGGCATATTTTTCGTGGTTCCCCAGATCAAAATCAGTGCGCGAGTGGATGCCCTCCAGCTCTTTAAAACCAAAGGGGAATTGGAATTCTATATCGGTCGCCGCATCGGCATAATGCGCAAGTTTTTCGTGGTCGTGGAATCGGTAGTTTTCGTTGCCAAGGCCCAGTTTTTGGTGCCATTTGAGTCTTTTTTCCTTCCAGTGCTCGTACCATTCTTTTTGTGTTCCTGGAGGGATGAAGAATTGCATTTCCATTTGTTCGAACTCGCGCATGCGGAAGATGAATTGACGTGCGACAATTTCGTTGCGAAAGGCTTTTCCAGTTTGTGCAATTCCAAAGGGAAGTTTCATCCTTCCCGATTTTTGGACATTGAGGAAGTTGACAAAAATTCCTTGTGCAGTTTCGGGCCGTAAATAGAGATCCATGGCAGTATCGGCCGAGGCACCCAATTTGGTGCCAAACATCAGGTTGAATTGTTTTACATCAGTCCAGTTGCGGGAACCCGATTCGGGACAGGCGATTTCCAACTCCTCGATCAGCGCTTTGACATCGGCCAAATCTTCCTTTTCAAGGGATTGCCCCATGCGTTTGAGGATGTTGTCAGCTTTGTTGCGGTATTCGACCACTCGAGGGTTGGTGTAACAGAATTGTTCTTTGTCAAAAGCATCACCAAAACGCTTGGCGGCTTTATTGACTTCTTTGTTGATCTTGTTTTCAATCTTGGCGACATAATCCTCAATGAGGACGTCGGCGCGGTATCTTTTCTTGGAGTCTTTGTTGTCGATCAGCGGGTCGTTGAACGCATCGACATGGCCGGAGGCTTTCCAGGTAGTGGGGTGCATAAAGATGGCGGCATCGATCCCTACGATGTTTTCATTAAGTTGTACCATGGCCTTCCACCAGTAATCGCGAATGTTTTTTTTGAGGGCCACTCCGTTCTGTCCATAATCGTAAACAGCACTCAAGCCATCGTAAATTTCACTGGATTGGAAAATAAAACCATACTCTTTGGCATGGGAAATTACTTTTTTAAAGATCTCAGATTGTTGCATATTGGGGCAAAAATAAGGCTTTTTCGTATTTTTAGAAGGCCTTGAATCCATTTCGATGAAAAATTTAATAAAGCCGACTCTTGGTGCTTTTGTTTCACTGTTATTTCCCAAGCTCTGTCCGGGCTGTATGAACCCCCTTTATGGGGCCGAAAAGATCATTTGTTTTGATTGCCAGTTGTCCCTCCCCCAAACGTATCATCCTTGGGATCATCACAATCTTTTATGGGAGAGAATCAACGAACGCCTCAGTGTGGAGCGTGCTGTCGCATTGTTTGATTTTCAAAAACACAGTAGGGTCGAGTCTTTGCTGTATCAATTGAAATATCGAGGTCAAGAGGAAATCGGAGCATTTCTTGGAGATTGGTTGACTCCTATACTGCGACAGTCGAAAGTCTTTGATGAAGTTGATGCGGTTTTACCATTATCGCTTCACCCCAAACGACTGAAGCAAAGAGGTTACAATTAGGTGCAATTGTTTTCCAAAAGTTTGGCAAAACACCTCGGACGTCCGGTGATCGAGGATTTGGTCTATCGAAAAAAACAAACCCGACAACTGGCAAAAATGCAGGGAATGGATCGCCTTAAGGAGGTTTATGCGGCTTTTGCCATATGTTAAATCGGTCGTTACCCTCCACAACATTATTTGTTAGTGGATGATGTGATCACACCGGGAGCGACAATTATTAGCTGCGGTAGAACCATTTTGGAGGATTGTGGAGGGCACCTCAGTATTGTATCGCTTGCCAGTAGGTTGTCTTGAGAATATTGCGTTATTTTGTGTGCACAACAAATGGGTATGAATAAATTTGGAAAGTACTTTTTATTCTTTTTGACTGTGGTTTCCTTCACCCAATGTGCCAGAAAATCTGCCCCAACGGGGGGCTTAAAAGACACCTTACCCCCGGTGATTATTAATGCATTTCCCAAGATGAATACGGTTTTTTTTGACAAGGAAAAAATCACCATTACTTTCGACGAGTTCATCAAACTGAGAGATCTTTCCAAACAGTTGATCATTTCTCCTCCTTTGGAACCCGATCAATATAAGATCAAACCCCAAGGGACGGTTTCCAAAAAAATTCAAATCGAATTATTGGATTCACTTCAAGAGGGAACGACTTATACGTTTAATTTTGGTGAGAGCATTGTCGACAATAATGAGGGCAACCCTTTGCCTTTCTTTCGCTATGCCTTGTCAACGGGCGCAATTATTGACTCGCTGGAAATAACGGGAGAAATAACCGATGCTTATGAACGCATTACTGAGCCGTACACCTCCATTCATTTGTATCCAACAGACAGTACTCATACTGATTCCACTATTTTTTTAAAAAAGCCTTTTTATGCGACCAGTACTTTGGATTCTGTGATTTATAATTTTAAAAACTTACGTCCCGACACATATGAAATTATCGCGATCAAGGATGTAGGCGGAAATTATTTATTCGATCAAAATATAGATAAAATAGGTTTTTTGGAAAAGCCGATCACCCTGCCGGGGGACAGTATTGTCAATTTCAGGATCTTTAAAGAAATTACTAATCTATTCTGGACAAGGCCCTTTTTTATCAACACCAGCCAAATAGGTTTTGGGTATTATGGCAAAGCTGACATAGATGCCATTGAGGTGAAAAGTAAAGTGCCCCGTAATTTTAGGTATTTGATCAATAAGAACCGTAAAACAGATACTTTAAATTTCTGGTTTAGAGGAGATAAATTGGATTCGTTAAAGTTTGGTATCAAAGAAAAAGACACCACCCGTCTGTTCAACTTAAAGTTCAAAAAACAAGTGCGGGATTCTTTGGTGATTAATGCCTTCACCAAATCATCAATGGGCTTGTTGGACAGCTTTAAGATTCAATCCAATTTGCCTTTGGTCAAAATCAATTTGGATTTGATCAACATCAAAGGATTGGATTCGCTGGCGGTTCCTTTTAAGGCATCTTTGGATAAAAACTACGACAGGCTGTATCTTTTTTACGATTGGTTGCCCAATGACGATTACAAAGTCGAATTGTACCCCAATGCTTTGATAGACTTTTGGGGAAATACCCACGACACCCTAAAGTTTGGTGTGAAAACCAAACCCATTGAGGATTATGGCAATATTTTCTTGCAAATCATCAGAGAGGATAATGATCCCTTTATATTGGAATTGGTCAACCTCAAAGGAGAAAGCCTAAGAAGGTTCGATGTATCCAATGAATTGGATTTTTATGAATTCAAATATCTTCTGCCGGGAAATTATTTGTTTCGATACATCAAAGACAAAAACGGTAATAAAAAGTGGGATACCGGAAACTACTTAAAAAAAATTCAACCGGAAATGGTTTACTACTCTCCGGATACAATTGAGTTGAGGGCCAACTGGGATGTCAATCAGCAATTGAAAATTCCTTCGGAAGTTCAAAGTTTTTCAAATGTTGACTCTCTGGAAATCAACATTGAAAAGAGTACGCTTCCTGCTGTGGATTCTTTGGAAATCTCAAATTAATAGTATCTTTGAAACAAAAACAATGGGTGTAGGTAATTTAGTATTGGCTTCTGTTTTGGTTTGTATTGTACTAGGTGTCGTAGCCGTGATTCAATCCAGACTTTAAGCGGTTTTATACCACTTTTTCAAAACCCTGTACGCCTTGTACAGTGGTGTATTTCATATTGAATTTTTTATCAGGATTGATGATTTTGTAGCAAGACTGAACCGCCAATGTGGCTTCGTGGAAACCACAGAGAATGAGTTTGAGTTTACCTGGATAAGTGTTGACATCCCCTACGGCAAAAATACCGGGAGTATTGGTTTTATAGTCCAAGGTGTGATCTACTTTTATGGCATTCTTTTCAATTTCCAATCCCCAGTTTCCTATGGGGCCCAACTTGGGAGACAGACCGAATAAGGGTAGCCAGTAATCAACGCTAATGTTTTTGGGCAGGTAAGAGACAAAACCCTAAAAGTCCTTACGACTACTTCCATTGATTCAATGCGCAGTAAAATTTAAAGGCGGTTGATAAAACTTCCTAATGAGTCTTTGAACTGTATTCCTTCAAAGGTTCTGAGTTTATTTAATTTTTGATTTGCTTCTAGCCCCCACAATAGGAATTCGACCATAAAGTAATAATCTTTTGAGTCCAGTTCAGATTGAAACTTTTTCATGATTTTTTCGATTTCCGGGATGGAATCCAAAGCTTTATGGTGGTTTTTTTCATTTGTATCGTCTTCGACAAAGAGTTCATTTTCTTTAAAAAACCATGCTAAAAGTTGATCATAAGGGCCTTCTTCATTGGGTTTTCCAAGTTTTTCGATCTTGGGAAAGTAAAGCGGGAATAGGCTTTTGATGGCACTCGAAATCAAATGATAAGCGACTTCGCCGGCACCTTCCTGTTCCCCTTCGTAGACCAATTCTATTTTCCCATTGATGGCGGTGATGACTCCCAGAAAGTCACTCATTCGGATAGAGGTTTTGGCATCGTGGGTAATCAGTAATCGTCTTTCGGCGGTACTGATCAGGTTTTCAAAAGCTGTGATGCTCATGCGCGTACTCACTCCGCTTTTGGCATCCACATACTCACTTTTACGGGCTTCGAAACCAATTTGTTCCAAAAGATCTTTGGCCAACTCAGGGATGTGAATTTGCGTTTGATTTTCCTTGCTGATTGCGGCTTCCTGTTGGGTAATCCTTTTTGCAATTTCAATGTTGTGAGGATAATGAGTCAAAATCTGCGAACCGATTCTGTCTTTGAGAGGGGTTACAATGCTCCCTCTGTTGGTGTAGTCTTCAGGGTTGGCGGTAAATACAAATTGTATTTCGAGCGGGAGTCGTAGTTTGAAGCCTCTGATTTGAATTTCTTTTTCTTGTAAAATGGAGAAGAGCGCTACTTGTATCCTTGCCTGTAAATCCGGAAGTTCGTTGAGCACAAAAATACACCTGTGGGCGCGGGGGATCATTCCATAGTGGATTACTTTTTCGTCGGCATAGCTCAGTTTAAGTGTTGCGGCTTTGATGGGGTCAACATCGCCGATCAAATCGGCTACCGTAACATCGGGTGTGGCTAATTTTTCAAAGAAGCGTTCGGCTCTATGCATCCAACTTACAGGGGTATTGCCTCCTTTTTCTTCAATGATTTCTTTGGCCCAGCGGGAAATGGGTTGTAGTGGATCATCGTTGATTTCAGATCCGTCAACTACTGGGATCCATTCATCGAGGAGTTCGGTCATTTGTCTGGCCAGTCGTGTTTTTGCTTGTCCCCTGAGTCCCAAGAGATTGATGTTATGGCCAGAGAGTATAGCCCTTTCTACCTCCGGAATCACTGTGTTTTCATAACCGATCAGTCCTTCGAAAGTGGTTTTCCCTTTTTTGATTTTTTCCCTGAGATTTTTGGCGAGTTCCTCCTGTATGCTGTTGGGTTGGTAATTATTTTTTTTGAGCTCCTTGAGTGTTGTTATTTTTGGTTTTTCCATGGGTTATCCAAAGCGTTTTTTTCTGTTTTTTTCATAATCTTCAAAAATCATTTCACCGAGGTTGTTGAGTCCGGTATAAAAAGCCTTTCCGCTATTGGCCATTGTAAATTCTTGAACAAATTGTTTGAGATAGGGGTCAGAGGCGATCATAAAGGTGGTGATTGGGATTTTAATTTTTTTGGCTTGCCGAGCCATCGAATAACATTTTTCTACAATCGATCTATCGAGTCCTGCACTGTTTTTATAATAGCTTCCATCGGGCATTTTAAGACAACTGGGTTTGCCGTCTGTGATCATAAAGATTTGTTTGTTGGTGTTTCTTTTCCTTCGGAGCATGTCCATGGCCAGGTCCAAACCAGCAACGGTATTAGTGTGGTAAGGCCCCACTTGCAAGTAGGGCAATTCTTTAATGGATATGGGTCGTGCGTCGTTTCCAAACACCAAAATATCCAGGGTGTCTTTGGGATAGCGGGTGGTGATGAATTCTGCCAGAGCCATGGCTACTTTTTTGGCGGGGGTAATTCGGTCTTCGCCATACAAAATCATACTGTGACTGATATCAATCATCAAGACTGTACTCATCTGTGATTTGTGATGATTTTTTTCAACTACCAGGTCATCCTCGGTAATTTGAAAGTCACCGATATCCGAGTGAATTTGTGCATTTTTGATGCTTTCGGTCAAAACGATGTTCTCCAGTGAATCTCCAAATTGGAAGCTACTGAGCTCTCCGGATTTATCCTCGCCTGCTCCTTGATGCTGGGTATTGTGGTTGCCCAATCCTGTCTTTCTCAACTTTCCAAAAATTTCCTTTAAGGCGTATTCTCTCAAGAGTTTTTCAGTCTTGGCGGTGATTCCCATGGATCGCTCACTGCCATCGGGTTTGATCACGGCTTTGATAAAGCCTTTGTCCAAAAGGTCTTCGATAAAATCGTCGATGGTATAATTCTCATCTGTCAGTTGATACTCCTCGTCCAGTTCACGAAGCCAGTCGATGGCTTCATCAAAATCACCTGAGGTATGGGTAATCAATTCCTTAAAAACTTCAAATAGTTTTTCAAAAGGGGATTGATCTGCCGATTGGGCCTGACGAAATAATACTCCTGTCCTTGAGTTATAAAAATTCATTCAAAATGATGATCATAGCAATTCAATTCAAAGATAAATCAAAATAGTGCCAAAGAAAAGATATTGATTATAGAAATTGTAGGTTACATTTCCAGAGAGCGAATATACTGTTCCAAGAGAGCCAAACCTTCTTGATGGACACTTTTTCGTCCAATTTCGGGCATCATAATTCCAGGGTCGGTATTGTTGTAACGGTAAATCATGATGGAGTTTTCGGGTTCACCCGGGACAATACTGAATTTGAGATTTCCCGACCCTTTACCAGCGGCAATGGGTGGTTTGAATATCCCCCTTCTGCGGTTGTTTTTTTCGTGGTAGGTGAGGTTGAGCCCTGAATTTTTGGCCGGGCCAAGGTCATTGTGACAATGGGCACAGTTGATGTGAAGGTAGGCTTTGGCCCTTTCATCAAGAGTCCCTGAATCTTTTTGGTTCCAAATGGCAAAGCGCGGACGTTTATCTTTGTGGGGAAGTCCCGCAAGAACTTCTTTTTGAACAAAGTACTCCAGTTGGTCATGAACCATTCCCTGATAGATGTTTTTTCGGTTGAGCTGACCCGCAATGGGACCAATAGGGGAAATTTCCTTACCCAACATATGACAGCTTTTGCACTGGGTTTGATTGGGAATTACATAGTTTAGGTTTTGACTTTTTCCCTTGTGATCGATCCAGTTTACCGGAGTTTCTCCCCCAATGATGTTTACAAAAGCATCAGTTTGCTCTTCGTTCCAGACATAGGAAAGGGTTTTCCATGATTGATTTTGCTCTTTGATCAACAAACGGGTTTCTATGATTTGTTTTTCACCCTCCGGATTTGTGAAGTCTAAAGGATAGTAAAAGTTTTTGATGATGATGCTACCAACATCAAACTCCATTACTCCCTCGGGGCGGTAAGACATTTTCGTCCCCTTGGGGAAATAGATGAATCTTTTTTTGTGAGAGTAGTCTGAAAAAAGGGCGTTGTTAAGTTTGTATTCATAAACATTTTTGGCAGGCTTAAGATCAGCAATTTTACCCTCAAAAAAGGGGTATTCCGAAAGCTTGGCGATTTCATTGGGTCGGTCTTTGGTGATGGCCATTTTGGGGACTACTTTTCTGGCTATGGGCGCGATTCCTTTTTCCAAATTGTTTTTGCAAGAAACCAAAAAACTCAGGGAGATCCCCAATAAAGAAAAATATTTCAGGGATGACATTTAGATGGATTTTTCAAATTCAACTTCACATTCATAATTTCCAACGTCATTAGAGAATTCATTAAAATCATTCGCTGCATCCAGTCTGGCAAAGTTAATTGTCCCGTTATTTTGGATGCAAACTTTGTATTGAGGATTTATTTGTTGGCCCTGAATGTAATAGTCTTCTGGTAAAATACCGTCATAGGCGATGTCAGGGATTTTCATTCCATTTTTGAAGACCCATAATTTACCAAAATCGTTGTCTAAAGCGGGGAACCAATGTTTGTTTTTGAATTGGTTGTTGTAAATAAGGATTTCTCCCGGATAAGCACTGTACTGGGTGTCGCTTTCGTAATCATTTTCTACCTGTCTGACTCCGTTGGGGAGTGCCTTCTTTTTCTTTTTTTTCTTTTTGTTTTTGGGAGGGACATATATTTCATAGCTGACAATAGAGCTGTTGATGGTTTTGTGATTTTCAATTTTATTTTCATACAGGGCGACCTTTTTGGTGGCCATTATGATAACACCCGATCCTCTGGGGACAGTGCTGATGATGGAACCCTTTACTCCAAAATTCTTCAAATTGTTGTCGTGAATGTGGTTGTTATAGGCCTTGACATCTTCACCATAAACGGTCAGGTGGGGGAGATTGAAAATGAGCAGCCCTCCGGTGTTTTGATAAATCTTATTGTTGTAGATTTCAACTTGGCTGCTGTTTTCGCTTTCGATGCCCGCTACATTGTAGTACGCTTTGTTGTTTTTTACCGTTACGTTTTGAGATTGCCCAACATAGATACCAGCATCCGAAGCCCCTATGGCTTCACAGCCCTCAATCAGTAGATTTTTACACAAAACAGGATACAAGGCATAGGCTCCATTTTGTGTCGAGACTTCTCCAGTCCATGCCGAGCGAATGTTCCGCATGATCACATTTTCTGAATCCGTGATTTTTAGATTATCTCCAGCAGCATCTTCGATGGACATGTTTTCGATGGTTAGGTCCTTACAGTTGGAAATCCTGATTCCCTCTGCCCCTTGTTTTTGTCCTTTAAAGGATAGTACTGTTTTTTCGATACCCTTGCCCCGCAGGGTAATATTTTTCTTACCGTCCAAAATCAAAGATTGAGAAAAAAGATAGTGACCTTCGGGCAGTTCAATCACACTGCTGTCTTGGGCTGTAATGAATGCCTCTAGTATGGGAATTTCCATATCCAAATAATCTCTTTCAGGATTGTAAGAGGGCATTGAGGGCGATTTTAACAGCAAAAAGGGAATAAATGCCAAAACCCCCATTGTGGGTAAAACAATTTTTATTTTCAAATCACGCTTAATTAAATGAATCCAACCAAAATTAACCAATAAAAGTTAAAACATTGGAATGATTAAAAATGTTATATTTGCAGTGCATTATGAAAAACAATCAGAGGCGACCATAGAGTCCCTCTTTTTTTTGAAATGAATTTTAATCAAAAAGTTGAAGATTTGTTGTCGTTGGCTTTAGAGCAGCACCCCAACATTTTTTTGGTAGATCTCAAAATATCCTCCGATAAATCGATCAAGGTTATTTTGGACGGTGACAAAGAAGTCAATGTTAAAGATTGTATCAAAATTAGCAGAGCCATCGAAGGTTTTTTGGACAGAGATGAGGAGGATTTTAGTCTGGAAGTGGCCTCTGCCGGAGTGGGAAGTCCTTTGAAGTTTCCAAGACAATACCACAAAAATCTGGGGAGAAAACTTGAAGTCATATCTACAGAGGGATTGAAATTTGAGGGAGAGTTGACCCATGTAAAAGAGGATGCCATCGAATTGCAATGGAAGCAAAGGGAACCCAAGCCCATCGGAAAAGGAAAAGTAACAGTAACTAAAAATAAAACCCTAACGTTTGACGAAATCAGTCAAACCAAGGTGATGATCAAATTTTAATATTCAGAAATGGAAAATTTAGCATTAATAGAATCTTTTTCAGAATTCAAAGACGAAAAGTTAATAGACAGGGTTACCCTGATGGTGATTTTAGAGGAGGTTTTTAGAAATACCCTCAAAAGGAAATTTGGCTCAGATGAAAATTTCGACATCATCATTAATCCAGACAAGGGTGATTTGGAAATATGGAGAAACAGAATCGTTGTCAAGGATGGCGAAGTTGAGGATCCCAATCAAGAAATTGAATTGGCAGAGGCTCAAAAAATCGAACCTGATTTTGAAGTTGGAGAGGATGTTTCCGAAGAGGTAAAACTCGTTGATTTGGGGCGAAGATCTATTCAAACATTGAGACAAAACCTCATTTCTAAAATATTTGAACACGACAGTACGAATACTTTTAATCAATTTAAAGACCGTACCGGGGAACTTTTCACTGCCGAGGTGCACCACATCAGAAACCGTGAGGTGATTTTGTTGGACGACTACGGGAACGAAATTATTCTTCCCAAAGACCGTCAAATACCCAATGATTTTTTCCGCAAAGGGGACAATGTAAAGGGTGTCATTGATGTGGTGGAGTTGAGAGGTAACAAGCCCAGAATCATCCTTTCACGTACTTCACCTGTTTTTTTGGAGAAGTTATTTGAACAAGAAATCCCGGAGGTTTTTGATGGTCTTATCACCATTAAGAAAGCCGTTAGAATTCCTGGAGAAAAAGCCAAAGTGGCTGTGGATTCCTATGATGATCGCATTGATCCAGTTGGCGCATGTGTTGGAATGAAAGGTTCTCGTATTCACGGCATTGTGAGAGAGCTTGGAAATGAAAATATTGATGTGATCAATTACACCAACAACCTGCAATTGTTCATCACCAGAGCCTTGAGTCCCGCCAAAATTAATTCTTTGAAGATTGACGAGGACACCAAAAGAGTTCAGGTTTTCCTCAATCCCGAAGAGGTATCAAAGGCCATAGGAAGAGGAGGTCACAACATCCGTTTGGCTGGAAAGCTAACGGGATACGAAATTGATGTATACCGTGAGGGAGTAGAAGAAGATGTTGAATTAACTGAATTTACAGATGAAATTGACGCTTGGGTCATCGAAGAATTCAATAAAGTGGGACTTGACACCGCCAAAAGTATTTTGGAACTCGATACAGCGGATCTGATCAAGCGAACCGACCTTGAAGAAGAGACCGTTGCTGAGGTCATTAGAATTTTAAAAGCAGAATTTGAAGAATAAACGTAGGGATTTTTCCTACTTTTAACAAGGAATTAGATTTATGGCAGAGATTTCGACCATTAGATTAAATGTTGCGCTCAGACAATTAAATATCTCTCTCGATCGTGCTGTGGAGTTTTTGGCACAGCGAAATATTGAAATTGAAGGCCGTCCGACTTCCAAGATTTCCAAAGACATTTATCAAATACTTTTGGATGAGTTTGAGACAGATAAATCCAAAAAAGATGCTTCTCACGAGGTCAGTGAGGAGAAAAAGAAGGAAAAGGAGTCCTTGAGAATTCTTCAAGAAAAGAAGGAGCAAGAGCGGTTGGAACAACAGCAGAAACGACAGGAAATCATCAAGGCCAAGGCCTCGATCAACAAGCCTATCACCCTAGGGAAAATAGATCTTGATCCGCCCAAGTCAAAGCCTGCACCCGCTCCTGTGAAAGAGGTCGAGAAGCCAAAAGCTCAGGAAGCTGCTCCGCTGGCCGAAGAGAAAAAAGAAACAGTCGTAAAATCCGAAAGCGAGTCCAAAGCCGAGCAGGATAAAAAGGAAACTGGACCGCCAACAGATGCCGGTGATTCCAACGCCATAAAAACACAATACAAAACCCTTACCGGCCCAAAGAAAACTGGTCAGACCATCGATCTGGATGAGTTCAAAAAGAAAGAAAAAGGAGTAGAAGAAGCGCGAAAACGCAAAAGAAAAAGAATCAGTAAAGAGTCTTCACCCAAACCTTCTTCTAGGAACGCAAACAATCAAAACAGACAGCCCTCCCAAAGAAACCGATCCAACTCACAGACCGAAAAGGCTGAGCCTACGGATGAAGAGGTACAAAAACAAATTCGTGAAACCTTAGAGAAACTTCAAGGGAAGTCCAATAAATCTAAGGGGGCCAAGTACAGAAGAGACAAAAGAGATCAGCACCGTCAAAAGTCGGAGACCGAACTGGCCGAACAAGAGGCCAGTAGTAAAACTTTGAAGGTCACAGAATTTATTACTGTAGGGGAGATCGCTACTTTGATGGAAATCAGCTCCACAGAAATAATCTCTGCTTGTATGACATTGGGTATCATGGTGACCATGAACCAACGACTGGATGCAGAAACCTTAAGTATTGTTGCCGACGAGTTTGGCTATCAGGTGGAATTTGTCAAAACTGAGTTGGAAGAGAGCATAGAAGTAGAGGAAGACCAAGAAAGCGATCTGCAGTCACGTGCCCCCATCGTCACCGTAATGGGTCATGTTGACCATGGTAAAACCTCCTTATTGGATTACATCCGTGAGGAAAATGTGATTGCCGGGGAATCGGGTGGTATAACCCAACACATTGGGGCTTATTCTGTAATGCTCAAGGACAATCAAAAAATAACATTCTTGGATACTCCGGGACACGAGGCATTTACGGCCATGCGTGCCAGAGGAGCGCAGGTTACAGATATTGCGATCATTGTGATTGCCGCAGATGATGATATCATGCCACAAACCAAAGAAGCCATCAGCCACGCTCAAGCTGCTGGGGTTCCTTTGATTTTTGCCATCAACAAAGTGGATAAGCCCAATGCCAATCCCGATAAAATCAAAGAAGCCTTGGCAGGGATGAATTTGATGGTAGAAGAGTGGGGTGGTAAAATTCAATCTCAAGACATCTCAGCCCTGAAAGGTACAGGGATCAATGAACTACTCGAAAAGGTATTGCTCGAAGCAGAAATTCTGGAGCTTAAAGCCAATCCCAACAGAAAGCCCAAAGGTACCGTAGTGGAGGCTTTTTTGGACAAGGGACGAGGTTACGTTTCCACCATCTTGGTTCAAACAGGAACCCTGAAAATTGGAGATTATATTTTGGCGGGTAAGCACAGCGGGAAGATCAAAGCCATGTTCGATGAACGTGGAAATCATTTGGAATCGGCTCCCCCTTCAACTCCGGTTTCGATTTTAGGATTGGATGGAGCTCCTCAGGCAGGGGACAATTTCCACGTCCTAGAGGACGAAAAGGAAGCCAAGCAAATTGCCGCCAAAAGAACTCAGCTCTTAAGAGAGCAAAACGTAAGGACACAGCGACACATTACCCTGGATGAAATTGGAAGAAGGATTGCTCTGGGAGAATTCAAAGAGTTGAACATGATCCTAAAAGGAGATGTTGACGGTTCTGTAGAAGCCCTTACAGATTCTTTGCAAAAGCTGTCTACTGACGAAATACAAGTGAACATTATTCACAAAGGCGTAGGAGCCATAACTGAGTCCGATGTATTGCTTGCCTCAGCCTCCGATGCCATCGTGATAGGGTTTAATGTAAGGCCAATGGGTAATGCAAGAGCCATAGCAGACAAGGAAGAAATCGATATCCGATCCTATTCTATCATCTACGATGCCATCAACGAGGTAAAAGATGCCATGGAGGGAATGTTATCTCCGGAGATGAAAGAAGAAATTACGGGTGCTGCCGAAATCAGAGAAACATACAAAATATCAAAGGTGGGAACCATTGCAGGCTGTATGGTGACCAGTGGAAAAATTTACCGCAATTCCGGCATTCGTTTGATTCGTGAAGGAGTGGTTGTTTTCTCTGGAAACCTTGCTTCACTCAAGCGATTCAAGGACGATGTCAAGGAAGTGGCCAAAGGCTATGATTGTGGTATACAAATCAAAAATTTCAATGACATCAAAGAATTAGATGTGTTGGAATGCTTCCAAGAGGTAGCCGTCAAAAAGAAGCTTTAATCTTTGATCTCCAGGAGAAAGGCAGCCGGGTAAACCCGTTTTATCTCTTTTAATTTATTCAGTCCAAAGTAATAGTTTTTAAATCGGCCTACCTGAACTTTGTAATTGGGGGTTTCAAAACTCAGCTCTACTTCCCAATCCGGAAAACTTTGCTTGAAATTTTCGAATAGTTCCTGTGCACGCTTGTTATCTCCATAAAACAACTGTATGGTATAAAACTTTGAGGAATAATTCTCGGTATCGATCTCAATTTTGGTTGCCATCAGTTTTGTGATGGTTGAATCTTGTTCAATTTTTACTGTAGCCGATTGCGCACTGAGTTTAGGCAAGGTTAACAGCACGAAAATAGTGCTACATATCCGGTAAATCAAAGGTTTTGTCATAGCACAAAAGAACAAAAAAAACCAAAAACAGTCCTAAAAATCAGAGATTAAATTAAACAACTATTTAGAATTGGTATAAATTACAAAAATGTTAAATCGGAGGTTTTAAGTTAACAAGTCTATGACTTAAATTTGCTACGGATTTTAGAAAACACACATTGTTGTCCCTACCAATTAAACCAAATAAAGTTTCTCTTAGAAATATACCCTCATTAAGGCTGAATGTCCTGTTGAATTTAGCATTTATTCTTTTTTCGATATTCACATCATTTGCTCAAGAGGCAGATGTTCAGGCCGGGAAAAAGCTTTTTAATGCCAATTGTGCGTCATGCCACAAATTGAATAAAAAAGCGGTTGGCCCAGCGCTAAAAGGAGTTTCTGCCAAGTATGATCGTGATTGGTTATACAGTTGGATCAAGAACAGTTCGGCCATGATCAAAGATGGTGATCCACAAGCAGTAGCTGTTTGGGAAGAGTACAACAAGGTGGCCATGAATTCCTTTCCTATGTTGTCGAATGCTGACATCGATAATATCATAGCCTACACGGATTATACTCCTCCTGTTCCAGTAGCCACAACTGTAACCCAACAGCCAGCCGCTGCCGCTTCCGGTTTAGGCACCAGTAATGACCTGATCTTAGCAGCCCTGACATTGGTGTTTATCATGTTGGTGGTTATGCTGTTTTTGGTGCAAAAAACATTAAAGAGAATAGCTGTTGCCAGTGGTGTAGATATTACACCTCCTGTTAAAGAAAAGCGCCCTCCCTTATGGCAGGTAGTAGCCAAAAATCATTTTCTGATTTTCCTCATGGTTATTGGATTCCTGTTGAGCAGTGCCTATTTTGTATATGGTTTTCTGATGCAAGTAGGAATTGATCAAGGCTACATGCCAGTTCAACCCATCCATTATTCTCACAAGATACATGCAGGGGCCAACCAAATTGAATGTAAATATTGTCATTCCTCTGCCAGAGTTTCCAAACATTCGGGCATACCTTCTTTGAATGTTTGTATGAATTGTCATAAAAATATAGCCGAATACAACGGAGAAGAAGACATAGATAATGGTTACACCAAAGAGTTCTACACCAAAGAAATCAAAAAGTTATACGATGCTGTGGGTTGGGATGAAGATAATCAAGCCTACACGGGCGATACCAAACCTGTGAAATGGGTGAGAATTCACAACCTGCCTGACTTTGTATATTTCAATCACGCCCAACACGTCCAAGTGGGGGGTATAGAATGTCAGACTTGCCATGGGCCTGTTGAGGAAATGGAGGTCATGTATCAGCACTCTTCCCTGACCATGGGATGGTGTATCAATTGTCACAGAGAAACCAACGTCAAGGTCAAGGATAATGAATATTATGCTAAGATTCATGATGAATTGTCCAAGAAATACGGAGTTGAAAAACTGACCGTTGCCCAGATGGGAGGTTTGGAATGTGGTAAGTGTCATTATTAAATACGTTTAAACAGCATTATGTCATCAAATAAAGTTTATTGGAAAAGCGTAGCGCAACTCGACAAAGACAATGAGTTGGTTCAGAAGCTGGAACAAAACGAATTTGTCGATCAAATTCCAGTAGACGAGTTTTTGGGAGACGAACAAACCATGAGTCAATCCAATACCAATCGTAGGGATTTTCTCAAATATGTGGGGTTCAGCACAGCAGCTGCCAGTTTAGCTGCCTGTGAGGGTCCGGTAATAAAATCAGTACCTTATGTGGTACAACCGGAACAAATCATCCCCGGAATTGCGAATTATTATGCCACTGCGATTGCTGATGGCTTCGACTTTAGGAGCGTCATAATAAAAACCCGAGAGGGACGGCCAATAAAGGTCGAAAACAACAAAGAGGCCCCCACCCTTGGGGGAGGAAATGCCAGAGTCCACGCCTCGGTATTGTCCATGTATGACATCAACAGGTTGCAAGGGCCAAAAGCAGGTGGAGAGGACATCAACTGGAGCGAATTTTATAGTCGTGTTGGTGCCAAACTCAAGGCGATGGCGGTTTCGGATAAGCCCATTGTTTTGCTTACCCAAACTTTTGCCAGTCCCGCTACCCAAAGCATTATTGAAAAATTCATTGCGCAGTTTCCCAACGTAAGTCATGTGGTATACGACACCCTGTCTTCGAGTTCTGCTCTAGATGCTTTTGAAAATATTTATGGTGTAAGGGCTTTAGCAGATTATGATTTCTCAAAAGCGGAAACCATAGTTTCTATAGATGCAGACATTCTCGGCGATTGGCAAGGTGGTGGTTATGACAGTGGCTATTCCCAATCCAGGGTTCCAAAAAAACATCATAGAAAATCACAAATGTCCTACCACGTTCAGTTTGAGTCTAACATGACCCTTTCCGGAGCCAATGCGGACAAGCGAATCCCCACCGATCCGGATACCCAGAAAAAAATTCTAGCCCATATATACGCCCAACTCACCGGAACATCTGTTGCTAATGATTTGAGTTCTCAGTTTTCAAAAGCGGTAACCCAAGTCGTTACTCGATTAAAAAGATCCAGATCCAAAGCAGTTGTTGTTTCTGGAATTGAAGATGTTGCGGCACAAGAGGTTGTTTTGGCCATTAATGATTATTTGGGATCTAAAGTAATAGATGTTGCGCAGCCGAAGTTTATCCGTCAAGGAAGCAACCAACATGTCAATCAGATGATTGACGATATGGAAAGTGGTAAATTAAAAGGATTGATCACCTCTGGAGTGAATCCCGGCTTTACTTTACCAAATGCCGAAGCTTTTACTGCGGCGCTTTCAAAATTAGAATTATCTGTAACTTTTGCTTTAAAAGAAGACGAAACTGCTGCTGCCGCGCAATTTGTGGCTGCTACACCTCATTACCTTGAGAGTTGGGGAGATTACCAATTCAAAAAAGGACATTATGCACTGGCACAACCCACCATTCGCCCCCTTTTTGATACCCAACAATTTCAGGATGTTCTTTTGAAACTCTCCGGAAGCAACAGTACATATTATAATGAGATCAAATCCAATTGGTCAGAAAACATACTTAAAGAAAACTCCTGGAATAAGACTTTACACGATGGTTTTCTTTCGGCAGCTGATGCAATCCAATCCGATGGTG
This sequence comes from uncultured Flavobacteriaceae bacterium, assembly GCA_938082715.1. Lineage (GTDB taxonomy): Bacteria > Bacteroidota > Bacteroidia > Flavobacteriales > Flavobacteriaceae > UBA8316. Next base: position 114,628 of record CALKCR010000024.1, on the reverse strand, counting down.
TTTCGTTTGATGTAAGTCGCCAAATCAAAACATTATCCAAAGCATCTTCAGGGGCCATGTCATTGGTCTTGTACAGCAAAACAGGAATGGGGGACGGTCAACAGGCCAATAACCCATGGTTGCAAGAATTCCCTGACCCCATTTCTAGGGTATCATGGGACAACTATCTGACCGTTTCTGCTGGCGATGCCAAAAAGATTGGTCTAAAAAATGTAAATGTAGCCGACGGTGCACTCAACGGGAGTTATGCCAAAGTGACTGTAGGTGATAAAAGCCTAGTAGCACCTGTATTGATTCAGCCGGGGCAAGCCCAAGGAACTGTTGGCTTGGCTTTTGGTTACGGACAAACAAAAGGCCTGCAAGAAGAAATGCAGGTAGGGGTGAATGCATATCCTTTTTACAATAATTTTAATGCGGTTCAGCAAGTTACCCTAGCCCCTGCAGAGGGTTATCATGAGTTTGCCTGTGTGCAATTGCACAATACCCTGATGGGTAGAGGAGACATCATCAAAGAAACTACCTTGGAAGTTTTCAACACCAAGGATAAAGAATACTGGAACGCCATACCGAAAGTTTCGAAAAACCACATAGAGTTCGAAGTTACCTCACCAGAGGTAGACATGTGGCAAGCTTTTGACCGTTCTGTGGGACACCATTTCAACATGTCTATCGATCTGAATGCCTGTACCGGATGTGGTGCTTGTGTGATTGCTTGTCATTCCGAAAACAACGTACCTGTGGTCGGTAAACAAGAAATCAGAAAGTCCAGAGACATGCACTGGTTGAGAATTGATCGCTACTACTCTTCAGGAGAAACTTTTGGAGAAGACGATCAAACCAAAGAAGATATATCAGGGTTGGGCGATTCATTGACCACTTTTGGTGAGATGGAAAATGCATCAGAAAACCCTCAGGTTGCCTTCCAGCCTGTAATGTGCCAACACTGTAACCATGCGCCCTGTGAGACGGTTTGTCCGGTGGCGGCCTCTTCCCACGGAAGACAAGGTCAGAATCATATGGCATACAACCGATGTGTGGGAACGCGTTACTGTGCCAATAATTGCCCTTATAAAGTGAGGAGGTTCAATTGGTTCCTTTACAACAAAAACGAAGAGTTTGACTATCACATGAATAACGATTTGGGCCGTATGGTTCTCAATCCCGACGTGGTAGTTCGCTCAAGAGGAGTGATGGAGAAGTGTTCTATGTGTATCCAGATGACTCAAAAAACCATTTTAGATGCGAAGCTCGAAGGCAGAGCAATCAAAGACGGAGAGTTCCAGACTGCTTGCTCCAATGCATGTAGTAATGGTGCCGTCGTTTTTGGAGACATCAATGACAAGGACAGTCAAGTAGCTGCTTTAAAAGAAGAAGATCGAATGTATCACTTACTGGAAAGCGTGGGTACTAAACCCAATGTCATGTATCAGGCTATGGTAAGAAATACGGACAAATCTTAGAAATAGAAAAAAACAATCGAATGGCATCTCATTACGAAGCACCAATAAGAAAACCCTTAGTAACTGGTGATAAAACATATCACGACGTCACGGTAGACGTTGCTGCTCCGGTGGAGGGAAAAGCCAACCGCCAATGGTGGATTGTTTTTGGAATTGCCCTTGCGGCCTTCCTTTGGGGATTGGGCTGTATCGCTTACACCATAGGAACAGGTATCGGAACCTGGGGCCTAAACAAAACAGTAGGTTGGGCATGGGACATCACCAACTTTGTTTGGTGGGTAGGTATTGGTCACGCCGGAACTTTGATATCTGCCGTACTCCTGTTGTTCAGACAAAAATGGAGAATGGCCATCAACCGATCTGCGGAAGCCATGACCATTTTCTCGGTAATACAAGCCGGATTATTCCCCATCATACACATGGGAAGACCTTGGTTGGCGTATTGGGTATTGCCTATTCCCAATACCTTCGGATCCCTATGGGTGAATTTTAATTCTCCACTTTTATGGGATGTATTTGCGATATCCACTTATTTATCAGTATCTCTTGTCTTTTGGTGGACGGGATTACTGCCTGATTTTGCAATGATCCGTGACCGAGCGATCAAACCTTTCCAAAAGAAAATATACAGTCTTTTGAGTTTTGGATGGTCGGGTAGAGCCAAAGACTGGCAGCGTTTTGAGGAGGTGTCATTGGTTTTGGCCGGATTGGCCACCCCATTGGTACTTTCTGTTCATACCATTGTATCCTTTGACTTTGCCACTTCGGTAATTCCCGGATGGCATACCACCATTTTCCCTCCCTATTTTGTAGCGGGAGCGATTTTCTCAGGGTTTGCCATGGTACAAACCCTGTTGATCATCATGCGAAAAGTCTCCAATTTGGAAGACTACATCACCGTACAACACATCGAGTTGATGAACATAGTAATCATGATTACCGGTTCCATTGTAGGAGTTGCCTACATTACCGAATTATTTATCGCCTGGTATTCCGGGGTAGAATACGAACAGTATGCTTTCCTCAACAGAGCGACCGGACCCTATTGGTGGGCCTATTGGTCGATGATGACATGCAATGTTTTCTCACCACAGTTCATGTGGTTTAAAAAATTGAGAACCAGCATTGTCTTTTCCTTTATCATTTCTATTGTTGTGAACATAGGTATGTGGTTTGAAAGATTTGTAATCATTGTGACCTCATTGCACAGGGATTACCTTCCCTCTTCTTGGACCATGTTCTCACCCACATTTGTAGACATAGGAATATTTATAGGAACCATTGGATTTTTCTTTGTACTGTTTTTACTCTATTCAAGAACCTTCCCTGTCATCGCTCAGGCAGAAGTAAAAACCATTTTGAAATCCTCGGGAGAGAAATATAAAAAATTAAGAGACGGCGAATGAGCAGTAATCAAGTAATACACGCTTTATACGACGATGACGATATCTTGTTGTCTGCGGTAAAATCGATCCGTGAAAAAAAGCATCATATCGAAGAGGTCTATACCCCTTTTCCCGTTCATGGTTTGGACAAAGCCATGGGATTGGAAGAAACCCGAATTTCGATCATGGCCTTTATCTATGGGTGCATTGGTTTTTCGGTCGCTATTTTGATGATGAATTATATCATGATAGAAGACTGGCCTCAGAACATTGGTGGAAAACCCAGTTTTTCCTACCTGGAAAACATGCCTGCCTTTGTGCCAATTATGTTTGAAATGACAGTGTTTTTTGCCGCTCACTTGATGGTTATCACCTTCTACCTCAGGAGTAGGTTGTGGCCTTTTAAAGAAGCTGAAAACCCGAATCCGCTTACTACCGACGACAAGTTTTTGATCGAAATTGAGTTGCACAACAACGAAAAAGAACTCAATGCACTGTTAAAGGAAACAGGTGCTATTGATATTACAACCATTGAAAAAAAGAGCGATCATGAATAGAACTACTTCTTTTGGGTTGCTTATGATACTGCTCTTGAGCATGCAGTCGTGTTTCAACCCCTCGAAACCCAACTATCAATATTTCCCCAATATGTACGAACCTGTAGGTTATGAAACCTATGCAGATTCGGATGCTTTTGCCAACGGTATCGAAGCACAGCTTCCTGTTGAGGGTTCCATCAACCGAGGTTGGATTCCCTACGATTATCCGGATTCCAACGAAGGATATGAAGCGGCCAAGGCGGACTTGAAATCGCCTATTGAGGTCAATGCAGATCACCTCATACAAGGAAAAGAATTGTATGGTATCTACTGCGCTGTTTGTCATGGTAACAAAGGGAACGGACAGGGCATTTTGATGACCAGAGAAAAGTATTTAGGGGTTCCCAGTTATGCGGACCGCGATATTACCCCCGGCAGTATTTACCACGTATTAATGTATGGTAGAAACGCTATGGGTTCCCATGCAGGACAAGTCAATGCCACAGAAAGATGGCAAATTGCCCAGCACGTCATGGAGTTGAGAAAAAACCTAACTAAATAATTTATTGGAAGACGGTATGTACACTTTTACAAATAAATTAAGAAACTTCTCCATCACTCTGATGGTTGTCGGATTTTTAGGTTTGACCTATGGATTTTTAACTGCTCCCGAGACCGTTGAAGAAGCCACTGCAATGGTTGCAGATGCGCATCACGGTGAAGGTCACGGTGATGGCCATTCCGATACTGCTCATGAGGACCATCATGAAGCTGCATCCGCTCATGGAGAAGAACATGCGGAAGATCACCACGGCGAACATCTGCTCCACCAACTACAAAATAAACCTTGGGCTGCCCTCTATGTGGCGGCATTCTTCTTTATGATGATCGCCCTTGGGACTTTGGCTTTTTACGCCATCAATCGTGCAGCTCAGGCGGGGTGGTCACCTGCCCTATTTAGGGTTATGGAAGGAATTACAGCCTATCTCTTGCCCGGTGCAATTATCGTTTTTCTGATCCTCGCCCTTTCGGGAATGCATTTCAACCATCTCTTTATCTGGATGGATCCCGAAGTGGTGGCACATGATAAATTGATTCAAGGAAAAACAGGGTTCTTAAACACCCCTTTTTTCTTGGCAAGGGCGGCTTTTTATATTGCTGGTTGGGTAACCTACCGCTATTTTTCCAGAAAATTTTCATTGGCTCAAGATCAAGCCAGTGACGTGTCCAACCACAAAAAGAATTTCAGAATATCAGCGGCATTCTTGGTATTCTATATTGTAACTGAATCCATGATGTCATGGGATTGGATCATGTCTATTGATCCCCACTGGTTCAGCACACTCTTTGGATGGTATGTGTTTGCCAGTATGTTTGTCTCTGGAATTACCACCATTGCCTTGATCGCGATCTATCTCAAATCCAAAGGTTATTTGGAAAAAGTCAATGACAGTCACATCCACGATTTGGGTAAATTCATGTTTGGGATCAGTATTTTTTGGACTTATTTATGGTTTTCACAATTCATGCTCATCTGGTATTCCAATATCCCCGAGGAAGTCACTTATTTTATCACTCGAATTGAGGATTACAACCTTCCGTTTTTTGGTATGTTGGTCATGAATTTTATTTTTCCCTTATTGATTTTAATGAACAGCGACTACAAGCGAATCAACTATTTTATTGTAATGGCAGGAATTGTCATTCTACTAGGACACTATATGGATGTATTCAATATGATCATGCCCTCGGCGGTTGGAGACCAATGGTTTATTGGTGTTCCTGAGATTGGAGGTTTTCTCTTTTTCTTTGGTCTGTTCATATTTGTTGTATTTAAAGAAATTTCGAAAGCACCACTTCATGCAGCGGGGGATCCATACATGGGAGAGAGTGAACGCTTTCACTATTAACAATTAATGGTAAGATAAATGACGATTTTATTGACACTTACGGTATTAGCGTTGATCGCAATTGCCCTTTGGCAAATCACCAAGATATTTGAATTGTCTCAACCCAAAAAAACGAACACTGAGGTAGCAGACGATGATGACAATCGTTGGAACGGACAGTTGATGTTCGCCTTTTTAATATTCATCTATGCCATCACTTTGTTTTCGTTTTGGAAGTGGGGAGATGTACTCTTACCCGATGCCTCTTCAGAGCACGGTTTAGAGTATGATAATCTGATGTGGATTTCATTTGCCATCATCTTTTTTACCCAAACCATCACCCAAGCTCTTTTGCATTACTTTGCCTATAAGTACAGAGGTGAAAAGGGAAAAAAGGCTTTGTTTTATGCCGACAATGACCGTTTGGAGGCCATATGGACCATTATTCCTGTGATCGCCTTGGCGGGATTGATTCTCTATGGATTGTATACTTGGACAGACATCATGACCGTAGAGGAAAACGATGATGCACTGGTTGTTGAATTGTACGCTCAGCAGTTCAATTGGAAAGCGCGTTATGCTGGAGATGACGGAGTATTAGGAGATGCTAATGTTAGATTTTTACAAGATTTTGACGGAAAAAATCTTGTTGGAATTGACGCTACCGACCCCAATGGATTCGACGATGTAGTGGTCCAGGAATTGCACCTGCCTGCCGGTAGAGAAGTCATTTTTAAAATGCGTTCTCAGGACGTATTGCACTCGGCATATATGCCCCACTTTAGAGCACAGATGAATTGTGTTCCCGGTATGATCACAGAATTTGCCTTTACCCCTACTGTAACCACAGAGGAAATGCGGCAAACGGATGACATCAAGGCCAAGGTAAAAAAGATCAATGCCATCAGAAGAGAAAACAGTCAGGCGCTTCTTGCAAAAGGTGAGGAAGCATTAGAGCCTTATGTCTTCGATTATTTGTTACTTTGTAATAAAATTTGTGGGGCTTCGCACTACAATATGCAAATGAAAATTGTCGTAGAAACACCTGAGGAATTTGAAAAATGGATGACCGACCAGCAAACTTTTGCAGAAGTCATTCAATAACCTATTAAAATAAATTTAAGATCATGTCAACAGCAGCAGCGCAAGTACACGAAGAGGAGGATCACGGGCATCATCACAAAGAAACGTTCATTACCAAGTATGTTTTCAGTCAAGATCACAAGATGATCTCAAAACAATACTTGATCACGGGATTATTCATGGGAATCATTGGGATTGCCATGTCTTTATTGTTCCGTTTACAACTGGCATGGCCGGAACAGCCCATGGGCATTATGTCAGCTCTTTTGGGGAAATGGGCTCCTGACGGGGTCATGGACCCTAATGTATATTTGGCCTTGGTTACCATTCATGGCACTATTATGGTATTTTTTGTTCTCACTGCAGGGCTGAGTGGAACTTTCAGTAACCTTTTGATTCCATTACAAATCGGTGCCCGAGATATGGCTTCAGGATTACTCAATATGATTTCCTATTGGTTGTTTTTCCTTTCCAGTGTCATCATGGTTATTTCTCTTTTTGTGGAAGCAGGACCAGCCGCCGCTGGTTGGACCATTTACCCTCCATTGAGTGCTTTGCCTCAAGCCCAACCCGGTTCCGGTTTGGGAATGACCCTATGGTTGGTTTCTATGGCTATTTTTATTGCCTCTTCACTCCTGGGGTCGTTAAATTATATCGTAACCGTATTAAACCTGAGAACCAAAGGAATGACCATGAGTCGTTTGCCATTGACCATCTGGGCTTTCTTTATCACTGCCGTTATTGGAGTGGTTTCCTTCCCTGTACTTTTATCAGCAGCTTTGTTGTTGATCATGGACAGGAGTTTTGGGACTTCCTTTTTTCTTTCAGACATATTCATCCAAGGAGAAGTATTGCATTACCAAGGAGGTTCGCCAGTACTCTATGAACACCTTTTCTGGTTCTTGGGTCACCCGGAAGTATACATCGTATTGTTACCTGCTTTGGGGATCACCTCAGAAATCATTGCAACCAATTCCAGAAAACCCATTTTTGGTTATCGTGCCATGGTCGCTTCTATTTTGGCCATCGCCTTTTTGTCTACCATTGTATGGGGACACCATATGTTTATTTCAGGAATGAACCCATTTTTAGGATCGGTATTTACTTTTACAACACTATTGATTGCCATACCCTCAGCGGTCAAGGCGTTTAACTATATAACCACCCTTTGGAAAGGGAACTTACAGCTCAATCCGGCCATGTTATTTTCCATTGGTTTGGTTTCTACTTTTATATCCGGAGGTTTGACCGGAATCATACTGGGGGACAGTACCTTGGACATTAACGTTCACGACACCTATTTTGTAGTAGCCCACTTCCATTTGGTAATGGGTATCTCTGCACTTTATGGTCTTTTTGCAGGTGTCTATCATTGGTTTCCCAAAATGTTTAAACGTATGATGAATAAAAACCTAGGTTATGTGCACTTTTGGGTCACTGCCGTATGTGCTTATGGAGTGTTTTTCCCCATGCACTTTATTGGTATGGCCGGCCTTCCCAGAAGGTATTACACCAACACTGCCTTCCCTTATTTCGATGATTTGGCCAATATCAATGTAGTGATTACAGTCTTTGCATTGATTGCAGGTGCAGCTCAGTTGGTCTTTCTATACAACTTCATCTACAGTATCTTTTATGGAAAACCTACCGAACAAAATCCTTGGCGTTCCAATACGCTGGAATGGACGGCACCCATTGAACACATTCACGGGAACTGGGAAGGAAAAATCCCAGAGGTACACCGTTGGGCTTATGATTATTCCAAGCCCAGACACGAGGAGGACTTTGTGCCTCAACACATTCCTTTAAAAGACGGAGAAGAAGAACTCCAACACTAAGATGCCAAACATATATAAAGCTGCCTAATGGTAGCTTTTTTTGTTTCAATCTGATTGATTTGAATCGAATTTTCATTGGGGGAGATATAGGGGATTCCCAGCCCCAAACCTCTGTACAATATCCATACGCACAATATCTTTATTTAAATAGGGGAGATTTGATTTTTGACAAGGAAGAGCTACTCAAAGGGGTTTGCAGCTTCAAAACCGGCGTGTGTAATATTTCCAAGATGAGTGCCAATGGATCAGATCATTCATTTTCTAAAAGAGGGTGCACTATTGGGCATAAGAAGCATATTGAATGGGGTAACCACCAACCTCAGGGCCGAGGCTCTCACCCCTGTTGAAGTTTGTTTTATTGAAAAAAACGTTTTTTGAAATCCTTAAAAAAACCAAAACATTATAAAACACCTGTTGGAGACTTTTACCGACTACTTCAGATCAACAGGAGACCAAATAGTCATCATGGGACAAAATAAAATGATGGAGCGTTTGGCTCATTTTTTAATCAAACTCCATAAAGAATTTGGGTTGGATTAGCAGGATAATTTAAAATTATAGCTTAAGAGAGAAAACATGGCCAGTTATATGGGGTAACCATTTAATCAACCATCAGAATGCTAAAAGACTTTGAACAGAAAGGCTTTATATTACTCAATGGTAAATCCCTTAAGCTCCTTGATTTTCTCGGTTTGGAGAACATTTCCAAGGGATCTAAGTTCTAACCGGTAAAACATTTATCTTTGTTAGATATGAATGAGTTTTTAGACCCGTCTGGTGACCAATTTACACCCGAGGAAAAAGATATTGACAGGGCTTTACGGCCAGAGAGTTTCGATGATTTTGCAGGTCAGGAAAGTATATTGGAAAATCTCAAAGTATTTGTTGCAGCGGCCAAACAAAGGGAGGAGGCACTAGACCACACCCTGTTTCATGGCCCTCCGGGTTTGGGTAAGACTACGCTGGCCTACATTCTGGCCAGTGAATTGGAAGCTGGCATCAAAATGACCTCTGGGCCTGTTCTGGATAAACCCGGAGACTTGGCTGGACTTTTAACCAATCTTCAGCCCAGAGATATACTTTTTATCGATGAAATTCACCGGCTCAGTCCTATTGTAGAGGAATATTTGTATTCCGCTATGGAGGACTATAAGATCGACATTATGATCGAAACGGGTCCCAATGCCCGAACGGTGCAGATCAACCTCAATCCTTTTACCTTGGTCGGGGCCACTACCCGTTCGGGATTATTGACCGCACCCATGCGTGCCCGTTTTGGGATTAACAGTCGTTTAGAATATTACAACACCGAACTATTGTCCACCATATTGGAGCGCAGTGCCAATATCCTCAATGTATCCATCACTTCTCAAGCAGCCATTGAGATTGCTGGTAGGAGTAGGGGAACACCAAGGATCGCCAATGGACTACTCAGAAGAGTAAGGGACTTTGCACAGATCAAAGGAAATGGCGAAATCGATATAGAAATAACCCAATACGCTCTAAATGCGCTAAACGTTGATGCCCACGGCCTTGATGAGATGGACAATAAGATACTTACTACCCTGATCGATAAATTTAAGGGAGGACCGGTGGGCATCACTACACTGGCCACCGCAGTTTCGGAAAACGGAGAGACCATTGAGGAGGTCTATGAACCCTTTTTGATTCAGGAAGGTTTTTTGGTCAGAACCCCTAGGGGCAGGGAGGTCACTGAGTTGGCTTATCGGCACCTGGGAAGGATCAAAGACAATCAGGGAGGCTTATTTTAATTTCTATTATTAGTAGGCCTAGTAAAAAATTGGGAACACATATTATTGAAAAGGTTCAAATAAAGATCCTCAACCCAAAAAATCAATAATTTTAAATTCCAAGGGGTTACTTTTTTATTTTTCCGCTAAATTTGGTAATATACTTAATCTTTAACGAAAAGATTTAAAAAAATGTTGTCTTTATCCAGCAGAGCAAACATAATCAAAACCACCGCCAAAGACTTGGGATTCCTCTCTTGTGGCATCTCCAAAGCCGAATTTTTGGAGGAAGAAGCCCCGCGACTAGAGCAATGGCTAAAAGAGGGTAAACATGGTCAAATGGCCTATATGGAAAACCATTTTGACAAACGCCTAGACCCCCGACTATTGGTCCCCGGAGCCAAAAGCGTGGTTTCCCTTTTGCTCAATTATTACACTGAAGAACAACAAGCGGAAGGTGCCCCTAAAATCTCTAAATACGCCTTTGGAACCGATTACCATTTTGTGATCAAGAATAAGCTAAAGAAACTCTTTCAAATTCTACAAGAAAAAATAGGAGAGGTCAACGGTCGGGTATTCGTCGATTCTGCCCCGGTCATGGACAAGGCATGGGCCTCCCGAAGTGGTCTGGGATGGATGGGTAAAAACACCAACCTGATCACCCAAAAAGTAGGGTCTTTCTTTTTTATCGCAGAAATGATCCTCGACTTAGAATTGGAATACGACACCCCCGTAACTGACCATTGCGGAAACTGTACCGCCTGCATTGATGCCTGTCCTACCGAGGCACTGACCCCCTACAATATAGATGCCAGCAAGTGCATTTCCTACCTAACTATAGAACTCAAAGACCAGATCCCCGGTAAGTTTCAAAACAAAATGGACGATTGGGCATTTGGATGTGACGTTTGTCAGGACGTTTGCCCCTGGAACCGTTTTTCAATATCCCACAACGAAACCCTGTTTGATCCAAAACCCGAAATATTGGACTTTAACCGAAAAGACTGGGAAGAACTCACCGAGGCCACCTTTGAGACCATTTTTAAAAACAGCGCCGTCAAAAGAACCCGGTACGAGGGTCTAAAAAGAAACCTCTCCTTTTTAAAAAGTTAATCGAGTAAATTCACAAAGTAAATTTGAATTTCCCTTACCCCTGGTTTACTCGACAGATTTATTTTTTAATTAGACCAAATCAAATACAGGTCACACTGCTCTTCAAAAACTTTGATTTCAAAAGATAAAGATCTGTAAATTTAAGACCCAAAAAATAACTAATTTTGAAAAAATCAGCCTTAACGATCATGGGCTTTTAAAAATTGTCAATTAACAGACTCATGAAAAACCACTTTTTGTACATTTTTGTTTTGTTATTGTTTGTCCACTGCCAAAAGCAGCCAACGACTATAGTAATTAGTGCGGAAGATTTTCATTTGGCACAGGATGAGTTGACCGCTGTTATGGTACACGATATTTTTTCCCCTCCTTTAGCCAGTAGGGTCTATGCCTATTCCAACATCGCTGCCTACGAGATCCTCGCTCAAACAAATGAGTATCCCTATCCCAGCTATGATCAGGTATTGAGCGGTTTTCAGGGCATCAGTCCGGCCAAAGACAGTTTGGTAAACCCCAAGCTTGCCGCCCTGATCGCCTTTTTGGAAGTGGGAAAAAACCTCATCTTTTCTGTGAACAGGATGTCAGCGTATACCGATAATTTGTCCCAAAAATGGAAAGAACAAAACCCCGAGGTTTATACGGCTTCATACGATTACGCCCTTCAAGTAGTAGGTGAGATCAAAGCTTGGTATGACAAAGACAATTACAAGCAAACCCGTACTTTCCCCAAGTTCCATGTAGATTATGACAGTCCCTCCCGCTGGCAACCTACTCCTCCGGATTATATGGATGGAATAGAACCGCATTGGAGTAAAATCAGGCCTTTTGTATTGACTTCCTCTGAGCAGTTTCAACCTGAACCGCCACCGTCTTTTTCTATGGACCCCGAATCCCCGTTTTACAAGGAGTTGTTGGAAGTTTACCAGGTGGTTCGTGAGATTCAGCAAAATGATCAGGAGGACGAACGACAGGAGATCGCCAAATTCTGGGATTGCAATCCCTATGTCTCCACCCATAAGGGTCATGTAATGTTTGCCCTAAAAAAGATCAGTCCCGGTGCGCATTGGATCGGGATCACTAAAATTGTAGCCCGTAATAGAAATACCGATGTTGACACCACCGTAGCGGCCTATACCTATACCGCCCTTGCCATAGCCGATGCGTTTATCAGTTGTTGGGACGAAAAATACAGGAGTAATTTGATCCGTCCCGAGACCCTGATTAACCAAGTTTTGGATGAAGATTGGTACCCGATATTGCAGACCCCACCTTTTCCGGAATATACCAGTGGTCATTCTGTTGTTTCAGGTGCCGCCTCTGTGATCCTTACCGATTTCTTTGGAGACAATATTGCTTTTGATGATGATACCGAACTGCCCTACGACCTCCCCATTCGCAGTTATAAATCATTCAATCATGCTGCAGAAGAGGCCGCTATCAGTAGAATGTATGGAGGGATTCACTACAGAAAGGCCATCGAAGAAGGCCTAGAACAAGGGAGAAATGTTGGGAATTATATTAGTCAAAAAATGGGTTTACGATAACCAAATTCCCTTAGTCCAAAAATATACTACTTAGAGTTGAGAAATTCCGACAAGGTTCCGATAAAATTCTTATTCCATTCCATTTTGGGGTGGGTATAATAAAATTCAACCAAGGCATTGGTCTGAGGGCTTGATCCATGCTGAGATGCCAATAGCTGTGCAATGAATTGTTGCGCCTCTTTCTCTCCTTGGGTTTGTGTTATGGCATAGATGCCCAAAAGATGATTTTTGGAGGATTTAAATAAATGTTGTTTTGAGAACTTGGCCACTTGTTCCAGCGATTTTTGAGACTTTTCGCTTTGTTGGTCTTGATGCTGAAGGTAAGCCATGAGAAATCTTTCCCAGCGCTCTTCAGGATCAAAAGGTTTTCCTACTCCAAGGTGTTCCGGCCAAAGTAAGGCTTTCTCTAGTCTTTCAGCAGCTTTGGTATGATCTCCTTTAATGATTGCTTGCAAAGCACTGCCGTTATGCGCATTGGTATAAATCTTTCTACCCTCGGTGGCGTGTTCGTATGGCAAAATTCTTAAATCTTTGAGCAGTCCGATGGCCTTGTCATAATCTTTAAGCTGATTGAGTGTTTGTGCCAAAAGCATACCCGCAAAATAGTTGTCCTGATTCTGTTTGTAGGTTTTCTGTATGATTTTTAAAGCGGCTGATGCGTTTCCGGATTTAAAATGATCCTCTGCCAAAGCAAAGGCATACCGCCAATTTTTTGGGGATTGCTTATAGGCCCTTTGTAAATCCTTTTGATATCCCGCCAGTTGATGTTCTTTAAACAACATTCCTCTAACATAGTAGAAGAGGTGATCATTGGGCTTTTGCCCCAAATCTTTAAAGATTTGAATGCCCTTTTCCATTTGCGCACGTCCCATCAGATTGAGACCCTTCAGATATTGTGCCTTCCATGAAGGATTATTGGCAACCACCCATTCCAGCATATTTAGGCTTTCTTTCCTAAAGGGAAAAACAAAAGCAATGGATTCATTGTCCAACGTGCTGAGGGCCATCTGGTTTTGATTTAGACAAGCCAACCAAAGTGAATTGAGCAAATGCTTGGGACCTGTTTCAAGGATTTTAACGGCTTCCGCATCATTGTTTCTGTTGTGATAGAACAAGGCCAACTCCAGGAAAGTCTGGTAGGGAAATTCCGATCGATGGGAATCGGAAACCGCTTTTTTGTCATTTTCACCCAGCAAATATTTTTCATAAACCGCAAAATGATTGATGGGGTCAATTTCTTCGATTTCTGAAATTGTCTGAAGTGCATTTTCTTTTTCACCTAAAATTCTATAAAGCAGAGCTTTTTGCGAAAGGGCATTAATGTTATCGGTATTGAACTTCAGAGCTATATCATTGTAATGCTTTGCATCGCTGTATTTTTTTTCAATGATATGTATTTGCGCCATCAAAGTATTGGCAGAGGATCGGTAAGTCACTGATCGGCCCGCCCAACCCAAATGTTCTTTGGCATTGATCCAATCTTTTTTTGCCATGTAAGTAATTCCAGCAGTATAGTTAAGTCCATTGTGATAGGCGTCTATTTGTAAACCTACGTAGGCAATTGAAAGGGCTTTATCATAATCACCATTTCTATAGTAGAGAAAGGAAAGTTCTTTTCTGGCTTCAAGATGAAGTGGGTCTTCTTGGATAATTTCTTTGAGTAAAGTCTCTGCTAATGTGTAATCGCGATATCGCTGGGCATCTTTGGCCTTTAAAAAGGTTTTTTCTAGTGTATTTTGAGTAATCACCTCGGGATTATCAAAGCTCCTTTTGATTAGTTCTGGCTCGTTATTGTAATGCAATTCCAATCCAGGAATGTCAATGGAATAATTTCCTGCAGGCTTTTGAAAAGATAGAGTATGGTTGCTGTTGGGAGTGGTTTTAATTTTTTGATTTTGTATTTTATAATCTGATTCAACGGTAATATTGGATTCAGCCGCTTTAAATGCATTGATTTTTACTTCTAAAATATTGTCAGTTTCGATAACATTCATGGCACCAAAGGGAGATGCCTCTTTGATTCCGCCAATTTCTTTAACGGGAAACCATACTTCGGTCCACTGGTCGGTGAGGTGGGGATCGAAAGTAGCTTGGCTGATAGGATTTTCTTCACCGGGGAAATATTGTACATAAAGCCTCCCTGCCTGATATTCAATATACTGCCCGTCGGAATCAGTGAGCAGGTCTTCCCAAATTCCTCCAGCTCTCGAGAGATTCCAAAGCCATAGTTTTTGTCCGGGAATTTCGTCGTATCGTCCCCAATGACCAAAACCGATGTTGCTATCCTTGTAATATCCTCCGAAAAAATCATTGTATTCTCCAATAACGTGGTAGGATTTACTGGGACCAAAATTATTTTGGTTGTATTGAGACAAATCTCTGTTTAGTGGGTCAACGGGCCAGGCTTTTGTCATTCCCCCATGGGTAAGGAACTGATCGCCCGGAGTGTAGAATACCAAATCTTGTTGAGCGGCTGCAGCGGCGGTCATCCAGTTGTAATAAGCTTGTTCGGTATCTGTGGGATTGTACCATACCGCTTTGGTGGTAAAGGCACTTTGATCTTTAGGTAAGATGATTTTCACTCGCCATTGGGTTCTGGAGGGCAAATCAATTCCACCAACGGTGCACATTACACTTCCATCTCGTAACTCGTCTAGTCTATAGTCAACAGGGGTACCAGTACCTGGATGATGCCCGATTACTCCAAAATTAAATTCTATGCCTCCAGAGGTCCAAGGACCACGCATGGCGATGTTCCTGAATTTGGCCACTTCGTTTTTGTATATAAATTCATTGCCGTTGCTTTTATCTATAGCTCCCCATACCTTCCCGCCTACCTCAGGAAAAATTGAAACTTCAATCCATTGATTTTTCAGCGTAATTTTTTTAAATGTCTTTTCAGATTTTTCAAATTCATAACCTTGAAACTTGTGGTAGGGGTATATCTTGGGATTGAAAACAAAAGCGGGTAATGGATTGGGGTCACCAAAGTAATAGGTTGGATACTTTACGCTTTCTTCGGCTATTTTTTGTTCTTGTGCAGATGAAGAACTTGGTAAAAATAAAAAAATGCTAAAAAGCGAAAATATCTTTAGGAGTTGAGGAATTCGAAAATTCATTATTGTTATTTTTTCTTTAAAATTTAATAATCCACAATTTACAACAATAATAAAAAACACTCCTTTGATCTATAAATTTCTAATTACGAACCTGATTTCAGCCCCTCTTTTGAAGAGTATTTAAAATATTAACAAAAATTTAGTATTTAAAAAGTTATTAGTTATATTTGGTGATTCTATTCCAAAATAGATCAATTATTGAATTTTTACAAACCAATTCAAATTTATTATGAAACAAAAAACTATTAAACATGCAATTTTAAGCCTGTGCTTTTTATTTAGTGGCTTTTTATTTGCGCAAAACTCTGTAAATGGTACAATTACAGATGAAGAAGGTGTACCGCTTCCTGGAGCAAGTGTTGTTGTTTTAGAGACTAATGACGGATCTACAACTGATTTTGATGGAAATTATTCTATTACTGCTGCTGAAGGCCAAACCTTGGAAATTAGCTTTGTAGGTTATGAATCTCAGCAAATTACTGTTGGTTCAGATGCAGTTTACAGTATTTCATTGGTTGCAGGAAATGCACTAGATGAAATTGTTGTTTCTGCCCTTGGTATACAAAGAGACGAAAAAACCCTTACTTACGCTAGCCAGACTGTAAAATCTGAGAATCTTACCCAAGCTAGAGATATGAACTTTGCCAATAGTTTGTCTGGTAGAGCAGCAGGTGTTGAAATTAGAAAAAGTAGTTCTGGTTCAGGTGGATCCACTCGAATAGTACTTCGAGGTAGTAAATCACTCAGAGGAGACAGTCAACCATTAATAGTAATTGACGGTGTTCCCATGGTTAATAATAGAAACAGTCAGCCAGATGTCTGGAGCGGAAATGATACAGGAGATGGGTTATCTCAAATTAACCCTGACGACATAGAAAGTATAACTATTCTAAAAGGTGCGAATGCTGCTGTGCTTTATGGTAGTCAAGGTGCTAATGGTGTTGTTATGATTACTACCAAATCAGGCGAGGAAGGGGTTACTAAAGTTAGTATTAATTCTGGTGTTACATTTGAAAGTGTAATCAAGACACCTGAGCTTCAATATGATTACGGAGCAACAAATGGTGACAAAAACAGTTGGTCTACTACAAAAGGAAACTACGATAGTGGTTATGTTGAAGATTTTTTCCAAACAGGAGCAAATTACATAAATTCTATTTCTGTAAGTGGAGGAAATAATAAGACAAAAGCTTATTTCTCATATTATAATTCGACTTCTGACGGAGTAATTCCAACTTTTAAATATCAGAAGAATAATGTTTCTTTCAAGCAATCCACTAAACTTCTTAATGATAAGATGACTATAACTTCTAATATCATTTTAGCAGACGAAAAAACCCATAATAGACCAGGTGCAGGTTATTATTTAAATCCTCTTGTGGCATTGTATACATTCCCTAGAGAAAGAAATTGGAATGATTTTTCTACAAACTATCAAACATTTGATAGTGCAACAAACATGTATAAGCAAAATATATATGCTAATTATCACTTTTTGTCAAATCCTAATTGGGTTTTGAACAAACAACCAAAGGATGATAGGATAAAAAGAGCAATATCAAGCTTAAACATTAAATATCAATTTACTGAAAAACTTTCATTCCAGGCTAGAGCTTCTTATGACTATTCAAATAAATCATATGAGCAACAACATGCTGCAAGCTCTAACCCAACTAATACTGGTGATAACGGTAGATGGGACTACAGAAGGCTAAATGACGAATTATTTTACACTGACGGTATATTATCTTTCAACGACAATCTCACAGATGATTTAAGTTTGACTCTTATTGCTGGAGCATCACTTCAACATCATGTATATGGTGAAGGAGTGTCAGTAACATCTGGTAATGATGGAAAGCTTTTTTATGCTAATGAGTTTAACTTCCAAAACCTTCCAACCAATGTTCAAGTCCAATCGGCTCTTGGAAGTAGAGTTGAAAAACAGGCTGTTTTTGGAAATGCAGTCATTGGTTTTAAAGATTATCTTTTCTTGGACATATCAGGAAGAAATGATTGGGCCTCTACTCTTGTAGGGACTGGTAACGATTCATATTTTTATCCCTCTTACGGCCTTTCTGCTATAATCTCGGAAATGGTAACGCTTCCCCAAATTATAAGCTTTGCTAAAGTTAGAGGTTCGCTTGCATCTGTGGGTAACGAAGTTCCTTTTAATAGAATTAATCCACAAAACACTGTTACTGCAGCAGGTGGTGTTGATAGAAACACTCAAAAACCATTTACAGACTTGGAACCTGAATTAATTGAAACTACTGAATTTGGTCTTGATCTAAGGTTTATGAATAATAAGATTGGTTTAGATGTAGCAGTTTACAATATTAAAAGTACAAATCAATTCCTGAGTTTGAGTGCTCCATCGGGATCAGGGTACACTACTTATTTTGTTAATGCAGGAGAGATTGTTAATAAAGGAATTGAATTAAGTCTTAGTGGTAATATTATTGAAAAGGGTAATCTTGCATGGACCTCTGTTCTCAACTTTACAAAAAACACTAATGAAGTTGTTTCAATCCATCCAGATCTAACAGGTCTTGGCGACGGTGGAGGAGATGGCGTTCAGTCTAGATTTGTACCCGGAGGCTCAATTGGAGATTTGTATGTAAGAAAGCACAAGAGAGATACCCAAGGCAGAATCATAATTGACAAAAACGGTGCTCCACTTAGTACTGATCATGAGCTTGCAGGTAATGCTGAACCAGATTTCAGTATTGGATGGTCAAATAACTTTTCTTTTGGAGACAAACTTACTGCTGGATTTATCATAAATGGTAAGTTTGGAGGGGAGGTCTACTCCCACACTGAAACTATGTTAAATGGTTTTGGAGTTTCTAAAAGATCAGGTGAAGCAAGAGATGCCGGTAGTGTATCTGTAAATGCGGTTGATGAAAATGGTTCAGCTGTTAGTTCAGTAGATCCTGTAAAATGGTATACAGCTCTTGGTGATAGAAATGGTATTGGAGAACCTTATGTATATAGTAGAACAAACATAAGACTAACACAGCTTTCAATAGGTTACAACTTTGATGTTTCATCTTTGGGAATTCCAATTGAAGGGGCTAATTTATCTTTGATAGGTAATAATCTACTTTATAGCGCTGAGGCACCGTTCGATCCTGAGGTAGCAATGAGTACAGGAAGAAATGCTCAAGGAATTGATAATTTTACAACTCCTTCTACCAGAACAATCGGTATGAACTTAAGACTAACTTTCTAAATTTAGATAAAAATGAAAAAAAATATTTTTTACATATTATTAATTGGATTGATTACACTTTATTCGTGTACTGATGATTTCGAGGAATTAAACACCAATCCTAATCAAATAACTACTGAATCCCTTAAACAAAATTTTAATCATGTTGGAGCTTATTTTCCTTCTATGTTAGCAGCTATTAGTGGAAACCAGGTTATGCACAATCTTAATAACGATTCGTGGGTAAGACATTATGCTACGCCAACTCCTTTTGTTGGAGGTATAAATAACACGACTTATTACCCTAGATGGATCCACCAATATTGGAACCAAATCTATGGAAGTATTATGGCTCCTGGAAGACAAGTTATTCAGATTGCTGAAGAAGGTGGGTATGACATGTTTGTTCAATGGACAAAACTAATACAGATTCTTGGCACTTCAAGACTTAGTGCTTATCACGGTCCCATTATTTATTCAAATTACGGGACTCAAGGTGATGTAATGTATGATTCTGAAGCAGAACTTTACACAACTTGGTTTTCAGAGTTAGATAAGATTGTCTCTACTTTTTCAGCTGATACATCATATTCAGGATTCAAAGATTTTGATGCAAGTTATGGTGGTAGTATTCCCCATTGGATTAAAATGGCTAACTCACTTAGGCTTAGATTAGCTATGAGGATTTCTAAAGTAAACCCTACCCTTGCAAAGACTGAAGTAGAAAAAGCAATCAATGATCCAGGTGGATTAATAACTACTAATGCAGATAATCTCATGCTATCTCTTTATGGAAATCCCTTTCACGAGGTAACTATTGGTTTTTCATGGAATGATACTCGTATGAGTGCATCAATGGAGTCAATTCTTGGCGGTTATGATGATCCTAGAACTCCTAAATACTGGTCTCCAGTTGCAGATGCATCGTTAGTAGCTGATCATCCGACTTTCCCTTACAAGGGAATCAGAAATGGTGCTTATCTAGTTTCCAAGGCACTTCACTTACCATATTCTAATATTAGTGAAGATTTTAAATCAGCTACTGATAGAAAACTCATTGATGCAGCAGAAGTTCATTTTGCATTAGCTGAAGCTAACCTTAGAGGATGGTCTACTCCTTTAACGGCACATGCCCACTACGAGGAAGGTGTAAAACAGTCTTTCGCTTATTGGGGAGCTGGTGGCGTTGATGCCTATTTAGCAAATAATTCAGGTACTCCACTTGATTATGACGATGTTGTTGAGACTGGTGATGTTAATGATTTTGTCTCGAGAATAACTGCAACTGTTGCTTGGGATGAAACTGGCACTAATGAGGAAAAACTTGAAAAGATCATGACACAAAAGTGGATTGCTGCCTATACTAATTCTATTGAAGCTTGGGTTGATCACAGAAGAACTGGGTACCCAAAACTTCCTTATAATTATCAAAATGATAGTAACTCTGATTTTGGAGTTGTTCCTGCTGATGAGTTTATGAAGAGAATGGTGTTTCCAGTTGGAGAGAAAACCAATAATGCATCTGGTTATTCTGATGCTGTTTCAAAACTTGGTGGACCTGATGAAATTAATACTAGGTTGTATTGGGATACTGGAGGTTCAAACTTCTAAATTTCATTGTTAGTATTGATATAATAAAAGCCTGTAATTTTACAGGCTTTTGTTTTTTTTAATTGTATATATCTAAGTATTAAAAAAATAGCCATCATGAATAAAACCTTATTACTCAAAAATATTTTGTTTTTGTTCTTTGTCGGATTGCTATCTTGTGCACCTCCCGCTGATAAAATGTTTACCCTAATGCCCTCCAGTGTGACAGGGATCAATTTTAAAAATCCATTAAAAGAAACTGAGCAGTTTAATGTACTCAACTATGGGTATTTATATAATGGTGGGGGAGTTGCTATCGGAGACATCAACAATGACGGCCTTTCTGACATCTATTTTACAGGAAATATGGTGGGCAGTAGGCTATACCTCAATCAGGGTGACTTTAAGTTTAAGGAAATTGCAGAACAGGCAGGAGTCTTTGCAGCAGGACTGTGGAATACCGGAACGACAATGGCCGATGTCAATGGTGATGGACTTTTGGATATTTATGTTTGTCGCTCGGCGGCAAAAAATCCCGACAGTAGAAAAAATCTACTCTTTATCAATAATGGGGATTTAACCTTTACAGAAAAAGGGAAAGAATATGGTGTGGACGATTCAGGCTATACCACACAAGGAGCCTTTTTTGATTATGACAATGATGGGGATCTCGATCTCTACGTTCTCAACCACTCCACTCAAGAATACGCCGGATTAGGAAAAATTTCAAGACATCACAAAAAACAAAAAAACAAATCCTACTCAGATAAACTGATGAGAAACGACAATGGAAAGTTTGTCGATGTTAGTGACGAGGTAGGATTGATATCCAATATACTCGGATTTGGCTTGGGAGTGGCTGTTTCAGATCTAAATAATGATGGGTGGTTGGACATGTATATTTCTAACGACTATAACGAACAAGATTATCTCTATCTGAATAATGGAGATGGTACCTTCTCAGAAAATTTGGAAGATTATATTGGCCATGTTTCCCTCTATTCAATGGGATCCGATATTGCTGACATTAACAATGACGGGCTGACGGACATAATGACGCTCGACATGCTTCCTGAGGAGAACTACAGGATCAAAATGACCTCCGGTCCGGATAATTTCGAAAAATTAAGTCACTTGGATAAAAACGGTTTTTACCACCAAACCATGAGGAACATGTTACAACTCAATCGAGGGGGAGATTACTTTTCTGAGATCGGTCAATTCTCAGGGGTCTCCAATACCGATTGGAGTTGGGCTTCTTTGTTTACCGACCTGGACAATGACGGTTACAAAGATCTTTTTATCACCAATGGTTATAGGAAAGATTATACCAACATGGATTTTATGAATTATGTGGTTCAGGAAAAAATCAATGAGCGAAAGACCAAAGAAAAAATTAAACTTACCGAACTCATTGAAAAAATGCCTTCAACGGTGGAGGAAAACTATACCTATAAAAACAATGGGGATTTGACCTTTTCCAAGATGAATAAAGACTGGGGTCTCGACCAAAAGACACTGTCTAATGGAGCCGCTTATGCGGATCTAGACAACGATGGAGATATGGACCTGATCGTCAATAACATTGATGAAAAGGCCTTTGTTTATAGAAATAATGCCGAAAAGTTTACCCAAAACAACTACTTAAAAATAGCATTGCAGGGCGCAGGGAAAAATAAATTGGGCATAGGGGCCAAGATAAAACTAACTGCCGGTGGAATGACTCAAACGCAAGAGCTTTTGAATACCAGAGGATATCAGTCTTCCGTAGATTTCAATCTGATTTTTGGCATTGGCAAATCTACCGCTGTTGACCAAGTAGAAGTGATTTGGCCCAATCAAAAAAAGCAAATCATTGCCGATGTGCAACCCAATCAAACCCTTACCCTATTTCAAAAAGATGCAGTAGAAGCTGTGATCCTGGAAAAAGACTCCAAGACCAAATTATTTCAGGAAGCCACTAAACTTGATTTTATCCATAAAGAAAACAACTATAACGACTTTAAAAGAGAGATCATGTTGCCGCATATGCTCTCCACCTTGGGGCCAAAACTCGCCATAGGCGATGTCAATGGAGATGGATTAGAGGACGCCTTTATCGGTGGTGCCAAGGGAGCTGTTGGTGGAATTTTCCTTCAAACCCGATCGGGTGGCTTTGTCAAATCCAATAAAATTGATCTGCAACCCGATGCTGTCTCAGAGGATATGGGTGCCTTATTTTTTGATGCAGACGGGGATAAAGATTTGGATTTGTATGTCGTGAGTGGAGGAAATGAGTTTGAAAAAACAGATCCTGCCCTTAAAGACCGACTTTACATAAACCGTGGAAAAGGAAACTTTATCAAATCAAAAAAGAATCTTCCTGATTTTACCTCCAGTGGATCTGTGGTAAAAGCTGCAGACTATGACAATGATGGGGATCAAGACCTGTTCATCGGAGGGAGGATTTTACCCAATCAATACCCCTATGCACCCAACAGTTACCTGTTGGAAAATAACGGAAAAGGAATTTTTAAAGACGTTACAGATGACATAGCTGAAGGATTGAAAAACATTGGAATGGTTTCCGATGCCCTTTGGACCGACTTCAATGGGAACAACCAACCGGATCTAATGCTGGTGGGGGAGTGGATGCCCATCACATTATTCGAAAATCAAAATGGCAATTTTAAAAACATTTCAGAGGAAGTAGGATTTAAAAACTCTGATGGATGGTGGAATACTCTTGCCCAGGCTGATTTCGATCAAGACGGTGATATGGATTATGTGGCCGGGAATTTCGGATTGAACTCACAGTTAAAAACCTCTGTGGAGTATCCCATTGGTATCTACGCAAAAGACTACGATAAAAATGGTTCTGTGGACCCTATTTTGTCTTGTTATGATGAAGGAAAAAATTATCCCGTATTCTCCAAGGACGACATTCAACAACAATTGGCCATCCTTAAAAATAGATTTGTTCGATACAATGAATATGCCGATTTGACCATTGATCAAATTTTTACTCCCGAGGAATTGGAGGGCTCTAAGGTTTTATATGCTAAAAATTTTGAGACCAGTATCATAGAGAATTTGGGGAATGGTCAATTTAAAATAACCGCACTTCCCAAAGAGACCCAGTTGTCTCCCATTTATGGATTGGCCACAGGTGATTATAATCAAGACGGACACCTCGATATTGTGATGGGTGGAAATTTTACTAGTTCCAGGGTAAAATTCGGACACTACGATGCCATCAGGGGCATTTGCCTGTTGGGCAATGGAAAAGGGCAGTTCAGTTTCAAAGACGCCTCAGAAACAGGCTTAATGTTGTCCGGCGAAGTCAGGGATATTCAGAAAATCGTTTCTGCTCGTGGAGAAGAATATTTGATTTTTAGCCGAAACAACGATACGCCAAAAATCTATAAAACCAACCTAAACTAACACCATGATCTCCCCCAATGAATTAAATTTTTTTGAACAGGAGGGTTATTTAGCACTGGAAGATATTCTCAGTGTTCAAGACATGACATTTTACGCCCAAACGTATGATGCCTTTATCAATAACGAATTTGACACCTCTGATTTGAGATCAGATCTGTCCGGTAAAGAAGACAATGACAAGGAGTACATCACTCAAATCATGCTTCCCTCAAGAATATACCCCGATTTACTCCATCACTCCATGCACCAAAAAGGTTTAGCGATTGCTCAGCAACTTTTGGGGGAAGATATGATATTAGATTTTGATATGCTGATCAACAAGGCCCCGCATACCAACCAACCCACTCCATGGCATCAGGATGCCGCTTATTGGATCGATATGCCCGATAAAAGAGCATTGAGCATTTGGTTTGCTATTGACGAGGCTACTCTCGACAATGGCTGTATGTGGTACACGCCCAAATCTCATAAATTGCCCTTGAGGGAACACCATCAGCCCCTAGGCAAAGGAGCGCTTCAGTGCATTGGCTCAGAGGAAGAAAGTATGGCAGTTCCCCTAAAACCCGGTTCCTGTGCCATTCACCATGGGCATATGCTTCATTACAGTCGCGGAAATTCTACCTCCGGGCACCGCCGGGCATTCATCCTCAATTTTCGACCCAAAAAAATGGTTGATTTGGAAAGAGAGCAGGGCATGGATCACTCCGGGAATAGGCAGGTGAGGACCTAAAACGTTAATTCTCTTCAATAGCAACATCTAAAATACTACCCCTTATACTCAAACGGTAAAGATTCTTTTGTTCTCTTGTTGGATAAACCCTGTTGGAAAGAAAAATCATAAAACATTGATTAACGGGATCCACCCATACCAAATTCCCGGTAAATCCACTGTGACCAAAACTTTCTGGAGTGCATTTTTCTGAGGGATAGCGTTCTGAGGGGATAGAATCCAACGAGGGTTTGTCAAAGCCAAGCCCTCTTCGATTGTCAGAATTAGGATAAGTTCGTGATGTAAAGAGTTCAAGGGTTTTCGGTTTTAAATATTGCTTTCCTTCAAACTGCCCGTCATTGATAAACATTTCCAATAATTTGGCCAGTGAAGATGCATTGGCGAACAATCCTGCGTTACCGGAAATGCCTCCCATCAAACCGGCGGCTTCGTCGTGAACCCAACCGTGTACCAATGTTTTTCTAAATAGAGAATCCATTTCGGTGGGAACGATTTCTTTTTTTGGATAATCATAACTGGGGTTAAAGGTCAATCGCTCTATGCCCATGGGATCGTAAAAATGACTGTCCAAAAATTCATCAAAGGGCTGCCCACTCATCTGTTCTACCATATCCGGCAAAAGAAAAAACAATAGGCCTGAATATCGGTACTCTCCAATTTTTTCGACCGGAGTTCTTTTGATTCTCCGCATTATTTTTCTCTCATATTTTCTGTGTATAAACAAAGAGTCTGAGAGGGGATCCGGATACCTTTTATTTTGTGAGGGAGAAAGGGTTCTGGATTTCAGTTTTCCATTTTTTCGCCTTACCGTATTTTGGTGTTCAATATAGGGCAACCATCCGGCTTGGTGGCTGAGGACTTCCCGAAAAGTACTGTGTTTTTTATTGGTGTTTTTGATCAGTGGAATATAGTCCGCAACCCTACGATCCAAATCTATGTCGTACAGCTCGTACAATTTCATAAAGGCCAGGGTGCTGGCCAAAATTTTGGTTACAGAGGCTAAGTCATACAGATGGTGGTTTTCTACCCGAACAATAGAATCATAGGTGTGAAATCCATAACTTTTATTGAATCTAATACTGTTATGCTTAAAAATCAATACTTGAGCCCCCGGATAGGCCTTTTGCTGAATTCCCATTTGAACAATGGAGTCAATTTTACACTCCAAAGCATCATTGAGAGGGCTGGAAAGCGAATCTTGCCCTTGAAGCTCAAGAGAACACACCATTGAAAAAAGGAAAATCACTTTTTTCATAAGGATTGTTTTTTATTCAATTTCGACAATCACATCGATCTCTACTGCAATATTAAAGGGTAAAGATGCCATTCCGACCGCAGCACGGGTGTGTTTTCCCCTCTCACCGAAAACAGCAACCATAAGGTCTGAAAAACCATTAACCACACTGGGGTGTTGTGTAAAATCGGGAGCAGCATTGACCATGCCTGTGGCCCTGATGATTCTTTTGACCCTGCTCAGATCTCCCAATGCGCTTTTTAGTATGGCTATTTGATTGATACCGGTCAGTCGGGCTGCCTCGTATCCCTCTTCGATACTCAAATCGGCACCTACTTTTCCGGTGATAAAGTTTCCATCTGGTTTTAGAGGACCGTTACCGGAGAGGAAAAGCAAATTTCCTACTTGAACGGTATTGACAAAATTGGCAACCGGAGTGGCGGGTTGGGGAAGTAAGATTCCCATACTGTCCAATTTAGCCTCCGGATTGAAATCGGATTTGACTTCTACGGTTTTGTTTTGTGCTTGGGGTGAACCACAGGAAATCAAGGAAAGCCCAAAACTCAAAACCAGTATGCATAAAATTTTCTTCATGACTTTTTTTAAATGGCTGATGATAAAATTTCTTTCACCCTTTTAGCAACGATACGCTCTTGACCGGGTACCATCATCCAGGTGGTTATCCCTACGCTCTTGGAATCTCCAACGGTTTGAATCGAGGGGTGGCCCTCCGCCAATTGTTTCCTTACTTCGTTAGGACTTATTTTCACTTTCTTTTCATCCCAACGAATGCGTAAACTGGGGACATGGTTGGCGTAGGGTGGAACGTGAATTTCAGTTTCCACTCCCGTTATTGAGGTGGCACTGTTACTGATGAGTTGGATCTGTGACTCCCACATTTCCCATTCTTTGTTGTGGTCTTTTTCAAGATACAATTCCAAAGCTGCCAACATACCTAAAACTTCTTCCTTGTTGACTTTCATCCCTCGACCAATGGTTTCTCCCCGGGGTGGAGTGTGCATTCGCGCTGCTTCGATATATTCTCTTTTACCCAAAAGTAAACCAGCACTTTGTGGACCTCTCAATCCTTTACCCCCTGAGAAAGCAACCAGGTCAAATCCCATTTTGGTGAAGCGAAATAGATTTTCTACCGGAGGCACATCTGCGGCACAGTCGATAAAAGTAGGGATATTGTGTTTTTTTCCTAGCGCAACAAACTCCTCCCATTTGATTTCGCCCTGGTCGGTATGAGCATTGAGAAACCAAAGCATACAGGTTTTGTCTGTGATCGCCTTTTCTAATTGTTTGGCGGTTTTTACCTTGACCACTTTGGCACCGACATTGGTCAGTGCTTGGGCATATCCAATGGTGTGAGATTCTTGTATAATGACCTCGTTTTTCATCCCATCAGTATTGGGAAGTTGTTTTACCTTTTTTGGATCTTTTCCGGTGAGGATACCTGCCATTCCAATGCTCATGGCACCAAAACATCCCGAAGAAACCGTTGCATATTCACACTCTAATAATTCGGCGATACGTTCTCCTACTTTATCTTGTAAATCATCCAAATTGACGTATTCGTTGGCCCCGTAGCTGATGGCTTCAATCACTTCTTTGGGCATGAGTGATCCTGTCATTGAGGTATAGGTTCCAGCCGCGTTGATGAATGTTCTGAGACCGAGTTCTTTGAAAAAATCTCTTCTCAAACTCGAAACTACTGCTGCGGTTTTGGATTGAGCCGACAGTGATTGGGCTCCCAGGAGACTCCCCGCAAAGGGAAGGGTGGCTAATGATTGAAGTACTTTCCTTCTTTTGATCATAATTTTATTTTTTTGATTTAATCTACTGCAGCGATACAATCGATTTCAACCAGTGAATTTCCGGGAACACCCCCGTAGGTAGCTACTGTGGTTCTGACCGGTGGATTTTCACCAAAACGACCCCTGTAAACCTCGTTCATTTTGTGATAGTCTGCCAAGTCTGCAAGGTAAACATTTACTTTAAGAACCTGTTCCATGGAAGAACCGTTTCGTTCTAACTCTTTTTGTACTTCGTTCAAAACGTGATCAGTATGGGTCTTGATGTCTCCATCAAAATGAGCTCCTTTTCCTGCTATGTATAAGGTGTTTCCATGTCTGACAGCTCCGGAAAACAAAGGCATTTTCTGATCTTCAACGATTTTACCTACTACTTCTTTTTTGCTTTTGGCAGGGGCTGCTTTTACATTTGCTACGCCAAACAAGGCAGCCATTCCCATTCCAATATTCTTTAATACAGATCTTCTTTTTTCGTTATGTTTCATCTTTTTAAATTTTATTGTTAAACTATTACCACATTCTTTTTTTTATCAATTCTTTAATTTGGTCTTTGGGGACAGGAAGTCCATCCATATGATCCCTGATCCACTTGGAGAAATCTTTCTCGATTTCCTCAGACCATTTGTTGTCGATTTGTCCCGGGGTGTATTTTCCTTCTTTTAATCGGGTGATACCGAACAAGTCTCTGAGCCGCACCACTTCAGAGGTAACCACTACTTTCTCAGCCAAATGGGCAGGAATAAAAATCACACCTTCTTTTTTGGCCAGAACCACATCGCCGGGCATGACAGTAGCCGCTCCTATTCTGATGGGATCATTGATACTCAAAAGCATAACCTCAGTGAGAAATGAAGGGTGCCATGCCCTAACAAAAGCATTAAAGCCATCGATTTCGGAGAGTCCCTCCATGTCTCTGCTCGAGGCATTGAATACCACACCCGTTTTGGATTTGGCATAAATGGAATTTCCGAGGTTGTCACCAATTAAAGTTCCATCTACAATTTTCCCAAAACCATCAGCGACGTATACGTCGTGTTCTACCAATCGGTCGATGGGCCAGGAGTTGGTGTTCCCAATTTCTCCTGCTTCCAAACCTTTTTGTTTGATTTGATCGGCCACATCGGGTCGGTTGGGCATGTATTGAACCGTAAGAGCTCGGCCCACAACGGTTACGTCATCGTGTAAGGGTTGCCATCCTCCCTCAAATTGGTTGTGGAAACCTTCATTTCTTAAAACGCCCCAAGCCTCTTCTATGGTTACTTTTTTCATCCGTTCCAAGATGTTTGAAGCCACCTTGGGCCTCCCATCCTCAAAACGTTCTCCTTCCCACTGGGGGGTTAAAAATTTCATTTGATCAACACTCAGGTTTTGGGCATAGCCATTGCTGAGGATCAAAACACAAATTAGAAGAAAAGGAACAGCAGTTAATTTTTTTAAGATCATTCGATTAATGTTTAAATTTATTTTTTCTTTTCAGGGTCTTTGTCGCGCCACCAAGTCGCCAAAGAAGAACCGGAAATGTTCATCCAAGGTCCAAAGACAGCAGGGGCAAGCCCTACGGTGGAAACTTTGCCCATCTCTAGGGCAATTCCGGAGGCCAACCCACCATTTTGCATACCCACCTCTAGGGCAATGGTACGACAGTCTTGTTCTTTCATTTTAAGTAATCTGCAGCCCCAGTAACCCAGCAAATAACCCAATAGATTGTGGATGATGGCTGCCAAGATCAGTAATATTCCAATAGACAAAAGTGAGTCTCTTCCTGCTGCAGTGATAATCATAATGATCAAAGCAATAGCAGTCATGGATACCACGGGCATGGCTTTGTCCAGCCATTTGGCTTTGCCGTGAAAAAAGTGATTAAAAACCAAGCCCAGTACCACAGGAAGAATCACCATTTTTACAATGCTTAGCATCATAGCAACAAAATCAATAGGAACAAAGGCGCCGGCAAAATACTTCATCAAAAGAGGCGTCATAAAGGGGGCCACTAAAGTGGCTACAGCGGTCAGTGTTACAGAAAGTGCAACATTGGCTTTGGCCAAATAGGCCATAACATTTGAGGCGAGTCCACTGGGTGAAGAACCGATAAGGACTACTCCTGCAGCAATCTCGGCGGGAAAGTTGAATAGGGTGGCCAAGCTGAAACCCAAAAAAGGCATAATACTGAATTGACAGATCAAACCCACCAAAACCCCTTTGGGCATTTTGATCACACCATAGAAGTCATTAAAACTCATTGCAGTTCCCATCCCAAACATGATGATTTGCAGAAGCGGAACGATGAGTTTTTTAAGTTGAAAATCTCCCCACTGAACAAAAGCTTCGGGATAAAACATTGAAAGGCTAACAGCGGCAAAAATTAAAACGGTAAAGGAGAAACCCTTGAGGTTCTCATTGCCTCTCATGCCTAAAGCCAAGGTTAAAAAGAAAAGAATCAATGGCGCTCCGGCCATGCTGACATTTCCAGATAAATATAGTCCTGCAGCGATGACAAACGTCATACCTGAGATCGCAAAAAGATATTTAGAGAGTGTTTTCATATTTATTTCCAGTCACTGCTGGCCAAGCCGTTTAGGTCGTAAACTACTTTTCCGTCTCTAAGGGTGAGTTCACACTCGAGTTTTTGATTCCCTTTCATTCTTTTTCCTTGGGTATCGATAAAGCCAAAATCGCCTTTTATGATATTGAGTAGCGTAACATCTGCCAAGCCTCCCACACTCAAATGTCCTAGGTCTTTTCTTTGAATGTATTTGGCGGGCTGTGAGGTAGTAGCAGCAATCACTTCTTGGATACTGAGTCCCATGTTGAGGAATTTGGACATAACATTATTGATGTTCTTCATTCCTCCGTTCATACTTCCGGTATGAAGGTCGGTACTGATGACATCGGGTTTTAACCCTTGTTGGATTGCAGGCACGGCCTGTTCAAAAAGAAAACTTCCCCCTCCATGTCCTACGTCAAAAATAATTCCTCTTTTTTGGGCTTTAAAAACATAATCTCTTACTTTTCCATTTTCAGCCACAATAGGTGTTCTCCCATTGACATGAGCATAAGCATGAGTAAATATATCTCCGGGCCTGAGTTTTTCCAAAAACAATTTGTCCAGAGGAAGCTCAGGATTGCTCCCACCAAAATCGATCATTACGGGAATACTGCCTATTTTACCCGCCTCAACAGCAAGTTCTGTTGGAGTCCAGTCATAGCCCATAAAATGGGCGAGTTTGACTCCAACTACATGATCCTTATTTTGTTTGGCGACCATAGCAGTCATTTTAGGATTCATGTCGTCAATGTGTTGCTCCCTGTGTCCACCGCTCATTCCAGCACCTACTATATTTAAAAAGCAGAGCACTCGGGTTTTGGATGGATCGATTATTTGAGACTTGTAAAGCTCAAAATTCCTCCACCCGGGACTACCCGCATCCACAACAGTAGTGACACCGGATCGAAAAGTGAATCCATCAGGGGGAACGGCAGAAAAGCTATTGGCCAAGTAGCGGTTATGGACAGTTCCGTAGAAGTTGTGGGTGTGCATATCAATGAGTCCGGGACTGACAATCAAACCCGATGCATCCACTACTTTTTTGGCTTGATTTGCAGAAATTTCCTTTTCAATAGCAGCAATTTTATTTCCCTTGATGGCAAGATCCATCACTTGATCAATGTTGTTGACAGGATCAATAATATGCCCTCCTTTGATAAGGATATCGTAGTTCTGCGACAAAAGTGATCCACTCATCAGCACCAGAGCTAGGGACAATAATTTTAGTTTTTTCATGATTCCAGTTTTAAATTTCAATTTCCTTTGATTATTTGTTGATTGATTTTCTGAAGTTTTCTACTTCCTCAGCCGAAATACTTCCGGCGTTGTTCTCAAAGTGAGTTCTAATATAAGTCAAAACGTCTGCAATTTGATCGTCATTCAAAAATGAGTGCTGAGGCATCACACCATCATAAATCTCTCCATTGACCTCTATGGCCCCCTCCATTCCGTTGAGGATGAGGTGAACCAATCGCTCTTTATCTCCGATTACCCAATCGGTGCCATTGAGGGGTGGAAATCTTCCCGAGGCGCCCATACCGTTAGATTGATGGCATGCCATACAGTATTGATTGTAGATTTTTTGACCAATGGCCAAATCTTCGGGTTCAATCCTGTCCTTCACAATATCAGGGGTTCTGATATGGGTCATTTTTTTTCTTTCTTCCATTTGGGCTAACTCATTTGTGCCAAATGTTTCTCGGTCTCCTTTGAATTGTACCTTCCAGATCCTGCCTTTTTCAGTTTCCCCAATATACATGGAACCATCAGGAGCAAATGCAATCCCCATTGGTCTGAATTCTGCATCGCGGGTATTGACTATAGGGTCTACCCCCGCAAAACCATCGGCAAAAACTTCATAGGGCCCGGAGGGTTTGCCATTTTCGAAAGGAACAAATCCAATAAAATAACTGGATTGAGGATAGGGTGCTCGGTTGGTAGAACCGTGAAAAGCGATAAAAGCTCCATTTTTATAGTGATCCGGAAAGGCATCACCGGTGTAAAAGACCAAATCGTTGGGAGCCCAATGGCCGGGAAAACCAATCACAGGGTCTTTGTAGTCGGCACAGCGACCAATAATGGTTCCATCTCCACCATATTCCGGAGCCAGTACTTTTTTGCCTTGCATTTGATCGTAGAAGCAATAGGGCCATCCAAAGTGATCCCCTTTTTCTATTTTAACAAACTCCTCAGATGGGAGTAGGGCACTTTCCCATTGGCTAAAGTGATTGGGCCACAGCCGATGTAAATCGTCTCTTCCATGTATCACTGAATACAAGCTCTTGTCGGAAGTATTCCAGTCCAATGCCACAATACTTCTCAGACCGCTGGCATAGAATTCTCCGTCTTTTTGGGTTTGCCCAATTTTCTCAGCGTCAAAACGCCAGATACCGCCATGGTCCACCAATAAGGGACAGGGGTCTTGGCCGGGTACCAAAGGTGTTCTCTTGGGGAGTTGGCAGGCATTATTGGGCGCACCAAAGGGAACAAAAATATGTCCTTCCTCATCAAAGGCAATGGGCTTGCCAATGTGCTCGTGAGATCCATGTGCATGGTCGTCATGGACAATGATCTCTGCCGCTCCCATTGGAACCAGATTTTCCTCATCCAACTTGATTCTATAGACGGTGAGTTGAGAACTAAAATAGAGATAACCTTTATATATTCTGGCTGCAGTTGAGTAATTTCCTCTTTGTGGCAGGTGGTATTCTCCAAACTTGACCAAAGAGTCTGCAACCCCATCGTTATTGAGGTCTCTGATGGCAGCCATCACACCCGCTTCGCTGGGGCGTTTGAATTTGGCGTATAAATCACCATTTTCATTAACGGCCATATGGCGAACAGTTTCGGTAATACTGTCCACAAAAACCGTGGCTTCAAAACCTTGGGGGAGGTAAAGTGGAGACTGAGTCGTTGGACTTTTACAACCTATAATTGTTACCAATAAAAACAGGTAAAATATTCGAAATTTGTTCAGCATTAAATTCATCATGCCATCAATCATCATCATTATCAATTTTTATTGAAAATTTAAAATTCCAAAGTATTCGGGACGGTGAAAATCAGGTTTTGGGGTTTTAACTGGGTTCCAACTCAAATAATGTCGTTTGGTGGTATCGTCTCCACATTTATAAAAATTGGCATTGGAAACCAGTTTAGAAAAACTCAATCCTTCATCGTAAGTAAAAATGGAGCTGGGAATGACCACTACCATTTCCCACTCAAAGGCCCCTGATTTTTCTTCAAAAGACTCCTTGCCCAACGTGGACCAAGTTTTGATTTTTTGTTTGATCAATTCAGGAGGAATAAAAGTACGCTTCCCTCGTCCGGGACCATAGGCCAAGTGTGTAGTGCCGATACAGTTGAATTCAAAATTGTAATAGTTTCCGTTTTGAGCCGGATCGACAAAAAACTCAACACAACTGTCTTTGTGAACTGCCGAATTGGGATCCGTTCTTCTGGCCAAGACATGTTCTTCTTTGACATAATATTTAAGGAACAAAAGACTGTCGTAGTGAGCAATTCTAAAACCCACCTCGGGCTGGTAGGGAAATTCCTCCCATTCCAACCAATCAACTTTATTGAGCGGGGTGCTTTGTTCCAAAGCCTTAGATACATTGTCAAAACTCAAAACGTCTTTGATGGAAATTTTTGGTACGTCTACACTTTGTTTATTCGTATTCATGTCAGAACAACTACATAGACAGATCAAGATTATGAAGCTGATTTTTTTAAGTTTAATCATGCTTTAAATTTAAATTAATTAATTTACAAATTGAAATTAAAATTTATGAAAACTAAAACATTAGGAACACTAACAACACTATTGATCGTTTGTCTTTCGTGTGAACAAAAAGAAGTGCAGTATCAATCTCAAGATTTAGTGTTTGTAGGCCAATATACTTCTGGCCTTGAGGGCCCCGCAGTCGACCAAGATGGCAACCTTTATTTTGTTAACCCAACACACAGTGGTTCTGTGGGGAAAGTTGATACGGAAGGAAATTTTAGTTTATTTATTAAGCATCTCCCCGAGGGAAGTACTGCCAATGGAATACGCTTTGGTCAAGATCAAAACATGTATTTGGCGGATTACACCGGACACAATGTTTTGAAAGTAAACCTGCAAACCAAAGCGGTAAGTGTCTATGCTCACGATTCACTTTTGAATCAGCCTAACGATATAACCATATGTTGTAACGACCGAATGTTTGCTTCAGATCCCAATTGGAAAGAGAGCACCGGCCAACTTTGGAAAGTGGAAAATGGCCAATTTCATCTTCTATCCAAAGATATGGGGACGACCAACGGAGTGGAGGTAAGCCCTGATGAAAAGACACTGTATGTTAATGAAAGTGTTCAAAGAAAGGTTTGGGCATTTGATCTGGACACTCAGGGCAATATTTCCAACAAAAGAATTTTCCATCAATTTGATGATTTTGGGATGGATGGTATGCGTTGTGATGTTGAAGGAAATCTATACATCACACGATATGGTAAAGGAACGGTCGCCAAGTTGTCCCCAGAAGGAAAGCTTTTGCTGGAGATACAAATGAAAGGTAAAAAACCTTCAAACATCGCTTTTGGAGGTAAGGATGGAAAGACCGCCTATGTCACCCTTCAAGACAGGGGCTACATTGAAACTTTTAGAGTTGAAAAAGCGGGTAGATCATTCGCTAGATAAAATCACATTTGATTATGTACCTCAACAGGCTAGACTACGCCATCATAATTACGTATTTCGTAATTGTTCTGGGGGTTGGACTCTGGATTTCTAAATTGGCAAGAAATAATCTGGATGAGTATTTCTTGGGAGGTAATAAAATCAAATGGTATTTTTTGGGCTTGTCCAACGCTTCCGGAATGTTTGATATTTCGGGGGTAATGTGGACGGTTACCCTATTGTTTGTCTATGGCCTTAAGAGTGCATGGATCCCTTGGTTGTGGCCGGTTTGGAATCAGGTTTTTGTAATGATATTTTTGGCGGTTTGGATCAGGCGTTCCAACGTAATGACCGGTGCCTCTTGGATTCTTACCCGTTTTAGTGGCAGGGGAGGCTTTTTGTCTAAAAATATAATTATTGTTTTTGCCGTTATAGGTGCGATAGGTTTTATCGCTTATTTTTTTGAAGGTATCGGCAAATTTTGTGCGGCCATTTTACCTTGGGATCTCGCCGTTCAAAATAAATTCCTCACGATCAGTTCTGAAAATGTTTATGCGCTTGTCATTGTTGGGATTACCACATTGTACACCCTTAGAGGAGGAATGATGAGTGTGGTGGCAACCGAGGTGTTTCAGTACATCATCATGACCATTTCCAGTATCGCTATTGCCGTGATTGCTTTTAATGCGGTGAGTCATGCAGAGATCATGCAGGTTGTTCCCCGGGGTTGGGACGAGTTGTTTTTTGGTTGGAAGATGGATTTGGACTGGTCGGGCATACTCCCGCAATTGAATGAAAAAATTGCCAGCGATGGTTTTGAGTGGATTGGCGCGCTTTTTATGATGATGTTGTTCAAAGGTTTTTTTTCCAGTTTGGCCGGACCCGTGCCGGGATACGATATGCAACGATTACTCTCCACTAAAACTCCTCTTGAGGCAGCAAAAATGAGTGGTTTTACCATTGCTGTCCTCTTCTCCCCCCGTTATCTGATGATCGCTGCTTTTGCTGTTTTGGCCATTGTCTTCCTCACCACCGAGTTGGCCTCCAACCCTCAGATTGATTTTGAAACCATACTGCCTACCGCCATTGCTACCTTTCTTCCTGCAGGGCTTAAAGGTTTGCTGTTGGCAGGGCTTATGGCTGC
The DNA here is from genome assembly GCA_938082715.1 of uncultured Flavobacteriaceae bacterium. Lineage (GTDB taxonomy): Bacteria > Bacteroidota > Bacteroidia > Flavobacteriales > Flavobacteriaceae > UBA8316. The sequence continues at coordinate 78,550 of CALKCR010000024.1, read as the reverse complement.
TTTTATGGGGACTTTTGCAGCCGTAATCAATGCTGCACCCGCCTACATTGCCAATGACCTGTTGAAAAACAGTTTATTACCCGGAAAAACTGAAAAAACTTATGTCCGTTACGGCTATTTATCCTCCTTTCTATTGGTTTTGATTGGTGTGTTTTTTGGATTTTTTGCCACTTCTCTCAATGCCATTACCCTCTGGATCACTGCTTCCCTATACGGAGGTTATACCACAGCCAATGTACTTAAATGGATTTGGTGGCGCTTTAACGGTTACGGGTATTTTTGGGGGATGTTGGCCGGCCTTGTGGCTTCTACGGCAAAGTTGATCTTTTTTGGCGATTTGATCGATATTTATTTTTTTCCCATCATTTTTGCTTTTTCCATATTGGGTTGCCTACTGGGGTCTTACCTCAGCCCACCTGATAAGATCGAAGTGCTGAAAAGCTTTTATAAAAATGTAAGGCCTTGGGGTTTTTGGAAACCGGTTTTGGTTGAAGTCCAAAAAGACGACCCTACTTTTTTACCCAATCGGATGTTTGGCAGAGACATGTTTAATGTGGTGATTGGAATCTTCTGGCAAATGGCCTTAGTGGTCTGGCCCATCTTTTTGATGATCAAAAAATGGAATGCCCTTGCCCTATCTCTTGCCGTGGTAGTGCTTACTTCTGTGGCTTTAAAGTATTTTTGGTATGATCCTTTAAAAAAAGAAGAAATTTAATATGGCCAATAAAGTTTTGATCAAGGGTACCTTTTTGGACGAAATCAGTCACGACATTCCTCATCAAAATTGGAGCGAAAAGGAGTGGTCTACGGATTTTAAACACATGAAATCTGCAGGCATTGATAAAGTGATCTTGATCCGTAGTGGTTATAAAAATTGGATTACCTACCCTTCGAAGGTTTTGACAACGGAAGAAAAGGCAATTCCTCCCTATACCGATCTGGTGGGCATGTTTTTGCGGTTGAGCGAAGAGAACGAAATGGATTTTTATTTTGGTTTGTACGATTCCGGTAAATATTGGACTTCCGGGGATTATGAAAAGGAGGTAAGACTCAATTGTAAAGTGATTGATGAGGTTTGGCAGTTGTATGGGAACCATAAAGCTTTTAAGGGCTGGTATTTGTCTCAGGAGTGTAACCGAAACATAGGAGGGATCATTGATCTTTATACCGGACTGGGTCAATATTGTAAGCAAGTTTCCGGGGGACTTCCCGTTTTGATATCTCCGTATATCGATGGGGTAAAAAACCTCTCTCAATACACTGCTCAAAGTCATCTGGAACAATCAATCTCACTGGATGAACATTTTAAAGCTTGGGAAGCCATTTTCAAGGGTATTCAAAAAAGTGTAGATATAGTGGCCTTTCAGGATGGCCATGTGGATTACGATCAACTGGAGGATTTTATCAAGGTCAACAAATCACTGGCCGATCAAAATGGCATCACTTCATGGATCAATTCAGAAACTTTTGATCGGGACATGCCCATCAAGTTCTTGCCCATCAAGTGGGACAAATTGAGGTATAAACTCGAAACGGCTGCACAAGCGGGTATTTCGGAAGCCATTACTTTCGAGTTCTCCCATTTTATGAGCCCTCAATCTGCCTACCCTCAAGCCGGGCATTTGTACCATCGTTATTTAGAGTATCTAAACAAAAAAAATGAGTAGTGTTTCTTTTGCCACATTGTATTTAAAAGAGTTGACCCAAGAGGTAATCCCCTTTTGGGAAAAATACAGTATCGATCGAGAAAACGGAGGATATTTTACTTGTATTGACGATCAGCACAAGGTTTTTGATACCGACAAATTCGTTTGGTTACAAGCCCGACAAGTATGGACATTCGCAACTTTATACGACCGTTTGGAAAAAAAACAAACTTGGTTTGAGATTGCCCGTTCCGGGAGTGATTTTTTGAAGAAATACGGACATGACGGCAATTACAATTGGTTTTTTTCCCTTAAAAGAGATGGTCAGCCCTTGGTGATGCCCTACAATATTTTTTCTTACACTTTTGCCTGCATTGCCATGGGAAAAATGCATCACATCACCGGAGAAAACAAGTACAAAACAGCGGTGGATCAAACCTTAAAAAAAATTACCCAAAGGGCGGCGAAACCTAAAGATCGTTGGGACAAATCTTATCCCGACGCACGCCCCCTTAAAAATTTTGCCCTGCCCATGATCCTTTGTAATCTCTACAATGAATTGGGAGATTTGGTGCCGAAGGAGGAAAAAGAACAACGTACCCATGCCTGCGTAAACGAAATATTTGATCTTTTTTGGGATGAGGAAAGAGGGGTAATACTGGAAAATATATCCCCCAAGGGTTCTTTTTCCGATACTTTTGATGGCCGCCTGATCAATCCCGGCCATGGCATGGAGGCCATGTGGTTTATCATGGATTTGGGAGTACAATTGGATCGAAAGGACTGGATCGACCGATCGGTTGAAATGGCCTTGTCTATCGTCGAAAAGGGTTGGGACAAAGAACAAGAGGGTATTTTTTATTTTATGGATGCTCAGGGTCATCCCCCTCAACAATTGGAATGGGATCAAAAACTGTGGTGGGTGCATCTGGAAGCCATGATCTGTTTTTTGAAAGGGTATGAGCTGACGGGTTCAAAAGCATGTTGGTACTGGTTTAAAAAAATTCATCACTACACTTGGAGCCATTTTCGAGATTCAAAAAAGAGAGGGGAATGGTATGGCTATTTGAACCGTTCCGGGGAGGTACGCCTTCCGTTAAAAGGGGGGAAATGGAAAGGGTGTTTTCATGTACCCCGGGCATTGTTTCAACTTTATGAAATTTCAAAACGACTTAAGATATGATAGCGAGAATAGCAACTTTGGTTTTGGCATTGTACCTTTTGGGAGTTTCTTGTGAAAAGACTTCTATGGAGACGGACGTATTGGTTATTGGAGGAGGCAGTAGTGGCGTGGCGGCGGCACTTTCCTCTGCAAGAGAAGGTGCTGAGACAACCTTGTTGGAGAAAGGGCCATGGTTGGGGGGAATGCTCACTGCAGCGGGGGTCAGCGCTGTAGATGGGAATACCAAATTACCCTCCGGTGTTTGGGGAGAATTTCGAGACAGTTTGATCAACCGCTACGGGAGCAAAAAAGCTTTACAAACCGGGTGGGTAAGCAATCACCTTTTTGAACCTTCGGTAGGGAATCAGATCTTCCAAAATATGGTCAAAAATGAACCTTTGCTAAAGCCCTATTTTGGAGCCAAGGTCATTGCCATTAAAAAAAAAGATAAAGGTTGGAAAATCGAGTTCAGCAGTTCCAATCAAACTTTCACCCTCTTTGCAAAGATTGTGATCGATGCCACCGAATTGGGTGACATCGCAGCTCGTGTGGGAATCCCTTATGATATAGGAATGGACAGCCGGCAGGCCTATGGTGAGGACATTGCCCCCGAAAAAGAAAATGACGTGATTCAGGATCTGACCTATGTAATGATTTTAAAGGATTATGCAAAAGACATGACCATCGAAAAACCCGAGGGCTATGATCCGGAAGTTTTTTACTGTGCCAGTGAAAGCGATCACTGTAAAATGGGTGAAAAGATGAACAGGACCCTGTGGCCCAAGGATAGTTTGCTGTCCTATGGACGTTTGCCCAATGGAAAGGTAATGATCAACTGGCCCATCAATGGCAACGATTATTATGTCAATGCAATAGAACAAACTCAGGAAGAGCGACACCAATCATTTGAAAAAGCCAAATTGAAATCCCTACAGTTTTTGTATTATTTGCAAACCGAACTGGGATTTAACACCTATGGCTTGATTGATGATGAATTTCCCACTCACGACGGTTTTCCACTGATCCCCTATCATAGAGAATCCAGACGCATTCATGGGATCACCATACTATCGGTCAATCATATTGCCCGGCCTTACGACCAAGAACAAGCCCTTTATAGAACGGGTATTGCTGTGGGTGACTACCCCGTGGACCATCACCACGCCAGCCACCCTGATGCTGAAAATTTACCGGAACTCCATTTTTATCCTGTTCCCTCCTACAACCTGCCGATGGGCTGTTTACTCCCGAAAAGTATCGATGATTTTATCGTGGCCGAAAAATCCATTTCGGTGACCAATATCGTCAATGGAACCACCCGCCTTCAACCGATTGTTTTACAAATTGGACAGGCGGCTGGGGTCATTGCGGCTTTGAGCATCAAAGAAAACCTTTCCCCTGCAAAGGTGAGCGTAAGAAAAGCACAAAACCGGCTTTTGGAACAGGGGGGATATCTTTTGCCCTACTTAGACGTTCCCAAAGATCACCCTCGTTTTAAAGCCTATCAGCGTATAGGGGCAACAGGAATTTTAAAAGGCACGGGAATGAACGTGGGTTGGGAAAATCAAACATGGTTTTTTCCCGATATAGAGCTGACTCAGCCGGATCTGGATCATGCCCTTTCTGTATTGAAAAAGTTTAAGAACATTCCGCCTCCTGTGTCAACCAAAAATCAAGATATGCTGCAATGGTTTAAAAAATTACACCCCTTATTTTCTTCAGACAATTCCCTTCCTGATTGGATCAAGGATACAAAAACCCTAAACGAATTCTTGGGGATTGAAGTTGCACCAATGGGTAATATCAGTCGCGGAAACTTCGCCCTCCTTTTGGATGTGATCATTGACCCTTTCCACACCCAATCCATTGACCTTTATGGCCAATTTATTTTGGATCAATGATTGACTCCCAAATTTTATTGCAGGGTTTTTGTTGTTTAAAATACTAAAGCAAATAGGATTCATGCCCCACCCATTTATGATTTACTATTTTTGTAATACAAGACAATTCAATGAAAAAAAAACAACAAAGAAGAAAAGCCTTGGTTTATCATGCGAAGCCCAAACCCGGTAAAACTGAAGTAGTCCCTACCAAAAGCTATCGTACCCAAAGAGACCTTGCACTGGCCTATTCTCCTGGGGTGGCCATTCCCTGTCAGGAAATCGAAAAGCAGCTCGAAAATGTTTACAAATACACCAACAAGGGCAATCTGGTAGCGGTCATTTCCAATGGAACTGCTGTTTTGGGTTTGGGAGACATCGGTCCCGAGGCTTCAAAACCCGTGATGGAGGGAAAGGCACTCTTGTTTAAAATATTTGCAGACATTGATGTTTTTGACATTGAGATCAATGAAAAAGACCCCGAAAAATTCATCCAGACCGTAAAAGCCATTGCCCCTACATTCGGGGGCATCAACCTCGAAGACATTAAAGCCCCGGAGGCTTTTGAGATCGAAAATCGACTCAAAGCAGAATTGGACATTCCGCTGATGCATGACGACCAACACGGAACGGCCATCATCTCTTGTGCTGCTCTTATCAATGCCCTGGAATTGTCCAATAAAAAAATAGAGGAGGTTAGGATCGTCATCTCCGGTGCTGGTGCTGCGGCCATCTCCTGCACCCGCCTGTACCTAGCTTTTGGGGCTAAAAAAGAAAATATTGTCATGCTGGACAGCAAGGGAGTCATCAGGAATTCCCGCCCCAACCTGAGTAGCCAGAAAGCAGAATTTGCCACGGATCGCAAGATCGACACCCTGGCCGAGGCCATGATCGATGCCGACGTTTTTATTGGTTTGTCTCAACCCAATATTTTGGACGAGAACATGTTGCTGTCTATGGCCAAAAACCCCATCGTTTTTGCCTTGGCCAATCCCACTCCCGAGATCGACTACAATCTGGCTTGCAAGACCAGAGCGGATATTATTATGGCTACGGGAAGGTCTGACCATCCCAATCAAGTCAACAATGTTTTGGGATTCCCTTTTATCTTTAGAGGTGCATTAGACGTAAGGGCCACCAAAATCAATGAACCCATGAAAATGGCAGCAGTGGAGGCTTTGGCCCAATTGGCCAAACAATCTGTCCCCGAACAAGTCAATATCGCCTATGAGGAAACCAAGCTTAATTTTGGTAAAGACTACATCATCCCCAAACCCTTTGACCCCCGCTTGATTGTCGAAGTTCCGATTGCCGTTGCCAAAGCGGCCATTGCCTCAGGTCTTGCTCGAGAACCCATCGATGATTGGCAAGCATACGAGGCCGAATTGGCCGAACGATTGGGAGGTCATCAAAAAATTCTCCGAATGATACACGATAGGGCCAAATCTGCCCCCAAGTCTATTGTTTTTGCTGAGGCGGATCAGTTGGACGTAATCAAAGCGGCACAAATCATTCACGAGGAAAAAATCGGAATCCCGATTTTACTGGGCAATATGGAAACCATCCAAAATTTGATGGAGTCCATTGATTTTGAGGCAGAGGTCTCTATCATTGATCCCAAAACCGAAGAACATATCGAAATTCGTCAACGCTATGCCAAAGCCTTTTGGGAGACTCAAAAAAGAAGAGGAAAAACCCTTTACGAATGTGACAGTCTGCTCAAAGAACGAAACTATTACGCCGCCATGATGGTGAGAACCGGAGATGCCGACACCATGCTCTCCGGGTTTTCAAGAAAATATCCCGCAGTGGTTAAACCCATTTTGGAGGTCATGGGCAAAGCCAGAGGCGTGGATCGGGTAGCCGCTACCAATTTGATGCTCACCAAAAGAGGAATGCTTTTCCTCTCTGATACCTCCATCAACGTTGATCCCTCACCCAAAGAATTGGCCAAAATAGCTCAGATGACCGCCCAAACGGTCAAAATGTTTGGGGTAGAGCCTGTGGTTGCCCTATTGTCCTTCAACAACTTTGGGTCTTCGCCTTTTCCTCAAGCCAAAAAAGTATCCCAAGCGGTCAGTTATTTGCACCGGATGTTCCCCAACCTCATTGCCGATGGCCCTGTTCAATCGGACTTTGCCCTCAACAATGAAATGTTGGGAGAGCGTTTCCCCTTTTCTGCCCTTCACAACAGGAATGTCAATACCTTGATTTTTCCGAACCTGGATGCCGCCAATATCACCTACAAAATCATTAAGGAATTGGACAATACCCTTTCCATTGGACCCATATTGATGGGGCTCCGACAGTCTGCCCACATCCTACAACTGGGTGCCTCTGTGGATGAAATTGTCAACATGGCGGCCATAGCCTGCATTGACGCACAAGAAAAACTAAAATTGAAAGCAAGAAAATGATTACACAAATTAAAGGCAAGCTCGTTGAAAAAAACCCAACCCAAGTGGTGGTAGATTGTAATGGAATTGGGTATGAGGTCAATATTTCACTCTACACTTTCTCCAGCCTTTCATCCGACGAAAACATTAAACTGTTTACCCACCTTCAAGTCAGAGAGGATGCTCATATTTTGTACGGTTTTTTTACAGTTTTAGAAAGGGCCGTATTCAGACTTTTAATTTCCGTATCGGGAATAGGGACCAGCACTGCCAGAACCATGCTTTCCTCTCTTACACCCTCCGAAATCCAGCAGGCCATTGGCACCGAGGATGTCGCTACTATTCAGGGAGTCAAAGGCATTGGACTGAAGACGGCTCAGCGGGTAATCATTGAACTTAAAGACAAGATCAAAAGCTTACAAGGAACCGACGAAATTCCTGTTTTTAAAAGCAATACAATCAAAGAAGAAACGTTATCAGCATTAGAGGTGCTTGGCTATTCGAGAAAAGCCTCTGAAAAAGTCGTTGATAAACTCATTCTAGGCGACCCCGACAGTTCGGTCGAGGAATTGATTAAATCTGCCTTGAATAAACTTTAAATCTCTTTGATCTGTAAAAAAAAGAACAAAAATTTAGGTTTAAATTTCTTTCTGCTGCCCCTACTGATGATTTGCAGTTTTTCACTGTGGGGACAGGTGGAGAGCAGCTATGACTTGTCCAAATCCAAGCTTACCCAATCGGCCGGGATCAGCTCAAAATACACCTATGACCCCGAAACGGGTATGTATCGCTATACAGAAACCATCGATGCTTATCCCATCAATGCCCCATTGGTAATATCCCCAAAAGAATTTGAAGCCATGGTGCTGGCCGAACAGATGAAAGGGTATTTTCAAGGTAAAATAGCAGCCCTGACAGGAAATGCCGAAAACTTGACCGAAACACAAAAAAACCTCCTTCCGGAGGTTTATGTCAACAGTAAATTTTTTCAATCCATTTTTGGGAGCAATATAATTGATATCGTCCCCCAGGGATCGGTAGGAATTGACTTGGGTGTAAGATATCAAAAGAACGACAATCCGGCAGCATCTCCCAGAAACCGAAGAAGTTTTGGCTTTGATTTTGACCAAAGGATCAGTTTAAGTCTATTGGGTAAAATTGGTGATCGTTTGCAAATCACAGCCAACTATGATACAGAGTCTACTTTTGACTTTCAAAATTTGGTCAAAATAGAATTCAATCCGCCCCAGTTCGCAGAAGTTTCTGACATCATCCCTGAGTCAGTGAATGCTCAAGGAGATTTGCTTAAGTCCCGAGCGCAAAATCTTTTATCCGCCACCAAAAACATTACCGATAAAGCAGCGCAGATACAACAAAAAATTGGGGATTTTCAGAGTACCTACGATGAAGCCAGACAAAAAATTCTAAACCTTAAATCAAAAGCGGATGCCATGTCCGGTCAGAATTTGATGGGTATGGGTAGTAATGTTACTGATTATCTCAATGGAAAGGTAACCGAGGATGCAATCCTACAAAACATCAGTATTGGAAACATCAGCATGCCTTTAAACAGCAACCTCATACAAGGTGCACAAAGTCTCTTTGGAGTTAGAACCGACCTAAAATTTGGAAAAACCACGATTTCGGCTGTTTTTTCTGAGCAACGTTCACAATCCCAGAATTTAGTCGCTCAAGGAGGGGGAACACTGCAAGAGTTCAATATTTTTGCCCTAGATTATGAAGAAGACCGTCACTATTTCTTGTCACAATATTTTAGGGACAACTACGATCAATTTCTCAAAAACTACCCCTACATCAATTCACCGGTTCAGATCACCAGGATTGAAGTCTGGATTACCAACAGGGGATCTCAAACCAGAAACATCCGAAACATTGTAGGTTTTCAGGATTTAGGCGAAAGCGATCCCCGTAAAACCAAACTCGATGACAGAATCACCAACTTTTTTAAGGGAACAGGTTTTTCCAGTCCTCCTTCCAATAAAAATAACCGATTGGATCCCGAAACCATTGGAGGAGGAGGTGTCTTGAGTAGCGACATTCGCGACATTGCCTCTATTCCCCGTTCATTTGGAGCCTACAACAATACCGTCAACGAAGGATTTGATTATGCCGTTTTGGAAAGTGCCAGAAAACTCAGTGAAAGTGAATATAAACTTCACCCTCAATTGGGTTACATCTCTCTGAACCAGCGCTTGAGTAATGACGAAGTTTTGGCTGTAGCTTTTCAATACACCTTTAGGGGAAAAATCTATAATGTTGGAGAATTTGCCAACGGTAGTGTAGAGACCACCTCTATTATTGACAGCTATCCAGACGGAGAGCCTAAGAGCATTAAAAATAACAATTTGGTCGTCAAACTGCTCAAAAGTAACATTACGGATGTTCGTCAACCCATTTGGGATCTGATGATGAAAAACATCTACAATACCGGTGCTTTTCAACTTTCTGAAGAAAATTTCAGACTCAATATCCTCTATTCCGATCCTTCGCCCATCAATTATTTGACTCCTGTAGACAAATCCATTTGGCCTAAGGAGATGGACAACAGAATCCTTTTGAATACGTTCAATTTGGATCAACTCAACTTCTATCAAGACCCACAACCCGAGGGAGATGGGTTCTTTGATTATATCCCGGGAATTACCATAGAACCTCAATACGGGAGAATTATTTTTCCCAATGTAGAACCTTTTGGAGAATACCTTTTTGAGCTATTGGACGATCCCAACTCACAAAGAGAACAATACAAAAACATTGAAACTTACAACGCCAATCAGAAAAGATATGTTTTCAATGAGATGTATTTAAAAACCAAAGCGGCTGCTTTGGAGACAACCGAAAAAAATAAATTTCAGCTCAAAGGTCGTTATAAATCCGAAGGGGGGGATGGCATTCCCATCGGTGCATTCAATGTTCCCCGGGGTTCTGTAAAGGTCACAGCAGGAGGAAGGGTATTGCGAGAGGGCATTGACTATACCGTCAATTATGCGATTGGCAGGGTCAAAATTTTAGATCCTGCACTTCAAGCTTCAAACGTACCCATCAACATATCTGTAGAAAACAACTCTTTTTTTAATCAACAGAACAAAAGGTTTTCGGGAGTCAATATCGTTCACAAAGTCAATGACAAAGTGGTTTTTGGAGGAACCCTCCTGAATTTGAGCGAAAACCCACTCACTCAAAAAGCAAACTACGGAACAGAACCAGTGAACAATACCATGATCGGTTTTAATACCAATTTTTCCACAGAACTTCCTTTTTTAACCCGCTGGGTCAATAAAATCCCTACCATTAATACCAATGTGCCCTCCATGTTGTCCTTTAGAGGAGAAGTAGCCAACCTCATTGCAGGAAAACCAAAAAACACTCAGCTACAAGGCGAATCCAATGTTTATATTGATGATTTTGAGGGGGCTCAAACCAATATTGATATCAAAGGGTTTAACTCTTGGAAACTCTCCAGTATTCCTTACAAAAACTTTAAAGGTTCAGAGATCAAAAACAAGGACATCAGCAGTGGTTACGGAAGGGCTAAACTTGCATGGTATTCCATTGATCCTATCTTCTACGCTGGTGGGAGGCCGTCGGGGATCAACAATGAGGATATCTCACTAAACACCACCCGTAGGATTTTTATCAAAGAAATTTTCCCCGAACAGGATCTTGTACAGGGAACTACCACAGTCCAAAACACACTCGATTTGGCCTATTACCCTCAGGAAAAAGGACCCTATAACAATGCCACTGAGGAGGAGTTTAAAAGAGATCGTGCTGAAAATTGGGCAGGAATCATGCGACCCATAAACGCGACCAATTTTGAACAGTCCAATGTGGAATTTATTGAGTTTTGGTTGTTAGACACTTTTAGTGAAATAATAACAGAGCAAGACGACCTGGGGGAGCTTTATTTCCATTTGGGAAACATTTCAGAGGATATTCTTAAAGATGGTAGAAAACAATTTGAAAATGGTTTACCCGGCCCCAATTCACAATTTTTAGCTCATGAAACCCCTTGGGGAATGGTACCCTCTACCCAATCATTGCTTTATGCATTCAATACCATTCCCCAAGACAGGGAAGCGCAAGATGTAGGACTCGATGGTTTGGACGACATTAGCGAAGGATTGGTCTATACCAATGGTTTGGAGGAAGACCCAGCCGGTGACAACTATCAATTTTTTGTGTCTGCCAAGGGAGGCGTTTTAGACCGCTACAAAAATTACAACGGTACACAAGGTAACTCCCCCGTTGCTTTTTCTGATACCGATAGAGGTAATACAACCGAACCAGACTCGGAGGACATCAACCGCGATCAAAGCATGAACACCATCGATAGCTACTTTGAGTATCGCGTACCCATTTCAAAATCAATGGGGGTGGGCAATCACCCTTTTATCACCGATGTTCGTGAAAATGTAAAAGTTGCTGTTCCCAACGGAGATGAAATCACCACCAGGTGGATTCAATTCAAAATACCGGTACAAAAGGGCTACTATGAAGACACCCAATTTGATGAATATTTTGAGGCCATCAACAACATCGAAGATTTACGTTCCATCCGTTTTATGCGAATGGTACTCAAAGGTTTTGAAGAACCCGTTGTATTGCGATTTGGAACCTTGGATCTGGTTCGGGGAGATTGGCGAAGATACAATCAAAAACTAAATAAAAACCTACCCAAAAACAACAATACCACAGTTGACATCAGTACCGTCAATATTTTGGAAAACGAAAATCGTATTCCCATCAACTATGTATTGCCCCCCGACATTCAAAGGGAACAGATCAACAACAACAACACCATTGTCCGACAAAATGAGCAATCCATGTCTCTCAGAATATGCGACCTTCAACCGATGGATTACAGGGCTGTTTACAAAAATGTGAATGTGGATATTCGACAATACAAAAACCTTAAAATGTTTCTACATGCCGAATCCATCGTAGGTCAAAAACCTTTGCCTGGGGAGGGAACAGCCGAGGACTATGACCGACGTATGGTTGCATTTGTCCGTTTGGGGACAGACTTTTTGGACAACTATTATCAAGTCGAAATTCCTTTAAAACCAACTGAATACGCAGAAAGTTCATCCAACAAATTCACTGCTGATGAAGTTTGGCAACCAGAATACAATGCATTGGAAGTGCCCATCAAATTACTGGCAAAACTAAAAGCCGCCGCCATCAATAATTCCGGTCTGGGTAGGGTTTCCTATTTTGATGAGGACATGAATCCCGTCAGCGAGTTTTCACCAATCAGTGCTCTGCCCGGATTCAAGAAATACAAATTTGCTGTAAAAGGGAATCCTTCTTTGGGGTCTATAAAGACCTTGATGATTGGGGTAAAAAACCCCTCCCAGCAGTTGGGAGATGATTTATGTGGAGAAGTATGGTTCAACGAATTGCGCATTGCAGGAATTGATTCCAAAGGGGGCTGGGCTGCCGTTGGAGCCATGGACGCCAATTTTGCTGATTTGGCCACTGTGGCTGCCACAGCACGAATTTCCACCATTGGATTTGGTTCCATCGACCACACCCCTAACCAAAGCAATCGGGAGGATATGAAACAGTATGATGTGGTGACCAACATCAACTTGGGAAAATTACTGCCTCAAAACTGGGGACTTCAAATACCCCTTAACTTAAATGTAGGAGAAACCTTCATTACGCCGGAGTATGATCCCTTTTATCAGGACATACTGCTGGAAGATCGACTGGAGAGTTCCAAAAGACCTGCACAAAGAGATTCCATTAACAATCAAGCCATAGACTATACCCATAGAAGAAGTGTCAGTTTGATCGGGTTGCGAAAAAATAAAACAGGCAGTAAACCCACCCGTTTCTACAGTCCCGAAAATTTTGATTTTTCATATGCCTACAACGAGTTGCAACACCACGATTATGAAATTAAAAACCAAACCGATAAAAACCTTCAGTTAGGGGCCAACTACGGTCATTCTTTTAAGCCGATGGAGATCAACCCATTCAGAAAAATCAAAGCCTTGAATCGCAAGCGATACTGGCAATGGCTGAAAGAAATCAATTTCAATCCCATTCCCAATAACATAGAAATCACCTCCAATATCAATCGAGATTTTAGCAGTCAGCGTTTCCGACAAGTCTATATGGAAGGTATTGATGCAGCCCAACAAATCCAACTGCCGAACCTGCAACTCAGAAACTATCTATTTGACTGGTCCTACTCGATCAGCCATAATTTGACCCGATCTTTACGTTTTAATTTTACAGCCTCTAACAATAACATCGTCCGGAATTTCAATGAAAATGATCCCAACAATTCTTTGGGGAGGATCAACAAAAGCTTAGATATCTGGGATGGGATTTGGGATACCGGTCAAACCGATCACCATTTTCAGTCCCTTTCATTGAACTACAAAATTCCTTTGCGATTAATTCCCTTTCTCAATTTTATTGATGCCAATTATAACTATACAGGGGATTTCAGTTGGCAAAGGGGATCCAACGCCATGGCGGCTGTCACCACCCAAGAAGGTTCGTCACTGGGCATTGTCAACACCATTCAAAATGCCAATACCAAAACCCTAACCGGATCAATTTCTTTTGAAAAACTCTATACCATTCTGGGATTAAAATCCAAAAGATCACCTTTTGAACAACCTTTTGCCAGAGCGGCAGCCTCCAACAATCCTCAGGCCCAAAAACAAGAGAAAAAACCGAAAAATACGGCCCTCAGGAAGGGGGCCACTTACTTGGTTGACCAGCTCTCATCGATCAAAAGAGTTCAATTTAATTATTCGGAAAACAATGGTAAAGTCATTCCGGGATATCTCCCCAATGTTGGATTTATTGGCACTATAGACCCCTCTTTTGGTTTTACTTTTGGAAGTCAGGCCGATGTCCGTTATGAGATAGCCAAACGAGGATGGTTTACCAGTTTCCCCAATTTTAATGAGCCTTTTGTTCAAGTTCATAACAGCAAACTAAATGTTTCTGCTCAGATCAACCCCTTAAAAGATCTCACCATCGATTTGAACGCTGAACGCAACTATTCAAACAATCTGTCAGAAAACTACAACATCCAAAATCAGAATTATATCTCCCTAAATACCAATGAATATGGGAATTTTGGAATGTCTATCATTTTGATCAGAACCGCTTTTTCAGGAGGAGATGGTATTGTCAATCAAAATTTTAATAACTTCAGAGAAAATCGCCTTATCATCGCCAACCGCTTGGCAGAGCAGAAGGGAACCTCGCTTACCAATCCCGATGAAAATGGCTTTCCCAAAGGCTTCAGTAAAAACCACCAAACTGTTTTGGTCGCTTCTTTCCTTTCAGCCTATTCCGGAACCGATCCCAACAAAACATCTTTTGATCCCATCCAAAATACACCATTACCTAACTGGAATTTGAAGTACACAGGACTGACCAAAATCAAATCTTTGGCCAAAATCTTCAATCGATTTTCCATCACCCACGGTTATCGTTCGAGTTATACCCTTACCAACTATCAAACCAATTTGGAATACGACCCCACCCAACCCTTGCTCAAAGACCAATCGGGGAATTACATGGCCTCAAGATTTTACTCTAATATCAATTTGGCAGAGCAATTCAACCCTTTGATCCGGCTGGATGTAGAATTCAAAAACTCACTTAAAATACTTGCAGAGTTGCGGAGAGATCGCGCCCTGTCCTTGAGTTTGGACAACAGCCTGCTGACCGAACAAAGTGGAAATGAATACATTGTAGGGGTGGGATATCGTTTAAAAGACTTGAGAATCAGAACCAATTTGGGGGGAAGAAGGGTTGTCCTGAGCGGAGACCTCAATCTGAAAGCGGATTTTTCTTACCGAAAAAACATCACTTTACTCCGTAATTTGGATTATGACAATAATCAAGTAACTGCCGGACAAACCCTCATGTCCATCAAATTTTCTACAAACTATAACTTGTCTAAGAATCTGACGAGCATATTTTTCTACGATCACAATTTCTCTGAATTTGCCATTTCCACGGCTTTTCCCCAAACCTCTATCAGATCGGGGATCACCATCCGTTATAATTTTGGAAACTAAAAGTGAATTGTATTACTTTGCGTTTGTAATTTAAACCAAGGTTAATGAATATTCCCTCCGATCTCCTGTACAGTAATGACCACGAGTGGGTCAAATTAGATGGTGAGTTTGCTACCATAGGCATTACAGATTTTGCCCAACGGGAGTTGGGAGACATCGTCTACATTGAAATTGAAACCGTAGGAGACACTTTGGAGCGGGAACAAGTTTTTGGAACGGTGGAAGCGGTAAAGACAGTTTCTGATTTATTCATGCCCCTCAGCGGTGAGGTTTTAGAGTTTAACTCAACCCTAGAGGACACCCCAGAGGCCATTAATGACCAGCCCTATGAATCGGGATGGATGATTAAATTAAAAATGGACAATCCCGCCGAACTCAAACATTTAATGAGTGCCGATCAATACAAGCAATTGATTCAAGCCTAGAACGAAACCGCCAAGACAAAAAAAAATCTTGTTTATTATCGATTTTTTTTTAGTTTAGCATACTAAATATAGTTAGGAAAATGCAACCCAAAAAGAACGAAAAAGCGGATTTATCCAAGAATAGTAGTCTCTATTTCATCATAGGCTTGACATCAGTTCTATTTATATCATGGCAAGCCATTGAGTGGAAAACTTACGATAGAAGTGGCTATGGATATGAAGCATTGAACGTTGAAGACGACGATGATGAGGAAATCCCAATCACTGAGCAAATTAAAGTTCCACCCCCACCACCTCCGCCACCCCCTGCTCCAGAGGTCATTGAGGTTGTAGAAGACGAGGAAGAAGTCGAGGAAACAGTAATTGAATCTACCGAGACCGACCAAGAAGAGATCGTTGAGGTTGAGGAGGTTGAGATCGAAGATGATTTTGAGGATGTCGATGTACCTTTTGCGGTGATTGAAGATGTACCTATTTTTCCGGGATGTGAAAGGGTTTCAAAATCCAAAAGAAGAGAATGTTTTCAGGAAAAAATCAACAAACACATCAGGAAAAATTTCCGTTATCCCGAAATCGCTCAAGAAATGGGCATACAAGGAAGGGTGTATGTGAATTTTATCATCGCCAAAGACGGATCTATCGGCAACATCAGAATGCGAGGCCCGGATAAAAACCTGGAGAAAGAAGCCGCAAGGATCATTGGTAAATTACCCAGCATGACTCCCGGAAAACAAAGAGGAAGACCGGTAAGGGTTCCCTTTAGTATTCCCATTACTTTTAGGTTACAATAGATATTTAAAACTTTCGAAAAAGTCTTAAAACAATGGTTTTAAGACTTTTTTGTTTTTATTAACAGCCCATTTCCCTATTTTATATTAAGGGTGCCCAAATACCATGAAATTATGTTACCTAAAAAGAATCCTAAGGAAGATTTAAGCAAGAACAGTACTACCTATTTCCATTGGGTTGATGTTGATACTCTTCATCGTTTGGAGAGCGATTGAATTAAAAACTTATGAAAGGGATATTGAACTGGATCGTCTTAGTGTTATGGACGATGACGAAGAAGACATCCCGATTACGGAAATGAAGATCACTCCACCGCCGCCACCCGTTGCACCCCAGGTCATCGAAGTGGAAGAGGACGAGTAGGAAGTGGAGGAGACGGTTATCGAATCCACCGAGACCGATCAGGAAGAGATCATCAAAGTAGAGGAAATCGAAGTTGAAGAGGATGATGTTGATATAGAAGTGCCTTTTGCCATCATCGAGGACATTCTTGTTTTTCCGGGTTGTGAAAAAGTGTCTAAAAAAAAGCAACGCGACTGTTTTCAGGAAAAAATCAATAAACACATTAGAAATAACTTTAGATATCCAGAAATCGCCCAAGAAATGGGCATACAGGGCAGGTTTTATGTGAGTTTTATCATTGGTAAAGATGGAAAAGCGATCATGGTAAAACCCAGAGGCCCCGATAAGAACTTGGAGAAAGAAGCCCAACGCATCATCGAAAGACTTTACCAAATGATACCCGGAAAACAAAGAGGCAAAGCCGTTAGAGTTCCCTACTCTATTCCCATAACCATTCGGTTGCAATGAGGATAAATAAAGGATCTTAAAATTGTCATTCGGGTTTGCATAGGGATAATTTGTAGCCTATCTTTGTTGCTGGATATTTGATGATGAAGACCCACTTCGATAGTTTGCCCATAGTAACCTTTAGCTTTGCGACATTAGTAAGTGACTTCCTACAGCTCACAAAGTTTCGTTTGGCCATAAGTGTCGTGTTCTCCTCATTAGCAGGCTATTTGCTCGCCGTTGATCAAATTGAAGTTTCCATACTGCTGGGACTGTTCTTCGGTGGTTTTGCAATGGTGGGAGCCTCCAATGCTTTCAACCAGTGGATTGAAAAGGATAAAGATGCCTTGATGGACCGGACCAAAAACCGTCCACTTCCCGCCGGGCGTATGAATAACCTTACCGCTCTGGTTATTGCCTCCCTGCTAACGCTGTTGGGAATATTTATTCTGAACAACATCAATTTTAAGACCGCTCTTTTTGGAGCCCTTTCTATATTTATCTACACTTGTGTCTACACCCCCTTAAAATCGGTTACGCCCCTTTCAGTTTTTGTAGGGGCTTTTCCCGGAGCCATACCCTTTATGTTGGGTTGGGTGGCCGCAACCGGAAGTTTTGGTGTCGAACCGGGGATACTGTTTATGGTTCAATTTTTTTGGCAATTTCCACATTTTTGGGCCATTGGTTGGATGATGGATGATGACTATAAAAAGGCAGGATTCAAGATGTTGCCCACAGGAAATCCGGATCGGGCTACCGCTTTTCAAATCGTATTTTATACCCTTTGGACGATAATCATTTCAATTACACCCTACACCCATTTCAGTGGTGCATTGACCCTTTCAATGGGGACAGTGGTATGCTTGGTTTTGATTGGGGTGTATTTTCTTTACCACGCCCTAAAGTTGATGCAAAAAAAGAGCAAAGAGGCGGCCAGAAAATTGATGTACGCCAGCATTGCCTACATCAGCCTTTTACAAATAATATATGTTTTAGATAAATGGATCTAGCAATGGACGAACAAGCAATAAACCAATACAAAGCCAAAAAGATGATGCTATGGGTGGGGATGATCAGCATGTCCATGACTTTCGCAGGACTGACCAGTGCCTATGTCGTCAGTAGTACCCGAGCGGATTGGTTGTCTCAATTTGAGATGCCCGGCGCTTTTGCCATCAGTACCCTACTCATATTGTTGAGCAGTATCAGTTTCTATTTGGCCAAAAAATCCTTGATTGCAAAAAACGTCAAGCAAACCAAGACCTGGGTGTTGACTACTTTTGTGTTGGCCTTGCTGTTTGTTTATTTTCAGTTTAAGGGATTCGGAGACATCATTGCCCAAGGCTATTACTTTACAGGTGCTGAAAGTTCCATCACCACCTCTTTTTTATACGTTTTGGTCTTGTTGCATTTGGCACATTTATTTGCCGGGATGATAGTCCTTACGGTGGTGTATATACGATTACTCAGAGGCAGCTATTCCGGATCGAATACTTTGGGCTTTGAATTGGCCCATTTGTTCTGGCATTTTCTTGACATCTTGTGGATTTATTTGTACCTATTTGTAGTGCTGTACAGGTAAAATATATAAATTTGTGCTAACTAATTTGAATTTGACCTTATGGAATTAACTGCAGCTGAAAAAGAGGCCAATCTTTGGGCTGGAGGTCAGCGACCACTCAACGCCAGTTACGGTAAATTGATGATGTGGTTTTTTATTGTGTCTGACGCACTTACCTTCTCTGGATTTTTGGTTTCCTATGGATTTTCCCGTTTTAAAAACATCGATTCTTGGCCCATTGCCGACGAGGTTTTTACCCACTTCCCCTTTTTACACGGCGTAGATGCGCCCATGTATTATGTGGCCTTGATGACTTTTATACTGATCTTTTCATCTGTTACCATGGTATTGGCGGTAGATGCAGGGCATCATATGAATAAATCTAAAGTAACTTTTTACATGTTGTTGACCATCATTGGAGGGGCAGTTTTCGTGGGCTCTCAAGCTTGGGAATGGAAAAATTTTATCAAGGGAGAATACGGAGCCTTGGAAACCAAAGGAGGTCAAATTTTACAATTTTTAAATGCAGACACTGGCAAAAGGGTTTCCATTGCTGATTTCGCTGTTTCTATCCCAACCGAACGCAGCTCTCACAAAAGCGGAAATGGGATTTGGTACGAAAGCGAAGGGTCTTTACCCACTTATTCCTTGGCCGAAGTAGTTGAGGGATTTGAGAACAACAATAACCTGGTCATCAGAAGTGAAAAATTAGATGAAAATGGTCAAAAAATTGTTCTCTCACGAGACGATTCCTTGGATAAAATAGAAAATGCCGTTGGTGTAGTGGAAGGGGCCAACCTTGTCCATAACGAATACGGAAACCGACTCTTTGCTGATTTTTTCTTTTTTATAACCGGCTTTCATGGTTTCCACGTTTTTTCGGGGGTCATCATCAACCTCATCATATTTTTGAATGTGATTGTAGGAACCTATGAAAAAAGAGGACATTATGAAATGGTGGAAAAAGTAGGGCTGTATTGGCACTTTGTCGATTTGGTCTGGGTCTTTGTATTTACATTTTTCTATCTCGTTTAATCCAAAAATTATAACCGATGGCCGAAGGAGCACATAAACTTACAATTTTTAGAGGATTATTAAAGTTCAAATCCAACGTTCAAAAAATTTGGGGCGTTTTGATTTTCTTATCAATCGTAACCATCATTGAGGTGGCTTTGGGGATTGTCAAACCCGATTTTTTGATGAACTATTTTCTCAGTATGAAATTGTTGAACTGGATATTTATCATTTTGACACTGGTCAAAGCCTATTATATCGCTTGGGATTTTATGCACGTCAGGGATGAAAGGGGCAGCCTACAAGGTGCCATAGTTTTACCACTGATCATTTTAATTCCTTATTTGATATTTATTTTAATTCTCGAAGCCGACTACATCTTTGAAGTAATGAATAGCGGTTTTGTGAGTTGGAATTTTTAGGATTTAAAGGACAAATTCTTTTTCATGAGTAAATCTTTTAAAAAATATTTTGTTCTCTTTATTCTCTTTGTATTCCCGATTGTAATCTATCTGTTTTTTGCCTCGGGCAAAAACAACTTTGCACTATTGCCAGTCTTAACTACAGAGGTAGATGAGGTTGGCCAGTGGGAGACCCTATCAGGTGAGTCTGTTCAATTGCAAGACCGCATCACTGTATTGGGGTTTTGGGGAGCAGACTTGTCCGACAAAAAAGGAGATGCCCTAAACCTCAATCAAAAAATTTACAAACGCTTTTATCAATTCAAAGACTTCCAGTTTGTCATGGTACTTCAACAGGGTCAGCAGTATCAAGTTGAGTTGCTTAAACAAGAATTAAAATCGGGTGTGGGAACCGACTTGATCAAATGGCATTTTGTTTTTGGGAGTGATGATCAGATTGCAAGCTTATTCAAAAGTTTGAAAACCCCTTTGCAACTCACCGGCAAAAATAGCTTACCCTATGTTTTTATCATTGATAAAGAACGCAACCTCAGGGGACGCGACGACGACGAGGACGAGGGAACCCTGTTTGGTTTCAATGCACAATCCGTTGCCGAGATCAATAATAAAATGGTCGATGACATTAAGGTGATCTTGGCCGAGTACCGCCGTGCTTGGAAAAAGTACAATAAGAATACCGCACCCTAGTATGAAAAACATAAGTTATATAGGTTTAATCATCATACTGATTGTTTTTGGTCTTTTGTTCATCCCCAAGATCGTTGATCGGGTTGCGAACAATACCCAAGTAGAAAGCAATCGATCTGTTCCGGCAAAGCCCTTGGCCTATATCAAACTTAACGGTGAAGCCAAAAAAGTACCCGAGTTTCTAATGCGCAATCAAGACAGTTTGTTGATTGGTAATGAGGATTTTAAAGGGAAGGTTTACCTGACAGAATTTTTCTTTACCCGTTGCCCCACGATTTGCCCCGTCATGAATAAGAACATGAAGATTTTGGATGATCGTTTTGGAGATCGTCAAGATTTTGGGATTGCCTCTTTCACTATTGATCCCGACAACGACAAACCTCATGTGCTCAAACAATATGCAGAAAACTATGGTGTTAAATCCCAAAATTGGCATTTTTTGACCGATAAGAAATCTACGGTTTACGAACTTGCCAATTCAGGATTTAGTATCTTTGCGAGTGTAAATCCCGCAGTAGCCGGAGGTTTCGAACATCAAGGCTATTTTGCCCTGATCGACAAAAACGGATACATCCGTTCAAGGGTCGATCGTTTTGACAACCCCATCGTCTACTATTCCGGTTTGGATCGTGAGGATCAAGAAATACAAGGAGTGGACATGCTGTTGGAGGACGTCCAAAGGCTATTAAAAGAATAAAACCGAGTGAAATGAAAGAGCAAAGTGTAAGTGATCCCTCTAAAAAATACAGCAAGCTCATCACAGTTGTGTCCATTTTGATCCCTCTGGTGGTAGCGGTTCTTTTTACTGTGAGGTTGCCCAATGTAGCCCCTCTTGATTTCTTACCTCCCATTTATGCATCCATCAATGCATTGACCGCCTTGATTTTGGTGGTGGCCTATGTGGCCATCCGAAAGAAAAAAATCAAACTCCACGAGTCACTGATGAAAACCGCCATTGCCTTGTCCTTGGTCTTCCTGGTAATGTATGTGGCCTACCACATGACCTCAGATCCCACCCCTTATGGTGGGGAAGGTATGGTGAAATACATTTACTATTTCATCCTTATCTCTCATATTATACTTTCCATAGGGATCATACCCATGGTATTGATCACCTATGTCAGAGCCATATCCAAAAGATTTGCTGATCACAAAAAAATCTCTGTCATTACCTTTCCGATTTGGTTGTACATCGCCATTACCGGGGTAGTGGTGTATTTGATGATAGCACCTTATTATTAATCCCATGCGTATATTGATCTCATGTTTGTTGATCCTACTGACGGTTGCAGAGGCTTCCGCTCAGTGTTCTATGTGTAGGGCAGTTTTGGAATCGGGGGTGGCACAAGAGACAGCCAAAGGAATCAATAATGGTATCATTTATTTAATGGCCATTCCCTACCTTTTGGTTGGTTTTGTGGGTTACCAAATTTTCAAGCTCCTAAAAAAAGAATAAAATACTTACTCGCAATTAATATTTTTTTCAGGCGTTATCTTTTAAGTAAGTAGTAACTTTGGCCACAGAAAAATCATTAGGATGATCAAAATCAAAAATCTTCACAAATCCTATAAGATGGGAGACAGTTCACTACATGTTCTCAAAGGGATTGATTTGGATATCAAAGAAGGAGAGTTGGTGGCCATCATGGGATCATCTGGATCGGGAAAATCCACACTGCTGAACATACTGGGAATGCTTGATTTGGCAGATGAAGGAAAATACCTACTCGACGATGTATTGATTGAAGGTTTGACCGAAACCACTGCAGCCAATTACCGCAACCAATTTTTGGGGTTTGTTTTCCAATCTTTTAACCTCATCAATTATAAAAATGCATTAGAAAATGTTGCTTTACCGCTTTATTACCAGGGTTTTGGAAGAAAAATCCGACAAGCAAAAGCCTTGGAATATCTGGAAAAGGTTGGATTAAAAGATTGGGCTACACATTTGCCCAGCGAGCTGTCCGGGGGACAAAAACAAAGGGTGGCCATTGCCCGAGCCATGGCTTCTCAACCAAAAGTTCTACTGGCTGACGAACCCACCGGAGCATTGGATTCCAAAACATCAAATGAAGTCATGAGTTTGATCCAACAAATTAACAATGAAGGTAAAACCATTTTGGTGGTTACCCATGAATTCGATATTGCACACATGTGCAAAAGAATCGTTACCCTAAAAGATGGGGTCATTGTTAAAGATCAAAACGTTGACCAAGTTATTGTTGGGAATCATGTTTAGCAGAGACCGTTGGCAAGAAATTTTTGAAACCATTCGCAAGAACAGGCTCAGAACTTTTTTGTCGGGTTTTACGGTGGCTTTGGGGATTTTTATTTTCATCGTTCTGTTTGGATTTGGGAATGGATTAAAAAACAGTTTTAAACAGTTTTTTTTGGATGATGCCACCAATACTCTTTGGGTTTATCCTGGCAAGACTTCCAAACCCTATCGAGGATTCAAAGCCAACAGAAGGATAGAACTCGAAAACAGTGATTTGGAGGACATCAAAGATAATTTCAAATTTTTCTTAGAGGGCATTACACCCAGAATCAGCAGAAGTGCGCGGGTGAGGTATAAGGGAGAATCGGACAACTACTCCACCAGAGCGGTAGCTCCTGACCATCAGTACATGGAAAAAACCCTCATAATGAAGGGTCGCTTCATCAATCAGGATGACCTAGATAAAAAGACCAAAAATATAGTCATCGGTCGGTTGGTGGCCAAGGATCTTTTTAAGAAAGAAGATCCCATCGGGAAATATTTAGAAATAGGATCCAGTGCTTTCAAGATCGTTGGTGTGTTCCAAGATCAAAGCGGGGATCGAGAGGAAAGATTGATCTATATGTCCTATACCACCCAACAATTGATCGAAAAAAACAACGATAAAATCAACTCCATCATTGTCAGTTTTCGGCCCGAGTTAGGTTATACCTCTGCCTTGGTTTTTGAAAAACAACTGCGGCTTTTCTTAAAAAAGAAAAAATCCATTGATCCCAGAGACAACAACGGAATAAGGATCAGAAATGTAGCGGATCAAATTCGACAAAACCAGCAGTTTGCCAGTGTATTGCAGATGATCGTAGCTTTTGTAGGGATTGGTACTTTGATCGCAGGGATTATTGGTATTTCAAACATTATGGTTTTTGTGGTTAAAGAACGTACCAAAGAATTGGGGGTGAGAAAAGCCCTTGGTGCTACGCCCAAAAGTGTGATTGGAATGGTTTTACAAGAGTCTATTTTTATAACTGCATTGTCCGGTATTACCGGAATGATTGGTGGGATTGCCCTGTTGAGTAATATGGGGGATCGATTGGAGGAGTTTTTTATCATTGATCCATACATAGACAATTCTACTGCAGTGGTAGCAACGGTTTTGTTGATTCTGTTTGGAACCATTGCAGGTTACATCCCGGCCAAAAGGGCTGCTCGTATCAAACCCATAGTAGCTTTAAGAGATGAATAGTTTAAAGGTCATATTTGATTTCGATACCTGGCAGGAGATTTTTGGTTCTATTGCTAAGAATAAAACCCGAACCGTAATTACCGTGATCGGGGTATTGTGGGGGATTTTTATTTATATCACTCTATCCGGCGCGGCCAAAGGGTTGGACAACGGTTTTGAACGTGAATTTGAAGATATGGCCATGAACTCTATGTTTGTGTGGCCTCAGAGAACCAGTGTTCCCTACGCGGGTTTTAAGGTGGGAAGATATCCCCGTTTTACCATTTCTAATGTTAAAGAATTAAAACAGCAGATTCCCGAAATTCAATACATCGCTCCAAGAAACGCCAGGGGGGTATTTGGGGGCAGTCAACCGGCCAGCGTGGTTCACAAAGAAATATCTCGTACCTATAATATTTATGGAGATTTTCCGGAGTACACCAAAATTGCTACCAAAAAAATATACAAAGGGGGCCGATTTATCAATGAAGAAGACCAGCGGAACAACCGTAAAGTCTGTGTCATTGGTGAACGGACTCAAGAGGAATTGTTTGAAGAAGATGAAAACCCCTTGGGAAAATACATCCGGATCAACAATGTATATTTCCAAGTAATTGGAGTACACAAATATCTTGAAGGAGGAGGTTTTGAAACCGATGGCGATATTTTTATCCCTTTTAATACATTCAGGAATTTATACAATACCGGTGTAGAGGTGGATTGGTTTACCATTGCAGCCTATGCGGATGCCGATGTTGTTGCCGTGGAAAAAAAGGTCAAGGATGTATTAAAAAAAATACACAAGGTGGCTCCGGAAGATGACAGGGCCTTCGGGTCGTTCAACCTGGGAGAAGTATTTAACAGGATCAGCGGCTTTGCCAACGGGATGACATTTTTATCTCTCGTAGTAGGTTTAGCAACCATTTTGGCGGGAGTGATAGGTATTGGAAACATACTACTGATCTCAGTCAAAGAGCGAACCAAAGAGTTGGGGGTAAGGCGAGCATTGGGCGCTACTCCGGGAGAGGTGAGAACTCAAATTTTGTTAGAGTCTGTTTTTTTGACCCTCATAGCCGGTTTAGTGGGCATTATTTTGGGCGCAGCTGTTTTGGCCATCATCAATTTGGTCACACAGGACTTATCCGATTTTCCATATACCAATCCCACTGTACCCATTCCATTGGTACTAGGTGCTTTGTTTACCATGGTGATATTGGGAACATTGATCGGACTGATTCCTGCCCAACGGGCAGTTAGTATAAAACCCATAGACGCATTAAGAGAAGAATAATAAACACATTTTAACATGAAAATTTTAAAATATTTAGGAATTGGCTTACTTGTTTTTGGAGCTATTTTTGCCACGCTCTATTTTATAAAGACCAACAGTAAACCATTGGTTGAGTATGACATTCAGTCTCCTAAGATTCAAAGCATTGAAAAAAAGACAGTAGTCACCGGGACCGTAATTCCTGAGGATGAAGTAGAGATCAAACCTCAGATTTCGGGGATCATCGAAAAGCTATATGTCGAGGAAGGCGATTTGGTGACCAATGGAGATCTGTTGGCCAAAGTAAAGGTGGTGCCCAACGAACAAGCGCTAAACAGTGCAAAAGGAAGACTGTCCAACACCCTCATTTTGTTGAAAAATGCTGAGGTTGAACTCAAAAGAAACAAATCCCTATTCGATAAAGAAATCATCTCCAAACAACAGTTTGACAATGCAAAACTTACCTATGATCAAGCCGAACAAAATGTAAAAAATGCTCGTTCCGATCTTCAAATCATCAAACTGGGTTCTGCAGGAGGTTCTACGATTGCCAATACCAATATTCGAGCTACGGTTGCAGGAACTATACTGGAAATTCCGGTCAAAGAAGGGGATCAAGTTATTGAGAGTAATACTTTCAATGCCGGTACCACCATTGCCACAGTGGCCGATTTGAATAAAATGATCTTTGAGGGGAAAGTAGATGAGGCTGAGGTCGCAAAACTGATCATTGGAATGCCGCTCAAGGTCAACTTGGGTGCCATTCAAGACAAAGATTTTGATGCTCAGCTCAAGTTTATTGCGCCCAAAGGCAACGAGGAACAAGGAACAGTTCAGTTCAAAATTGAGGGAGATATTTATTTGGACAACTCGATTTTTATTCGTGCAGGATACAGTGCCAACGCCTCCTTGGTTCTCGAAAAAAAGGACAGCATTATGGGGATTTCCGAGGCCTTGTTGCAATTTGATAATACCACCAACGATCCCTATGTTGAGGTTAAAAACGACAAAGGAACATTCGAACGAAAAAATATTGAAATAGGTATTTCGGATGGGATCAATGTAGAGATTCTCTCGGGTTTGAAAATGGAGGATGAGATCAAAGTTTGGAATAAGACAGAGCCTATCAAAATAGGGGAGGAAGAGGAATCTGAAAACAAATAATTGCACATGAAACCAATCCAACTCTTTTTTACAGTCATTTTACTGTTTTTGAGCATTCATCTCGAGGCCCAAACCCAACCCATGAGCCTTACGGAATGTGTTTTGATGGCAGTCGAAAAAAACATCAGCGTCAAACAAAGTGAACTCTCCCTTAACGATGCCGAAATCAACAAAGATGACGCTAAAGGGAATTTTTTCCCTACCGTCAATGCCCAGGCCAATCATACCTGGAACATCGGATTGAACCAAGACATTACCCGGGGACTACTGGAAAACAAAACAACACAATACACCTCCTTTGGGGCCAGTTTTAATGTAGACATATACAATGGTCTCAGGAATTTAAATCAGTTGCATCGGGCCAATCTCGCTATTTTGGCGGGTGAATATCAGTTGGAGGATATGAAAGATGATGTTCGCTTGATGGTGGCCAACGCCTATTTGCAAATTCTGTTTAATGTCGAAATATTAGCGGTTCAAAAATCGCAATTGGAGATCACCCGAAAGGATGCAGAACGTACCCAAAGTATGATTGATGCAGGAACCAAGGTAAAATACGATTTGCTGGAAATTGAGGCCACGATGGCCACTCAGGAACAATCGGTAATCCAAGCTGAAAATAATCTAAGACTTTCCAAAATCAATCTGGCCCAAATGCTATTGATTACGGGTTATGAAAATTTCAATGTGGTTACCATAGATGTAGAGGCGCCTTTTGGTCAGATTTTATTTCAGAAGCCAAAGGACATTTTTGAAAAAGCATTGACCCATCGTAAAGACATTAAACTTTCAATGACCAATATTGCCATTGCTGAAAAAGACGTTGAGTTGGCCAAAGGCACACTTCAGCCGAGTCTGAGTGCTTATTACGGTTACAACACTCGTGTTTCCTATGCAGATAGAATTACAGGGGATGGTAAGTTTACGGATGTTCCCATAGGTTTTGTGTCCTCGACCAAAGAACCTGTATTGCGTTCTGTTGAGGGCAACAAGGCCATTAGTGCGGTTCCTTTTGGAGAGCAATTTGACCGGAATGCCGGACACAACATTGGTTTGAGGCTAAACATTCCAATTTTCAATGGCTTTACTGCTAGAAACAGAGTGGAGCGTTCCAAAGTAAACCTCTTGAGATCTCAAAATCAATTGGAGCAAGAAAAGCTCAATTTGGAAAATACCATCAATCAAGCCTATAACAATGCGGAAGGCGCCTATAAATTTTATGAGGCAGCCCAAAAAACAGAATTGGCGCGAAGAAAAGCCTACGAAGATGCCATCAACCGTTTTGAAGCAGGTGTGATGAATGTTTTTGATTTCAATCAAATTAAGCAGCGTTATGAGAATGCTGCCTCGGATGTGGTTCGCGCCAAGTTTGATTATATTTTTAAACTGAAAGTACTTGAGTTTTATTTTGGGATTACCATCAGCATTTAGATTTATAAAACTTTAGGGTACTCTCGAGCCATTGATTTTTCTATTTTTGTGGGGTGAGTGTAATACTGCATATAGAAACGGCCACCAAAAACTGTTCCGTAGCCCTTAGTAAATCCGGAGAGATGTTTGCCCTAAAGGAGCATTATTCCGAGCAATTCAGCCACAGTGAACAATTACACGGTTTTATCCGAGAAGTTTTAGAGGAGACCCAAATGGAAATGTCTGCGCTCGATGCTGTGGCAGTGAGCAAGGGCCCGGGTTCCTATACCGGTTTGCGAATTGGTGTGGCTGCCGCCAAGGGCATTTGCTTTGCTTTGGACTTGCCCCTTATTGCAGTAAATTCTCTTCAAATCTTATCCGAAAAGTATCAGAACAACAATCAAGTCTTATTATTCCCCATGTTTGATGCGCGCCGTATGGAGGTTTATGCCATGGTACTCAATGAAAAGAAGGAAGTGATAAAACCTACATTTGCTGAAATTGTGAGCGAAGAGAGTTTTAAGGAATTTTCAACCGATCTTCAATGGGTTTTTATGGGTGAGGGTGCCCAAAAATGCAAAGAAGTGTTTGATGCGCCCCACATCGAATATAGAACAGACATACAGTATCCCTCGGCTGCAGAAATGGTTCCTTTGGCATGGCGTGCTTTTCAATCCAAAAACTTCGAAGATGTCGGCTACTTTGAGCCTTTTTACCTTAAAGATTTTTACACCACTGCCAAAAAAATAGGGGATTGAATTATCCGTTGACGGCCTCCACAAATTCAACTTTACCGGGAAGCATTTCTTTTAAGATATTTTCGATACCATTTTTGAGGGTAAAAGTAGAGGAGGGACAGCCACTACAAGCTCCTTGAAGTACCACCTTAACCCTTTTTTTGGAATCCTCATAGGAGTCAAAGATGATGTTTCCCCCGTCTGAAGCCACAGCGGGTTTGACATACTCTTCCAAAATTTTTACGATCTCCTGTTCTGTGTCATTCAAAGTTTGGTCAGGGTTTGTAATGTTTGTGTTTTGAGGGTTTGAAACAAAGGAGGGGCCCAAAATCTTTTTTTCTTCTTCCAAATAGGATTTGATAAATCCTCTAATTTCCATTACGACTTCCTCCCATTGGGTGGTCTCGTGTTTGGAAATGGAAATATAATTTTCATCCATAAAAACCTCTTTGACAAAAGGAAAATTAAATAACTCCTTGACCAGAGGAGCATCTTGAGCAGTATCGATATTTTCGAAAGAAAGGGTCTGATCTGTAATTTTTTTGTTGGCCACAAACTTCATGGCCGAGGGGTTGGGGGTGCTTTCTGCATAAACAGTGACGGCTACCCTTTCAACTTTTTTCACTTCATTGAGGATCTCTCCCCCCTCGTTGAGGTAGTCTTCGATTTGTTCTGCTACTTCTTGGATGACTTCTTCCCATTCTAAAATATCGAAACGCTCTACGATCAGTGTACTGTTTTCCAGTGCTACTTTTTTGACAAAAGGGAGGAAAAACAATTGTTTTACGAGTGGTGCATCGGCAGCCTGGTCAATATTGATAAAGGTCTTTGATACGGTAATGTCTAGGGGAGGTGTAATGCTGAATTTTGCGATACTGGCTCCCTTTTTATACGTGGCTACGATGCGGATGTTTTTCATCTTTTTTTTTACAAATTTAGTTAAAACAAATCCAAGGTTCTTAAGGATCAATTTTATAATTTAGATATAAAGCGTAATTATGTTGATCAAATCAATTCGGGGATTTACCCCCCAATACGGGAAAAATTGTTTTTTTGCTGAAAATGCAACCCTTATAGGTGAGCTCATCATGGGAGATGATTGCTCGGTTTGGTATCAGGCTGTTGTTCGAGGAGACGTCAACTCTATTACCATTGGAGATCGGGTCAATATTCAAGATGGTGCTGTGATCCACGGAACTTTTGAAAAATCGGCAACCACTATTGGCGATGATGTTTCCATAGGTCACAACGCCATTGTTCACGGTTGCACTATTGAGGATAGGGTTTTGGTAGGAATGGGCAGCATTATCATGGATGATAGTGTAGTGGGTTCCAACAGCATTATTGCTGCCGGGAGTGTCTTACCTAAAAATACCATTGTCCCCGAGGGCAGTGTTTTTGCGGGTATTCCCGCCAAAAAGATCAAAGCTATAAGCCCTGAATTACAAAAGGGAGAAATCGAGCGCATTGCGGCGAATTACATTGAATATGCTTCATGGTTCAAATAAGGCCAAAAAAAACTCCCATTGGAAGTTCTAATATGGTTGAGGGAATGGATTAAAACCCTAATTCTTTTTTTACTTCAGCCATGATGTCTTTTCCTTTGGCGATGATTACACTACCACCGGCAGAAGAATCCAAGACATAATCGTATCCCATATCCGAAGCGACCTTATCAATCGCTGCTTTGGCCTTGTCGATCAGAGGCTTCATCATATCAACAGACTTCTTTTGTAAGTCTTGAGAAACTGTTTGCTGATATTCTTGGATATTTTTTTGCATGCCCTCCAACTCCTTTTGACGGGATTGGTTGGTGATTTCGGTTTGGTTGGCTGCATCGGCGGCATAAGTCTGAGCTTTGGTCTGGAATTCTTTGTATGTCGTTTCCATGTCAGCAGTGTAAGTCTCTTCCAACTTTTTTAATTCTTTCTGAGCCGCAATTACTTCGGGCATCTCACTTATTAATTTTTGAACTTCAATGTGTGCTACTTTGGCTTGGGCATTGACCATACTCAAAGGAGCCAATAAAAACATTATAGGTAAAAATAGATTTTTGAAATTTATCATTATTTTGAAATTTATTATTTAATTACTAACCCTGTCTAAAGCTTTGTTGGCAGAGTTTATTTTTTCTTTTCTTTCTTTAATTCTTTCCTGTACTTGGATTCTTCTTAAAACCAAGTCGCTAATATCGTAATTTTTTGCCGAATACAACATAATTATATCAGAAGATCGGTCAAATACGAAGTCATACTTTCTCTCTTTGGCAATATCCTGAACGATGCTCAAAACTTGGTCTTGGACAGGTTTTAAAAGTTGATTTTTTTGGATCATCATGTCACCATTTGGCCCAAATCTTTTCTCCTGAAGTGAAACCACTTCTGCAGCAAAATCTTTGATTTCTAATTCTCGATCAGCGATCAGTTCGGGTGTCAATAATATTTTTTCGACAGCAAATTGATCCTCTATGCGTTTGAGTTGGATTTTTTTTAATTCAATTTCCTTTTTCCATTGGGCGATTTTTTCGTCCAACAACTGACTTGCGGTACTGAACCCCTTGTTTTTACTCAAGATGACGTCCATGTCAATATAGGCGATACGCGCTCCTCTTTGCGCCATAGCGGCAAAGGCAAGGGTGCAGAGAATGACAGATAAGAATAATTTTATTTTCATGATGCTGTGGGACTAACTTTACTTCTATAAACGCTCAAATTGACAGTTTATTTTAACGTCCCGGGCTAGCTTTTAAAATTGTTGTCCAATGATAAAATGCGTCTCCCAACCATTGGCATTGTCATTATTTAGGTTTGAACTGTCAAACCCATATCCAAAATCGATACCGAGTAATCCAAAGGCCGGCATAAAAATTCGAACACCCATTCCGGCAGAGCGTTTGGAATTAAAAGGATTGAAGTTTCTAAAACTATTATACCCGTTTCCGGATTCTAAAAAAGAGAGAGCGAAAATGGAGGCACTTGGTTTTAGTGTAATGGGGTAGCGCAATTCAAAGGTAAATTTGTTGTACAACAAGGAACCATCTCTACTGGAGAGGGATTGGTTTTTATAACCTCTTAGGGCGATAGTCTCTCTACCATCCATAGCCCACTGTTGCATTCCATCACCACCCAAATAAAATCTTTCAAAGGGGATGCTTCCGCGTTCCTGGTTGTAGGCCCCAATAAAACCAAAGTCCGTCTGGGCTTTAAAAACGAGTTTTCCGATGATACTGGTGTACCACTCTCCACTGAATTTGAGTTTGTAAAATTCTAACCACCTAAATTTTTCTTGATCTATTTTTGCTGTATCAGGTTCCCCATTTGGAAGTTGAAACTCTTTACGATTTCCTAAGTCACTAAAATCAATCCCATTGATCAATGAATATGGAGGAGTCAGTTTCGCACTAATGGTGAATTTTGATCCTCCAATAGGGAAAATAGGATTGGTATAAGTATTGTTTCTGGACAATGAGATGGTATAGTTAAGATTGTTGGCACTGCCGTCACCAAAAGTAAACAAACCTGTGTAATAGTTATTTAAGTCGTAATACTGATAAGAGATCGCCTGGGATAGGGTAAAGAAATCGTCGGGCCGTTTTAGTCTTTTGGCCAAGCCTAAAGTCAAACCACTTATTTGAAAATATTGACTTTTGTCGGCTCTACCGGTAAGATAATCATAGCGATATTGAACGGTATGGGATAATGAGGTAGAAAACTGAACAGGTTCCCGCCCTCCCATCCAAGGTTCTGCAAAACTAAAACTGTAGGTGCTGAAAAACTGACTGGCCTGCAGCCTTAAACTAAGATTTTGACCATCTCCCATGGGCAGGGGCTTATAGGTGTCGAGGTTAAAGATGTTTTCAAGGGAAAAGTTGTTAAAGGAAAGCCCGAGGGTTCCGATGAATCCTCCACCTCCATATCCTCCCTGAAGTTCGATTTGACTTGCTCCGGCCTCAACCAATCCGTATTCGATATCCACTGTCCCTGCATTTGGATTTACGTTTTTAAAATCAGGATTGATGTTTTCTGCATCGAAAAATCCAAGCTGCCCCAGTTCCCTGACCGTTCTGACGACCATATCCTTACTGTACAACTCTCCGGGCTTGGTTCTCAATTCCCGGTAAATTACGTGATCATTGGTTTTGGTATTTCCTACCACCGAAATTTTGTTAAAGCTCGCCAACTTCCCTTCGGAAACCCGAATCTCAAAGTTGATGGTGTCATTTTCGGCACTGATCTCCACGGCATTGATGTTCGAAAATAAGTAACCGTTATTTTGATACAAGTTTGTGAGATCATTGGCATCGGGCTTATCATCCGCAATACGTTTCTTCAACATTACGCCATCGTAAGGATCTCCTTTTTTGATTCCCAATACTTGACTGAGTTGAAAGTCAGTATAAACAGAATTTCCCAGATATGATATGTCTCCAAAGTAATATTGATTGCCCTCCTCCATATCAAAATGGATAGAGATGGTATTGTCCTCATTATTTACCAGTGTATCACCTACAATTCTGGCATCGCGATATCCTTTTTCTTTGTAGAAATCCAGGAGGTTTTGTTTTCCTTCTTCAAAATCCTCTTCAATGAATTTGGACTTTTTCCAAAATCTTAAGGGCAATTTTTGTTTGGTTTTTTTGAGTTTTGATCTTAGCTTTTTGTTGTTGAACACCTCGTTTCCTTCAAAGTTGATGGCTTTGATTTTTACCCGCTCACCCAAATCCACATTGACCACCATTTTGAAGGTATTGGAATTGATGGTGTCGGGTATGGTATTAAAAGCTACTTTGGTATTGAGAAAACCTTCTTTTTGAAATTTGTTGATGATGTAGTTTTTGGTATTGGCCAAGAAGCTTTCCGAAAGTTTTTTTCCGGCTTTTAGCTCGGTTTCAGTCAGCAAAGGTTCAATTTTTCCCTTTTTAATCCCATTGATTTTTACTTCACTCAAAGAGGGCAATTCCTCAATCTCGATCTCCAAAGCAACCCGGTTTTCCTCAATTTCATTAATGTAGAAATTGATGTCACTAAAAAGCTGTAGGTTCCACAGTTTGTTGATGATCGAACTGATCTCATCTCCCGGAATGTTAATTTTTTGTCCCTTTCTCAATTGGCTGTAGGAAATAACCGTTTGATCGCTAAATGTTTTGATGCCACTTACCACAATGGTATCAATGGTGTAGAGTTTTCCTTTCACATATTCGTCCAAGTTCTGTGCTTGGATGGTAAAAATACCCAAGAAGAAAAATGAGCATATAAGGATACTGAATGGGTTGAATACCTTACCCAAGAAGTTGCTTACTTGTCTTTCCAAATCTGCGCTCTCTTTTTTGGTAACTGGTTAATGCTTTGTGCAAATGTTTTTTTGTAAAATCGGGCCATAGTACCTTAGAAAAATACAGTTCCGCATAGGCGATTTGCCACAATAAAAAATTACTAATTCTCTTTTCTCCACTGGTTCGGATCAGTAAATCCACATCCGGCAAATTCTGCGTATAAAGATGCTCATTTATAATGGATTGGTCAATTTTTTCGGGAGAAATTATGTTATCTTTAACTTTGTACGCCAGTTGCTTAAGTACATTGGCAAGTTCCTCTCTGCCACCATAGCTCAAGGCCAAGGTCAAAGTCATTTCGGTATTATTTTGAGTTTCATTCACCACATATTCCAATTCAGTTCGGACAATCTGCGGAAGTTGATCAATATTTCCTATCACGTTCAATTTGATTCGGTTTTCAAGTAACTTTTCGAATTCACTTCTCAGGGTATTGACCAATAACTTCATCAAAACGCCGATCTCTTCTTTGGGTCTGGTCCAATTTTCTGTTGAAAAAGCGTAGAGTGTGAGGTACTCTATTTTGAGTTGAACGGCCTCTTCCACCACCTCTTGAACCGCCTTTACTCCATGAGAGTGACCATGAATTCTATTTTTGCCTTTACTTTCAGCCCAACGGCCATTACCATCCATAATTATGGCAAGGTGTTTCGGCATATCATTTTTATAATTGCTCATGATCATTCTTTACAATAACACGGCAGATCGCCAAAGGTAAATGAAATTGTTAAACCTGTAAAAACATACCAGTCATTATTGTATAAATTTCCAAACTTTAAATCATTTGTAAGACTGTCCTCTGTCTCCGGTGCACTCCCATCCAAATTATCGGTAAAAGTATAGCGGACACCCAACTCCAATCCCAATACAACAAAAGGAGATACGTTGGCTTTTAGCCCAATGATGGCGGGTAAAGCAATATCAGTGCCTTTGCCATATTCTATGTTCTCTAAGGTATTGGGTTCGTGGTAAAACAAATTGTATCGTGTAAAACCGGCTCCCAGAAACAAGTAAGGTGCTATTTTTTTATCATTGCCATGGAGGTTAAAATCGTAAAAATTCACTTCGGCTCCCACCGAAAACTCCATGATTTGATTTTTAAATCTGTATTTTCGATTAAATCGGGCAAAATCTACGGGTGAATAATCACTTTTTTTGACATTCATCAACATGGCATTTGCCCTAAGCGAATATCGGGTAGTGCGATTCCATTTGTACACCAAACCAAAAGCCGGATTTTCGGGAAATACGAAATAGGTCGCCCCAATATCTCCTATATAATTACCTGCCCCCAAAAAAGCACCTATTTCATGAAATTGTGCCCTAGAATGGAGGTAAAAGCAAAGGAGTACGATAAAAAGCGAAGACCTTTTCATTTAAGTTTAGGGTATAAAAATTAGGGGCGTAAATTTTAGCCATTGTTACCCATAATCTTAAACTTACAAATGCTCGTATTATTGCCTGTTTCGGGCATCATAACCCCAAAAAAGTTTGTCGCGAAGTGTCTTAAAATAATTGTCCCCTTCCAGTTCTACCGTAAAGACAGAAAAAGGGGCCTTTTTGATGTGAATCTGTGTACCGTTTTCGATGGTAAAAATGCGGGAGTCCAGGGACAATAAATGATCCTCTCCGCGGCCATCTACGCTAATTTCTATTTCTGCTTTGTCGGGAACCACCAGTGGTCTGATATTCAAATTGTGCGGAGCGATCGGATTGAGAACAATTCCTTCGGTCTCCGGGGTTAAAATAGGCCCTCCACTACTCAAGGAGTAGCCTGTGGAACCCGTAGGAGTGGCAATGATCAGTCCATCGGCCCAGTAGATGGTCAAAAACTCCTTGTCGATTTGTGTGGCGATGCTCAACATGGCAGTGGTGTTTTTTCTGTTGATGCTGATTTCGTTTAGCGCATAACCAAATTCGTCAATTTCGGACGATGGAGTGGAGAGTTCCACGGCCAGCAATGCCCGTTTAACCAATTTGAATTTTTCATCAAAAAATTTGTCCAAAGCCTCGTTTAGGGATTCTTTTTGCAGACTGGTCAAAAAGCCCAAACGACCTGTATTGATTCCCAATATGGGGATTTGGGTGTCTTTTACAAAAGGGATAGAACGCAACAATGTTCCATCTCCACCGATGGAGAACAGATAATCATTGTCAGAACCAAGGGTGCCACTGGCATCAAAAGTATTGTACTTTTTGGCTTCCGCAGGCAAGTGTTCCATCAGGCGGTTGTCCAGAGACAATCGGTGTCCTTTGTTTTCCAAATAAGCAATTGCAGCCTTGGCAAATTCTATGGTTGCAGGTGTATCATAGGCACAAAAAACAGCGATCTTCATCACATAAGCTTAAGTTGTAAAATTACAAAACTTTATTGGGCTTGCCTTTTGATAGGGGAAATTTAGCCGATGCCAATAATAGTTCATAATTTTGCGGTCTAAAAGGAAATCATGACCCAGTTAAGTGTAAACATCAATAAAATCGCCACACTGAGAAATTCCCGCGGGGGAAATGTACCCGACCTGTTCAAAGTTGCGGCAGACTTGCAAAGCTTCGGTGCTCAGGGCATTACCATTCATCCCAGGCCGGATCAACGCCACATCCGCTACGATGACGCCTTGGCCTTGCCCGCTGTATTGACCACCGAATTCAATATCGAAGGCAATCCCATCCCAAAATTCATCGATTTGGTTACACAAATCCAACCCGATCAAGTGACCCTGGTTCCCGATGCCGAGGATGCCATTACCTCCAACGCCGGCTGGGATACCATCAAACATAAAGACTTTCTCGCGGAGGTCATCAGTGAGTTTCAAAGCCACGGGATCAGAACTTCTATTTTTGTCGATCCCATTGAAAAAATAGTGGAGGGGGCCAAAAATACGGGAACCGATAGAATAGAGCTATACACAGAGGCTTATGCTCAAAATTTTAAAAAAAATCCCGAAAAAGCAGTGGCTCCCTATACCCAAGCGGCTATAGTGGCCAATGACTTGGGCATCGGTATCAATGCCGGACATGATCTGAATTTGGAAAACATGGCTTTTTTTGCACAAAACATTCCCAATTTGTTGGAGGTTTCCATTGGCCATGCACTGGTATACGAGTCCCTCTATCTGGGTTTTGAAAATGTCATCCCCATGTATTTGCAACGCCTGAGTTGATGAATATTTTACATTCCAAAATCGTAGGATCGGGTGACGATCATTTTATCATTTTACACGGATTTTTGGGGATGGGGGACAACTGGAAGACCCATGCCAAACAGTTGGCCGAAAAAGGATATTGTGTGCATTTGGTGGACCAAAGAAACCACGGTAGGAGTTTTTGGAGCGATAAATTTGATTATGAGGTAATGCCAAACGATTTGCTTCAATACCTGAATCACCATGGGATCGATCAAGGTATTGTGTTGGGTCATTCTATGGGTGGAAAAACAGCGATGGCTTTTGCCCTGCAATATCCCGATCGGGTGCAAAAACTGATCATCGCCGATATTGCCCCCAAATATTATGCGCCCCACCACCAACAGATTTTGGCCGGACTGAGCACCCTAAACTTTGAAGAGATCACCTCACGAAAGGCCGCCGCCGAGCATTTGGAAAATTACATCCCTGATGCAGGTACCCGTCAGTTTTTACTAAAAAATCTATATTGGGTTTCCGAAGGAAAATTGGGACTTCGTACCAATATAGCCGTATTAAAAAATGCTGCAGAAGCCATAGGTGCTGCCATTCAATCCCAAAAACAATACCACCAACCCACTCTTTTTCTTTATGGGGAACACTCCAATTATATCAATCCCAAGACCGATATAGAGATTTTACAATATTTCCCAAAAGCAGAAATCTTTGAAATCAAAGGAGCCGGACATTGGCTCCATGCCGAACAGCCACTACTTTTTTTTAAAATACTGACGGACTGGTTAACATAAAGGGTATGTATTTATATTTTCTACACATAACCACTAAAATGTGATAAAATATAACAAAATGTTATGCACTCTTTCCATCGCTTTATTTTTGCCTCTTTATGATCAAAGTCCATATTCGAAAAGCCAAAAAGTCTGATGCCGCATCGATCTTATTTTTGATCCGAGAATTAGCGATTTTTGAAAAAGAACCGCAGGCGGTGATCGTTACTCAGGCCCAAATTGAAAGAGACGGTTTTGGAGACCGTCCGCTGTTTGAATGTTTTGTAGCCGAAGTGGCCGATCAGGTGGTTGGTATGGCACTCTATTATCCGCGTTATTCCACCTGGAAAGGACCTACTTTTCACCTAGAGGATTTGATCGTTACGGAGCCGATGAAGGGCAAGGGGATAGGTACACAATTGTACAACGCCTTTTTAGAGCATGCCTACGATACAGGAGTTAAGCGGGTCGAATGGGCGGTTTTGGACTGGAACCTCCCGGCCATTAAGTTTTATCAAAAAAGCGGTGCCACCATTTCGGACGATTGGAGAAGTGTGCAAATGGACAAAAAAAGTATAGACAACTATATCTCAAAGATTAATTTATAGGAATGAAAGTATTCAAGTTTGGAGGGGCCTCGGTCAAAGATGCCGCCGGGGTTAAAAACATTTTACGTGTTTTACGCCATACAGGTTTTAAAGATACCCTGATCGTGGTATCGGCCATGGGCAAAACCACCAATGCCTTGGAGCGAGTGGTCCGCTCCTTTTTTGAAAACAAGGAGCAGTTTCCTCAAGACCTGCAAAAGGTGAGGGAAGATCACCACCGTATTATTGAGGAGCTGTTTGAGTCGGAAACTGCAGCGATCAACCAAAAAGTAAATGCCCTCTTTGATGGGGTTTTAACCTTTTTAGACACCACCAATGTTGAAGAATACAGTTTGGTTTATGACCAAGTGGTGAGTGTGGGGGAGTTGGTTTCCACCACCATCATCAGTCATTATATGATTAAGGAGGGTATGGAAAATCATTGGTTGGATGCCCGTGAGTGTATCAAAACGGATGCCTATTTTCGAGATGCCAATTTATACTGGACGGATACCGAGGCTGCCATTCAACAGGCTGTCAATGGAAAAAGCACACTGATCTCACAGGGTTTTATCGGCAGTGCCTCCAATGGATTGACCACCACTTTGGGACGGGAAGGGTCTGACTATAGCGCCGCCATCTTTGCTTATGCCTTGGGGGCTCATTCGGCAACCATTTGGAAGGATGTTCCGGGGGTGTTGAACGGTGATCCGAGGAAGTTTAGCGATACGGTTCTGCTGCATCAAATCTCCTACCGTGAGGCCATTGAGTTGGCTTTTTACGGAGCATCGGTCATTCATCCCAAAACACTCCAGCCACTGCAACGCAAGGAAATACCCCTTTATGTAAAATCCTTTGAAAATCCGGAAAATAAGGGTACAGCTGTGTCAAAAGGAAAAACACTCCATCCGGAAGTTCCCTGCTATATTGTCAAAAATGATCAAACCCTGTTAAAACTTTTCTCCAAAGATTTTTCTTTTATTGTTGAGGAGAACATCAGTGAGATCTTTGCACTCTTGCACCAATATCAAATGCGGGTAGAGATGATCCAAAACTCGGCAATTAGTTTTTCTATATGTATTTATAATAAATATAATAAGTTGGAGCCTTTATTGGAGGCCCTTAAAACAAAGTTTAAAGTAAAGGTTACCGATGGGGTTTCGCTCTATACGATTCGCCATTTTGATAAACCGGCGATCAATTTTATTAAAAATAAGGTGGGCGAAATCCTCTTAGAGCAAAGAACGCTCAACACTGCTCAGTTTGTGGTCAGGGAAAAGGTCTAAAAAAACAGTTTTTTTACTTTTTCTACAATGGTGGTGGCCAGTTTGATATGACTCTCCCGGGTCCATCCTGCCACATGGGGACTGAGCAGTACATTTTCGGCTTCTATCAAATATTGAAGTGCGAGGGGCAGTTCTTTTTCATTGAAGATGGAGGAGAAGGATCGGGTTTCGTATTCCAAAACATCCAATCCGGCGCCCATGATTTTTTGGGACTGCAAGCCTGCGACTAAGTCCTCAGTTATCACTGCCGATCCACGGGCGGTATTCAACAGCCAAAAGGGGTGGCCAATGTCCGATATAAATTTTTTATCGATCATGCCACGGGTCAGTGGGGTTTGTGGAATGTGAAGGCTGATGATTTCGCACTCGGCTTGAAGGGTTTTCCAATCCACTTGCTGGGCGTATTGATCTCCCACATTGTCCAAAAGATCGTAGCAAAGGGTTTTGACATCAAAACCGGAGATTCTTTTGGCGAAGCTTTTTCCTGTATTGCCATAGCCAATGATGCCTACGGTTCTTCCGGAGAGTTCCCATCCTCGGTGGCCTTCACGATCCCACCGGCCGGATTGTATGGAGGTATGTCCCGCTTTGAGTTGATTCATCAAGGATAAAAGCATGCCCAGGGCGTGTTCTCCTACTGCATTTCGATTGCCCTCGGGAGCGTTTAATAAATGAATGTTTCGAGATTCTAAGGCTTTAACATCTATGTTTTCCAGTCCTGCTCCTACACGACCGATGAATTTGAGTTTTTTGGATCGGGCCAAAAAATCCTCGTCTATGGGGTATTTGCTCCGGATGATGAGTCCCTCATATTGATCTATTTTAGCCAATATCTCAGCGAGTGAATCGGTATAGGCCGCATCGTTTT
Source organism: uncultured Flavobacteriaceae bacterium (assembly GCA_938082715.1). Lineage (GTDB taxonomy): Bacteria > Bacteroidota > Bacteroidia > Flavobacteriales > Flavobacteriaceae > UBA8316. The sequence goes on along the minus strand of CALKCR010000024.1, from coordinate 37,694 downwards.
TAAATCCCAAGGCTTGCAGCCCTTTGATCAGGGTGGGGTGGTTTTCCTCTAGGTGTAAAACTTTCATGCCGCGCAATTAGAAGCCCAAAAAGATTTTGGCCATATAAAAGAAAAGAAAAATACCAAAAATGTCATTGGCAGTGGTGATAAAAGGCCCGGTAGCAATGGCCGGGTCAATACCTCTTTTGTTGAGAATGATGGGAACAAAAGTACCGATCAATGCAGCAATGATGATCACGCCCATCATAGATCCGGCAATGGTGAGGCTGATGCTGAGGTCTTGTTGGATGATCACACCAAAGAGGATGAGGATAAGTGCAAGGGCCAAACCGTTGATGAGGCTTAATCCAACTTCTTTAAAAAGCAAGTTGACCAATGATCCTTTAACGACATTGTTGGCCAATCCTTGTACGATAATGGCGGAGGATTGCACCCCTACATTCCCTGCCATGGCCGCAATCAGTGGGGTATAGAAAAACAAACTTCTCAGTTCGGGCAGTTCCATGACTTGCTCAAAATCCTGAAGGATAAACACACTGCCCAAACCGCCCAGGAGTCCCAGAAAGAGCCAAGGCAATCGAGCTTTGGTGAGTTCGAAAATACCGTCGTTGGCCTCTACGTCGTTGGAAATTCCTGCCGCCAACTGATAGTCTTTTTCTGCTTCTTCCTTGATCAGGTCAACGATATCGTCAATGGTGATGCGCCCCATGAGTTGTTTTTTGGTATTTACCACGGGGATGGCTTCTAAGTCATATTTGGACATGATATCGGCCACTTCTTCTCCGGGTTGATCTACGGTTACATAATCGACCTTTGGTATGTATATGTCTTTGACAATGGCCCTGGAGTTGGCAGTAATAAGATCTTTAAGGGAAAGTCGCCCTTTGAGAACATTGTTATTGTCAACTACATAAATGGAATGTACCCGTGTTACTTCTTCTGCTTGTGCTCGCATGGCATTGAGGCATTTGAGCACGCTCAGTCCTTCTTCTACCTTTACCAATTCCTTGGCCATCAAGCCTCCGGCAGTGTTTTCGTCATAGGCGAGCAGTTCGCGTATGTCCTCCACATGCCCTGTGTCACTGATCTGGGACATGACCCGTTCTTGGCGTTCTTCCGTCAATTCGCCAATCAGGTCGGCGGCATCGTCAGTGTCCAGTTCTTCGATTTCCTCTGCAATTTCTTTGGCGGAGAGGTTTTCTAAGATGCCCTCTCGGATGTCTTCATCGACTTCTGCCAGGGCATCGGCTGTTTTATCACTGTCCAGTAATTTGACCAGATAGGTCGCCTGATCGGTGGAAAGTTCATAGATGATCTCAGCAATATCGGCGTAGTGAAGATCTTTGAGTTTACTGCGCAGCTTTTTGTCGGAGCCACCATCAATCATCTCCTTGATGAACTTTATCCCGGTTTTGTCAATTTCAAATTTTGGCATTTCCCACCTTTCTGGTCAGTTCTATGAATTGCGCTGCGGACAATTTTTCCGGCCGCAGGTCAAAGATACTATCTTCTAAAGTAAGTTTATGGATGTTTAGACTTTTCAGGCTGTTTCTCAAAGTCTTTCGGCGTTGCTGAAATCCGGTTTTTACGATCTTAAAGAGTAATTTCTCATCGAAATCGATGATAAGATCTTCCTTTCTTTTGAGAGAGAGTACTCCTGAATCCACTTTTGGTGGTGGAGAAAAAACAGCAGGGGAAACATTGAAATGGTATTGGGCGTGGTAATAGGTTTGACACAAAACAGAGAGTATGCCATAGGCTTTGGTGCCGTGTTTTTCGCAGATCCTTTGGGCGACTTCTTTTTGAAACATGCCGCAAAAAAAAGGGAGGTATTGTCGGTACTCTAGGGCTTTGAATACAATTTGACTCGAAATGTTGTAAGGGAAGTTTCCAATAATACCAAAGGTTTGGCCATCAAAGGTTTTGGAGAGGTCCATTTTAAGAAAATCCTCGTTTAGGGTATTTTTTTGTAACTCAGGATATTTCCGGTTGAGGTAGGCCACGGATTCATTGTCAATCTCAACCAGTTTTAGGTTTTTTGCCCGGGGGATTAGGAATTGGGTGAGCACTCCCATACCGGGGCCTATTTCGAGGATGTTGTCACAGTTTTGATGTTGAAGTAAATCCGCAATTTTTTGAGTGATGTTTAAATCATTCAGAAAATGTTGTCCTAATTTTTTTTTAGGAGAAACGGCTTTCATGGGTATTGTTTTAGGATATTGAGTTGACTGCTAAAATGGAGCACGGCTTCACCAAACTGTATCTTGATCTGTTTTTTTAAGACTTGGTCTTCGTTTTCTAAAAAATTTTGGAGGCTATTGTGATCTGAGATTTGATATTGAAGGGCATAGACTGCCCCTTCTTTTGGGGTATTTGTATCGAGCTTTAGGATTGACGTAGCGCTTATTTTTTCAGATTTAGATATTTGGTTGAGCCGAAGATCGACCCATTCCAGCCATTTTTTTTCGACCTCCGGTGCCACGTTGCATGTGACATTATACACTATCATCGATCAGTTGATTGTTTCAAAACCGGTATATGGAACCAATGCTTTTGGTATTTTGATCCCATTGGGGGTTTGATGGTTTTCGAGCAAGCCTGCCACCACTCGGGGGAGGGCCAGTGAGCTACCGTTTAGGGTATGAACGGCTTGTTTTTTTCCATTTTTGTCTTTGTACCGCAGTTGCAAACGTTCAGACTGAAAGCTGTTGAAGGTGGAGACAGAGCTGATTTCCAGCCATCTTTTTTGGGCGGTAGAGTAGACTTCAAAATCGAAGGTCAATGCTGCAGTGAACCCAAGGTCGCCCCCGCAGAGTTTTAATATGCGGTAGGGGAGTTCCAATTCTTCTAAAATACTTTTGACGTGGTCTACAATTTGATCCAATGCTGCTCTGGAATTTTCAGGTTCTTCAAGCCTGACGACTTCCACTTTATCGAACTGGTGGAGACGATTGAGACCCCTGACGTTGGCGCCATAACTTCCTGCTTCTCTGCGGAAACAGGGCGTATATCCGGTCAGACAAATGGGCAGGTTTTTGGCTTCTAAAAGTTGGTTTCTAAAAAGGTTGGTCAATGGAACTTCGGCTGTAGGTATGAGGTAGAGTCCGTCTTCGGGAATGTGATACATCTGCCCCTCTTTGTCGGGCAGCTGTCCCGTTCCGAATCCTGAATCTTCGTTGACCAAATGGGGTACTTGAAATTCGGTATAACCGGCAGCGGTGTTTTTATCCAAAAAATATTGAACCAACGCCCTTTGGAGTTTGGCACCTTTCCCTTTGTAAACGGGGAATCCGGCACCGGTAATTTTACTGCCCAAGTCAAAATCGATCAAATCGTATTGAGCAGCCAACTCCCAGTGTGGAAGTGCATTTTCACCCAAATCGGGAATACTGCCTGCACTAAATACCTCTTCATTGTCGTTCTCCGAGTTTCCCGCGGGTACACTTTGGTCTGGCACATTGGGAATTTGAGTTCGGATGGACAAAAGTTCCACTTCAACTTTTTGGAGTTGCTCTTGTAGGGCTTTTCCGGTAGTTTTTAGATCGGCCGTTTGCGTTTTTAATGTATTGGCTTTTTCTGCTTGTCCTGATTTAAAAAGGGTCCCAATTTCTTTGGCCAGTTGATTGCTTTTGGAAAGGGTTTCGTCCAATTGACTTTGAAGTGATCTCCTTTTCTGATCTGTTTCAAGCAGATGGTCGACAAGCTCTGGCTGCGGAAAATTTCTTTTGGCCAATCCCTCTTTGATTTTTTCGGTCTGTTCTCTCAGGTATGCAAGCGGTAACATGTGATTATTTTTTCTGTGTAAAGGTAGATGAAACCAATGGATAAATTTAAATTTAAAGGTATTTTGGGATTAATTCTCGGCAGCTTTTTTGGTCGATACTGAGTTGATTCCCCAATGACTCCAACGAGTCGTATTTTTGCTCGTCTCTTATTTTTTCCAGAAGGTTAATGTTTAATTTTTTCCCGTAGAGGTTTCCGTCAAAGTCCAAAAAATATGTTTCGATTTGCGTTTCTTTTCCCGAGACCGTGGGGCGTTTGCCAACATTCATCATCCCAAAATATTTTTGATTGTCCCAATGGCATTGAACGAGATAAACCCCATTTTGAGGTTTGAGCTTGTATTCTTCTTCAATGTATAAGTTGGCCGTAGGAAAGCCAATTTTTCTTCCAATTTTGTCTCCTTTAACAATGGTTCCACTAAGAGAAAAGGACCTTCCCAGATATTGATTGGCTTTTTTAATTTCTCCCGCCGTGATGGCATTTCTCACTTTGGTAGAACTTACGGCTATGGACGCTATGTCTTGAGCCGGAATTTCTTCTACCGTAAAATCGTAATCCAAACCAAAGTTTTTTAAGTCCTCAACTGTTGCCTCTCGGTTTCTTCCAAACCGATGATCGTATCCAATGATGAGTTTCGAAATGCCAAGCCCGTTGACCAAAACATCTCTCGTATACTCTATGGCTGTCATTCTTGAAAACTCCAGGGTAAAAGGTTGAATGATGAGTATTTCTACTCCCAATGTTTCCAAAAGTTGTCTTTTTTCCTTCAAGGTATCAATCATTTTGAGTTGGCTTTCTTTTTGTAAAACCATTCTCGGATGAGGAAAAAAAGTGAGCACTAAAGCACATAAATCTTCTTTTTTGGCTTTTGCCACCAAATCGCTAATGATTTTTTGATGCCCAATGTGAACCCCATCAAATGCACCTATGGTGAGTATCGCGGGTTTTTTTGGTCGGTAATTGGCTATATTATGGATGACCTCCATCTAAAAATTTTGATATTTGTCAAAAGTACATCTAAAATACTTCAAGATTAATATTGTTTTTTTTAAATTATGAATCTAAAAACCCGACTTTGACAATATACCGTTTTTGTCTTTATTTATTTACCACACTTTTCATAGGTTTGTCGGGTGTCAGTGGACAGCAATTCTGGTCTTTAGCTTCGGATGACCCCATTGGATATTTACCCATTTCGGATGATAAAGGGTGGTTTTATATGGATTTTGATGCTGCAGCATTTAAAAATACGCTGACCGAATCCAAAGGGATGAAATTCTTGGCGGAAAAAGATCTGTTGGAGATGGTTTTACCTAATGAATGGGGTAAAGAAGAAGTATTTGAGCTCAAAAAAGCAGCAGTATTGACGCCCAGCCTTCAAGCAGCTTTTCCCAAGATCAGAACTTATGTAGGAAAAAGCCGTGAACGTCCGGATGTTCATATCAGACTCTCCTATACCCCTACGGGAATCAATGCTTGGATGCGCTATCCCAATGGAGAAAATAGATTTTTACAGCCTTTGAACTGTCAAAAAAACCGTTACCTTTCCTATGCAAGATCTGCGGAAAGTGCGATAGATGGCTTTAATTGTTCCACGCCCCTAAAGGATAACTGGAAAGATCAAAACTTGTCGACTGTCGATCGAAAAAGTTTTAGAAAAGTAAATTCGGGGATAATAAAAACCTATAGACTGGCCATATCAACCACTGGGGGTTATACCTCTTTTTGGGGAGACGATGATCCCTCCAATGGAACCAACAAGGAAGATGCCTATGCGGCTGTAGTGAGTACCATCAACAGGGTTAATGAAGTTTTTGAAACGGAATTGGGCATACATTTGGAGTTGGTGTCAGGACTGGATTTGATCTATCCCAACGTTGATTCTGACCCTTATACGAGTGATTTAAATGCTCAGGCTCAGGAAACCTTAGACGAAGTACTTGGCTCTGAGAATTACGACATAGGTCATCTGTTTGCGTATGCTAGAGGTGGAGGAAACGGCAATGCTGGCACTGTGGGAAGTGTTTGTCGCAATGGCTTTAAAGGGGGGGCTTTTAGTGCGCATCCTTTTCAGGGTACTGCCGACAACCCTTTTCTGAATGATCATTTCGATGTTGATTATGTGACCCATGAAATGGGGCATCAGTTTGGAGCTTTTCATACTTTTTCCCACAACAATGAGTTTGAAGGCTTCAGCTCAGAACCCGGAAGCGGATCAACCATCATGGGGTATGCCGGGATTGTAGGTTTGGATAATGTCCAGCGTCATAGCGATCCTTATTTTCATTATTACAGTATCCACAATATCAACGAATATACCGATGAACAAACTTGTTATACTTCGGTCCTAAATGAAAATCAAATTCCCACTGCCTTTGCGGATCGTGACTATTCCTTACCCATTGGAACGGCCTATGAGTTAAAAGCCTCGGGAACCGACCCCGATGGTGATGTATTGTATTATTGCTGGGAGCAATTGGATGTGGGTCAAGTGGATGCGTCCAATTTTGGGCCTTACAATCATATAGGTGCTCAGGCAAGATCGCTGCCGCCTTCCCTTAGTCCGATTAGAACTGTTCCTGGAATGGATGCGGTTTTGGAGGGTAGTTTGACCCTTGACAAGCCTCAGACAGGAGGTCGATGGGAAACTGTGTCACTGGTTGACCGGACACTCACTTGGGCAGTTACGGTAAGGGATCGTTTTCCGGCGGCTGTTGATGTTTCAGGGAGAATGGCGTTTGATGTCAAAATGCTCAAAGTGATCTCCGATGTTGGGCCTTTTGAAATGAGTTCGCAAAATCATGAGGGAATTCTTTGGGAAGCCGGATCCAAACAAACTTTGTCTTGGGAGGTTGCCCAAACCGATCAGGCCCCTATCAACACAAAATTTGTCTCCATATTCTTGTCTACAGACGGAGGAAAGACCTTTGAAAAGCCATTGCTCACCTCAACACCCAACGATGGGGAAGAGGTGATCACTGTTCCCGGGGGCATCAGCTCTGACCAGGTCAGGATCAAAATTGTGCCGGACAACTCTATTTATTTTGCTGTCAACCGCCACGATATTGAAATCACCCCAGCCCCCTTTGTATTGACTTTTGACCGCTATGATCAAGAGGCTTGTCAAAAGGAGGTGACTTTTGCATTTGATTTTGAGACTTTTTCGGATACCGATCAAAAGGTGGGTTTGAGCTTTAGTGATCTTCCTACAGCCCTTTCGGCACAGTTTTCGAAATCCCAGCTGACCAGCGCTGATCCATCAGGAACCATCAAGGTTTCGGGTTTTGAAAATTTACCATCTCAGGACTTGGTCTTGACACTTAGGGCCTCGGGAGAGGCCCTAACCCGTTCTATTGATTTGGAGGTTAGGATTAGAGAAGATATTTTTCAAGGGATTCAACTCTTGGCTCCGACCAATCCGGAAGTTGAACTGAGTCGAACGGTAAGTCTGAGTTGGACTGCCCTTCAAAACGCTAACGAATACATCATTGAAGTCTCCAAATCGGAAACTTTTTCGAGTATAACCCATTCTAAAACTGTCGACTCCTCATCAACTTCTATAGTAGGTTTGGATTTTTCAACTTCCTATTTTTGGAGGGTAAAGCCCGTTAATTCCTGTGGTGAAGGGACTTATTCTGAAGTAGGGAACTTTAGGACTTTTACGGTCAATTGTGAAACCTATAGAGCCAGTGGATTGCCAACCAGGATAAGTGATGCGATAGGAAGCTTGGCGAAATCTACGACTGTAAACTTGGATATCTTTGATCAAGCGGTGATCCAAGACCTCAATGTAAATGTGTCCATAGATCACAGTTATATTGGGGATATCTCTCTCTATCTAATTGCTCCTGACAATACTAGGGTCAAATTAGCCCAAAACCTTGGCGATGATCAGGATAATTATAAAGAAACGGTTTTTGATCAAGAAGCCACTGGATCCATTGTTTTTGCATTGCCTCCTTTTACGGGCTCGTTTAGACCCCAGGAAGATTTGTCGGTATTTAACGGAAAAAATCTAAAAGGCAGATGGACGCTCGAAATCGTAGACTTGTTCGATGATAGTATAGTTGGCTTAGTGGATGACTTTTCGATTAATGTTTGTTACAGAGGTACGGTTGTTTTGGACACAGACAATGATGGTATAGCAGATGTTTTGGACAATTGCCCAACCATTCCCAATGCAAATCAGTACGATTCAAACGAGGATGGCCTGGGTGATGTTTGTGACCTCTACAGCAACGATAATTTTAGTTTAAAGAAGTCAGACCCCACTTGCATCGGGAAAAACAACGGTTCCGTTTCCATTTCAGCTGTTGCTCATTTCGATTATCAACTCAGTATCACCGGACCCAATGGCTTAAGTAAAGAGGATTCATTTACTCATAATAATGAAATCACGATTCCTAACTTGCCCAAAGGAAAATACACGATCTGTATCACTTCTCCCAACAATATTGATTTTGAAAGGTGCTATGCCACGGAATTGTTCGAACCGGATCCATCGAGTGTGGTTACGCAATTGAACGCTTCAGATTTGTCGGTCACCATAGATTTATCCGGGGGACAAAACTATTGGCTCAAGCTCAATGAAAATCATTATGAATTCAAGACGGGACGTCATCGTTTGGCTCTTAGGGCAGGCTTGAATACCCTAGAAGTTACCACAGATTTGAATTGTCAAGCTAAGTTGGTAAAAGAAATTTATGTTTCTGAGGATTCTTCGATTTATCCCAATCCTGCATCAGAAATCGTCAATATTTTGGTGGGTGGAGGAGCAATGCAGGCAGAAATTTTATTTTTCAATTTACAGGGCGACCTACTGCATCAAAGGGATGTTGTTCTTAATCCATTCAATAGAAATTTTAAACTCCCTGTGGATTATTACCCCTCCGGCGTGTATTTAATTCGTGTGGTTACGGAAGGAAGAATAGAAAATTTTAAACTCCTAAAGCGTTGATGAAAAGGTATTATTGGGTTCTTTTATTGATGTTGGTGGCTTGTAAAAAAGAGGTCATTCCCGACCCTGAACCAGCCCTTTTGCTTGGCCCCGAAAACAACAACAATTGCACCACGGCCGTAAGGGTGAGTGACCAGCAAAGTCAAGTAAACTTTAGTTGGCAAGAGTCTCTCCATACTGACGAATATGAATTGGTGGTCAGAGACATTTTAACCAATGTGGATCAAAAAAAACTAACCTTGCGTTTTTCTTCTAGTATTGTATTGGAAAGTGGAAAACAGTATTCTTGGTGGGTCAACTCTAAATCCTTGCAAACAGAGAACATTGCCAAAAGTCAAGTTTGGACTTTTTATATAGAAGGAATTCCCACCAGTAGTCATTTTCCTTTTCCGGCAAAACTCCTGAGTCCGGAAAACAACTCTCAGGTAAGTTTGGAAAATGGAGTTTTAACCCTAAGATGGGAGGCGGTTGATTTGGACAATGATGTAGTAGATTATGATGTGTATTTGGGACCCGATCCCGATGATCTGGAGTTGGCCGTAGAAAATTTAACGACCAACAGCATTTCTGCTACTTTGATTCCCGATCGATACTACTATTGGAAAGTTGCCACCAGAGATCAGCAAGGAAATGTCTCCCACTCAGATATCGCGGTTTTTAGGACATCTCCTTAGGCGGTTTGGTATTGAACTTATTCATGGTTATGTCCAAGCCCATTTGGGTAAAGGAAAGAACAATTTCGCTACATTGAGGCAGTGTCTTCGTCACTTTTTTCTCTTCCTCATCAGTGAATTTACTCAAGACAAAGTCAACTTGATTGAATGTTTTTTCTTCACTTTTGATGCCAAATCGAAGTCTTGGATAATTAGGGGTATTGAGTTGAGATTGAATGTCTTTTAGGCCATTGTGTCCTCCATCACTTCCCTTGCCTTTGAGTCGCAATAATGCCAAAGGAAGGTGCAGGTCGTCTGTAATGATGAGAATATTCTGAAGGGCTATGTTTTCCTTCAAAGCCCAATACCGAACTGATTTACCACTTCGGTTCATAAAAGTTGAAGGTTTGAAAAGAATGATTTTTTTCCCCTTATGGTTAAAGTTTCCTTTTGCTCCTAATTTGAGATCGGTCATTTGAACTTCAAACTTTTTGGCCATAAAATCAATGACCTTAAAACCGATATTGTGTCGGGTTTTAAGGTATTCACTACCTATATTTCCCAAACCTACAATCAAGTATTTTGTCATATCAATGGGTTTTGCTTTACCAAAAAGCGACTTGAATAGCATATTGTAAAATTAAAAAAAGCATCTCAAGGAGAGATGCTTTTTTGTATAATTGATAGAGAAGTTGTTTATTCTTCTCCAGAGCTGCTTTCGCCCTCTGCAGAAGCTTCTCCTCCTTCTTCTGTAGCCTCTCCTTCTAATTCTTCTTCTTCAATACTCATTGAGGCTCTAGAAGTTCTTACTTTACATACTACGGTGTTGTCGGGATGGAGTATGGAAAAATCTTCACTTTCCAGCTCGGCAGTAGTAACTTTATTCCCCAGTTTGAGTGAGGAAATGTCAACATTGATAAAATCAGGTAGATTTTTAGGCAATGCCCTTACCTTAAGCTTACGTTTGCTGATCTCTAGGGTACCACCCTCTAGCATCACTCCGGGGGCAGACCCCTCGATGATAACAGGTATTTCCATATTCACCTCTTTGTCGTCGGACAGTTGATAGAAATCAACATGTAAAATTTTGTCGCTTACGGGGTGAAATTGGATGTCTTGCAAAATGGCATTTATTTTCTGATCTCCATTAATGTCAAGCACAACGGTATGCGCATTGGGCGTGTAAACTAATTTGCTGAAATCAAGTTCATTTGCGGAAAAATGGAGTGGGTTTTCACCTCCATACAATACGCAGGGAACTTTATCAGCATTACGTAAGGCTTTGGTCGCGACCTTGCCTACGCTTTCTCTTTTGGATCCTTTAATAGTAATCGATTTCATGAAATGGTTTTTACATTACAAATTTTGAACTTATTGACTGATTGTAATGAACGTTTTTCATCACCTCAGCGAATAATGGGGCGCAAGATAACACTTTTACTCTAGGGTGACTAACTTTTGGAGGGATAGAATCGGTAACGATCAATTCTTCGAGTTGAGACCCTTCAATTTTTTCATAGGCATTGCCGGATAAGAGTGCATGAGTACAGATGGCACGAACAGAAATGGCACCGCGTTCTTTCATCAGATCAGCAGCTTTGGTAAGTGTTCCGGCCGTGTCTACCATATCGTCTACCAGGATTACATTTTTTCCTTCTACATTTCCGATGAGTTCCATATATGAAATGATATTGGCTTTTTCTCTTTGCTTATAACATATAACAACATCACTGCTGAGGAATTTTGAATAGGCATAGGCACGCTTAGACCCTCCCATATCGGGCGAGGCAATCGTTAGATCGGACAGCTTAAGTGAGTTGATATAAGGCAGGAAAATGGTAGAGGCAAACAGATGGTCCACCGGTTTTTCGAAAAATCCTTGGATCTGATCGGCATGTAAGTCCATGGTGATGATCCGAGTAGCTCCTGCGGATTCTAATAATTTTGCGATCAATTTTGCTCCTATGGGTACTCTGGGCTTGTCTTTTCGATCTTGTCTGGCCCAGCCAAAATAGGGCATAACCGCAGTAATGTGTCGGGCCGAGGCGCGTTTTGCAGCATCGAGCATCAACAGCATTTCCATCAAGTTTTCGGAGGAGGGATGGGTAGAACCTACAATAAAGATTCGAGCCCCACGGACCGATTCCTCGAAGGAAGGCTGAAACTCTCCGTCGCTGTAGCGTGAAAAGTTGACTTGACCAATCTCAATTCCAAAATGATCGGCAATGGCTTTGCCTAGGGATTCGCTTTGTGTACAAGCGAAAATTTTTGCGGGAGTTTCCATAGAAAATGTATATGAACAAATATAAAATAAATTAATGCTCCACCTTATTGATGATTTTTAAATTGGTGGCTTAAATATTTTATTATTTTTGTGGCCTGGTTTGATCATCAGATCAAATTGCCTCGGTGGCGGAACTGGTAGACGCGCTGGATTCAAAATCCAGTTCTTTCGGGAGTGTGGGTTCGATTCCCACCCGAGGTACTTATTAAATCCGTAAGCCTTAGTATTTTATTAAGTTACGGATTTTTTATTATACTATTTCCAACAATATTCCAACAAAAAGCTAAAAAATCTGAATTCTATTTATGTAGTTAATACCCCCATGGATATTTTAAAAGTATAAATTTTTTGGATAAAATTTTTTTATATATCTGACTTAAATAAAATGTACATCAATATTTTACATTATTATATATTTTAAGTATTAGAGGGATTTAATGGTGTTTTTTTAAATTTGAAAACATCTATTTATTAAGAAATTTTTTCTGATTAAAATGTATCTTTGAAAGATGAATAGAAGAAAAGCGATTCAAACCATTACCCTGGGTGTGGGTGGGCTTGGACTATTAAATCATTGTACTTCTACTCCCACAACTCCCCCCATACTGGAGGAAAAGGATCAAAAACTTGTAGAACTATTGACGGAGGCCATTTTGCCTTCAAAAAGCGAAGAATTTCCCACTCCGGAGACCAGGATGGAATTTATTTTAAATCAAATGGGAGGTACCCTTATAGCGGAAGAGTTGGAGGGCTACAAGAATGGCTTGACGATATTCAAAGGACTGGTGGACCAGACTTTTTTAGAGCCCTATGAAGCATTGGATTTTGAGGTTCAAGACTACACCGTTCAGAGGGCTTTGGCTCATCCGGGTGACTTGGGATATTTTATGGGTAAAAACCGTGAGTGGTCCCTGCGTCATTTTATGACTTCTGAGCGTTATATGACCGAGTTCCTTAATTACGAATTTATCCCCAACCGATATTTGGGTTGTGTTCCCGTTTAAACCGTAAAGAAGATGATGAAAGAAAACCAATTTGATACCATTGTTATTGGAGCGGGCATGACCGGAGGTTGGGCAGCCAAAGAATTTTGTGAACATGGTTTTAAAACCTTATTGATCGAACGGGGAAGGAATGTAGAACATTTAAAGGATTACCCTACTACCAATTTGTTGCCCTGGGAGTTTAAGTACCGTGGTAGTCTTCCGGCCAAGATCCGTGAGGAAAACCCCATTGCCGCCAGTTGTTATGCCTTTAGAGAAGATGCCACGCATTTTTTTGTCAAGGACAAGGAGCACCCCTATATTCAGACCAAGCCTTTTGAATGGATTCGCGGCTATCAGGTAGGGGGCAAGTCGATTATGTGGGCCCGACAGGTGCAACGCTGGAGCAACTTGGATTTTGAAGGGCCAGCTCGCGATGGTTTTGCCGTGGATTGGCCCATCAGATACAACGACCTTGACCCTTGGTACACCTATGTAGAAAAATTTGTGGGGGTGAGTGGTAACAAAGACGGTTTGGAGATCCTCCCCGATGGGGACTTTCTAAGGCCCTTTGGAACGAACTGTGTGGAAGATTACTTCAGTGAGCAGATGAAAAAACACTACAAGGACCGCCATGTGATCTATGGCAGATGTGCCCACCTTACGGAAAGCAAGCCTATCTATGTGGAGCAGGGTAGGGGGCTTTGTGCCAGTCGAAATGTCTGTCAGCGGGGCTGTCCTTTCGGAGGTTATTTTAACGCCAATTCCACCTTGATCCCTTGGGCAATGAAGACCGGGAATTTGACACTTAAAACCGATAGTGTCGTTCACTCTATTATCTACGATGAAGATCAGAAAAAAGCCGTGGGCGTTAGGGTCATTGATGCCCATACCAAAACCACGACAGAATATTTTGCCAAAGTCATTTTCTTAAATGCCTCCACCCTTAATACCAACTTGATCTTGTTGAACTCGACCTCAGATCGATTCCCCAACGGCTTGGGCAATGACAGTGGACTGCTGGGCAAATACATCGCCTTTCACAATTACAGGGGCGTTATCTCAGCCACCCACCAGGGGCATAAAGACCGACGGGTGGATGGGCAAAAACCCACTTCTGCCTATCTGCCACGATTTAGAAATGTGTACCGTCAGGAAACGGATTTCCTAAGGGGCTATGCTGCCGGTTTTGGAGCAAGTAAAGAGATGGATTATGACGCGACACCCATCGGAGAGGACTTGTATAAAAACCTTCTGAATACTAAAGAAAGCGATGTGTGGAGGGTCAATTCCCATATGATGGGAGAAACCCTACCCAAAGAAAGTAATCAGGTCAGCCTCGACGAAAATCTGGTCGATCCTTGGGGGATCCCCCAACTAAAGGTCGATGTCGATTATGACGACAATGACGAAAAAATGTTACAGGATTTCTTTGACGAATTTTCAGAGATGTACACAAAAGCAGGTTTTATCAACATTAAAACCAGTGACAATCAACGCAAGCCGGGAAATGACATCCACGAAATGGGCGGAGTTCGCATGGGGCATGATCCCAAGACCTCGTTGCTCAACAAATGGAATCAGCTGCACCATTGTCAAAATGTTTTTGTAACAGATGGCGCTTGTATGACTTCCACCGCTACCCAAAATCCTTCGCTCACATTTATGGCTTTAACGGCTAGGGCCGCTCACCATGCCATTGAGGAAATGAAAAAAGGAAATATTTAAATGTCCTTTACACATCGGAACCCGGTGTGTTGAGACCCTGTGTCGGGTGAAGATTTCATCTTAGAAGCCACGCGATAGCCCGAGCAATAGGTGTCGTTGCACAAAAAAGATCCCCCGCGGATGATCTTTTGAGCGATATAAGGATTGTAGGGGTCGTAACTGTTCTCAGGCCCTTTAGGATTGGTCGTTGTTTTCCCATCCAGGGTTTTATAATAGTCGGAGTGGTACCAATCCGAACACCATTCCCAGACATTTCCTGCCATATCGTATAGACCATATCCATTGGCTTCGAATGACTTAACCGGAGCGGAATAAAAGAATAAATCTTTGTTGGTGTTATCGTAAGGAAAAGAACCTTCCCAACTGTTGGCTTTAACCTTTCCGGTTGTGATTTCTTCATCTCCCCAGGGGTATTTTTTGTTTTTGAGTCCTCCACGTGCGGCCCATTCCCATTCGGCCTCCGTAGGAAGTCGCTTACCTGCCCATTTTGAGTAAGCATTGGCATCGTCCCAGGAAACGTGTACCACGGGGTGGTCTTCTTTGCCTTGTATGGAACTGCCTTTTCCCCGGGGTTGACGCCAACTGGCTTTGGGTTTCCATTCCCACCAGGCGGAATAGTTGTTTAGGTCAACGGGACCATTGGTGGGTTTAAATGTCAGAGAGGAGGCCTGCAATAGGGAATCGTGGGGTTTGGGAGTTCCGGGGGGAAGTTGTTTTTTCATTTCTTCCCAGTCCACGGGTTTTTCAGAAGTAGTGACATAGCCTGTGGCTTCCACAAAAGCAGCGAATTGGGCATTGGTTACCTCCGTTTGGTCGATCCAAAAGCCATCTACTTTTACAGGGTGTACCGGACTTTCGTCCGCGCGTGCCTGGGGACCTTGACTACCCATCATAAAAGTCCCTTCAGGAATCCAAACCATCCCCATTGGGGGTTCTTGGATGGATGCTTCTTTTTTGGGTTTTGGGACTTGAGAATCACAACTTAAAAACAATGTCGAAATGCAAAATAATATTGTGACAGTGGTTATGGATTTCATATTTCGTTCTTGTATAAAGCAAATATGCTAAAATTAAAGATTAACCCCTATCTTTGTGATGTTTAATATTCGGAAGAAAATGGCATTCAACCTAAAGAAAATATTCTTGTCCTCCGTTTTGACGGCTGTCTTGATGTTGCCTTATTTGGGGTCCTTTTCTCACCTCTTTGAAGATCACGAGCATAAAACTTGCGAAATTTCTCAAACTCACCTACATGAGCTTGAATTGGATTGTGACATACTGGACTATCAATTTGCTCCCAGTATAGAAATTTCATCTGAGACCGATAGTGCTTTTGTTTTTACATCTCAGCAAAATAAACTTCCTTTTTTCAATCTTGGGGATTCTTTTTCTATAGACACCCATGATACGCTTCGGGGTCCACCGGCAGTGTGATCTTACCCGATAATTTTTTTGTACTGACCCCATTGGGTTAAGTATCACTTATTCATTTTTAAATTAAGTATCATGTTGAAAAATCTATACATTAAACCCATTATTGCCCTGTGCCTATTTGTCTTAATCTTTGCCTGCTCAAAAGACGACCCGGATCCAATGCATGAGGAAGAAGTGATTACCAGAGTTACGCTCGAAGTAAGCAAAGTAGGTTCCTCCAATCCGACCACCTACACTTTTGAAGTTGAAGGTCACGATCACGATCATGATGATGATGATCATTATGACGAGGACGGTGATGAACACGAGGGCGAGCATACTGAGATCGAGCTTGAAGCGAATTCAAGTTATAATGTTTCCATTTCGTTTTACAGCGATTCAGACCCGGATAATGTAGAAAATATTACATCAGAGATCATCGAAGAGAAAGATGAACACCAAATTTTTTATGAAATTACCGATGAATTGAGCGGTTTTTCTATTGCATCAGCCTCTAATGACACAAAGGGCAGCAATGGAAATCCATTATTTATAAAATCAACTTGGACGACAACTGCAGAAACTTCAGGTGAAGTAGTGGGATATTTAATTCACGAGCCCACTTCAAAAACGGGGAATACAAGAACTGATTTTGGAGGTTCAACCGATGTTGAAATTGAATTTGAGGTTCATGTTGAATAATGAGTAGCATTCAATTTATTACAGGTTTTTTGAAACCAGAATTACCAAAATGTAAATGCTCAAAATCCTCTATTTTATCAAAAGCGGTAGTCAATCTCTTTATTTTGGCTACCGGTTTTTGTTTTTCACAAGAATGTGATTTGATACTGGAGGGAAAAGTATTGGATTTACATGACAATTCCCCGGTCAGCACAGCGGCCATTCAAGTTGTAGGTCGCGATGAAACTGTTTTTTCAAATACCAATGGAGTATTTATACTTAAAAATCAATGTTCGGGAAAAATTAATTTAAAAATCTCTCACCTGAATTGTGAGGACCTTTATACAGAGTTCAATATAAATAAATCAACCTCCAGGAGGTTTTATCTTGAACACCACATTGAATCTCTAGAGGAGGTAGTTGTGGAGGAAAGTAAAATAAAAAAACTTTCATCAACGGCTCCATCCTACGCACTTACAGAATTACAAAAAGATCAATACAGTGGCAGAGGTTTGGCAAAAGCATTGGAGCAAATCAGTGGAGTGAATATTCTCAGTACCGGAAATGTGATCTCAAAACCTGTGATACATGGTATGTTTGGAAGTCGAGTGGGGATCATTTATGATGGTGTGCCGATTGAAAATCAACAGTGGGGACAAGATCACGCTCCCAATATTGACCAAAATGCTTTTGAAGAAATCCGATTGATTAAGGGAGCAGGTGTTTTAAAGTATTCGGGGGATACCCCCGGGGGAGTAGTCGTACTGGAGTCTAAACTGCCCAAAATTGCAGATTCATTATATGGAAAAACGATTTTGAATGGAATGTCCAATGGGCAGGGTTTAAATCTGATCAGTTTGTGGACAAAATCTTATCAAAGCGGTAATTATTTTAAGATCCAAGGAACGATCAAAAAAAATGGAGATTTTTCAACACCAGATTATGTGCTGTCAAATACCGGGAGTGATGAAAACAATATTTCCTTTTCACTGGGGCAAAACAAGATTTTAAGTCAATGGAAAACCAATTTTAGTTTTTTCAGCCAAGAAATCGGAACTCTGAGAAGTGCACATATTGGTAATGTCTATGATCTTTTGACCGCTATTGAATCAGACACACCAACAATTATTAAACCTTTTAGTCATCAAATCAATTTCCCTAAACAAGTCAATAAGCATTACACTGCCGGTCTTCAATACTCGAAAAGGAATCTATCTAAGGGAAAATGGACCGCTAAATACAGTTGGCAAAGAAATAATCGAAAAGAGTATGATGTCAGAAGGGGATCAAATAAATACAAGGCTGCTATTGATCTTACATTAGATAGTCATAACTTAACCGCCAATTACGAGTGGGGCGGGACAAAATGGTCATTCGACTCCGGTGCATTCCTTCAAATTCAGGACAACTATTCCAACCCCAAAACCGGAATAAGAAGGATAATTCCTGATTATATCAAGACAAAAGCAGGAACTTATTTTACTTCCAGCTTTACACCATCGAATGACTTCAGCCTTGACTTTGGATTCCGTTTTAGTCATCAAAACAATCAGGTTAAAAAATTCTATAAAAACAGCCGTTGGAATAAGGAAAATTATGAGGAACGTCTTGGAGCATATGTTATTCGCGAGGTGTTAAGTCAAAAGTTAGTTGAGCAAAGGTTAATTTTTAATAACCTCTCTTTGAGCACTGGGGTGAAATACTTAATCAACCCTGATTTAAAGTTGAGTCTTAATTTTTTTCACGCCGGTCGTGCTCCTAATATTGCTGAAATGTTTAGTGATGGATTACATCACTCCCTTGCCTCAATAGAGTATGGTAATCCATTTTTAAAAAGTGAAATTACCCAAAAGTTTGTCATTAATTTTGAGAAAGAAAGGGGAAATTTCAGATACAACTTTAGCCCCTATCTCACCTATGGACAAAATTATATTATTATTGAACCCAAGGGGTTTGAACTCACCATTAGAGGGGCATTTCCGGTTTGGGAATATAGGCCTGTAAGCGCAATCATAAGAGGTTTTGATTTAGACCTATCACTACGGTTAGGGGAGCGCATTGAATTAAAAAATAATTCTTCGTGGATTGAGGGATATGAAAAAGTTACTAAGACTCCTCTAATCAATACCCCCTCATTTACTACTACCAATCAAATACAATTTTCATTCCCCAAATGGAAATCATTTTTGATGTCCCTATCCAGTAAAAGTGTTTTACGCCAAAATCAATTTCCAAATCACAATTTTGAAACTTCTGTTGTTGAAAATGGTAAAAGGGTGAATAAGCTTGTTGACATCAGCACACCACCAAAGGGATATCATCTCCTGGGTATGGAGCTGCATTGGGGGGCTTATCCATTTTTCTCCGATAAAATCAGTATATCTCTTATCTTTGATAATCTACTGGATACATCCTACAGAAATTATCTCAATCGATTACGGTTTTACGCCGACGAAATAGGAAGAAATATGATGTTACAAATCAAAATTTATCACTGATACCACGCCGATGAACCGTTTGCTTTTCTTGTTGTTTTTTGTGGGAACGTTCACCCACCTCTCTTGCCAGGAGTATGATGAATATTTGGAGCCGATCAACGATCCCTCTGCCGATGGACAGCGGTTTTTTGTTCAAGATTTGTTGGATATTGCGGGCTATGTTCCCGAAAAAATTCATATTTATCAAACCTTACCCAATAAATCACGGGTTTTTAGGGTAAAGTTGGACAGTATCAACGGAGGTTTTGTTTTTGTGCGTTGGGACAAGACCAAAAAAGAGAATTATGTCGCCAATAAAATGATTGATCCGGGGGTATACTACAACCTGAAAGCAGCCAAGGAAATCATGAGAAAACAAACCAACAAGGCCAATTTTACGGTGGATGATGTGGCCCTACAAGCTCCGGATCAGGAACAGATCAACAGTGCTGATCTCGATGAATTGAGGGCCGAATTTGACCTCAAAAATGAGGAAAAGAGATTGAAACAAGAGGAGGCATCGGACAAGCAAAGATCCCGAAGGGAAAGAAGGGAAAAGAGAAAAGAAGAAAAAGAATCCGACTAACGTGTCACCGTCAAGGTGTTTCCTTCTATCATGGTTGTATAACAGGTCAACTTCAGACTTGTGCCTGAACAATCGTCGTTAAAAGATCTGTTGTGGTTACCACAGGTAAACTTTGAATCTTTGTGACTCCATTGATTGTTGGCTCCCGCATGTGGGCATACATTGCTAAAGGCTCTGATTTCACTATCGTTGATTCTCAACAAAAGCATGTTTTCTCCACTGTAATTCATCCATCCTCCAACATCACTGATTTTGGAGAAATCCGACTTGGTCAAATCAATGGTTATTGATTTTTCTTCCTGGTCTTCACCAGAATTACTTGCATTTCCTGGGGCGGGTGGGATTCCATAGCCATCATCATCTCCAGAGCTACATGCTTCCAGCATGCCCACGCCAAACATTGAAAAAACTACCGGTGCACAAGCCGTCTTTAAAAAATCTCTTCTTTTGTTTTCCATCTCAATTAAATATTTTGTTCAAATATAATCACTTTAGTTTAAACATTTCTACAAATTATTAAACAAAAACCAAATTCATCTCATAAGTTTCGGTTACTTTTAACAAAAAAACAATGCGAAAGCTATTCCTCCTACTCTTATTGAACACCTATTTAATTTCGGCTCAAAATGCTGGCCAACTTAGCGGTAGGATTCTTGATCAACAAACACAACTTCCCATTCAGGGGGTAACTGTTTTACTGGATGGTACCACCATGGGTGTGGCCACCAACGAAGAAGGTTATTTTACCTTTAGGAATGTTCCAACCCGAACTTACAATTTGACCATCAGTCATTTGGGATATCAATCTCAAACGATTTTTAATATCATTGTAAAAACCTTTGGAACCCCTCCATTACAAATTTTATTGGAGGAATCCTCCAATGAATTGCAGGAGATCGTGGTATTCCAAAGCCCATTTAGAACTTCGGTCGAAACCCCATTGTCCACCCAGACCTTTTCGGCGGTGGAAATTGAAACCTATCCCGGAGGAAATAACGACATCACCAAGGTCATTCAAAGTATGCCCGGTATTTCCCCATCCATCGGCGGTTTTAGGAATGACATCATCATACGTGGGGGAGCACCCAACGAATCCGTTTACTATCTCGACGGTATTGAAATACCCAACATCAACCACTTCAGTACCCAAGGAAGTGCGGGGGGCCCTGTGGGGATGCTCAATGTATCTTTTATCAGAGAGGTTACCCTTTCCAGTTCTGCATTTGGTGCAGAGTACGACAACCCCCTTTCAGGGGTATTGTCTTTTGAACAGAGGGAGGGAAACCCCAACCGCTTTGGAGGTAATTTTAGGTTTGGTGCCAGTGAAGCAGCCTTAACCCTGGAAGGGCCACTTTTTAGAAAGGACAAAGAAAAACCGGCCAAAACCACCCTTTTGTTTTCGATCAGAAGAAGCTACCTTCAATTTTTATTCGAGTTGATCGGTTTGCCCATTCGTCCCGATTATTGGGATTATCAGTGGAAAATCAACCACGAAATCGACGCTTACAACAGCCTTGTCTTTTTGGGATTGGGAACCATTGACGATTTTTCGGTAAAAGCACCGGATGACTTTGATGCCGAGCAACAGGCCACTGTAGAACAGGTGCCCATCATCGAACAAAAAACCACCACCATAGGCTTGTCTTGGAAAAGAAAATTCAAAAGTGGTAAGGGATCCATGATTACTTCTGTCAGCACCAATCGTTTGCAAAATATTTTTTCCCGTTATCAGGACAATGCCCAAAAATCAGGGGTGTTGTTTCAAAACGATTCCTACGAACAGGAAACCAAATTTAGGTTTCAAACCCAGCATTATCTAGATCACTGGAAAGTCGCTGCAGGAACCAATATTCAATATTCTGACTATGGAAACGACACCCAAAGTGTGCTTTACAATCTCGACTACAGCACTGGTATCGACTTTATGAAATACGGATTTTTTGCCAAGGCAGAACGCAAGTTCCTCGATGACAATTTGGGACTTTCCTTTGGCTTTAGAGTAGATGCGGACAGCTTTTCTGAGGGATCGAGTTTGACGGATAATTTTTCTCCACGTCTGGCACTGACCTATAATCTTACGGAAGATCAAACTTGGAAAATCAATGCTTCGGTAGGAAGGTATTACAAGATTCCTACCTATACCATATTGGGTTTTCAAAATACGCAAAGGAGATTTGTCAATAAGAATGCAAAATACACCCGCAGTGATCATTGGGTGATGGGCTTGGAGTATGCCCCGGGCAATGCGTCCCGAATCACCCTTGAAGGTTTTTACAAAAAATACAGTCAATATCCCATTTCATTGATTGATGGGGTCTCTCTGGCCAACAAAGGAGGAGGCTTTGAGGTTTTGGGCAATGAGGCCATCCGCAGCGATGGAAAAGGCAAAAGTTATGGACTGGAGGCTTTGTACCAACAAAAGCTTTCCAAAAACTTCTATGGTGTTTTTGCCTACACCTATTTTCACAGTCAATTTACTACTGCCCAAGGGAATTACTTACCATCGGTTTGGGACAACCGTCATTTGATCTCTTTTTCGGGAGGTTACAAACTCAAGAGGAATTGGGAGATCAGTGCCCGTTGGCGATTTTCGGGAAAAACTCCCTATGTACCGATCAATCAAAATGCGACCTTAGCGGCCTATCCCGAAGTGGTATTGGATTACAGTCAATTGGGCAATCAAAAGCTGGATCCTTTTAATTTGGCCGATATTCGCTTTGATAAAAAATGGAATTTTAAACGTTATTCCTTTAATTTCTATTTTGAAATTCAAAATTTCTTGGCGCAAAGTGTACCCAGACCCGATGAATACGGATTGGATAGAACCGAAAACGGTACCTTGGTTCTGCCGCGGAACTTGGTAAAGGTGAATACTGAGGAAAACAACAACATTCCGATACCTTCCTTTGGTTTTGTGATCGACTTTTAGATTTTATTTAAAGATATCTAATAAGCCCTCCGGCAAATTGAGGTGCATCTTTTTTGCCCCTCTGTCCAAGTTTTTGATAAAATTATCGTGAACGGGAATCAGTATTTCGGTACCCTCAGCATCGATGACAAAAAGGGGTTGAGGGCCGGAGTCGTTGACATTTTTGATACTGCCAATTTCATTATCAAACTGGTCGATGGCGGTAAAGCCTGTTATCTCGTGATAATAAAATTGATTTCCCTTTAAAGGGGGCAGCATATTTAGTGGTAGAAACAGATTCTTTTTAAGGAGTGCCTCTGCTTCACTTTCGGAATCGACGCCCTCAAACTTTACCCTTAAAAGGGAGGATTTGTGTAACCGGCTTCGGTCGATAAAATAGGGAACCAGACCTTGAGGGGTTTCGATCAGGAGGGAGTCCATATTTAGATAGGTATCGGGACTGTCGGTATCCAGCTTGGCAAGGACTTCTCCTTTAAAACTGTATTTGCCAACAATGGTACCTAAAAAGAAGCATTCTTCTTTTAGCATTGTGAGAAGCAGGGGAAGGGTTTATTCTTTGGTTTCCTCTTCCTCAGCAGGAGCATCCTCGCTTTTGGTTTCTTCAGCAGCGGGAACTTCATCAGTTTTAGCGGCTTCAGCAGGCGCTTCTTCGGCTTTGGATTCTTGAACTGCAGGCGCTTCATCAGCAGCAGTTTCTTCTTGTACAGCTTCGTTTGCAGTTTCTGTGGCAGCAGCTTCTTCGTTTGCAGTTTCAGCGGCAGCAGCTTCTTCGGTTGCAGTTTCAGCGGCAGCTTCGGCAGTATCACCTTCCTCAGCTTGTTCGGCTTCGGGGGCTGCGGTCAGGTCGGCAATTCTTTTTTTATTTACCTCTTTTTCAGCTTCTAACCTTTGGGCCAAATCGTTGGCTTTGGTCTTGTCCAAACCATCTATTTTGGCTTGAATTTTGGCTTGTTTTTCCTCCAGCCAAGCCGCAAAGCGTTTGTCAGCTTCTTCCTGGGAAAATGCCCCTTTTTTGACGCCTCCATTTAAATGGTGTTTGATCATGGCACCACGATAGGACAGCAAGGTTCTTGCAGTATCCGAGGGTTGGGCTCCATTTTCTAACCATTTTACGGCCTGATCCACGTCCAATTCGACTGTGGCAGGGCTGGTGTTGGGGTTATAGGTTCCTATTTTTTCTAGGTAACGACCGTCTCTTTTGGCACGGCCATCAGCCGCTACGATCCAATAAAAAGGTTTTCCTTTTTTTCCGTGTCTTTGAAGTCTTATTCTAACAGGCATATCACATTAATTTATGGAGGTTCCCGACCTCTGGATTGTTAATTCGAGGGCTGCAAATTTAATATTTTATTTTAAATACAAACTAATGTCTCGCCAATTTATCTTCTTTCATTTGCACGAATCTTGGATTAGATCTCAGTATGTGTGTCAAACTCCTTGGCAAACCAGTATAAATAATGTAATTTTGCGCCCATATTTTTGCCAATTCATATGAAGATTTCTCGTAAAGACAACGATGCCCTAAACACCCTTATTACCATCAATATCGAACGTAACGATTTTGAAGATAAGGTTAAAAACGTATTGACGGATTACCGTAAAAAGGCCAATATTCCGGGCTTTAGAAAAGGTCACGTCCCTATAGGCATGATCAAAAAGCAATATGAAACAGCCGTAACGGCAGATGAGGTCAATAAATTGTTACAACAAAATCTGGATCAATACCTTAAGGAGGAAAAAATCAATATTCTGGGAAATCCCTTGCCGGTGATGCAAGAGGACTTGGATTGGAAAGCTACTGAACTTTCTTTTAGCTTTGAATTGGGACTGTCGCCGGAATTTGAGGTAAAACTCACCGAAAAAAACAAAGTTACCCACTATCAGATCACTGCTACCGATGAGATGATCAACGACCAAGTAAAGCATTACCGCAAACAATTCGGCAAATTGGTTGCGCAAAAAAATGCCAAAGATGATTATGAGATCACTGCGGCCATAAAAAACGAAGCGGCCGAAATTGAGACCACCCATACTTTTGACCTGGGTCAAATCAAAGGAAAGGCCAATATGTCGGCCTTTGGAAAGGCGACCGTAGGGGAGGTGATCCAACTGAAGTTTAAAAACCTTTTCAAGGATGAAGCTACCGCAACCAGAATACTGAGTGTTTCTGCCGATAAGCTTAAAGAGATCGAGGGAGAAATCAGCTTTGATATTAAAGAAATTAACGAGCGTGTTTTGGCCGAAATGAACCAAGAGTTTTTTGATAAGATCTACGGGCCTGATGCCGTGAAATCAGAAGAGGAAATGAAAGCCAAAATCACCGAAGGTATCGAAAAACAATTCGAACAACAGTCCGACCAAAAGTTACTCAACGACGTAACAGAGTATTTGGTGGCCATAACAAAATTTGATTTGCCGGCAGATTTTTTAAAGAAATGGATGCAAAATTCGGGAGACCAACCCCTGTCGGCCGAGGCTGCCAGTGAAGAATACGAGCGTTCTGAAAAAGGGATTCGATACCAATTGATAGAGGGGAAAATCATTGCTGATCACGATCTGCAAATCAAATTTGAAGAATTAAAAGAATTTGCCAAGCAGATGATGGTCATGCAAATGGCACAATACGGTCAGGCAGGATTGCCCGATGAGGAACTCGAAGGGATTGTTGCACGGGTAATGTCAAATCAAGACGAGGCGCGCAAACTTTCCGAACAATTGATGAGTAAAAAGCTGTTGGAATTTTACAAAATCAAGCTTTCACTTAAAAAGAAAAAACTGACTTTTGACGCTTTTGTCAAAGAGGCTTATGGTCAGGGCTGATTTTTTTGATTAATTTTATATAAAGAAATTTACAAAATGGATTACGGAAAAGAGTTTAAGGAATTCGCAACAAAACACCACGGGATCAATTCCATGTATTACGACAAGATCGTCAGTAGCATGACGCCCTACATTATAGAGGAGCGTCAGTTGAACGTGGCTCAGATGGATGTTTTTTCGAGATTGATGATGGACAGGATTATGTTTTTGGGAACGGCGATCAACGATAGTGTAGCTAATGTAATCCAGGCCCAGCTTTTATTTTTACAAAGCACTGATGCCAAGAGAGACATTCAAATGTACATCAACTCCCCGGGTGGAGGTGTATATGCGGGATTGGGAATTTATGACACCATGCAGTTTATCACTCCTGATGTGGCCACCATTTGTACGGGAATGGCCGCTTCTATGGGAGCAGTGCTGCTGTGTGCCGGAGAAAAGGGCAAACGTTCGGCATTACCCCATTCCAGGGTGATGATCCACCAGCCCCTCGGCGGCGCGCAAGGTCAAGCCTCCGACATCGAAATTACTGCAAGGGAAATCCTTAAGCTTAAAGACGAGTTGTATCAAATCATTGCCAAACAATCCGGGCAAAGCATAGAAAAGGTCAACCAAGACAGTGACCGTGATTATTGGATGAAGGCAGAAGAGGCCAAAAAATACGGTATGGTCGATGAAGTCTTGGGCGCTGTAAAATAAAATACCATGAGCAAAGAAGAATTAAACTGTTCCTTTTGTGGCCGGGCCAAACCTCAAACGCAATTGCTTATTGCAGGTTTGGATGCGCACATTTGTGATAAGTGCATTCTTCAAGCCCACGGAATTGTCAAAGAAGAGACCACTGAGGAGGAGGCGGAGCTCAACTTTGATGTAGATCTGCATCCCCCCAAAAAAATTAAGGCTTTTCTCGATGACTACGTTATCGGACAGGAATCTGCCAAAAAGATCCTCTCGGTAGCGGTTTATAACCACTACAAACGCATCAACCATTCCAAAGGGAAAAGTGAGGTTGAAATCCAAAAAAGCAATGTGATTTTGGTCGGTCAAACCGGAACGGGAAAAACCCTTTTGGCGCAAACCATTTCCAAACTGCTCAAAGTGCCATTGGCCATAGTCGATGCCACGGTTTTGACAGAGGCGGGCTATGTGGGTGAAGACGTTGAAAGCATCCTTACCCGATTGCTTCAGGCTGCCGACTATGATGTCGATAAGGCCCAATATGGGATTGTATTTATAGACGAAATAGACAAAATTGCCCGTAAGGGTGACAACCCCTCCATCACAAGAGATGTCTCCGGTGAAGGGGTACAACAAGCCCTGCTCAAATTATTGGAAGGAACCACAGTCAATGTTCCCCCCAAAGGAGGAAGAAAGCACCCCGATCAAAAGTTTATTGAGGTGGATACTTCCAACATACTGTTTATAGCCGGAGGGGCATTCGATGGCATCGAACGCGCCATCAACAACCGTTTGAACCTTCAAGCCATAGGATACAATACCAACAAGGAATTGGAAAAAGTAGATTCGGAAAACATCCTACAATACATTACCCCACGAGACATCCGGTCTTTTGGATTGATTCCGGAAATCATCGGAAGGCTACCCGTATTGACCTATATGAATCCTTTGGACAAAGAAACTTTGAGTACCATATTGACCACTCCCAAAAATGCCTTGGTAAAGCAATATGTTCAGTTGTTTGAAATGGACGGAATTGACTTGTCATTTACCCAAGGGGCATTGGACTTTATCGTGGAAAAAGCATTGGAGTACAAGCTGGGCGCCAGAGGCCTTCGCTCTCTTTGTGAAGCGGTTCTCAACGATGCCATGTTCGAATTGCCCGAATCGGAGGTCAAGACCTTGAAAGTGACCAAAAGTTATGCGGAACAAAGACTGGCCAAGATAGAGTTGCCTGCACTAAAAGTCGTCTCCTAAATTACGCCCTGTTTATTTCTAGTAGTTCCTCCAATACATCTCTTTGA
This sequence comes from uncultured Flavobacteriaceae bacterium, assembly GCA_938082715.1. Classification (GTDB taxonomy): domain Bacteria; phylum Bacteroidota; class Bacteroidia; order Flavobacteriales; family Flavobacteriaceae; genus UBA8316. The sequence goes on along the minus strand of CALKCR010000024.1, from coordinate 10,418 downwards.
TTGGAGAGTCTGGGAACCTTGTGTTGCCCGCCCAATTTCTTTTTTTTGGCCATCCAACTGTAAAACAGATTTTTCTTGGCAATCTCCAGTTTGGGTACTGCCAGTGTTATGTCTTTGTATCTTTTAGCCTCGTAGTCAGAATTTTCTTCCTTTAAAAATTGATCCAGAAGTTCGATAAATTGACTGCCGTCTTTGGGTGAATTTTTAAACTCGATCAACCATTGATGCCCACCTTTTTTATTTTTTTCCATAAAAATAGGGCCGGCAGTATAGTCCACTATATCGAGATTCAACGCTTTTGCGGCCTTGCTCAGTGCTACTTCAGCATTGTCGATCATCAACTCTTCCCCAAATACATTGATGTGATTTTTTGTCCTGCCTGTGATTTGAATGCGGTAGGGGCTCAAACAAGTAAACTTTACAGTATCCCCGATTTTATACCGCCATAGGCCGGCATTGGTAGAGATGACCATGGCGTAGTTTTTACCCAATTCAACCTCACTGAGCGGGAGTATGACTTCGGTTTCATCCCGATCCATTTGATCCATTGGGATAAACTCATAAAAAATACCGTAGTCCAGCATCAGTAAAAGTTCTTGGGAAGCATTTTGGTCTTGCATTCCAAAAAACCCCTCAGAGGCATTGTAAATTTCAAAAAAGTTGAGATCAGTACCTTGAAATAAATTTTTAAACTGTTCTCGATAGGGATGAAAACTAACCCCTCCATGGAAATAGACCTCTATCATGGGCCAAACTTCTGTAATGGTGGCCTTTTGTGTTTTTTTCAATACATTTTGCAGTAATACCAACATCCATGAGGGGATTCCCGCCAAACTGGTCACCTTTTCCTCCAGTGTTTCTTTGATGATGGCCTCCATCTTGGCTTCCCATTCTGACATGAGCGATACCTTTTGACTGGGAGTGCTGCCCAATTCTGCCCAAAAAGGGAGGTTGTCAATGATGATGGCCGACAAATCTCCAAAATAAGTACTTGTGTTTTGATACAATTCACTGCTCCCCCCCAGACGCAAACATTTTCCGGCCAAAATTTGAGCATCTTCATTGTTGTTGTAATAAATCGAAAGCATGTCTTTTCCTGCCTTGTAATGACAATCTTCCAATGACTCGTTACTGATGGGGATGAATTTGCTTTTGGCATTGGTGGTTCCACTGGATTTGGCAAACCACTTGATGGGTGTTGACCAAAAGATATTTTGCTCTCCCTTTCTACAGCGTTCAATTTGATCGACTATGTCTTCATAGCCAACAATGGGCAGGCGATTTTTAAAATCACTGTAGTTTTTGATGGAATCAAAATCATTTGCTTTTCCCACTTCGGTTTTTGTGGCGCTATTGAGCAGACCATGTAACAATTCCTGTTGCACCTCATTGGGATACTTCATAAACAATTCCATTTGATGAATTCGTTTTTTGAGAAACCATGAAGCCACGGAGTTGAAAAGGGGTATTGGCATAAGAATGATGTATCTTTAACGCAAAAATATAAACTTTCGCTTAAAGATGTTCAAAGGAGTTTTAAAGAAAATGATTTCGGAAATGGGAACGCCCATTCGCTATTTTCTCAACTTGGAAAATGATTTTTTGGAGATGAACCAATTTTTGGATCAAACTGTCAAAATCGATTTTGCCGGGGCGCAGTGTTTGAGCTGTCATGACTCCAAACCCATTTTCAGACAGGGTTTTTGCCAAAGTTGTTTTTTTGAGATTCCTTCCGCGGGGGACTGGGTCATGAGACCCGAGTTGAGCAAAGCCCATTTGGGAGAAGAAGACCGGGATCTGGAATACGAAAAAAAAGTTCAATTACAACCCCATTGGGTGTATTTGGCACTGAGCAGCCATCTCAAAATAGGAGTTACCCGTAAAAGTCAGATCCCTTACCGTTGGATCGATCAAGGGGCGCATCAGGCAGTGGGAATACTGGAAGTGCCCAACCGTTACTTGGCCGGGGTGGCCGAGGTGAGTCTAAAAGAATATTTCTCCGACAAGACCAACTGGCGCAAGATGTTGCAAAACGATCACGAGGAGGTTCCCTGGGAGGAGGCCATTAATCAAGCCATAGACAACTTACCCAAAGATTTAAAACCCTACCTCACCAGAGACCATCAGCTGACCGAATTACAATTTCCGGTTTTGCAATACCCGAAGAAAGTCAAAAGCCTAAACCTCGAAAAAGAAAAAAGCCATAGCGGGGTGCTCAAGGGCATCAAGGGGCAGTATTTGATTTTTGAAGACCAAACGGTCTTTAATATTCGTTCTAATGAGGGAACGGTGGTTGAAATCACCATTAACTAATTTTACCTGTTAAAGTTTAAAATGTGTTCGTATTCTTTTTCATAGAAATCATGATCGCCCTTGTTTCCCACAACTTTAGCTCCTTGATTTTTTAAGAAGTCAATCTACGGTTTTTGAAGATTGAGTCAGGAGTTGATTTAGCGTTTTTAGCTCCTCGGGTTTGAAATGTCGCCATTTTCCCACTCTCAAATCCAGTTTTATATTCATGATTCGCACCCTTTTGAGTGCTACTACTCTATAGTCCAAATGTTCACACATCCGCCGAATTTGTCGGTTCAAACCTTGGGTCAGGATGATCTTGAATTGGTTTTTGTGGGTTTGTTTGACGAAGCACTTTTTGGTAACGGTATCCAAAATGGGAACACCATTGCTCATTTTATGAATAAAATCTTTGGTGATGGGTTTGTTGACCGTTACGACATATTCTTTTTCGTGGTGGTTTCGGGCACGGAGTATTTTGTTGACAATGTCACCATCGTTGGTCAGAAAAATTAAACCCTCACTGGGTTTGTCCAGTCTGCCGATGGGGAAAATCCTTTTGGGGTAATTGATGTAGTCAATAATGTTGTCTTTTTCCACACGGGTATCGGTGGTGCAAACAATCCCTTTGGGCTTGTTAAAAGCCAGATAAATGTTTTTGTTTTTGGGTTGATTGAGCATTTCTCCATTGACGGAAATCTTGTCGTCAGGGCCTACCTTAACACCCATTTCTGCCTTTTTACCATTGACTAAAATCCTCCCGGCATCGATTAGTTTATCTGCTTCCCTACGAGAGCAATAGCCAATTTCACTTAGGTATTTGTTGATTCGGGTAAGGGATGTTTTTTCCATTTTATAATTTAATTTCTTCACCCCGTTTTAAATCGAACTTTTTTCTGAATATCCAAACGAATAAATAGAGCAGTGGGGTATCCAAGGCGGCTACAATGATTTTAAAAATAAATCCGGACAATACCAGTCCAACGAACAAATCCCAAGGTATAATCCCAAAGAGGGAAAGTAACGATACAACGGAAAAAGTGTCCAAAAACTGTGAGGCAAAAGTCGAAAAGTTATTTCGCAACCACAGCATTTTACCGTGGGTCAATTTTTTCCAAAAATGATAAATTCTGATGTCGACAAATTGTGCCAAAAGGTAGGCAATCATAGAGGCCAAAACCGCCAGTGGGGAAAGGGAAAATACTTTAGTAAAGGTGGCATCGTCAACCGGAGAGCTTTCCATAGCGGGAACATAGTCGGCCATGAGCAATATTCCCATGGAAAAGAAAGAGGCAAATATACCGGCAGTTACCACGCGGTTGGCGGAATTTTTCCCATAAATTTCGGAGATCAAATCGGTAATCAAAAAGGTGAGGGGGTAGGGCAATATGCCTACGGATAATTCGAACAAACGACTGCCGAAAATTTCTCCCTCAAAGGGATACCAATAAAAAAACTTTTGAAAAACAAGATTAGACACTACCAGTGAGGTAATGAATAAGGCAGCCAGATACAGATAGATCTTGGCTGCAAGTTGTCGCTGTTGTGGTTTCATCTACTCCATTTTTATCGAATAAGGAATACGGGTTTGAATTCCTTCCATTTGGCTAAGTTCGATAAATTCTGAGGTGTACTTTTCCAGGGGGTGTTGAAATAATTTTGTTTTGGCTTCGCTAAAAGCATTGAATAATATGCTTTCTAAATCGTCATCATATTTGGGGTAATCCACCAGGTTGTAGAACTCTACACCTGCCAAGTCAGCGGCAGCGGCAATGGCTTCTTGTAGTCCACCCAGTGCATCCACCAATCCAATACGAAGAGCATCTTTTCCCGACCAAACCCTGCCTTGTGCAATGTCCTCAACCGTTTCCATGCTGAGTGATCTTCCTTCGGCCACTCGGGATTTAAAGGTGTGGTATATTTTTTCTATGGCGGTCTTAACACTTTTTTCAAATCCTCCCCCTAGAGGTTCAAAAAGACTGTAACCCATTGCATTATCGTGGGTGGTAACCTGTTCTGCGTTGATCCCAATTTTGTCAGTCATACCTCTGATGTTAGGAAATGCAGCCAATACGCCAATGGAACCGGTAATAGTCATGGGGTCAGCAAAAATTCTATCGGCCAAACAGGAGATATAATAGCCTCCCGATGCTGCGACATTGCCCATAGAAACCACCAAGGGTTTTTGGTCTTTTAAGGCCCTGGAGGCATTGAGTATGATTTCGGAGGTCAAGGCATCCCCCCCGGGAGAGTCGATACGTAAAACCACCCCTTTGATGTTTTTGTTGTCCAAGACTTCTTGAAAGGCTTTGTTGATAGCTTCCTTGCCAATGATCTTTTCACTTCCCTTAGTGTATAATATTGGGCCTTGGGCATAGATGATGGCAATGCGGTCGGAGATTTTTTTGTCGTATTCTTTAATACGAACATTCATTTTGTTGAAATTGACGACTTTTAATTCTTCCGCTGTATCTACTTCTATTGCGGCTTTGATTTTGTTTTCAAATTCGTCTTCATAGACCAATCCATCGATAATACCCTGAGCATGGGCTTCCTCGGCATCAGTAACTACCAAGTCGTCTACCAATGCATCCAAAGTGGCGGGTGCCATTCCTCGGCTTTCTGCCACTTCATCTCTAAGTGTTCCCCAAGCTGCATCCAGCAGGCCTTGGATTTGTATGCGATTTTCCTTGCTCATATGATCTTGCAAATAGGGTTCTACTGCACTTTTGTATTTTCCATGACGCACTACTTCCATTTTAACACCGTATTGGTTTTGGAAATCTTCATAATAAAGCACCTCTGAAGCGAGTCCTTTGAGTTCTATCATGCCCATAGGATTCATAAATATACTGTCGGCCACCGAACTCACATAGTATCCGATTTGAGACATATAATCGGAGTAGGCGTAGATGAACTTGCCCGTGTTCATGAATTCCTTAAGGGCTTTTCTGATTTCGTGGGCTTGTGCCCAGCCGGAACTGATGTTACCCGAGTGAATTTTGATTCCTTTGATCTTGTCATTGTACTTGGCTTTGTGGATGCTGCCCAGAATCTTGTCCATTCCGGTCAGTCCGGGGCCTATATCTGAAAAACTCTCCAGTGGGTTGAAGGCAGGCCCCCGATCCACTATAAAAGTGTTGAGATCTAGATTTAGGACACTGTTTTCTCCGATCCAAGTGCCCTCTGTTTTTTCAAAGCTGACAGAAGTGGCGATGGCTGCTATACCGATGAAAAAGAATAGTGCTACCAATCCCATGGCGACAAAGGTTCCCAAAAAGGAGGCTAAAAATTTCTTGAAGAATTTCATGTCATCTTATTTTGTTTCAAAGATAGGGTTTGTGGAATTGTTTTACGAAATTTAACCGGAGGATTAAAATGAAAAAAGCATACATTTCACTGGGGTCCAACGAGGGTAGACGTTTGGAAGACATTCGGGAGGCAGTGGTTCAAATTCAAAAAAAGATTGGAATTTTAACCGATTTGTCTTCCCTTTATGAGACCTCGGCCTGGGGTTTTGAAGGCCCCGATTTTCTCAATGCTTGCATCGGAATTCAAACGGATTTTACGCCCCATGAGTTGTTGCAAAAGCTGTTGAAGATCGAACGGCAAATGGGAAGGGTAAGGTCTGTAAAAGCGGGCTATAGCTCTCGAAATATAGATTTAGATTTACTGTTTTTTGAGGATCAAGTCTTGGATAATGAAGACCTGGTATTGCCTCACCCCCGTTTGGAATTGCGAAAATTTATTTTGTCTCCCATGTGTGAAATTGCTCCTGATTTTGTGCATCCCCGTTTGGGTAAAAGTTTGGCGAATTTGTCAAGGCTTTGTGAGGACAGGTCGCCCCTGAGAAAAATACCCCTAAAGGAATGGTCTTCGGATCTGTTGAGTGAAGAACAAATGCTTGTTTTTGAGGGGAATATCGGTGTGGGAAAAACCTCACTGGCTCAAAAAATTGCCCGTGATTATCAAGTTCCTAGCTTGTTGGAAAACTTTAGCCAAAATCCATATTTAGAAAAATTTTACGATCAACCCGAGCGTTTTGCGCTTTCCTTGGAAAACTATTTTTTGGAGGATCGGTTCCGACAGTTCAATCTTTTTTTAAAATCCACAACAGCCAAAAAAACAGCGGTGGCCGATCACGCTCTGTTCAAATCTTTGGTCTTTGCCAAAATCAACCTTTCTTCCTCCCGTTTTCAAGATTTTAAAAAGAATTATGAGCGCTTATCTGCGGAATTGGTTTTTACGCAAAAGGTCATTTTTCTCTACCAACCCATCGAAAAGTTATTGCAACAGATCAAAAGTAGGGGAAGGGTTTATGAACAAAAGATCAGCCAAGAATACTTGGAAAAAATTGATAGGAGTTATCAAAATTTCCAAAAGGAAGATTTTTTATCTGCCCATCAAAGTATTGATTTGTCGGGTTTGGATTTTGTCCATGACGAAAGGGCCTACCAGATTTTACTCCATCGCATCAAGGCGATTTGAACTTTTGATAAAAATCCCACAATACCACAGCTGCTGCCGCAGCGATATTTAGAGAGTGTTTGGTGCCTTCTTGTGGTATTTCAATGACCCCATCACATTGGTTGACAATCGCTTGGGATACGCCTTTGACCTCATTGCCCAAAACAAAAGCGTATTTTTCATTTGGGGTGATTTTAAAATTTTCAAGCGATAGGGCACCTTCGGCTTGTTCAATGGCATAGACTATTATCTTTTTGTCTTTGAGTTGCTTGACCACTTCAGTAGCTTCCTTGAGATATTCCCAGTCCACCGATTCTGTTGCACCCAAAGCAGTTTTGTGAATGTCTTTGTTGGGTGGAGTAGCGGTAATGCCACAGAGGTGTATTTTTTCTATCAAAAAAGCATCGGCTGTCCTAAAAACCGACCCGATGTTGTTTAGACTTCTAACATCGTCAAGGATCAAGATCAGTGGGGTCTTGGGGACCTCTTTAAAAGCCGCTACTGTTTTACGGTTCAGTTCGCTGTTTTTTAGTTTTCGCATGGTTATAAAATTAGTAAATAATCAGCGTTAGCACTCTTGTTAACAAATTTTTAAAACCCGATTCCTGCAGGAATTTTTTAATAATTACATTCGTAAAAACCCTAAAATACAGTGGCCCAATCGAGTAAGGAAACCCCTTTAATGAAACAGTACAACCAGATCAAGGCAAAATACCCTGATGCTTTGTTGTTGTTTAGGGTGGGGGATTTTTACGAGACCTTTGGAGCCGATGCCGTAAGGGCCGCCAAGATATTGGGGATCATTTTGACCAAAAGAGGAGCGGGAAGCACCAGCGAAACCGAGCTGGCCGGATTCCCCCACCATTCTTTAAATACTTATTTGCCCAAGCTGGTTAGGGCTGGGTGCAGGGTGGCGATATGCGACCAGTTGGAAGACCCAAAAATGACCAAAAAAATTGTTAAAAGAGGAGTTACCGAATTGGTTACTCCCGGTGTATCGCTCAATGATGAGGTATTAGAGCAGAAAAAGAATAATTTTTTAGCGGCAATATATTTTGGTAAAACCAAAACAGGGATTTCCTTTTTGGACATCTCTACGGGCGATTATTGGGTCTCTGAGGGAAACGCTGTTCAAATCGAACAGTTGCTGCAAAATTTTGCTCCCGCTGAAGTGTTGGTGGCCAAACCGTCCAAAAAAACTTTTGCAGATCAGATGGGAGGACAATTCAATGTATTTTATCTGGAGGATTGGATTTTTGAAAGTAGTTATGCCTTGGAGCGATTGACCGCCCATTTTAAGACCCTGGGACTGAAAGGTTTTGGTATAGAAAATATGCAGGCCGGAGTGATTGCTGCCGGAGCCATATTGCATTACCTCTCGGAAGCGCATCACAATAAAATCCCTCACATCACTTCTATCAAGAAGATTTTTGAGGAGGAATATGTCTGGATGGATCGTTTTACGATGCGGAATTTGGAATTGTTTCAATCCACCAGTCCCAGTGGGGTGGCCTTAATTGATGTTTTGGATCAGACCCGAACTGCTATGGGGGGCAGAATGCTCAAACACGGATTGGCTTTTCCTGAAAGGAATCTGAGTGTTATCGAAAAACGTTTGGACTTTGTGGCCGCTTTGGTAAAAGAGACCGATGCTTATGACCAAATGGCCCATCACCTAAATGCCATGGTGGACATTGAAAGGATCGTTGCCAAAATAGCGACGCAGAAGATCAGCCCTCGTGCCTTGGTGCAATTGGCCAAATCATTGGATGAAATTGATCAGATCAAGACTTATTTATCCGACCACTCAAGCAAGGTGCTAAAAGAAAGGGCCAAAGTGTTCTTGGACGCCAAGCCCATCAGTAGCTTGATTCAGTCGACCCTCAAACCGGAGGCCCCGGTTTTGCTCAGCAAAGGAGAAGTGATTGCCGATGGGGTCAACAGCGAATTGGATGAATTGAGGGAACTGTTGCGATCGGGTAAGGACCACTTGGACAAAATGCTGGAAAGGGAAAGCGAACGTACTCAGATTCCTTCCCTAAAAATTGCCTTTAACAATGTGTTTGGCTATTATATCGAGGTCAGAAATACCCATAAGGACAAGGTGCCGGGGGACTGGATCCGAAAGCAAACCCTGGTCAGTGCAGAACGCTATATTACCGAGGAGCTAAAGGAATACGAAACCAAAATATTGGGGGCGGAGGAAAAGATCAAGTCCATTGAAAGTCGCCTGTACATGGAATTGTTAACCAAACTCCAAGCGCACATAGAAACGTTAAAAGTAAACGCCTATCAGGTGGCCCGTTTGGATGTGTTGTGGTGTTTTGCCGCTTTGGCCATCAAGCACAACTATACCCGACCTGAATTTTCGGAAAGTACGATATTGGAGGTCAAAGAGGGGCGACACCCGGTGATCGAACACCAATTGCCTGCCGGAACCCCGTTTATTGCCAACGATCTATTGCTCGATCCGCAGATCCAACAGATCATCATGATCACAGGGCCCAATATGTCCGGAAAATCAGCGATATTGAGGCAAACTGCCCTTTTGGTTTTGATGGCACAGATGGGTAGTTTTGTCCCGGCTGCATCCCTTAAAACAGGGGTGATGGATAAGATCTTTACCCGAGTAGGAGCCAGTGATAACATCTCTATGGGGGAATCGACCTTTATGGTGGAAATGAACGAAACGGCTTCGATATTGAATAATATTACCGAAAACAGTTTGGTGTTATTGGATGAAATAGGCCGGGGAACCAGTACTTATGACGGGATTTCTATCGCCTGGGCTATCGCCGAATTTTTACACGAACACCCGGCCAAAGCCAAGGTGCTGTTTGCCACCCACTACCACGAGTTGAATGAGATGACCCATGATTTTCCGAGGATTAAAAACTTTAATGTATCGGTCAAGGAATTGGAAGACAAGGTTTTGTTTTTACGGAAATTGGTTCCCGGTGGGAGTGCCCACAGCTTCGGGATCCATGTGGCCAAAATGGCGGGGATGCCAGAATTTGTCATTCGCAGGGCCAGCCAAAAACTTAAAGGTTTGGAAAAGTCGCACACCGTCGAAACCAATGCCGAAAGCCTTAAAGTGGGCAAAGACGAAATGCAATTGAGCTTTTTTAATTTGGATGACCCAATACTGGAAACCCTGCGAGAGGAACTCAAAGATTTGGATATTGATACCCTAACCCCCATTGAAGCCCTAATGAAGCTCAATGAATTAAAAAGGCAATTAAAGCAATAGACTTTAATGAAGAAGAAATTCTCAGTATTACTTTATTTTTTTGTAATTACTTTTTTAGAAATTTAAAGGTGTAAATTTAATTTTCAAAACTCTGCGAAAAAGATCTTATCTCAACAAAAGAATAGAAGTTAATCCAGTCAATTCAAATTACTTTCCTCTGAGAATTCGATCCCTGTATTCGGTTCGTTTTGACCATTCTTCAAGAAAAGGCTTGTAACGATCATCTTTCATCCAAAAATGAGACTTAGGATTTTTGAGTACTTTTCCCTCAGGGTAGTCTTTACCCAATATACTAGATTCTACAGTTTGATTCCACTTCTTAAACTCAGTTTTCATTTGATCAAAAAGTATGGGTTTTTATTGGGCGATATTTTGGGCTTCAATAGGATCATTTTCTAGGTTGAATAAT
>CALKCR010000023.1:0-122375 GCA_938082715.1 uncultured Flavobacteriaceae bacterium | reverse complement strand
TCAATTTTTTTATTCAGTTTTTGATCATTGTTTCTATTGTAAATTTTATCATTCTAACCCTCCCAAATCTCAGTACCAAAACTCAATAAATAATCAACGGTTTGGAAACATTCTGCGTCGCTAATTTCACAATCGAACACCTAATCTTGAATGGAAATTTGATCATTGGCCATAAGAAATTCAGTCATGTAAAGTTGAATATTTATGGTGCCAACCTCCTGAATGCAATATACTTTCAACCGGGGCCACGATCAGCAAATGGGGACTATGGATTAGCAGCACTCGAGGCACAGTGGAACAATACGGTAAACAATCAAATTTTATTTGTTTTTGTGCCCGATGTTCGCCAAAAATCTAGATTCTTGGACTTTAAATTAATTTTTGACTTTTGAAAAAATTTATATTTACTATTTTTACATATATTCTAATTATTCAATCTTCTGCTCAGACCGTGCCTGTCATTACGGAGTTTAGAACTAATTTTGGTGTGAAAAATCTGGATCTTAGGTTTAGGCCTATATTTTATTTGATGTCAAAAAACAGAATGAGAAGAGAGGCTTTTCTAGGATATAGCCTCAACAAAACAACAAAACTTTTCAGTTATTTAAGGTACAATGATTATGAAAAGAATTTATTTATGGGTTTTAGATTTGATAAAAAAATCTATTTCAACGATAAGCTCTCACTGAACAACCAGTTCAGATACCTCAGCAGCCTTAGGGATAATAGTGATGGGGACATTGGAATTTACATACCCGATCTTCTCTATAAGTTCAAGAACATAAATTTTGGTTTAAGAGGTTTTCTCATCAACAGATTTGAGGGCATTGATAAAATTTCCATGACCAAACCCTTTGTCGGCCCGGCGATCATCTTGAAAGAGGAGAAGTTGATGACCATGCTGACCCTATTACCGAATATCAATCAAAATTCCAATGATTATTTATTAATGGCATTGTTTATTTTTAAATTATGAAAAGTGCTACTGCCCCAAAGAGAATAAGAAAACTGATGGATCAAGGAGGAAGAGGAAATCTATTAATCATATAAAATTTTTTGGAATTAACAGAAAAATTCAATTCCTGAAAAATGGATTTGGGATTTGGGTTTGACCAAAAACGAAGAGGGTAAAGAATTGATTGTTACTATCGATGAAAATGGGAATGTTTTGATTTGGTATAAAAATTTGGCTGACCGAGCCGCAGAGGTCAAAACCTTGCTTACAGAAAAGACAGAACAACATTAGAAATATTAAATACCCATTTGTATTTTGGGATCCTATTCTGAAAACATCTTAATACAGATTTGTCCTGTCAATCCGTTTTAAAACACTAAATTTGCGCGACCTAAAATTGAGAGTGGGTTGCATTAATTAATCATCTTTCCTTTTTTGGTTCAAACAAACCAATAACATCATCAATCAAAGCTCATAAAAGCCATATGAAATGTGATAACAAGCTTTTCCTAAGATGAGAAGGGAAAAAAATAAAGAACAAAGGGAACGAGCCATAGAATCCCATTCAAAAGACAAAAAGAGTTCATCCCCCGGAAGAAAAAAATCCTCCGATGCAGCGGAGAAAAAAAACTCAAGGTCGGGAGCCCGAATAAAGTTTGGCCAAAGATCCAAAAGTAGAAATCCAAAATCAAGAAACAGATCAGGAGGAGGCAGATTTAAAAAATCTGATTTGGATCCCAGCATGATGATCAATACTACCATTAAAATAAAAGAGCACAAAAAGGAGGTTCAAACCAGATCATTTGGTGAAATGGATATCAATCAACAACTCCAATCGAGGATCAAAAAAAAGGGTTTTGAAAAGGCCACAGAAATTCAGGACAAAACTTTTGAAATCGTATCCCAAGGGAAAAGTGTAATTGGTATAGCCAACACCGGTACAGGAAAAACTGGAGCTTTTTTGATTCCCATTATCGATCGACTGCTTTCCAATAAAAACATGCACAAAACCATCGTTTTGGTTCCCACCAGAGAATTGGCACAACAGGTAGAACAAGAATTCAAAAGCCTAAGTAAAGGACTGAAGATTTTTAGCAGTTGTTTTATTGGAGGTACCAGTATCAATAAAGACATTGACAAACTCAGAAGGCTCAATCACGTCATCATTGGTACCCCGGGAAGGATCAATGACATGATCAATCGCAGGGCATTGAAATTACATGATTTTTCCAAAGTGGTTTTGGACGAATTTGATACCATGTTGGACATGGGTTTCCTTCAAGAAGTGCAAAAGATTATCGATCAGATGCACAAAAGGAATCAGACCATACTGTTCTCAGCTACAGAAAATCCAAAACAACAAAACATCATCGATAATCTCGTAAAGCATTACGAAAAGGTAAGGGTTTCTCAGGGTAAGGCCAATACCGATAACATTTACCAAGAGGTGATTAAACCCAAAGATGATACCGAAAAAAATCAAATGTTGGTTGACCTTTTGAGAAAAAAGGAATTTAAAAAAGTTTTGATTTTCTCCGAAACCAAAAGACAGGTCTCAAAACTGTGTCACATTCTTAAGAAATTCGAACTGAGAGTGGATGAAATTCACGGGGACAAATCGCAACAATACCGTTCCAAAGCCATTCAAAAATTTAAATCGGGAAGCATACAAGTCATGGTTGCAACCGACGTTGCCTCCAGAGGAATCGATATCCACAACATCACCCATGTCATCAATTACAGGGTTCCAAGTTCCAGAGAGAGCTATATTCACAGAATCGGGCGAACGGGTAGAGCCGGGAAAGAAGGTTATGCCATTACCTTTATTTAAGGGACTCAGCTAAGGTCAATCGTAGCTAATTCAGGCTTATTCCGGAGGATTCATTGACGATTTGTTCCAATGGCACAAATCCTCCAATATGGGTTTCAGTTTTTGGGCGTGTTGGGTAAGGGAGTATTCTACTTTTGGAGGGCTTTCGTGAAACTGTTTGCGGTGAACCAGACCATCCTTTTCCATTTGTTTAAGTTGTTCGGAGAGTACCTTTCGAGATACATCGGGGATCAAAGAGGCCAAGGCTGAAAAACGCGTTTGCCCACCCATCAATCGAAATAGGATGGGCAACTTCCATTTACCCCCCAATAATTTCATCGCATTGACAATAGGACAACATGAATTTTCCTCTCCCATGGTTGTGGTTTTTACAAATCTAAAAATAAAATATTATTAAAAAGCTTGCAGTTACTTTATGTAACTTAAAATTCTATCTTTGCCAAAATTATATTTAAATATGAACAAAATAAAAAAATCTTTCGCTGAAAAGTGGGGGAAATTTGTAGTAAAAAATAAATGGATTGTATTGCTACTGACACTGGTCTTGGCCATGGGGCTGGGCTCACAAGGTAAAATGGAATTTGATGGAGACTATCATGTGTTCTTCAGTAAATCCAATCCCGAACTTGAAGCTTTCGATGGTCTTCAAGAAAAATATTCCAAGGTCGATAATATCATTATGGTTTTGGCTCCAAAGAACAAGAATGTTTTCACCAAAGAAAACCTGATTGCTATTGAAGAACTGACGGCCGAGGCATGGAATACGCCTTATTCTTCGAGAGTAGATGCGTTAACCAATTATCAACATACACGAGCTGAAGGTGACGATTTATATGTCGAAGATTTGTCTTATAAGTCAGAAAATCTCACTGTGGAAAGAGTGGAAGAAATAAAAAATATCGCACTGAATGACCCTGTTTTGGTCAACCGTTTGGTCAATAAAGAGGGAAGTGTAGCTGCCATCAATGTTACGGTACGTTTACCGGGTATCGACAGCTCCAAGGAAATTCCAGAAATTACAGTGGTCAACAGGGCCATGATCGCAGCATTTGAAGAAAAACACCCTCAGTTTGACGTCTATGTTTCGGGAAATGTTCCATTAAATACCGCATTTTTTGAATCCTCCCAAAATGATTTGGCCTTGATTGGAATCATGTTTTTGATCGTAATTGCAGTTACCCTGTTGTTGACAAGAAATATTTTTGCAACACTGGCTACTTTGGCAGTGGTCATGTTTTCCATCATGAGTGCCGTTGGATTTATCGGTTTGAACGGGATCAAACTTACGGCTCCATCATCGGTCTTCCCAACCATGATCCTTACTTTGGCTGTAGCCGACAGTATTCACATTTTGGTTACTCTATTGCAAAAATTTAGGAAAGAAGGCTATCAAAAGAAAGAAGCCATCATCGAAAGTATGCGACTCAATTTTATGCCGGTTTTCATTACCAGCTTGACTACAGTCGTGGGATTTTTAACTTTAAATTTTGGTGAAGTGCCTCCTTTCTGGCATCTGGGGAACATCACGGCTTTTGGAATGACCATGGCTTTTTTGTACTCTACCACTACCCTGCCCGCTTTAATGGCTATTTTCCCCATCTGGAAAAGTTCCAAAAAAGAAGTGAAAGATAAAAAAGCTTCTTTCTACACCAACCTGGGAGGGTTTATCGTTAAACAACCCGTTCGCCTAACGATTATTTCTTCTGCTTTTATTTTGGGAATGACTATACTGGCGCTTCAGAATGTTTTCAATGACAGTTTTGTAGATTATTTTGATAAAACCGTAAAATTCAGAACCGACAGTGATTTTATCAATAAAAACCTTACCGGGATTTACAATGCTGAGTTTTCTATCGGCAGCGGAGAAAGCGGAGGGATCAACAATCCTATTTATTTGGAGAAATTAAATGCTTTTGAGGAGTGGCTCAATGAACAGCAGGAAGTGATTCATGTAAACACTTTTGCCGAGGTAACACGAAAAATCAATAAATCCATGCACGGCGACGATGCCTCCTTCTACAAAGTACCGACCAACCGACAAGAGGCTGCTCAATATTTATTACTCTACGAACTTTCCCTTCCTTTTGGTTTGGATCTGAATAATCAAATCAATGTAGATAAATCAGAAACCAGACTGACTGTAGTACTTCAAAATTTGGGAAGTAAAAAAATGTTGGAATTCATCGCCAGAGCCGAAAATTGGTTAAAAGAAAACACCCCCGAATACATGCACGCTATCGGGGTGAGCCCTACTGTGATGTTTGCCAAACTCGGTTTTCGTCAGGCTGACAGTATGATCAAAGGAAACATCATCGCATTGTTGTTGATTTCTCTGGTTTTGATGTTGGCTTTAAAAAGTTTTAAAATGGGGGCAATTAGTTTAATTCCCAATCTGACTCCGGTAATTGTTGGGTTTGGTTTTTGGGCCCTTTATCTGGGTGAAATCAACACGGGTATGGTGGTTGTCTTCGGAATGACATTGGGAATCATTGTGGATGATACCGTTCACTTTATGAGTAAGTTCCTCAGAGCGAGAAGGGAACTCAACTACAATGCTGCAGATTCCGTAGTCTATGCTTTTGAAACAGTAGGCAGGGCCTTGGTCATTACCACTTTGGTTTTGGTTGCTGGTTTTTCCGTACTTTCCACTTCTCCTTTTGCCCTCAACAGCTATATGGCTAGAATTACAGTAATCATTATCACCGGTGCATTGGTCATTGATTTTGTCCTTTTACCTTCAATACTGGTATTGGCTTATAGAGAAAAAAAGAACTTAAAAGAAGCTGCATAATTTAACAACTATATTTGAAAATGATGAAAAAAATAATCCTTACACTGCTCTTATGTTATCCATTCCTGGCAATAGCGCAAACAGCCGAAGAAAAAGGCCTAGAAATTGTTTCTAAAGCCATTGAAGCAGATCGAGGCTTTGGAAGTTCCACGGTCGATTTGAAAATGATTTTGAAAAACAAAAATGGACAATTGAGCGAGAGAACACTGAGCAACAAAACGCTTGAATTGGACGAGGACGGGGATAAATCCATGATTGTATTCACCAGTCCCAGAGACATCAAAGGTACGTCGACATTGACTTTTACACACAAGCAAGGAGCCGATGATCAGTGGTTGTTTTTGCCTTCAATCAAACGTACCAAACGTATTTCTTCGAGTAATAAATCAGGCCCTTTTGTAGGAAGTGAATTTGCTTATGAAGATTTGTCCTCTGTTGAATTGGAGAAAAACACATACAAGTTTCTAAAAGAGGAAGGAGATTTATTATATGTTGAGCAAGATCCGGTAGATCCTAAATCGGGTTATAAAAAAAGAATCGCTGTATATAACCAAGCAAAAGATTACCGTTTGGAAACCATTGAGTTTTATGACAGAAAAGGATCATTACTCAAGACATTGACCTATACCGAATACAAGCTTTACAAAGATAAATTTTGGAGGGCCAGCAAGTTCGAAATGGTCAACCACCAGAGTAAGAAAGAAACCTTATTGTATTTTAACAATTACAATTTTGAGGTCAACCTTAAGGACGAGGATTTCACCGAAATGGCCTTACGCAGAGCCGCAAACTAATGTTTTAAAAATCAATACAACATAGCCTCTTTTTAGGGGCTATGTTTTTTAATTCATGAATCCATCTAATTTATTTTTAGCTTTCATCCTATTGCTCTGTGGGATTGTGAGTGCACAAACCAAAAAAAATGAAGTGAAAACGACCATTGAATGGGAAGTCAATGGACAATATCGCTATTTCTATGATGCTCCCCAATTTGAAAATCAATTAAAATACTACCCCTCCATAGGCATTCAGCCCACCTATTCTTTTGTTTGGGATAATGGTTATCAAAATTTTATTGCCTCTGCCTATTTCAACAAGGATCGCGATGCAAACAGAGGCTACTGGGATCTGAGGGAGTTTTATTATCAAAAAGTAAAAAACAATTGGGAACTGAGTATTGGATTCAAAAAAGTTTTTTGGGGGGTAACTGAGAGCAATCATTTGGTAGACATCATCAACCAAACCGATGCATTAAAAAGTTTTGATGGTGAGGAAAAGTTGGGCCAGCCCATGGTTCAATTCAGTTGGTTCAGCTCCAATTGGGGTAGCTTGGATTTGTTTTATTTGCCCTATCACCGCAAACGTGGTTTTGCCGGAGAAAAAGGACGCTTCAGATTCAGTACAGTTTTGGAGGCCGATGCCATTGGTTATGAGAGTGATCAAGAAGAGTGGCACTCTGATTTTGCGGTTAGGTGGAAACATTATATAGGTGTACTCGATATTGGATTGTCCTATTTTACGGGCAACGGTAGGGAGCCCTATTTTGAATTCGATGATCGCGGTAATATCGAAGCTTTTTATCCCTTAATTGATCAGTTGGGCTTGGATTTTCAGATTACAGCTGGGGCGGTTTTACTTAAGTTTGAATCGATTTTCCGAAAGGCAGAGCAACAGGAGTTTTTTGCATTGGATGCAGGCTTTGAGTTTACCTTCTCCAACGTGAACAACAATGGACTGGACATTGGGGTCTTGGGAGAATACCTTTATGATGAAAGAGGAGATTGGGCCTTGTCAGGTCTACAAAATGATATTTTTTACGGATCCAGAATCGCATTCAACGATACGCAGGACACTGCAATTCTAGGGGGAGGTATCTATGATTTAGATACACAAACACATCTTTTTACCGTTGAGGCCAGCAGAAGATTATCCAATGGATTGGTTTGCTCAATAGAGGGCAGGATTTTTAGTGGTGTCTCGGATGAGGAGTTGTTCCTCTTGTTTTTTAAACAAGACAGTTATTGGAGTATCTCACTTTCGAAATACTTTTAATCTAAGAATTCACTTTAATAAGATCAACTGTTGGGGGTATTGGTCAACCCGCAATGATTTAGTGAAAATAATCCTTCACATTGACATTGCTCTCCAAAAAATTCAGGTCGACCAAAAAGTCATCACTGGCTTTTAGGGTGTCAAAAAAATCTTTGGCCTTGATTGCATTATCCTCAGTAACCGTTGTCCGCACCCCATTGAAAAATCCGTGTTTGGCTCCATCGTAAATGATCAACTGACAAATATTATTAAGATCTTTCATTTGTTTTTGAAATCTTTTGGCTGTTTCCACAGGAACTAAATTATCCTCACTCCCTAATATAACAAGTGTGGGTGGTGTTTGAGAAGTGATATTATGATAGGGAGAAAGCTCCTTGTACCCTGCTTTGAATAGTGAGGCCCACTTACCATTCGGGATTTTATAAGCGGTGCAATGACATTGGAAATCTTTTTCGATCCAGTCTTTTACACCAGAACCGTGATATCCATTGGGGCCGTTATCAAAGACCGGGTTAAAAAGTACCATAGCAGCTGGTGTGGGATCAATGGATAGATCGTCTGTGGATTCATTGATGGAGTGGAGTGTGGCCGTAGCTGCAGCGATGTGTCCTCCCGCTGAACCTCCCGATGCAATGATTTTCTGAGGATCGATATTATAGATGCTGTGGTTTTGTTTTAAAAAACGGATGGCACTTCTCGCATCTTTGATGCATTCAACCGGACTGGTATTGTGTCGGCAGTCAACCCGATATTCGAATAGAA
This sequence comes from uncultured Flavobacteriaceae bacterium, assembly GCA_938082715.1. Lineage (GTDB taxonomy): Bacteria > Bacteroidota > Bacteroidia > Flavobacteriales > Flavobacteriaceae > UBA8316. Next base: position 113,984 of record CALKCR010000023.1, on the reverse strand, counting down.
AAGTAGTCAGTCCCCGCTGAGAAAAATACGAAGCTTGTCTTTGGAAATGGGTATAGGAACCTTCTCTCCAACCTCCTCCAAAAAAGAAAGCTATGGCTCCCGTTGACTTATTGTTTTGTGATTCTGCCGCATACCAATGTACTTTTAAAGTATCATCCTCAACAATTTTAAAATCCATAACTTTTAGTGTTTTTTCCTTTACAGGCAATTGTGACCACCCCAGGGAAAAGCATAAAAAGAACAGTAAACTCAACTTTATTTTAAACATCATAATTTTATTTATTTAGCGGGCGATCGGAAATGGGAATCAACTGTGCACTCAAATCCAGATCGGGAAATTCCCTATCTAAGGGAAAGATGGGGCGGTTGATCCTTCGATAATCCAATCGCTCCAGGTTTTGATCCACACCACCAGGGGTCAAGGCCATGGTCCACCCCCCTCTCATATCATAAAGCTCGGGCACCAAATAACCAATTTTTACCACCAAAATATGAGTATTCCTAGGGTTTAAGCCCAGTTGTGTAAAATCTTTTTCATAATGGTAGGGTTTTCTTTTTTGGGTGACAATGACTTTTACGCTTCCCACCTGGGCCACAACCTCAACAGCAGCATGAACATCGCCTTTGCGAATAGCCAAAACCTTTGCTTTTAATACTAAAGGGCCAGCATAACGATCATCTACCATGGCTCCTACGGATCCGGTAACTACAACCCCATCTCCTGCCTCCAAGGCTTTTGTAATAAAATCAGGACCGGGGATAGACGCATAAATCAATTCGGGGCCGGTAGTGCTTTGAAAAACAGGTGTGTTGAGGATTTCTTTCAACGTCCATGTGACATCTCCTGCACCACCCGCAGTGGGATTGTCTCCCATATCACTGATGATGAAGGGTTTGTTTTTACTTTTCAGGGCCAAAGCCATGCTTTCTTCAAAACTGGTGGTGGGGGCAACAAATGCAAATTCATTTCTAACGTCCCAATAGTATTGTGCAAGGTATTGGGCACTTTCAACCACCGCTCTCTGATCGTCTCCTGTTACCATGACCACACCGTGGTTTCTGGGTTCATCCGCCCACGGATAGCCCATCCAAATGGCGGCATCGACTACCCCTGCTTTGGCTTCGGCTTCCGGTACTTTGGCATAAAGACTTTTTCCCGGTTCGATTCGGGTACTGGTTTTTTCTCCGGGCAACAATATCGGAACGGGAATCCACGCCTTGTATGGAGGTTTTCCTTTTCCATTTTCGAGTCGATCCAAAAGATTCTCCAAAGCCCTTTGTTTGGATATTATAGCATCCTCGTGGGGTGCCATACGATAGCAAGTGATCAAATCGGATTGATGGGCCAAGCGTTTGGAAACATTACCATGTAAATCCATTGAAGTGGAAATCAAGGTTTCTTTTCCTACCACCTCTCTAATTCTTGCAATCATATCCCCTTCGGGATCATCCAGTCCCACAACGCTCATGGCACCGTGTATGTCAAAAAAAAGTCCGTCGTAAGGGAGGTTTTTTTTTAGTTGATCCAGCATCTTTTTCATCAATGACTCATAGGCTTCGCGGGTCACAATTCCCCCCGGTAAGGATTTGCCTCTTAGCGCAGGAAACCATTTGGCCCTGAACCGATTCCTACTTTCGGGTTTCAAAAACGGATAATGCGCCATGATCTCCATGCTCTGCTGTGCGTGGAAAGCTTCCTCTGTGGTCTGTGCAGGAGAGAATGTGCTGGATTCTATTCCCAGACCCGCAATGGCAATTCTGGGCAATGCATCCGATGACGAGGTATTGCAACTAAAAAGGGAAAATATAATGAGGATGAAAAGAAGATTGTAGGGGAATTTCACAGGATTAGCGTTTTAATGGTCTTTTTTGAATATTGTATTACAATTTAAATAATTAAAACGATTTTAAAATTTTTAGACCATCAATCCGCCAAACCAAAGTTTTTATGGATCAATTCAACTGTAAAAAAATACTGCTTTATTGGGCGTTTCTTTTTCTTTCGTTTTCATCCAAAAAAACCTTTCTCAACCTCAGGTGGTTGGGGGTTGCCTCTACATACTCATCGGCCTGAATATACTCCAAGGCCTCTTCTAATGAAAATTTGATTGGTGGAGCAAGGCTTACTTTCTCATCACTTCCTGATGCCCTGACATTGGATAGTTTTTTGGTTTTGGTAACGTTGACGACCAAATCATCCATTCGGGTGTTTTCTCCAATGACTTGACCGGTATAAACTTCTTCGTTGGGAAAGACGAAAAATTTTCCTCTTTCCTGAAGTTTGTCCAATGCATAGGGTATGGCACTCCCCTTTTCCATGGAGATTAACGATCCATTGATTCTACTGGGAATCTCACCTTTAAAGGGCTGAAATTCCATAAAACGATGATTCATTATGGCCTGTCCTGCGGTATTGGTAAGCAATTGATTTCTCAATCCGATAATCCCCCGAGAAGGGATGATAAATTCACAAAGCATACGATCACCCTTATTTTCCAAACTGACCATTTCACCTTTTCTAAGGGTGACCATTTCGATGGCTTTACCGGACAAGTTTTCGGGTAAATCAATGGTTAGGGTTTCTATGGGTTCACATTTGACGGCATCTATATTTTTAATGATGACCTGCGGTTGGCCTATCTGTAGTTCATAACCTTCTCTACGCATGGTTTCTATCAAAACAGAAAGGTGCATGACCCCGCGACCAAAAACCAAAAATTTGTCTGCTGAGTCTGTTGACTCGAGTCGCAAAGCCAAATTTCGTTCTAACTCTGTTTCCAGACGCTCTTTGATATGGCGAGAGGTAACAAACTTCCCGTCTTTTCCAAAAAAAGGCGAATCGTTGATGGTAAAAAGCATACTCATGGTAGGCTCATCAATGGCTATGGTAGGCAATGCCTCCGGCGCCAGGGCATCTGCAATGGTATCTCCAATATTAAAAGACTCCAATCCAATGATGGCACAAATATCTCCTGCCTGGACTTGTTCGACTTTGCGCCTTCCCAGTCCGTCAAATACATTGAGTTCCTTAATTCTGGACTTGGTGATCTCACCATTTCGATCTACCAAACAGACATTCATATTGGCTTTTAGTATCCCACGGTTGAGTCTTCCAATGGCTACCCTACCCGTATAAGGGGAATAATCAAGAGAAGTAATCAACATTTGTGTGTTTCCGCTTTTGACCTCAGGAGTAGGAACATGTTCCAATACCATATCCAATAGAGGGGAGATAGAATCTGTGGGCATTTTCCAATCTTGTCCCATCCAATTGTTTTTGGCAGAGCCATATACTACCGGGAAATCCAATTGCCACTCTTCTCCCCCGAGATCAAACATGAGATCAAAAACAGCCTCGTGGACTTCTTCCGGTCGGCAATTTTCTTTATCTACCTTGTTGATGACAACCAGGGGTTTTAATTTTAGATCCAATGCCTTTTTCAATACAAATCGGGTTTGCGGCATCGGTCCTTCGAAAGCATCGACCAACAATATGGCCGCATCTGCCATATTGAGCACCCGCTCTACTTCTCCACCAAAATCGGCGTGACCCGGGGTATCGATGATGTTGATTTTGACGCCTTTATAATTTACGGATACGTTTTTGGATAAAATGGTAATTCCTCTTTCCCGTTCTAAGTCATTACTGTCCAAGATCAAATCTCCCTTGTTTTGGTTGTCCCGAAACAATTCACAGTGAAACATGATTTTGTCTACGAGTGTTGTTTTTCCGTGATCAACGTGGGCGATTATGGCAATGTTCTTTATGTCCGACATGAATTCAAAATTAACGAGCGCAAATATAGTTTTATCTACTCATTTATGGCTCTATAACTTTATGAATTATGGCATTAGCTCATATTGAAAAAACAATCAACGTTAATCTTGATCACTAAAGACACAGAATTAAATAAAAAAATTAAATTTGTTTGAACCAAATAGTAAAGAACATATTGGCTTCAAAAATTCTAGTTACGGGAGGTCTGGGTTATATCGGCTCCCACACCAGCGTTGAGTTAATCCAACAGGGATTTGAAATCATCATCGTAGATGATCTTTCCAACAGTTCTACAGACGTATTGGAGGGCATCAAAAAAATCACATGCATTTCCCCTGAATTTATAAAACTCGATTTAAGGGATAAAAAAGAGGTCAACCGATTGTTTGAAGACCATCCGGATCTCGGCGGTATCATCCATTTTGCAGCCTTTAAGGCAGTTGGTGAGAGTGTCAATAAGCCACTGGAATATTATGAAAACAACATAGGGTCTCTGATCTATTTGCTTCAAGCCATTGAAAGTAAAGGTCAAAAGTTTTCATTTATATTCAGTTCTTCTTGTACGGTTTATGGTCAAGCAGATCAACTTCCCATCACCGAGCAAGCCCCCATCAAAAAAGCCGAATCTCCCTATGGAAACACCAAACAGATAGGAGAAGACATACTTTATGACAACACACGTTCTAACGCCCTTTTAAAAGTAATTTCACTGCGATACTTTAACCCAATTGGGGGGCATTCCAGCATTGAAATCGGAGAGTTACCCAAGGGAAAGCCACAGAATCTTGTACCGTTTATTACCCAAACTGCTGCAGGGATACACCAAAAACTCAATGTTTTTGGTAACGACTACCCAACCCTTGACGGAACCTGTGTTAGGGATTATATCCATGTTGTAGATTTGGCCAAGGCACATGTGGTTGGGCTTAAAAGAATGATGGCCGATGAGCAAAGTAAAAATTTGGAAGTTTTCAATTTGGGTACGGGAAAAGGCAACAGTGTTTTAGAAGTAATCAAGACTTTCGAAAAAGTCTCCGGTCTTGCTCTAAACTATGAAATTGTTGACCGAAGGCCCGGCGATATTGTAGAGGCCTATGCTGACACAACCAAAGCCAATAAAATACTTGGATGGGAAGCGAAAAATGATCTGGAAGAGGCATTGAAAACTGCTTGGGAATGGGAAAAGAAAATACGTAATATCTAACCAAACATATCATTATGAATTCCAGTTTTGAATTTTTAGACTACCTAATTTTTGTTGTATATGCCCTTATAATATTAGGTCTAGGATTATGGGTGTCAAGAAACAAAGAGGGTGAAGAGAAGAGTGCCGAAGATTACTTTTTGGCGGGCAAGTCACTACCTTGGTGGGCGATTGGTGCTTCTTTGATTGCCGCCAATATCTCTGCCGAGCAATTCATCGGTATGTCGGGGTCTGGGTTTGCATTGGGTCTGGCCATTGCTTCCTATGAATGGATGGCAGCCATAACGCTCATCATTGTAGGAAAATACTTTCTTCCCATTTTTATTGAGAAAAAATTATACACCATTCCAGAGTTTGTCGAAAAGCGTTTTTCCTCTCAATTGAAAACCATCTTGGCCATCTTTTGGATTTCACTTTATGTGTTTGTCAACCTTGCCTCAGTAATGTACCTGGGTGGCCTGGCCTTGGAAACCATTATTGGAATAGATCTGGTTTATGCGGTATTGGGTTTGGCGCTTTTTGCGGCAGCTTATTCACTTTATGGAGGACTTACAGCGGTGGCTTGGACAGACATCATTCAGGTTATTTTTCTGGTATTGGGAGGTTTAGTAACTACATATTTGGCTCTGGATACGGTATCCAATGGTCAAGGTGTCTTTGAGGGTTTAAAATCCATTTACAATGCTGCTCCGGATCGTTTTGAAATGATTTTGGATAAAAGCAATCCTGAGTACAACAACTTGCCCGGTATCGGTGTATTGGTGGGAGGACTTTGGGTCGCTAATCTTTATTATTGGGGATTCAACCAGTATATCATTCAACGTACCTTGGCCGCAAAATCGCTCAGAGAGTCCCAAAAGGGAATTTTGTTTGCAGCAGGACTTAAATTGATCATCCCATTGATTGTTGTGATTCCCGGAATTGCTGCTTATGTAATCGTCAATGATCCTGAAATTCTTGCCGGATTGGGCGAAAATGGAATGATGAATATCCCCACCGAGGGAAAGGCGGACAAGGCATACCCCTGGTTGATGCAGTTTTTACCCGTTGGTTTTAAAGGATTAGCCTTTGCAGCTTTGGCGGCTGCTATTGTTTCCTCTCTGGCTTCTATGTTGAATTCTACCTCGACCATTTTTACAATGGACATTTACAAACAATTGATCGATAAAAATGCCGATGATAAAAAAACAGTAAAAGTAGGAAGGATCTCTGCTGCTGTGGCATTGATCATTGGTGCTACCATGGCGCCTCTTTTGGGGGGTATCGATCAGGCCTTTCAGTTTATACAAGAATATACAGGTATTGTAAGTCCCGGAATATTGGCAGTTTTTGTTTTGGGATTGTTTTGGAAAAAAACTACCAATAGAGCAGCCATATGGGGTGCGCTGAGTTCTATTCCCATTGCTATGTTTCTCAAGGTAGGATCCAAAGGCTGGGTAAATGGAACAAGCCTTGAAGCTTTCTTCCCCGATCTCCCTTGGATGGATCAGATGGGGTTAACTGCCCTTTTGACCATGGCGGTGATTGTGGTTGTTAGTATCAGGCAAAACAAGGGAGTAGAGGATTCAAAAGCGATTAATTTGCCCAAAGGTATTTTTAAGACCTCCCCCCTATTTAATATAGGAACTTTTGCTACTCTGATCATTTTGACCGTTATTTATTCTCTCTTTTGGTAATTCTTTCGTCATGTTATTGTGACTCTAATCAAGACTATGATCTTGTCATAGGGCACTCCAAAATTGATGCATGACTCTGGGAACACCCATTCCTAGGTTAGAGCAGCCGTGTAAAGGAATTTATCTTCATTTAAAAACTTTACCTTGGATGCTGTGGAGGTATCAGTGTCCTTATATTTTTGGGTATAAAAGGGAGTAGGAATAATAGGTGGTCATATTACAGAACTGAATGGTATAGCTCACAAAGGGTTAGACTGAAAATTCCTCTTGGGTGGATAATATTATAAGCCTAAATGAAACAGACTGTCTGGGTTACAATCAACAATTTAGGCGGGTGACAAAACCTTTAGGATATATATAATAGGATAAAAAAAAACTCCCAACAATATGGGAGTTTTTTACAGAGTAATTTAAAAATTACTCAACAACTTTAATTTTAACTTTTCTTTCGAATTTAACTCTTCTATTGGCAGCTCTGCCAGCAGCAGTTTTATTGTCAGCTGAGGGTCTGGTTTCACCGTAAGCAACAGTCTCTAATCGAGAAGCATCAACGCCCATTGAAATAAGCGCTTCTTTTACGCTGTTGGCTCTTTTTTCAGAAAGCGTTTGATTGTATGCCATACTACCGTCACTGGAAGCGTGACCTTCAATGATTAGCTTAGCATTAGGATAGGCCTTTAGCAATTCAGTAAGTTCTTTCAACTTAGCATTTGAGTCTTCAGTAACGACAGCACTGTTAACAACAAACAACAATGTTGAATTTTCACCTTGAAGGAAGGAAACTAATTTTTCTGGAACTTCAGGGCAACCGTTGTTTGCAGCATCACCAGCTTCATCTGGGCAAGCATCGTCTTTATCAGCTACACCGTCTCCGTCACGATCATCACTAGGACAACCATTGTTTGAAGCTTCTCCGGCTTCTTCTGGACATTTGTCAACATTGTCAGCTAGACCGTCACCGTCAGTATCGGGGCAACCATTCATCTCCTCTGAACCGGCAGCATCAGGGCAAGCATCATCTTTATCGGCAATACCATCGCCATCGGCATCAGGACAACCGTTTAACTCTGCAGCTCCAGCTTCTTCTGGACAAGCATCTTTGTTGTCTGGAATACCATCACCATCGGTATCAGGACAACCCTCGAATTCTTTAAGACCGGGTACCTCTGGACAAACATCTTTTTTGTCAGAAACACCGTCTTTATCAGTGTCTTGTGCACCAAACACATAGCTAAATCCAACTACATGTTGAAGGTGGTTATAACTTCCTTTCTCACTTGAAGATCTGAAGGAAGTACTTGCATTTACGTGCCAATTATCAGAAATGGAAAAACTTACACCGGCTCCTCCAAGGTAGGTTCTACCGGATCCACTTGATGGAAACAAACCTTCTGAGTCAGAATTTTTTTGAAAGTTAGAAAGACCATATCCAGCAAATAGATAAGGATAGATGTCTCCCTCAGAAATGTTGTACTTGATTATTGCTTCAATAGCAGTGTAATCGATATCAGCATTATCAATTTCTAAAGAATTTAAGCTGTACTGAGCACCGATAGAAAATCCTCCGGCAATGTATCTGGAAAGACTTAATGAAGGAATCCCTAAACTCATTCCTGCATCAACTGAATCGTCTTGCACACTGACTAAATTGGCCCCGAGACTCACTGCCCATGGACTATCAGATGTTTGGGCATTGGCTACAAAAATGGAAGCCAAGCTAAATATCATTATGGTATATAATTTTTTCATTTTTGAAATTTTTACAAATTTAATAAATAATTGTCAAATCTTTAAATTAAAACTTAATATATCGCCCAAACTTATACATCACAGATCATAATCGCATTCTCAAGGGAGTGCATTGGCTTTTTATTTTTTGGTATAAACTCCTGAGCAACAAAACCTTTGAAGCCTGAAGCTACAATTGCCTTCATTATTGCCGGATAAAATAATTCTTGAGTTTTGTCGATCTCATTTCTTCCGGGAACCCCTGCGGTGTGATAATGTCCAATAAATTGATGGTTTTCATTTATGGTTCTTATTACGTCCCCTTCATTGATTTGCATGTGGTAAATGTCGTAGAGTAATTTGAAATTAGTGGAACCAATTCTGCGGCACAACTCAAACCCCCATGGGGAATTGTCACACATATAGTCTTTATGATCTACTTTAGAATTGAGTAATTCCATCTGAATAATGACTCCTTTTTTTTCGGCGTGACCCATAATTTTCTTGAGGCCCTCTGCACAATTGTCCATTCCAGTTTCATCATCTATAGCCCTTCTATTTCCGGAAAAGCATATCAAATTTGTATATCCTGCAGCAGCTACCAAATCAATGTGTTTGAGATAGCTGTCCACCAAGGTCGCGTGATATTGTTTGTCGTTCCAACCTTCTGTAAGACTGATTTCAGCCCCGTTGCACATGGAGGAAGTCAAACCGTGTTTTTTTAAAACAGGCCATTGGTCAGGCCCTATCAGGTCAATGCCTGTTATTCCCATTGATTTGACCCCTGAAGCAAATTCCTCCAAAGATATTTGACTATAGCACCATTTACATACTGAATGATTGATGTTTCCTTTCATATTGATTTGATTAAAGTCATAAGTTTTTTTTGAATCGTGTAATTTGAATTGATCGATCATGGGCAAGCCCAATGAGGTCAGTGTCATTTGTTTTAGTACTTTCCTTCTGTTGGTGTTGGATTTTTTTTTCATGGAATTATCTCACTTTACTTCTGATGACTATACTGTGCAGTAATTTATTTGACAATCTCTTTAAATGTACTCCCAATCTTTCTTTCCCACCAAAAGAAACCTCCCATTTTTTTTGCTCCACCGATCGAAACATTTTTTGGGCAAAATCTTCTACTTTCATTCCTTTTCTTGTAGCAAGGTCATCCAAACCCAATACAGATCCATCGCCCCTTAGGGAATTCATTGCAATGGGAGTCCTGACAAAGCCCGGACAAATCATGGTCACATAGATATTGTCTTTTTGATGTTCCATTCTCATCACATCAAAAAAACCGTGTAAGGCGTGTTTGGCAGCAGCATAGCCCGACCGAAAAGGAGATCCATATTTCCCCATAACACTACTGACTACAACATAATGTCCACCCCCTTGTTTTATAAAAAAAGGGAGCAATGCCCGGCTCAGTGCAACAGTTCCCAAATAATCAATTTCAATTAATTTTTTAAAAACATCGAATTGGGTATCAGCGATCAGCGACCTTTGACTTACTCCCGCATTGTTGATTATAACATCAATCTTTCCAAAAAAATCAAAAGCTTTTTGAACCTGAACAGCAGCCTTATCAAAATCGTTAAGGTCGATGGGTAAAATTTTGACATTTTCAGAAATTGGGCATTCAGATTTGACCTTCTCTAAATCAGGGACTCTCCTTGAGGACAAAATCAGTTTTGCCCCTTTCTCGGCATATATTTTTGCCAATGCTGCCCCTATTCCCGATGAAGCTCCGGTAATCCAAACTACTTTTTCATCTTTCTTCATCAGATATTTTTTGGTACCACGCATTGACTCTGGCGACGGCATTTTCTTCAATATCCTTCCAAAACAAATTAATATCAGCAAAGTGATAATTTTGAATCAAAGAGAGAAAGAATCGGCCCGGGATTTGAGGAAGAGTCGTCCACAGTAACCCATCGGTCACTTTAACCCCAAGGCTTTGGGGATAAATTTTCAAATCCTCACTCAACACCCCTTTGTGGTCACTTACTTTTGAAATCCTTTGAGTATCCCAACTGATGGGATTAGTCGTGACGCCTCCCTGATACCAATTCGCGTAATTTTTGGGAAGCTTATCCATCTTATAGGCATTCCAACTAACAAATCCACCCAAAGCGTTAGGGGTCTCCAGAGGGTGAACGGACTCAAATTGATCGGGTAAAATTCGTGTACCAATTAGATAGGCCGCTACCAACTGATTTTGCAAAGGCTTTTGGTCAAAAAATTCTTTGATCAATCTTTTGGCGTGCATACTACCCTGACTGTGAGAAGCGATGATGATGGGTTTGCCTTTATTGAAATGTTTTAAATAATACTGAAAAGCATTTTTTACATCCTGATATGCGATTTCCCAAGCAGGCTCTCCGGCTTTGCTGTATGGCTTTACAAAAATTCTGTAATGCGCTTGACGATAAAAGGGCACATACAAATCACCCGCACTGAGCCATGCGGAGGCCTGATATTTTAGAGCCGTTTGAAAAACACCTTGTCGAATTGAAGAAGTCCAAACATCTGCGTTCCAATCTTTGATTTTTTTATCGGTTAAAAGGGTGGGATAAACGTAAAAAACATCGGCTTTTTTTTCATTTTTTATTTTGTCATAGTTCCGCAACACCAAGGGATATTTTCCGGGAAGTACTGCCCAGCTTTTGGATTCTGCGTAGTTGGGTCTTGCAGGAAGGTTTTTTTTGTCAAAATCCATGCTTTGGTATGCCATTTTACAGGCGGTTGACCATAATAAGGCTAAAATCGGCAAGAAGACTTTCAAAGAGGAAATTTTCATTGATTTGTTGAGCAATATTTAAGCTTACAAGTCGCTAAAGTTAGTATATTTACTACAATTTATTAGATTAAACATTTAGATCGAAACACATGAATAGAGCATTTTTTCCTTTTTTAATCATTATCCTGATTGGCATTACAGGTTGTAAGGAAGTTACCGTAGAAAAAATTAAAATCAATCTAAACCCTAAAAGCAATAGCAAAACATTTGGTGAAGTTACGCTTACCGAAAAAGATGGACTGGTAACGCTGGAGGCCCATATATTTGGATTGGAACCTGGCACCCATGCCATACATTTGCACGAAAAGGCAGACTGTTCATCGTCCGACGGAAAGTCCACGGGCGGACATTGGAATCCAACTTTTGAGCAACACGGTGCCTGGAATAATGAAGTAGGATTTCACAGAGGTGATATCGGAAATTTTGAGGCAAATGAAAACGGTCATGGGATGGTTAAATTTTCTACGGATCTCTGGTGTATTGGCTGTGAAGATCCCATCAAGAATATTATTGACAAAGCCGTTATTGTTCACCAAGGAGCAGATGATTTGGTTTCTCAACCCTCAGGTGCTGCGGGCTCACGGGTGAGTTGTGCAGGGATCATTCAATAGATATCAAAAAGAAATTACCACTCGCGTTTTTTGTTGAGTTGCTCCTCGTTCTCTAATTCGCCTTTGGGAATTACTTTTAGGAATGAGGGATGCTGTTCGATGGCGTATTCTATCTTTTCCATAATGGACTCAACGGATTCATTGTCGTAATCAATCTCCAATGGGGCTTTGATTTCCATTGACTGAAGAATTCCTCTTTTCTTAATACGGATGCCTTTCTTATCAAAAGAGCGTCTGAACCCGTCAATCACAATGGGCACAACAACAGGCCTATAACGCTTGATGATGTGTGCGGTTCCTTTTCTAAGGGGTTTGAAGGGGGTTGTGGTGCCCTGAGGAAATGTAATGACCCAACCATCGTCCAAGGCCATTCCTATATTGGAGATGTCACTCATCTTTACTTGTCGTTTGACTTCTACTCCTTTTGCTCTCCATGTGCGTTCAATGGATATTGACCCGGCATAGGCTAAAATTCTGGGAAGAATACCTGCCTTCATGGTTTCTTTGGCCGCCACAAAATAAATATTCAGTTTGGGACTCCACAAATATCCAATGTTTTTAATTGAATCAATACGACCACTTAAACTGGCATTAAAAACGTGAAACATGGCCACAACATCCGCAAAATAGGTTTGGTGATTGGAAACAAACAAAACATTGTTTTCGTGCAGTTGTCTGATTACCTCAGAACCCTCTACTTGCAGTTGATTAAATCCTCTATAGCGTCTATGGGTCATACATCCCATAATACGAATTAGCCATTTTTTTAAAAATAAAAAATGACCAAATGGATTTTTCTTGAACATCTCGCTTATCAAATAATTCTAAACAAATATAAGCTATTTGGAAAGCCCAGTTATAAATAACATTTTAAATTCAGATAAGATCATTGCTGTTGCTCCCCAGACCTCATTTTGATCAAAAACATAGGCCGGAACTTCTACAGAATTTGCAGATGAAGTGCACTGCTTTGTCATCATGGGTTGATTGTTGATCAAACCCTCTAGTGAGATTTCCAATATGGCATCTACTTCCTCTGAGTCGGGCAAAAAAACACAGGTTTTTTCTACATAGCCAACATAAGGAACAATTAGAAAATTACTCGGTGGTACATAGAGTTGAGTAAGAGACCTAAAGTATTTCACTTGGTGGGATGCCACCCCTAACTCTTCGTGGGTCTCCCTTAGTGCAGTTGCCCAGAGGTCATCATCCAAAGGTTCTGGTTTTCCTCCCGGAAAGCTAATCTGACCAGAATGTGCACCCTTGTAGACCTTACGTCGGGTCAATACAAAATTGACTTCACCCCTTGCATTGGGATAGAAAAGCAATAAAACCGCTGCTTTTTTGGGCTTCATCTTTGTAATTGACATAGAATTCAATTGCGCCATTCGCTGAGGAGGAGCCAAAAGGGAATGGGCCACTCTGCCGGCGAGTCGGTTTTCTTTTAACTTTGTAAGAAGACTTAAAAAAGAAATAAGATCCATGAAATATCTAAATATATTGTTGGGGGTTTTGATCATTGTACACATTGGTTGTCAGGAAAAACCCAAAGCAAATACAACAAAGGTCAAAGTTCCTGAAAAAAAACAACAAAAAAAAGTTGAGCCCAAAGAAGAAAAAAGGATTTATTTAGACGATAAAAATGCGATTCCATTTTTTTATGAATACGCCCAAAAAAACAAGGAGAACAAAGTAAGAATCATCACCAAATTCGGAAACATAGACATATTGTTATACGACAACACCCCATATCATCGGGCGAATTTTATTTATCTAACCAAACTAAAATATTTCGATGGCACAATGTTTCACCGTGTAGTCCCCAACTTTATCATCCAAGGTGGCAATTCGGACAGTCGAAAAAAAATGAAAAAAAGAAATGAGATTGGTCGATACCTTCTCCCTCCAGACACCAAAAAAGGACACCCCCACCATCGCGGGGTCGTTTCTGTGCCCAGCAGCGAAATCGACAATCCGCATAAACTGGCATCTCCCTATGAATTTTTTATCGTACAAAAATCCGCGGGGGCTTATCATTTGGACGGGCATTACACTGCTTTTGGCGAAGTCATTTACGGTATGGAAGTTGTAGATCAAATCAACCAATTGAAAATTGATAATAGGGAAATGCCCATAAGTAATGTTTATATGAAAATACAAATTATTAACTAAATCAGATTTAAAAATTCATTTCGATCTTTAAAACTATAAAAATTGAGTGTTTTTTCACAAGTAATAGATTAAAATTATTATATTTAATCTTTTAATAAGTATTATCAATGACACTTACTCAACTTTACTACATGAGCGCTGTTGCCGAATATGGGAACTTCACAATTGCAGCCGATAAATGCTTTGTTACACAGCCAACGTTGAGTATGCAGGTTCAAAAACTGGAAGACGAATTGGGGGTAAAAATATTTAACCGAGCTACAAAACCGATCGTCCTCACTGATATTGGAAAAAAAATCTTGGTTCAAGCCAAAAGAATAACAGAAGAGGCCACTCGAATGCAAGACATTGTATCAACAGAAAAAGGTTTTATTGGCGGAGAATTTAAATTGGGAATTATACCAACAGTAATGCCCACACTACTCCCCATGTTTCTCAAGACCTTCATCAAAAAGTACCCAAAAGTAGATCTTAAGATTGAGGAGTTAACCACCCAGAACATTACCAAGATGCTGGAGGAAGGTCATTTGGATGCAGGAATTGCTGCCACCCCACTGGGATTGGGTTCCATATTGGAACTCCCCCTCTATCACGAACCATTTGTGGGATATATACCGGAGGGCAACCCCCTCCACGCTGTTGAGCAAATTGAAATTGAAGATTTGAACATGATGGATCTTTTAGTACTTGAAGACGGTCATTGCTTTAGAAATCATGTACTCAACCTTTGTCAAATGAATCGGATTGAAAGCAATCCATTCGATCTTAAAAGTGGGAGTTTTGAGACTTTAATCAATTTGGCAGATGAAGGTTTGGGGATGACGCTATTGCCATTTTTACACGGTAACTCGCTTACTGATAACAAAAAGAAAAACCTGAGATTTTTTCCCGAACCCGCCCCGGCAAGAGAGGTGAGTTTAATTCATTCCAAAAGCCAATTGAAACTTCCCATAATTAACGCTTTAAGATCGACAGTCAGCAGCATTATCAGGGGTGCAATTAAATTTGAAAACATCAAGATTATAAGCCCTTAAATAAATCAAGAGACATATAAAAGGTGGGTGTGCAATTTCGGGTGCATCCTAGTAAATGTCATGGCCCATCTGTAAAGTCTTACGCCTTCCCTTTCGGGTAAAGCGAGAAGCGCCTTGTTAAGTTCCTTTTCAAACAGTACAGCATTAAAGCTTACTTTGCGTAAAACACTTTTATAAAAAAAGTAATTCGATGAATTTTTTTTGGTCCGCACCATAAGTCGAAAACATTACCAAATATATGTTTTTTAAAATGAGGTTACTGTTGTAAAAATGTTAAAATTCCAAACAAAAAAGTTAAATCTACAGCATAAAAAAACCACCACATCAAAAACGTAGTGGCTGTGATTAAACCCCTTTGAAAATTATATTTCTGGAGTGTTTAGTTTAGCTATCGATGCTTGAATTTCAGCCTCTGAAAGCTCGTGTTTGACAATATTACCTGCAAAATAATCCTCATAGGCTTTCATGTCAAAGTTTCCATGACCGCAAAGGTTGATCAGAATTGTTTCTGACTTACCTTCGCGCTTGCAACGTTCTGCCTCGGCTATTGCCGTAGCAATACCGTGGGTAGCCTCTGGGGCTGGAATAATCCCCTCAGCTTTGGCAAACTTAACCCCGGCATCGAACACCTCAAGGTTATCATGGGCACGGGCTTCGATCAATTTATCTTTAAGAAGTTGGCTCACAATAACTCCTGCTCCATGATACCTCAAACCTCCGGCATGAATTGGTGCTGGCACGAAATCATGCCCCAAAGTATACATCGGCAATAAGGGAGTCATTCCGGCAGTGTCTCCAAAATCATATCTAAATACACCCCTTGTCAACTTGGGACATGAGGAAGGCTCACTAGCAATACAACGAATGGATTTACCCTCATCAAAATTGAGTCTTAAAAACGGAAAGGCCAATCCCGAAAAATTCGAACCTCCACCAAATGGAGCAATTACGATATCGGGAAGATTACCCGCCTTTTCCATTTGTAAAATGGCTTCTTGACCAATAATGGTTTGGTGCAACTTCACATGATTCAAAACACTGCCCAATGCGTATTTTGTGTGTTCATCAGAAACAGCTCTTTCAATGGCTTCAGAAATTGCGATTCCAAGCGACCCTGTAGTATTTGGATCCTCGGCTAAGAATTTTTTTCCAATTTCTGTAGCCTCAGAGGGTGAAGGAAAAACTTTTGCACCCCAGGTATTCATCATTACCTTTCTATAGGGTTTGTGAAGGAAAGAGAGCTTTACCATATAAACCTCACATTCAATATCAAAATGTTGACAAGCAAAACTCAGTGCACTTCCCCACTGGCCTGCTCCTGTCTCTGTAGTTATTTTTTTTACACCTTCCTTTTTATTGTAATAGGCTTGAGCAACCGCTGTATTGGGTTTGTGTGATCCTGTTGGACTTACACCTTCGTATTTGTAATATATTTTGGCAGGGGTATCTAATATTTTTTCTAAGTTGTAGGCCCTGAACAAAGGCGTGGGACGCCACATGGAATAGATATTCCTTACCTCATCGGGTATATCAATAAATTTATCCATACTCACTTCCTGTTTAATTAACTCCATCGGGAACAAAGGGGCCAAAGCTTCGGGACCTATAGGCTCCATTGTACCAGGGTTTAGTGGAGGAAGCGGCTTATTGGGCATATCGGAAACAATGTTATACCATTTGTCTGGTATTTCTTTTTCACTGAGGGTTATTTTACGTTCCATAAATATTTAGTTTTTTCCAATGTACAAAATTCCAACTTAATTGTTCCCAAATAATAGTCTTGGGGGATTTGCAATATTTTTTTTTAATCCTATATTTGCGCTCCTGTTAGAGTAACTAAAATTGTTGCGGGGTGTAGCGTAGCCCGGTCATCGCGCCTGCTTTGGGAGCAGGAGGTCGCAGGTTCGAATCCTGCCACCCCGACGATTATAATACCAGTGGCCTTTTTGGCCTCTTCGGGATGTGGCGCAGCCTGGTAGCGCACACGCATGGGGTGCGTGGGGTCGCAGGTTCAAATCCTGTCATCCCGACTAGATAATCACATAAACCCTTGTTTTTCAAGGGTTTATATATTATCAAACATATTTACTCACCATATTACTCACCAAAATAATTTTTTCTTTTTCTAAATACATGGGGAAACATGATAAAGTCAAAAAAATAAAATTTAATATATGAATATAGACACCATTGTACCATTTATTTTTAATATGCCGAATGTTGGAAAAGGACTTGTTTATGAGTCACCTTTAGAGGCGCTTGATATCTATCCTAAATTGGCTGAGTTGTGTGGTTTTGAAATCCCTTCAAATGTTGATGGGCAAAGTATTGTGTCCCCTCTTTGATGAACCAACTCTGCAGATGAACAGAATTGGATATACCCAGTGGCCTATTACAAGGCAAGATTCCGACAGAACTATTATGGGCTATTTAGTAAAATCATCAAGGCTTAACTATGTCGGGTGGATCAAAATGAGCATTGGAGAAACTGTTGCCAGAGAGTTATATGATCATAAGGTAGATCCTATGGAAAAGAAAAATGTAGTAGAGAATATTTCATATATTGATGATGTTAAATTCTTTGCTCATAAATTGTTTGCAAGAATCCAAGAAACGGATCATGATCAAGAATTCTTGATATAAAATAATACCATTTATGCATCATGGATAAATATATTTTAAAAAGTAAATCATATTTTATATTTTCAATTATTTCATTCTTTGGCATTCTTGTACAATTGAATCTTCAGGCGCAAGATTTGAAGGATTCGGTTATTGAAGCATTGAAAGAAACCGAAATTGCAAGAGCAAAAGCATATTTGAGTTCAATTCCTGTAACAGTAACCGATGCACATTGTGAACGAAGTGTTGGAGGGTTACACGATTTTTATTCAGAAGGAGACTATTGGTGGCCAAATCCAGAGAATCCAGGAGGTGCTTATCAACAACGCGATGGTCAAACAAACCCCGATAATTTTACAGCGCATCGATATGCAATGATTAGGTTAAGTGAGATTACAGCTACTTTAACTTCGGCATGGTTGCTAACGGAAGATAAAGTCTATGCAGATAAGGTACTGGAACATTTGAATGCATGGTTTGTGAATACCAATACTAAGATGAATCCTCATTTGCTATATGCACAAGCTATTTTTGGAAAAGTTACTGGTCGAGGTATTGGATTGATAGATGCATACCATTTGGTTGAAGTAGCTCGATCGGTAAAAGTTCTTTCTGACAAGGGAGGTATTACAACCCAACAATCAGAAAAAATAAAAGTTTGGTTTGGTGAGTTTTTAGAATGGATGACTACTCACGAATATGGCATATCTGAAATGAATTGGAAAAACAATCATAGCACTTGCTGGGCAGCAACTGCGGCTTCAATGGCTGTACTTACAGGCAATGACGAAATCAAGAAACTTTGCATCGATCGGTTTAAGAATATTCTTATTCCCAATCAAATGGCATCTAACGGTAGTTTTCCTCTTGAGTTGAAAAGAACTAAACCATATGGTTATTCTTTATTTAACATAGATGCTTTTTGCAACCTAGCAGAAATATTATCTACTCCCGGAGACAATTTGTTTGAATTTGAAACCAAAGAAGGTAAGTCCTTGAAAAAAGGGCTTGAATTTATCTATCCCTATGTAGCCGATAAATCAACGTGGCCATTTGAAAAAGACATCTACATTTGGAATGAGTGGCCTGTACGCCATCCAGCTTTGTTATTTGGAGCTTTGGAATACAATAATTCAAAGTACTTAGATACATTTCTTGAATTACCTTCATATCCCATTCACTCGGAAGTAATCAGAAATTTACCTGTTAGACACCCTATAATCTGGTTGATGAAATAAATTTTAATTAAAGAATTATAGATAAAAATGTTGGTGAGTAATACTCACCATTTAAGTTATTTACTCAACAAATAAACAGAATAAAAATATTATAAATTATTGATTTACATATATTTAACTTATAAGGTTCAAATCCTATCATCACGACTTATTTTTTTGGTAGGAAAACAACCATTGCATCAAATCCTGGTCGGCAAAAGCGTTGTACCAAATGTCATGATTGACTTCTGGATATAAGGTCAACTTAACTGGTGCATCAATCTCCTTCAACGCCCGATACATTCTCTTTGAATGCTCTACCCATACCACATTATCTTGATCACCATGAAAAATCCATAAAGGGGTTTTTTGCAACAAAGGAGCCCAGTTGGGATTTCCTCCACCACAGATGGGGAATGCCGCTGTAAAATAGTCCGGATTCCTGCTCACCAACTCAAAGGTACCCATACCCCCCATAGACAAGCCTCCAACATAACGGCGGGTGGAATCGATTCGGTAATTCTTCTCTAAAAAGTCCATCAATTCTTCCACCATTTCCAATTGAGGATTTTTGGGAAGCGACTTCGCATAAGTGTATTTTTTTTCTAAAGAAACCTCATAATCTCTTTTCACACTCGCCCAATAAGACGCCTTGGGACATTGAGGAAAAACAACTATAGCAGGATATTTTGCTCTAAACGGTTCCGATTGAAAAAGGTAACTTCCGTGAACCAACTGAGATTCATTATCATTGCCTCGCTCCCCCGCTCCATGAAGCACCACAAGTAATGGATATGCATTTTGAGGATTGAAGTTTTTGGGCAAAAGGATTCTAAAGGGAAGGGTGTCTCCTCGGTGTTCAAAAATTTTTGCTTTATAATCTTGACCTTGAGTAAGACGGAAGCTTAATGCTAAAATTATCAAAAAAAAGTTTTCAAATAAGAAGTTTCTAGATCATTTAAATTTTTTGAGGGGAGTGTCATCACAGTCAATGAATCCTGCTGCATATAAAAGTCCATTGCCTAGAAATTCGAGCAATTTTGGATTTTCATAGCTTTGTGCGTTGTGAGAAGGCGATGAATAAAAAACCCTGCCGCGTCCATGGCGTTTGATCCATGAAACGTATTTTATTTTGTCTTTGGGACGCTCTCGTTTCATTTTGATTTTATCCGATTCGATGTACAATAAAGGTCTAAAATCATATCTGAAATAAGCATTTTTAAAAAAATATGGTTCATCATAATGAACAAAGCCATCGGAATCAAAACTGCTTACCAGAGGATGGTTAGGGTCAACCAATTTTACATGAAGTTCCTGCTGTGGGGGGTGAAAATCAAAACTACCTCCAGTCATATCGCTAAAATCGATAGAATTGTTTTGCATTACAATCGCACCGTGCAAAAGCATAAGCCCTTTTCCTTTCTTTACAAATTGAATTATATTATTTTCCAGTTTTCTTGCTTTATTTATTTTTTGCTGACTACTTAATGAAGAATCCTTATTAAAAATATCCCAAAAAAAATCCCTTCGTTCTCCGTGAGAATTTGTGTTATTGAGAATTATAACATCAAATTTTGAAATTTTATTTTTCTGGAATACCGTATAATCCTTTGAAAGGGTTACATCAAAAGCACCTGAATTTTGAGCAATAATTTGCATAACAGCCTCTGCATGAGGGATGGTCCAATGCTGGTACCCGGTATGAAGAGAAAAAATTAAGAGTTTTTTCTTCTTTTTGGTAGATGTCTTTTTTTGATCTTTCACCATGGATTTAATTTTATCCTTCCACTCTGAATTCAACTCAAAGGATTGGAATCTTTGTCCATGTATTAGTGAAAAGCTTGAAAGTAATAAAACAGTGAGAAAAATTTTAGATTTTAGCGCCATCGAAATTGATTGTTAGACAAGATTAGTAATTTTAATTAAGAAATAATAGTTGAATTTACTAAATTTAACTCCTAAAACGTGTGCGTACACGTTAAAGTGTTTCAAAAAATTAATTTGATCCTATGATCACTATTGAGATTATCATAAAAAAGGATAATGGTATTGTTGCCCATGCATTAAGCAATAAAAGGCTTTTTGAAAATTTTCAGCTGCAAGCCATAATCAAAAGCTTTAACGTTACAAATAATTATACTATTCGCTAATTTTATTAATTTACACTGCTACTATGAAAAACTTTTACCTATTGTTCTTGCTGGTTTTGGGATGTGCCAATGGAAATGAGCAATCCTGCCTGTGCATAACAGTAGAAGACTCTAAGGCCATTGACATGGAAAGGCCCATTTCGGTTGTACTCGATAAAGAAAAAAAGAGCTGTTGGAGTCAAGACATGGTATTGATTAAAAAGTCCGGAACTCAAATGGAGCCTGTTGCTTACCAAGTAGACCCAAATGAGGATAACAAATTTTGGTTTAAACACAGCAGCGAATCGGAAGTTAAAACTACTTACTGTTTTACCAATAAAAAAGAAATAATCAACGCTCCTCTGTTCCAATCCAAGAAACAGGATGGTGATCTCAAGCTAAAATTCGGAGAACAATCATTGATCCATTATCGTTATGAAATGAAATCACCACCGGGGGGCATCAATCAACTTTACCAAAAATCCGGCTATATCCACCCAGTTATTTCTCCAAAAGGAGACACCCTCACGCGAATTCAACCCCCCGATCACTATCACCATTATGGGGTTTGGGGTCCATGGACCAGAACCAGAATCGACGATGTTGGGGTAGACTTTTGGAATTTGAAGGACGGACAAGGCACCGTTTTGTTTAAAAGTTTTAACAACATCGAATCAGGAAGTGTTTATGGGGGTTTTAATGCACATCAAGAACATTTCAATTTGACCCAAAAAAATGGACCTCAATTGGCACTCAACGAAAACTTAATGGTCAAAGTGTGGAAAAATAATAATCCCGATCAGTACTTTATAGATTACACTTCCAACTTCAGTTCTCCGCTCGAAAACGGTATCCTTTTCGAAGCCTATCGATATGGAGGTGGTTTGGGATTCCGCTTTAAAGAACAATGGGACAAAGACAATTGTGAGGTAATTACTTCCGACGGAAAAAATAGAGCTGAAGCTGACGGCACCTCTGCAAGATGGTGTATCGTTTATGGAGATGCCAGCGATAGACAAGGCAGCACAGGTGTCCTTTTTATGAGTCACCCCAATAATCAATCGCATCCGGAACCCATGAGAGTCTGGCCTTTGAACGCAAACAAGGGAAGAGGAGATATGTTTTTTGAATTTTGCCCCATTCGTCACAAAGAATGGAAAATTGAACCCCAACAAACCTATGAACTGAATTATCGTATGCTTGTTTTTGATGGTAAAATCACCCCCGAAGAAGCTGAAAAACACTGGAAAGCATTTGCTTTTCAACCCTCAATAGAAATATCAAAATAATCAAACCAATGAAGAGAAGAAAATTTATAGGTAAAACCGCACTAGGAACAGCAGCTATGGTTGGGTTCCCTTCAATAGTCCCAGCCAATGTACTTGGAAAAAATGCTCCCAGTAACAAAATTAATATCGGACAAATAGGTTGTGGGCGTATTGCTCGTTCCCATGATCTGATTGACACCATGGCCTTTGACAACGCCAATGTTATGGCAGTTTGTGATGTGGATGCCAACCGGATGAAAGACGGAAAGTTGTTGGTCGATCAATTTTATCAAGAGAAAAAAGGAAAAACCAACTACAAAGGCACAAAGATGTATGGAGATTACCGTAAAATGTTGATGGACAAAGACATCGACGCGGTCTTGATCTCTACTCCCGACCACTGGCACTCTCAACCTGCAATAGAAGCAGCCATGGCAGGAAAAGACATTTATCTTCAGAAACCCACCTCCCTGACCGTCGAAGAGGGAAGACAGTTGGTCAATGCAGTTCAAAAAAACAAGATCATTCTTCAGGTAGGAACACAGCAAAGGGCTATGCCTCAATTTAGAATTGCTGCCGAATTTGTAAGAAACGGTAGAATTGGAAAATTACATACCGTAAAAATTGGGCTTCCCGGTGATCCAGGAGGGCCCAAGGCACCTACCATGCCCATTCCTGAAAATTTGAATTTTGACATGTGGTTGGGCTCAACTCCCGAAGTTCCCTACACAGAAATTGGGGTTCATCCTCAGAAGGGATACAGCAGGCCGGGTTGGCTCAGACATGAAAATTACGGTGCAGGAATGATTACGGGTTGGGGACAACACCACTATGACTCGGCTGCTTGGGGTATGAATACCGAATTGGTTGGACCTTCATCGGTTCAATCCATTGCAGATTTTCCCAAATCAGGGTTATGGAATGTCCATGGTGATTTCATGGTCAAACACGAATACGACAATGGCATCACTGTCTTGACCAGTGGAGGGTATCCCAATGGGGTAAGATATGAAGGTTCCGAAGGTTGGATTTTTGTATCACGGGGGGCTTATGTAGCATCAAGCTCTGATCCTGTTGCACAGGAAAAAAGCAAAAAAGCACTTGACGCCTCCGATCCAAAAATTCTAGATTCGAAAATTGGGCCCAATGAAACCCATCTCTATAAAATTGATGACCAGCACGGCAACTGGCTCGACTGTATTGAGTCCAGAAAAGCTCCCATCTCCCCAGTCGATATAGGTCATATGGCATGTGTGGTCTGTTTGATCAGTCACATCGCGATGAAAATAAATCGTAAACTTGAATGGGATTCAAAAGCAGAGAAATTCATCAACGACGATGAGGCCAATGCCCTGTTGGCAAGACCCCAAAGAAAACCCTACGGAACGAATCAATTAAAAGCTTAATTAAAAATTAGAATGAATACTAAAAATTTTTACTGGATTGCTATTGCTGCATTCATTGCAGGTTGCACACCAAAAGAAGAAAACTCGAAAGTAAAATTGATGACCCTCGACCCTGGTCATTTTCACGCGGCTTTGATACAAAAAACTTCCTATAAGGACATTGATACAACCGTTGATGTCTATGCCCCCGAAGGACCAGAGGTCAAAGACTTTTTAAACAAAATAGAAGGTTATAATAGCAGGGCTGAAAACCCCACAAACTGGACGGTAAAGACCCACTTTAGCGAGGATTATCTCAAAAAAATGATCGCTGAAAAACCGGGAAATGTAATGGTGGTTTCGGGTAAAAACTCCAAAAAAATCGATTACATTTTGGCGGCTGTCAATGCGGGATTGAATGTTTATGCCGATAAGCCACTGGTTATTGATCAAGAAGGTTTTAAAAAACTAGAAAAAGTCTTTGAAATCGCCAAAGAGAAAAATCTTTTGGTTTACGACATCATGACTGAGCGATTCGAGGTTACCACAGGGATTCAAAAAGCCCTTTCCATGAAACCCAAAGTATTCGGGATGCTTTTGGATGGGTCTCCATCAGAACCGTCCATCAGTAAAGAAAGCATTCACCATTTGTCAAAGATCGTTTCCGGAAAGCCATTGGTTAGACCTGCATGGTTTCTCGATACAAACCAACAGGGAGAGGGCATTGTAGATGTCACTACCCACTTGGTAGATTTGGTGCAATGGGAAGCCTTTCCAAACCAGATAATTGACCGATCGGATATTGAAATCATTTCCGCGAAAAGATGGACCACTACCCTAACTCTTGATCAGTTTAAAAACATTACCGGTTTGGACAGCTACCCCGAATACCTTCAAAAAGATGTCAAGTCAGACACCCTTAACATATACTGTAATGGAGAAATCAATTACACCATAAAGGGAAAGCACGCAAAGGTTTCCGTAATATGGAATTACAAAGCACCTGAGGGAACGGGAGACACCCACCAAAGTACCATGCGTGGAACAAAAAGTGATCTAATCATCAAACAAGGGGAAGCTGAAAACTTCAAACCCACGCTATATGTCTCCGCCGAGCAAGATGAAAACTTTGAGTCCAACTTAAATCAAGCCCTTCAATCACTTCAAGGAGATTATCCGGGAATTGAGGCAGATAAAATCTCAGACTCGCAATGGAAAATTGTAATTCCCACAGTGCTAAAAATTGGGCATGAAGCTCATTTTGGTCAAGTTACGAACAACTTCCTGAAGTACTATAAGAACAGTAAACTACCGGAATGGGAAGTGCCCAATATGATTAGTAAATATTATACCACTACACAAGCTTATAAAAAAGCGATGGAAAAATAATTATTTGTGTAAATTTATATTGATATGACAAAAAACTTTTTCGCACCACTATTCATAGGCGTATTCTGTAATATCTCTTGTATATCTCAAGAAAATCCGCCTGAGGTTAAAACACCAGACCAATCAAAATTCACTACCGAAACCGTGGTCGATGGGCTAGAGATTCCTTGGGGAATGGATTTTATCAGTGAAAATGAAATTTTGGTAACTGAGAAAAAAGGGATTCTTTACAGGATCTCAAATGGAGAAAAAGCAGAGGTTTCTGGGCTTCCAGAAATCTATCAAAGAGGGCAAGGAGGCCTCTTGGATGTTGCTTTACATCCTGATTTTAAAAACAATAAAGTGATCTATTTTACTGCTGCAGTTCACATAGAAGGTGATGCCGGGGGGAATACTGCCCTTTACTGTGCTGAATTGAATGGCACTAGCCTTTCCAAGGTAAAGCTTCTCTACAAAGGCAAGCCCAATACCAAAAAGGGACAGCACTGGGGATCAAGAATTGTTTTTGACCATAAGGGACATTTATTTTTTGCCATAGGAGATCGTGGAAATCGCGATGTAAATCCTCAAGACCTCAAACGTGACGGAGGAAAAATCTACCGTTTGAATCTCGATGGAAGTATTCCGGAGGACAACCCCTTCGCCGATCAAGAAGGAGCACTTAAAGCAGTATACTCCTACGGTCACAGAAACCCTCAAGGCATGACCATTCATCCCAAAACGGGTGAGGTCTGGGAAAATGAGCACGGCCCAAAAGGAGGGGACGAAATCAATATTGTTCAAAAAGGAAAAAACTACGGGTGGCCTTTAATTACCTATGGTATTAACTACAGTGGTACCTCCATTACTGACAAGAAGTCCATGCCCGGTATGGAACAACCTTTTTATTATTGGGTACCGTCGATTGCACCCAGTGGAATGGCTTTTTCCAGTTCGAATGTGTATAAAAAATGGAAAGGAAACCTTTTTGTGGGATCATTGAAATTTAAATATTTGGAACGTTTGGTTATCAAAAAAGGAAAAGTAGTTAAACGCGAAAAAATCCTTGATGATATCGGACGGGTAAGAAACGTCAAAGAAGGTCCTGACGGTTATCTCTATCTGGGGGTTGAAGGAAAGGGTATTCTTAAGGTGGTTCAAAAATAATGAAAATACTTATCGGTATAGTGGGCTTGTTCATCCTTTTTGAGGTAACATGGCTCTATCAAAAAAAACCCCTTGAGCAAAGCATAACCGATGGGGAAGAAATTTATCAAGACTTTTGCATCCAATGTCATTTAGAAACCGGCGAGGGAGTTTCCGGAGTTTTCCCCCCTTTGGCAAAATCAGATTATTTGGTCAACAATACCAAAATGAGTATTCGGGGACTCAAATTTGGCATGAGTGGGCCCATAGTGGTCAATGGAGAGGAATACAATGGTGTCATGCAAGACCAGGGGCTTGATGATGTTGAAATTGCCGATGTTATGAATTACATTCTCAACAACTGGGGTAATGAATTTAAGGGAATGATTACCGAAGAACAAGTTGCCAGTATAAATGAATAATCAATTGCGTTTTGGGTAAAATTTACCGTTATCTCTATATCGTTATTTTTTTGGTTTTTTTGGTTTGGATGATCTTTCTGGATACACACTCACTAAAGATTCACCATGAATTAAACCAAGAGGTCGACAAACTTGAAGTACAAAAAAAGGAACTCATCCATTTGATTGAAAAGGATGAAAGAAGCATTCAACAATTAAAAAGCAAAGACAGCTTGGAGCACTTTGCCCGTGAAAATTACGGACACAAAAAAGAAGATGAGACCATTTTCTATATTGAGTTCGAAGATAGTTTGGATCCCCAGTAAATTAACTTCATTTTTGACCAATCTAGTTTGTTATAATTTTTTAAGCCATAATTTTAATTGTATTTTTATCAAAATTTCAACCGGATAAATGGCTAAAATTATTGCGATTGCCAACCAGAAAGGGGGCGTAGGAAAAACTACCACGGCTGTTAACCTAGCGGCAGCAATGGCAATCTTGGAGAAAAAAATTTTGTTGGTGGACGCAGATCCACAAGCCAATGCCACATCTGGCTTGGGTATTGAGGTTAAAAGTCAAAAACTAGGGACCTATCAATTGTTGGAGCATACTGCCACAGCTGATCAAACCATCATCCCCACCAGCACCCCAAATCTCGATTTGATTCCCTCACACATCGATCTTGTGGCCACCGAAATCGAATTGGTCGATAAAAAAAATCGTGAATACATGCTGAGAAAATCCCTCGATACCGTTGAAAATAATTATGATTATATCATTATTGATTGTGCCCCATCCTTGGGACTGATCACCTTGAATGCGCTTGCAGCGGCAAACTCATTGATCATACCCATCCAATGTGAATATTTTGCTTTGGAGGGATTGGGTAAGCTCTTGAATACCATTAAAAGTGTTCAAAAAATACACAACAAAAACCTAGACATCGAAGGCTTGTTGCTCACCATGTATGACTCGCGTTTGAGACTCTCCAATCAAGTGGTGGAAGAAGTTCAAAAGCACTTCGGTAAAATGGTTTTCAAAACCATTATCCAACGGAATATCCGCTTGAGTGAGGCGCCGAGTTTCGGGGAAAGTATTATCGACTATGATGCCACCAGTAAAGGGGCCAAAAACTACCTTTCCCTTGCCAATGAAATCATAAAAAAGACGAAAAAAATAATTGATGGCTAAGAAAAACAAAAAACAGGTTTTGGGAAGAGGGCTTTCAGCCCTTCTGGATGATCCTGAGCTAGAGATTAGATCAGCCAGTGATGTCAACGCTGACCAAGTAGTGGGCAACGTCATTGATCTCGAGATCGATAAAATAGAGGTCAATCCCTATCAACCCAGAACACACTTCAATGAGGAAGCCATTGAAGAACTGGCAGAATCCATTAAAACCCTAGGCATTATACAACCTGTGACCGTAAGGAAATTGGGTAGAAATCAATATCAATTGGTCTCGGGAGAACGGCGTTATCGGGCTGCAAAATCTTTGGATTTTGACTCCATTCCTGCCTTTGTCAGAATTGCCAATGACCAAGAAACTCTTGAAATGGCTTTGGTCGAAAATATCCAAAGAAGAGACTTAGACCCTATAGAAGTTGCCCTTTCCTATCAACGTTTGATTGATGAAATCCAACTCACTCAAAACCAATTGAGTGAAAGGGTCGGAAAGAAAAGGTCTACCGTAGCCAACTACATGCGCTTACTCAAATTGGATCCCGTCGTCCAAACTGGAATGAGGGATGGATTTCTTTCGATGGGTCATGGCAGGGCCTTGATCAATGTAGAGGAAAGTGAAAAGCAATTGGAGATTTATGAAAAAATCATTGCTAGATCCCTATCCGTAAGAGAGACCGAATTACTGGTTCAAAAAATCAAAAAAGGCCAATCCACGGGAAAAGTAAAAGCCTCCCAACCGATATTTTATGATCAGGCCGCAGAGGATCTTAAAAATTACTTTAACACGTCGGTCACCATTAAAGGAAACGAAAAGGGAAAAGGGAGCATTCAGATCCCATTTAATTCTCAAAAAGACCTAAACGACATCATCAAAAAAATCAAACGTGAAGACTAGAGTCTTTATCCCAATTCTCATCCTGCTCAACCTGCAAGTTTTTGCTCAACAACTCCCTAAAGAAGAGCAAAAAACCCGAAAACAAAGACTGATCGAAAGTCCTTTGACACCCTCTCGGGCTGCATTTTATTCTGCCGTACTTCCGGGTTTGGGACAAATCTACATCGGTAAAGCTTGGAAAGTACCGTTTGTTTATGCTGCTATCGGTGCGTCGGTCTATGGATATGTTTACAATCAAAAAGAATTAGACCGCTATAGAACTGCCTACAAAAGGAGAAACAGTGGTTATACCGATGATGAGTTCATCAAGCTGATCCCCAACAAAACTAAATTACTTGAAGGAATGAAATTTCATAAAAACTATAGAGATATGTCCTTTCTCTTTATATTGGGAACCTATATGTTAAACATCTTGGATGCCAACGTAAGTGCCCATCTGATGCAATTTAACATAAAAGACAATTTAAGTGTCAAGCCTAAATTTGAACCCGAATTATTTGGCACGGATGCCAATGTTGGTCTAAAGGTCTTGGTCAAACTTTAAAAAAAGATATGAAGCTTGCATTATTAGGATACGGAAGAATGGGCAAAGCGATAGAACAAATCACTTTGGAAAGAGGCCACGAAATCGTTTGTAAAGTGGATAAAAATCTGAGGGAGGGAAAACTCCATGAGGCTGATGTAGCCATTAACTTTAGTATCCCGGATGCTGCGGTGGAAAACATCTCCAATGCATTGGATCAAGCTGTCCCGGTAGTTTGTGGCACCACCGGCTGGTTGGATGCCTATCAACAAGTAGCCCAAAAAGCCCAAGAAAATAATACAGCTTTCCTTTACGCTTCTAATTTTAGCGTGGGAGTCAACCTCTTTTTTAAATTAAACAAGGTCTTGGCCCAAATGATGCAACCCCAAAAAGAATACAAGGTTTCCATGGAGGAAATCCACCACATACACAAATTGGATGCACCCAGTGGAACCGCTATTACGCTTGCTGAGGACATCATCGAAAACAGTGATATCACCCAGTGGAAGTTGGATGAAGAAGCAAAAGACAGTGTGTCCATTCAATCATTGAGGGAGGGCGAGGTACCCGGCACCCACAGCATTAAGTATGGATCCCCTATCGACGATATAACCATCGAACACAAAGCCCATAACCGAAAAGGCTTTGCCCTCGGTGCAGTAATCGCTGCAGAATGGATTGTTGGTAAAAAAGGAATTTTTAAAATGGATGACGTTCTAAATTTATAATCACATGAGTGGAATTCAATGGGTTGTTTTCGTCTTGGTAATTCAAGTCGTTCACTTTTTAGGAACTTGGAAATTGTATAAGGCCGCAGGAGAAGCACCTTGGAAGGCCATTGTGCCCATATACAATGCCATCATTTTACTCAAGATCATTCACCGTCCCAAATGGTGGGTGTTGTTATTGTTTTTACCGGTCATCAATCTGATGATGTTTATGATCTTGTGGATCGATACAGTAAAATATTTTGGAAAAAACAAAAGCATGGACGGGGTCTTGGCTGTTGTAAGTTTAGGGTTTTACATTTACACCATCAATTATCAAAGAACGCCAAAATACATTTCCAACAAAAAACAAATTTCAAGATCCGTTTTTAGTGAGTGGATCGGCTCTATTGTTTTTGCTGTAGTGGCCGCTACTTTTGTTCATAATTATTTTTTTCAGCCCTACATCATTCCCACCGGATCTCTAGAAAAATCCCTATTGATCGGTGACTTTTTATTTGTAAGCAAATTCCATTATGGTGCCCGAATTCCTTCAACCACATTAGCATTTCCTATGGTTCATGATACCCTTCCTATACTGAAGACAAGATCCTATTCCAATCATCCTCAATTGCCTTATCTAAGGCTGCCAAGAATTCAAAAAATCAAAAGAAATGATATAGTAGTATTCAATTGGCCTGCGGATACGGTGAGAAGATTTTTTGTAAAAGAGGCCGGAGTCAAAAAACCGTTGGATAAAAAGTCAAATTACGTCAAAAGATGTGTTGGTATAGCGGGAGATACACTCGAAATCATTGGCGGTTTTGTTCACATCAATGGAGCGAAAAATATTTTACCGGACAGAGCAAAAGTGCAATACAATTTTAAAGCTTACAGCAATAAAGGTGTCTCTTCCAGAAAACTGGTAGATCTCGGTATAAAAGATTTTTACAGAAGGTTCAGAATCGAAAACATCTCACAAAGCAGTTACGAACAAATCGCACCTTATTTGGTTGGCACCCAAGGAAGTAGCAAAGACAACTTTACGGTGATCACCCGCCATACAGGATTGCCTATTGATTTGGTTCGGTCTTTGGGATTGAGAGCCAGTGAAGTACTTGAAAAAACAAAAGATTTAAATTTAACCGTTGAGGAGGTAGAAAAAATCGAAAAACAAAACTGGATAGACAGTATTGTTCAGAGAAACCAAAAAATCAAAACACCCAATTCCTCCTTTTTTCCCAATAAAATTCCATTTGACTGGAACCAAGATAATTTAGGGCCAATTGTCATACCCAAAGCAGGAGTAACAGTAGATTTAAATTTAAGCAACCTCCCCCTTTTTAAAAAAATCATCGTTGATTATGAAAAAAACGAGCTAAAAACCTATGGTAATACCATACTGATCAACGGGGAAAAAAGTACTCAATACACATTTGAAATGGACTATTACTGGATGATGGGAGATAACCGTCATCGTTCGGAAGACAGTCGTTTTTGGGGATTTGTTCCCGAAGACCATATCGTTGGAAAACCCGTTTTTATATGGTTCAGCATTGATGGGATTAATGATGGGATCCGAAATTGGAAAGTACGTTGGGACAGGGTCTTTTCCACCGTTGGCGGATCCGGAAAAAGAGTATCCTACTTCCCCTACTTTGTCGTTCTAATTGTGATCTGGCAGGGCTATGTTTATTACCGAAAGAGGAAAAGTAAAAAGCAAGGCTAATGGTGGCTGGAATTTGTCCTGCATACCTCCCCAACATCCACTACATGGCTTGGGTGGTATCCCAAAAAGAAATCGCTTTGGTTACCCATAACCCCTACCAAAAGCAAACCTTCCGGAATCGCACAGAGATATACGGTGCCAACGGAAAGCTAAAATTGACTATCCCCATCGTCCACAGCAAAACCAAAGAGCGTCAAATCGATGAGGCGGTTGCCATACACTATGAAAATAGCTGGCAAAAAGACCATTGGAAATCCCTCGAAGCAGCCTATCGCTCCTCCCCTTTTTTTGAGTTTTATGAAGATGATTTCCACCCTTTTTACCATCAAAAATTCGAAAAACTAATGGATTTTAATATCGCTTTGATCCAAAAAGTTCTTTCGCTTATAGATGCCGAAGTGAAGCTCCTTCCTAAAGAAAAGACTGCTGATGAGTTTAATGATCTGATCATCGCAAAGCATGAAGTTAAAAAAGAAAACCCTCACTACCAACAAGTCTTTCAATCCAAACACGGGTTTATAAACAACCTGAGCATCTTGGACTTGTTATTCAATTTAGGGCCTCAGAGTTTGCAATACCTTGGGCAAGTTGATCATTGATTTTATTTCCATTCCAGCAATGCTGAAATGGGCTTATGATCAGATAGCTTGAGGTCATGGGTCTTATAATTGATCACTTTAAATTTTTGATCCGCAAAAATAAAATCGATTCGAAAGGGAAAATAAGCCAGTTTATAGGTTGCCCCCAAACCGTCACCCGATAGAACAAAAGCGTCCAAACGATCATCTTTTAAACGTTTGTAAACCCTAGAAAAAGCATTGTTGTTCAAATCTGTACAAATAATGGTTGGGTATTTGTTCTTTTGGTCGACTTTTTCAAATCGATCAATTTGCAGCTCCTGTTTCTGAATTACAGACTGAATTCTATCTACAAATTTTTGAGAATGTTCTTGGGTGAAAAGGGTGTCTTTTAGGTTAATCCTCAAGGATTCCAGATGAACATTATAAATTCTAATACTGTCTTTTTTGTAATAAAAGTCGGCATAAAGGGCACTGTTATTGGAATCCACAAAATCCAGTCGACCTCGATTCTTTATTGGATATTTCGATAAAATACAGAGTCCATTTTGGCCGTTCTTTTTTGAGGAGGCTATGTATTGATGGGGATAATTTTTAAATTTTGGACTCAACTCTTTTGAATACTCCTGTAAACAAACCAGATCAGGCTTTTCTTTATTGATAAAACTTTCAATCGATTCGGGAACCGAATTGGAGTCGATCCATTCAAAGCGATTGAATAATCTAACATTAAAACTCATCACTTTGATTCCATTGGAAATGGGGATGGCGTTATTGGGAAACTTGTATAGTTTTCCCCACTCGTTAAATCCAATCAAAATCGAAAAAACAAAAAGAAGGAAGGGCCATTTGAATTTGATGATCCAAAAAATAAAAAAAATCAAGTTGATCACTGCAATCACAGGAACCATCAAATTGAGAAATGGATACTGGAAAAAATCCCAAAAAGTATCCATCAGAAAAAGCTGAAGTATCAGCAAAACCAGATTGATCAGCATTAAAACTTTAGACACAAAATTCAATTTCATAGTGTAGGGCTTATTTAATCGTAACCTTGGTATTATTCTTTTCTAGCTCTGAACAAATAGTCTTTTTCCTCCTTGCTGAGGCTATCATAACCCGACTTACTGATTTTATCCAAAATAGCATCAATCTTATTTTGATGATTACTGTCGTCACTTTTTTTTGTTGTAGTTGATTTGTTCTGCGGAGCGCGGTAAACTGTCTTAAGGTGCTTTTTTTTAAAAACAGCCTGCCAAACATTTTCAAATCCTGTGCCTATGTCCCTGCCAACCCCCAATTGTCTAGCATAGAAAAAACCCAATACAGCTCCCCCAATATGCGCCAAATGACCTCCCGCATTACCATAGGGGATTTGAATCAAATCAAGGAAAAAGAAGGCAAGACCCAGATATTTTAATTTTAGGTTAACAAAGAAAAATCGAATCTCCTGATTCGGAGTATAAGTACAAATGAATATGAATACAGCCATCACTCCTGCAGAGGCACCGATCATTGGTGGATAGGTCCCTGCAAAAACAGGAAACAGAGCATAACTACCTATAAAAATCAACCCGCCGGAAATGACTCCCAAAAAATAGTTGTTGATAAAAATGCGATCCGGAAATAAATTGAGGAGCAAACGCCCGGCATAAAAAAGAAGTACCATATTCCACAATAAATGAAAAAAACCACTGTGAATAAAACTGTAGGTGAGCAATGTCCAAGGCCTTGTGATAAAAGTCCCAAGATTGGGTGAAAGCTGAAGCCTATCGATATAGGCACTAGACGGAATATTGAACAAAAAGAAAAGCACATTGAGCAGCATGGGCAGCAAATAACAAACCACATTGATCAAAATGATTTTTTCTGCAATGGAAAAAGTGGCAAAGCGGTATTTGAGAATATCCATAAAACTCATAAATCCCAACGATTGTTATTGAACTCTTTTTTCTTCCAATACCACATCATGGCCAAACCAGTAATGGCTCCACCCACATGGGCAAAGTGAGCAATAGGGCCAATGGAGTATGAGGAGAAACCAAAGAAAAGATCCGCCAGTATCAGAATGGGAACCAAAAACTTGGCTTTAACGGGAATGGGAGGAAACAAAAGCATCAATTGGGCATTGGGAAATAGCATTGCAAAACCTACCAAAACACCGTAAAGAGCACCCGAGGCGCCAACCATTACAGAACGAAAGGCGTTGAATGCACCCGACAATTGTCCCTCTCCAATCTTATCAATGGCAGCGCTAGGCAATTCAGCAGTTTGATAGAAAGAACTGATTTGAGGGGCTGTAAGTCCATAATCCCTCAAAGCACTGTTGACGTGATCTAATTGATAATAATACAACAAAAGCTGTAATGCGGCAGCACCAAAACCAGTGGACAGATAAAAGAAAATAAATTTTTGTTTGCCCCACATTTGTTCTAAAGGGGTACCAAACATCCACAACCCAAACATATTGAAAAAAATATGTGAAATATCCCCGTGCATAAACATATGTGTCAAGGGTTGCCAGATCTCAAATTTTGGGTTTTCGGGATAGTGTAATGCGAACCAATCATATACCTGATTGCCGAGGGTGATGGTAGCTAGGAAAAAAATTCCATTTATGATCAGCAAGTGTTTTACTGTTTCAGTAACGTTCCGCATTAATACAATTTCTTTTCTAATTCTTCTTTATCTAAAGTAATAAAAATCTTACGATTAAAAGGACAGGTCAAAGTGTCTTTACAAGCAAAAAGATCATCGACCAATGCCTGTTGCTCTTGGACAGAAAGTGTCAAGTTTCCTTTAATTGATAGGGATTTAGATAAAATTTTGGCCATATAATCCGCTTGGCTGAAACTCGCAACCTGCTCATGATCATCGGGGGGAGAAAATACATCTTCAAAAAGCTGTTCCAACTGTTTGTCATCACAAATCGCTGGAATACCAGTAATGTGAAGTTGGTTGTCTTTTTGTTTTACCACAAATCCCATTGCATTTAAATTGGCCTCCAACTCCCCAAACAAAGCAATTTGTTGTGGTGTTAATTCAACCTCCTTGGGGAAGATCAATTGTTGACTGACCATGTCTCGTTTGGTAATACTGGTGAGAAATTTTTCATACAATACTCTTTGATGCGCTCTTTGTTGATCGATAACCAAAAGGCCCGATCGGGTCGTGGTCACAATAAACTTTCTCAGCAATTGAAAAACCTTGGGAGCTTGTTCGATGGCGAGTTTTAACTCTTCATCAGCGCTGTTATTATTCGGCATCTCCAAACCGGAGTACAGGCTTTCCCAGCTACTTTTTGAAGCTTTGGGAATGCCCTTTTCAGAATCTTTAAAAGGATTAAAACTAGAGTCAACCTCAATCGTGGGCATGTTTGAAGGAGGCTTTTGTTGAAAATTATAGAGGGTGTCCAAACTGGGATCCCGTTCAAAATCCAAAACAGGAGCCGCTTGAAACATCCCCAAACTGTGTTTGACCATTGATTTAATGATCGCATAGAGGTTGCGCTCCTCTTCAAACTTGACCTCTGTTTTTGTAGGGTGAATGTTAATATCGATGGTTTTTGGATCAATTTGCATGTAGACAAAATAACCCGGATGAAATTGATCCCGCAACAAACCCTGAAAAGCAGAACTCACCGCATGGTGTAAAAATGGGCTCTTGATAAAACGTTTGTTGACAAAGAAGAACTGATGACCCCTGGATTTTTTGGCGAATTCAGGTTTTACAATAAATCCTTCAATCCCCGCCACGGTGGTCATTTCCTCTACCGGAATTAATTTCTCCTCTATTTTGTTTCCAAAAATATTGGCAATTCGTTTTCTGAAATTTACAGCCGGTAAGTCAAAAAGTTCTGAGCCATTTTGCATAAAAGTAAATTTCACTTCCGGATAGGTCAAGGCTACCCGATGAAACTCATCGATGATGTGCCGCAATTCAACTTTATCCGACTTGAGGAAGTTTCTACGAGCGGGTACATTGTAAAAAAGATTTTTTACGGCAATGGAAGTTCCGGTAGGGGCGACAGAAACTTCATGATCCTCTACTTTGCTTCCCGATATTTTTAGGCAAGTCGCCATTTCGTCATCTGACCTTTTGGTATGAACCTCCACTTGAGCGATGGCGGCTATGGAAGCCAAAGCTTCCCCCCTAAATCCTTTGGATGTAATGGAAAACAAATCATCGGCAGATTTAATTTTAGACGTTGCATGACGCTCAAATGCCAATCTTCCATCGTTAGGTGACATACCCATGCCATTATCGATGACTTGAATCATGGTTTTACCGGCCCCATTGATCAGCAATTGGATTTCAGTAGCCTGAGCGTCAATGGCGTTTTCCATAAGCTCTTTGACTACAGAAGCTGGTCTTTGAATGACTTCACCTGCAGCAATTTGGTTGGCCACATGGTCCGGCAAAATCGAAATGATATCAGCCATTAGCCTTT
Source organism: uncultured Flavobacteriaceae bacterium (assembly GCA_938082715.1). Lineage (GTDB taxonomy): Bacteria > Bacteroidota > Bacteroidia > Flavobacteriales > Flavobacteriaceae > UBA8316. The sequence goes on along the minus strand of CALKCR010000023.1, from coordinate 77,372 downwards.
GAATAAGGATAAATCAAAATCAATAACGTAAAGAAAAGCCAAAACCAAAATCAAGATGATGATTACCAATCGGGTAGAAATTCCTCGGTTGTTTCGAGTTCGCATCTTCAGGCGAGCATCTTGCCACTGCTGACCAAAGTCATTCTGGTTGTAGGTGTCCCGATATTTCGAAAATTTAGAATCAAAATCATAAAGGTTTCCACCTTCCTTACCACTGTAATAACGGGGAGTGTAATTGTATCTTCGGTTTTTTTTGAGTTTGAAAAGACTGATCTTCATGCGTCGATAATTGATGATAGGGCCAAGAAGTAATCAAATTTAACGAAATTGAACGAAATTGCCATTGGGTTTGGGCAATTTATAAATGAAAAACTATAGGTTGATCATCCTCAAAGCGGTAACAGCTGCCTCCACCCCTTTATTCCCTTTAGCACCACCACTCCTGGCCTTGGATTGTTCAATGGTATCATCCGTCAATACACAAAACACTACCGGTGCTTTTCCATTGAGGTTCAGGTCTTTTATTCCTTGAGCAACGGCATTTGAAATGAATTCAAAATGTCTTGTTTCCCCCTGAATAACGCATCCAATAGCAATGATGGCGTCAAAATCCATTCGCTGAGCGCTACTGGCACCATAGATCAACTCAAAACTACCGGGAACATCAACTCTAACAATATTTTTTAAGGAAACGTTGTGATCGACCAATGTGTTTTTGGCTCTCTGAAAAAGAGCTTCGGTTATTTCTTGATTCCACTCTGACACAATCAGGGCTATTCGTATATTATTACCGTCAGGAACTTTAGAACGATCGTATTGGGAGAGACTGTTATTGGCAGTAGCCATCAATTGAGGTTTTCCAATAGACCTATTTGTACTTCAACCTTGCTAGCTTCTGACGAATCAGGATAGTGGGATTGTATCTTTTTGAAATAGCGAAGTGCTGCATTGTTTTTACCCAAAGAGGTACCCAAAACCCCCGCTTTAAAAAGGTATTTGGGTGCACTAAAAGAATTGTCACTAGATTCAAAAGCGGCAACATAATAATCGTAAGCATCTTCTGGCTGGCCTATTTGAGCGAAAGCGTCCCCGATGGCACCTTTGGCCAGAGCTTTCAACATCACATCGTCTGTATCAAATTGATCGAGGTATTCGATGGCATTGACATAATCCCCCAAGTTGAGGTAAGCCATACCAGCACTGTAGGTGGCCAATTTGGCAGCAGGTGTTCCTCCATAGTTGTCGATGATGTCCAAAAAACCGTACTTTCCTTCCCCACCATTAAGGGCTCTGCGAAACAAAGAATCAGATTCTTGACCATTTAAGGCCAACTCAAAATAATACTGCGCTTGAGTTAATTCACTGACAGCCTCCATTTTTTTGGGTTCGAAGATATAGCTCTGGTAGCCCAAGTAGGACAATACTGATAATGCAATAATCGCGACACCCGCCAAAATAAAATTTTGAAATTTGGAGATCCACTCCTCTGTTCGAGATGCAGTAGAGTCTAATTTTTCAAAAACCTCTGCAGTTGTACTTTCCACTTCCAACTGTTTTTCGGAACCGGGTGCAATCGATTTTTTATAACCTCTCTTTTTGTAGGTTGCCATTTGTGTTTTTTTAAGTCCCCAAAATTAACCTTTTTTAGGGCAAAACCAAAAACTCATCAAATAATGGAAATCAGAGCATAAAATAAATTTAAATTTTGTTTTACCTTTCTCAACCAAACTATATTTGCATTCATGTTTTTAAAGCAATTGACCCTTACCCATTACAAAAACATAGAGGCCTCTCAATTCGATTTTAAGGCACCTATCAACTGTTTTATTGGCAATAATGGAATCGGAAAGTCAAATATTTTGGACAGCATCTACCATTTGGCCTTTACCAAAAGTTATTTTAACCCCTCCGGAGTTCAAAACATTCAATTTGGGAAGGAGTTTTTTTTGATTGAAGGAAAATTCGACAAAGCAGGTAAAGCGGAAAAAATCAATTGCAGCCTCAAAAAAGGTCAAAAAATGACTATTAAAAGAAATGGTAAAATCTACGATAAAATTGCGGAGCACATTGGGTTGATTCCCTTGGTGATCATTTCACCCGCAGATCGAAATTTGATCATTGAAGGCAGTAGCACCAGAAGAAAGTTTATCGATGGTGTCATTGGACAAACCGATAAAACCTATTTAAAAATTCTATCCGACTACAACAAAATACTGGCACAACGCAATGCCCTACTGAAGTTTTTTGCTCAAAACCGGACTTTTGATGGAGACACTTTGGCCATTTACAACCATCAAATGAGTGAATTAGCCCATCCCATTCACGAAAAGAGAAAAGCATTCATGGAGGTGTTTATACCCATTTTTACAAAAAGATACCTAAGCATATGCAATGGAGCCGAAGAAGTGGATATTCGATATGCATCAGATCTCGGAGAATATAAAATGTCTGATCTACTGGATCACAATTTAGAGAAAGACAAAGTACTTCAATTCACCTCTGTTGGTATTCACAAAGATGACTTGGATTTACTCATCTTAGGAATGCCCATCAAAAAATTCGGCAGTCAAGGGCAACAGAAAACTTTTCTGATTGCACTCAAACTGGCACAATTTGACTTTATCAAGGAAAAATCCGGCATGAATCCCATAGTGCTGCTGGACGATATTTTTGACAAATTGGATCAAGATAGGGTCACCCAAACCATACAATTGTTCGACAACGAAAGTCTTGGTCAAATATTTATCTCGGATACCCACAAGGACAGAATCAAAGCTGCATTGGAAATGAGTTCCTCTGCTTACGAAATATTTATCCTTAGCTAGCGAATGTACAGGTCTATTATCCTCTGTTTACTGATCTTGTGTTTGGGATGTAAAAATCAAATTACCCCAAGCGATATCGACCTGCTCAATGGATATTGGAATATTGAATACATCACCCATAAGAATGAAACTTTTTACCCCAAAGGTGCGGCCAAGCTATTGGATTTTTACGAAGTGAATGAACGAGAGGGGGTCAGAAAAAAAGTACAACCTCAATTGGATAATAAATTCTTGGTCACCGAAGATTTAAATAACTTTAAGGTTATCTTTAAGGATAAAAATTGTTATTTAGGCTTTCAGACAGGTTGGGATCAATGGCAGGAAAAGATCGTTGAGTTAAATGAAAACAAACTGGTTCTTGAGCATCAAGGCAAAAGATATTATTACAAAAGGTTTTACAGCGAGCATTGACCCATGAAGTCAACCAAAAGAAAATTTGAACCTCAAAGCATCGGTAAAGTATTGGACGAAATCGTTCAGTCAAAAGCGCTAAAAACGGGAATCACCAATGCCCGAATCAATGAATTGTGGTACGAATTGATGGGAACACACATGACCCATTACACCGAAAAAATAACGCTTAAAGGAAATACGCTTTTAGTCTCACTGAACAACGCAGCCTTACGAGAGGAACTGAGTTATGGTAAGGAAAAGATCAGGGAAATGATGAATGAACAGCTGGGAAGTGAAGTACTCGAAAAAGTGGTACTCCGCTAAAACATTTCTCTAACGGAGAAATGAAACGCTCCCTCAATTTCGGCGTTTTCATTACTGTCAGATCCATGTACCGCATTTTCACCCATTGATGTTGCAAATTGTTTACGCAGAGTACCCTCTGCAGCCTCTTCGGGGTTGGTGGCTCCGATCAAGGTTCTGAAATCGTCTACAGCATTTTCTTTTTCAAGTATGGCTACAATAATAGGCCCTCGACTCATAAAAGATACCAATTCACCAAAAAATGGGCGTTCCTTGTGTACCGCATAAAACAACTCAGCATCACGTTGGGACATTTGCGTCATTTTCATAGAGACAATTCTAAATCCCGAAGCATTAATTTTATTGAGGATGGCTCCAACGTGCCCTTTTTCAACAGCGTCGGGTTTAATCATCGTGAAAGTTTTGTTGGAAAGCATAGCGGTTATTTTTGATGCAAATTTATAAAAAATGATTTCTTTTGCTATTCCCGCCCCTTTTTATTAATATTTATCCAATGGGGAGAAAACAATAAGGCCCAAATTTTGGTATCTTTGGACAAATGAACGAACAACTCTTAGAAGCATTTCAAAAAGCACTCATTACCCCAAAAAAAATTGTCATCATTCCCCATAAAAATCCAGATGGCGATGCCTTGGGAAGCAGTCTTGCCCTTCATGCTTTTTTGATCAAAACCGGACATGATTCGCGGATCATTGCTCCCAATGAATACCCTGAATTTCTGGATTGGATGCCCGGTCAAGAGGAAATTATAAAATTTTCTCAGCTTGCAGATGAATCAACCCAATTGGTGGAAGATGCCGACATCATCTTTACCTTGGACTTTAATCAGTTGAGCAGGATTGATCAATTGGCTCCTGTTGTTGAACAGATCAATGCCCTAAAAATAATGATTGACCATCACGAACACCCCGGAGATTATGCTTCAATAACCTACTCAGACGCTACCAAGGGATCAACTTGCGAAATGGTATATGAATTGATTTCCAGTTTAGATCACGATCAAATTGATGCTGCTATCGCCACTTGTATCTATACTGGGATCATGACCGACACCGGTTCATTCAGATTTCCCTCAACCACGGCTAGAACACATCAAATTGTAGGCACACTCATTGAAAAAGGTGCGCAACCCCATACCATTCACCAAAAAATTTATGATACCTATTCTTTCAATAGGTTGCAATTGTTGGGAACGGCCCTCAACAACCTAAAAAAGATAGATGAAATTCCAGTGGTCTATATCACACTTTCACAAAAAGAATTGAATCAAAACAACTTTAAAAAAGGAGACACAGAGGGCTTTGTAAATTATGGCTTAAGTCTTGAGGGCATAACATTGGCCGTGATCATGATTGAAAACGAAACGGAAAAGATCATCAAAATGTCTTTTCGATCCAAAGGGTCTTTTGATGTAAATCAATTTGCAAAAAAATATTTCAACGGCGGAGGACACATAAATGCAGCAGGCGGAGTTTCGTATTTGAATTTAGATGAAACCGCAGCGCAATTCAGAAATATGGTAATGCACGAAAAATCTCAATTCAATGTTTAGAAAGCTATTGTTATCCTTGTTTCTTGTTGGTGTTTTGAGTTGTCAAAACCTTGAGCCTCGCCGGCCCATCAACAAACAAAAGCAAGTTTTCCTCAAGGAATCTGCCAAAAGAAATAAAAACATCATTGCCATAGAGCAGTCATTGTTTCGGCAGGCCATTGAGAAAGAAAAAAAGCTCTCTTTTGAGAGTACTCCTCTTGGTTTTTGGTATGCCTATCAAAAAAATACCAATTCCGATGACAGCTACCCCAAAAAAGGCGATCGTGTTACTTTTAAATATCGCATAGAGGATCTTAACGGGAACCTACTTTACGATGAAAAAGAATTGGGAGATGTGAGTTTTTTTGTGGATCAGGAAGATTTGATCCCTGCACTCAGGGAAGGAGTAAAATATTTACGCCTGGGGGAAATTGGTGTATTTCTGTTTCCTTCCTACCTTTGTTATGGCTATCAAGGCGATGGAGAAAAAATAGGGATAAATCAACCCCTTCGTTTTACCATAGAACTTTTAAAACTAAAAACTTCAATATGAAAAAAACCAATTTACTGGGGCTCATTTTTGCAACTTTGATCATAGGTTGTACCCAACAGTATCCCGAACTAAACAAAGGCTTGTACGCCAATATTGAAACCAACAAAGGTGAGATCATGTTGCAATTGGAATTGGAGAAGACACCCATCACCGTTGCCAACTTTGTCTCTTTGGCAGAGGGAAACAATCCCAAAGTCGCAAAAGAGTTTTCGGGAAAAAAATATTATGACGGAATAATCTTTCACAGGGTCATCAAGGATTTTATGATTCAAGGAGGGGATCCCACCGCCACTGGATCGGGAGGGCCCGGCTATCAATTTATCGATGAGTTTACTGATTTGACCCATAGTGGCCCCGGTATTCTCTCGATGGCCAATTCCGGACCCGAAACCAATGGAAGCCAATTCTTTATTACCCACAAAGAAACCCCCTGGCTCAATGGAAAACATTCTGTGTTTGGAAAAGTCGTTCAAGGTCAAGCAGTAGTCGATAGCATTGCGCAAAACGACACCATTTTCAAAGTATCCATCATCAGGAAAGGAAGTGATGCTAAACGATTTGATGCCCCTGAAGTATTCTCCAACTATTTTGAAGAAAAAATAATAGCGGAACGAGAAAAAACCGAAAAACAAGCCGCTATAATGAAAGCAAATCAAGAAAAATTTAACGCTCTAAAAGCCAAAGCTGAAACAACACCCTCCGGGCTGCAGTATATCATTACCGAAAAGGGCAAAGGATCCAGGGTAACAACCACCAACAAAGTAACCGCCCATTATGCGGTTTACTTTTCCGATGGCATTTTGCTGGAAACCAGTAAATTGGAAACCGCCGAAGCATTGGACAGAGTTGATCCCAACCGTAAGGCCGCTGGAGCCTATCAACCCATTAAAGCCGATGTAAGTCCCGATGCGGCTATGATTGAAGGATTTAAAGAAGGCTTAAGACTTTTGAATGTGGGAGATAAAGCTACACTGTTTTTGCCCCATCAATTGGCCTATGGCGAAAACGGAAATCAGGCTATTCCTCCACGTTCTGATATGATTTTTGAAGTTGAAATTGTCGCTTTGATTGAATAGGTAGAATGTGATTTGCTGCACATGAGTAAAAAAACAACCACCTTGCTTTGGTACTCCGCTATCCCACTGTGGTTGTTTATAAGTTTTGCGCGCAAAAATCCTGATATCGTTGAAAAATACTACAGTAGAATTTTCTATCCTCTGATTTTCGAACTAAACCGGTTTTTTCTGGATTTGATTCCCTTCTCCCTGGGAGATTTACTCTATGTGGCCCTGAGCCTTTTTGTACTCAAAACAACTTTTAAAAAAATTAGCTGTTGGCGGGCCAAACCACTGAATCTACTTTTAGATTTTGGGGCATTGCTGATTCTGGTAGTTTGGATATTTCACATAAGTTGGGGATTCAATTACCACAGGCTTCCCTTGAGTGACCAACTTCAAATTCCCATTGAGTATAATGAAGAAGACCTGGTAGACCGTTTAGATAAAATTATTGATGAATCAAATCAATGGCACAATCGTCTTGTTTCATCAGATACTTTAGCAGTAACATTTCCTTTTTCAAGAGAACAAGTCTCAGAAAAAATCACTCTTTATCACCCCGTTTATCACGAAACCCTACTTTACGCCTCCAAAGTAAAAAAATCTCTATTGAGCCTACCCCTGTCCTATATGGGATATTCGGGATATCTGAATCCCTTTACATTAGAGTCTCAAGTAAATGCAAGAATGCCTATTCAGAGTTTGATCACCACATCACTTCACGAAACTGCCCATCAAATAGGGTATGCTGCTGAAAAAGAGGCCAATTTTATCGCTTATCTATCCTCCATCACCTCTGAAGATCCCTATATTCAGTATGCCGGAAACACTTTTGCTTTCAGGTATTTATTTAATGAATTATACAAACTGGATTCAAAAATTGCAAAAAGTAAATTAAAGCGTTTAAATCCGGGTATTCTTAAAAACTTCAAGGAAGTCAATGATTTTTGGAAGAAATATGAAAATCCTTTTGAAATTATTTTTGACAAGACCTATGACAGCTACCTTATGGCCAACGGCCAAAAAAGTGGCATTAAGAGTTACAATGAAATGGTGGGATTGGTGATCAACTATCACAAAAATTCAAAGCGATTTTGATGCTGTTCTGTCAATTACCCAATAACTTTATAAAAAAACAGATTTGAAATACATCAGCAGTCTTCACAACCCCATAATCAAAAAACTCAATCTGTTGATGAGCAAGTCAAGGGTGCGTAAAAAAGAAAATCTTTTTGTGGTGTCGGGTAATAGGGAATTGAGCAGGGCATTTGAAATGGGCTACAACATCGACACCCTTTTTTACAGGAAAGGATATGATGAAGGAATTGTTTACGAGGATTCGGCTAATGTTTTTGAATTGAGCGCCGCTCTTTTTGATCGCGTAAGCATGCGTTCAGGCTCAGAGGAAGTCATTGCCATATTGGAGGCCAAAAGTCATTATATAAAAGATATTTTTGTCAATAATGACAGTCGTGTTCTGGTTGTGGAGGCTCCAGAAAAACCCGGAAATATTGGTGCGCTTCTGCGAACAGCCGCTGCGGCCGATTGGGATGCAGTAATTATTGCCAATCCCAAAACAGATCTCTACCACCCCCGGATCATCAGAAACAGTATGGGAGGGGTCTTTTCCATTCCCGTTGCCACCGATAATACGGAAGAAGTCATTTCGTTCTTGGAAAAAAATGCTTTTAACATCTCTGCTGCTGCTTTGGATCACAAAGCTAAACACTTCAAAAGGGTAGAGTACCCAAGGCCATTGGCATTGATTTTTGGGACGGAAGACAAAGGCCTTGACCAAAAATGGCTAAAAAAAGCGCAACAGATCGTCAAAATTCCCATAAAATTTCCCATTGATTCACTCAATCTTTCCGTTTCGGCAGGGATTTTGATGTATCACTGTGGAGACCAATGATTTTGTCGAATTAAAAGTTTCGAGTACCTTTATTATAGCGATGATTGTAAGTGAAAAAATAGAGAACAAAGAGATTGCAAAGCATTACAAAGAGCTGCTTCGAATCAGCTATCAAACCTTATCAGATGAAGATAAGAAGTTGATACGTTCTGCTTTTGACACGGCTGTTGGTGCCCACAGAAATCAGCGACGTAAGTCGGGTGAACCCTATGTTTTGCACCCCATCAGTGTCGCTAAGATCGTAGCACAAGAAATTGGTTTGGATGCTACCTCTATTGCGGCTGCCCTGCTACATGATGTCGTGGAAGACACTGAATATAGTTTTGAGGACATTGAAAAACTTTTCGGAAGCGGTGTAGCGCGGATCGTAGAGGGATTGACCAAGATTTCCAAACTCAGCAAGGAAAGCAACGTCTCCCTTCAAGCCGAAAATTTCAGGAAACTGCTGCTTACCCTCACCGATGATATCAGGGTCATCATCATCAAAATTGCAGACCGATTGCACAACATGCAAACGCTAGATGCCATGCCTGAATACAAGCAGGTAAAAATCGCTTCTGAAACCCTTTACATCTATGCTCCATTGTCTCATAGGATCGGACTCTACAACATCAAAACTGAATTGGAAGACCTGAGTTTTAAGTATACCGAAGCTGTTCGATACGAATTCATTAAAAATAAAATCGAAGACAGCAGGGAGTCACAAGATCAATACATTAAATCTTTTTCTGAAATCATTCAATTTGCCTTGGCAGAAGAAGGATTGAAATACCAAATCAAAGGGCGGAGCAAATCCATTTTCTCTATCAACAGGAAAATGACCATGCAAAACATTCCTTTTGAGAATATTTTTGACAAGTTTGCCATTCGTATTATTTACAAAGCCACACATCGTAATGAAAAGTTTTTGGCTTGGAAAATATATTCTATCATCACGGATCATTTCACCCCAAATCCCACCCGACTAAGGGATTGGATCACCGCCCCCAAATCAAATGGATACGAGGCTTTGCACATCACCGTCATGGGCCCCAGTAACAAATGGGTAGAAGTGCAAATAAGATCCGAACGGATGAATGAAATTGCAGAGAAGGGATATGCTGCGCATCACAAATACAAACAAGGTGAGCAAAAGGACATAGGGATTGACTCTTGGCTGGACAAGCTCCAAGAGGTTCTGGAAAGCAACAACGAAAATCCAGTTGATTTTGTAGAAAACTTTAAGCTCAACCTCTACGCCAAAGAGATTTTTGTATTCACCCCAACGGGGGAAATAAAATCCTTGCCCAAAGGAGCCACCGCTTTGGATTTTGCTTTCAGCATTCACACCGAAGTGGGGATGAAAACCAGAGGTGCCAGAGTCAATGGCAAACTCGTTCCATTGAGCAGGACTTTGAAAAGTGGTGAAAATGTTGAAGTTATTACCTCAGAAAACATCAAACCCACTGCTAACTGGTTGGACTTTGTTCAGACTTCTAGAGCCAAGTCAAAAATCAAGTCATCGCTCAACGAAGAGAAGAAAAGAATTGCCGAGGATGGCAGAGAAACCCTCAGAAGAAAATTAAAACAACTCAAGATCACCCTCAACGACAAAACCATTGGCCACATGCTGAGGTATTTCAATCTCAATAACAGTCTGGATTTGTTTTATCGTGTCGGTTTGGGGACCATTAACAACAAACAGTTAAAAGATTTCTCAACCGAATTCAACAGCAGTTTCCTCAATTTCTTCAAAAAAAGAATAAGAAAACAAAGCCGTGTTTACAAAAAAGAAGACAAAGAGCAAATCACACAACGATTTGACACTTTGGTTTTCGGAAAAGAAAAGGAAAATTTAAAGCACTCCCTTTCCCCCTGCTGCAATCCCATTGCAGGGGACCCTGTCTTTGGTTTTGTCAGCGTAAACGAAGGTATTAAAGTCCATAAAAAAGACTGTCCCAATGCATTGTCACTTCAATCCAATTTTGCTTATCGAATCATCAAAGCAAAATGGGTGGATTCCTCATCCGATGAATTTACCGCCATTTTAAAACTTTCCGGTATTGACAATATGGGAATTGTCAGTGAGGTTACCCAATCGATTTCCGGAGACATGAGTGTCAACATCAATAAACTGAGTTTTGACAGTGAAGATGGTATTTTTACCGGATTAATCAGTGTAAATGTAAAGAATAAAACAATACTCAATCGATTGATTAATAGGATTTTAAAGGTAAAAGGTGTAGATAAAGTTCTCAGGGAATAATTTAAGACCTATATTTGTAAATATGGAAAAAAACAAATCCAATCAAGAAATTGTTAAAGAGGTTTTCGTAAACTTTCTAAACAAGCATGCCCACCGAAAAACACCGGAGCGATTTGCCATATTGTATGAAATTTATGACAGTGATGAACACTTTGATATTGAATCATTGTACATCACCATGAAAAACAAAAATTACAGGGTAAGCAGGGCAACACTCTACAACACCATCGAACTCCTTTTGGAGTGTGGATTGGTGAGAAAACACCAGTTTGGCAAAAACCAAGCCCAGTATGAAAAGTCCTATTTTGATCACCAACACGATCATATCATCTTCACAGATTCCGGAGAGGTAAAGGAATTTTGTGATCCCAGAATCCAAAACATAAAAAAAACAATTGAGGAAATATTCGATATTGAAATACACAACCATTCTCTTTATTTTTACGGAACAAAAAAAAGAGTAAACTCATAAATTAAATATGTCCGTAGACTTACTGCTAGGCCTCCAATGGGGCGACGAAGGGAAAGGTAAAATCGTCGATGTATTGACGGAATCCTATGACATCATTGCCCGTTTTCAGGGAGGGCCCAATGCTGGCCACACCCTCGAATTTGAAGGAATAAAACACGTTTTACACACCATACCCTCTGGGATATTTCACCCCAGTGCCATCAATCTGATTGGTAATGGAGTGGTCATCGATCCGGTGATCTTTAAAATAGAACTGGAGAATTTGGCCCCCTATGATATTGATTTTTCGACCAAATTATTGATCTCCAAAAAAGCCCATCTTATTCTTCCCACCCACCGATTACTCGATGCCGCGTCGGAAGCTTCCAAAGGAAAAGCCAAAATTGGCTCAACTTTAAAGGGAATTGGTCCAACCTATATGGACAAAACCGGAAGAAATGGGATGCGTGTAGGAGACATTTTAACCAAAAGCTGGAAAGATCGCTATCAGGCATTGACCCAGAAACACCTCAAAATGTTGGATTTTCACAATGTGGATTTGGAGTATGACCTCAGCGAATTGGAAACCCAATTTTTTGAATCCATTGAAACCTTAAAAAAATGCCAAATAGTAGACAGTGAAAACTTTCTGCACAAAGCTCAAGACGCTGGAAAAAAGATTTTGGCTGAAGGAGCTCAAGGATCATTACTGGATGTTGACTTTGGAACCTATCCATTTGTTACCTCCTCCACTACAACGGCGGCAGGAGCATGTACGGGTTTAGGTGTTGCCCCCAATAAAATTAAAGAGGTCTTTGGAATTTTTAAAGCCTATACTACCCGAGTAGGTAGCGGACCTTTTCCCACTGAGTTATTTGACGATATCGGTAAGCGCATTGCTAAAATTGGACATGAGTTTGGAGCCACCACAGGCAGAGCCCGACGATGCGGTTGGATTGACCTGGTTGCTCTAAAATACGCTATTCGGGTCAACGGTGTTACCCAACTGATGATGATGAAAGGAGACGTGCTCTCTGGCCTCGACACCATAAAAGTCTGTAATCAATACAAAACAGAGGAGGGACTTATTGATCACTTTCCCTTTGACATCAATCCCGAATCTGTATCGCCCGAATACATTGAAGTTGCCGGATGGGAGGAAGATCTAACCCAAATCAATTCAATCGATAAACTCCCCAAAAATTTTATAGATTATATTCATTTCTTGGAGCGAGAACTCAAGACACCTATAAAAATTGTTTCTGTAGGACCCGACAGAAAACAAACCATTATGAGGTAGATTTTTTATTTTAGCTCCAACAACAACTCACTGTGAGACAGAAGATTCAAATCGGTATACTTCAGCTTATTTTTCTATTGGCGATAGGAAAAGTAGCTTCACAAGAGCAACCAAAGATTATTGAAATCATTCAAGCCGGAGGCTCCACCCAAGATCAATTCAGATTTCCCGGTGCCAATATCTTGGTTAAAAAAGAGGGGGTCAGAGTACACCTTTTTCACGAGGGCGCTCTGATCAAATCAGATGTATCCTATTTCTATCCCAAGGAAAATTTTTTCAGAGCCAACGGTGATGTGGTCTATACCCAAGGCGATACTCTAAAAATGACATGTGATCAAATCGAGTACGATGGTAGTAGTAAACTAGCCAAAGCATGGGGGAAAGTTGTTCTTGAACGACCCGACATGAATCTAAAAACAGACACCCTCTATTTAGATCGGGCCAATTCCAAAGCCTTTTACAACTCCTTTGGAACCATCGTAGATGAAAAAATAAAACTTACCAGTATCAGAGGAATCTACTTTATGAATGAAAAAAAATACCGATTCATCTCTAGGGTAAAAATTGACGATCCGGAATACCAACTGAAATCTCAGCAACTGGACTATTATACCGAAAGTGATAAGGCCTTCTTTTATGGAAAAACAACCATCGTGGGAGAGGAATACGACATTTACTGTGAAAAGGGAGCTTATGACACCCAATTGCAAAAAGGTAATTTTCAGGAAAATGCAGTCATCTTTTATGATAATAAAGAAATCAGAGGAGACAGTTTGTATTTTGAAAATGAAAAAAATTATGCCGCTGCAACCAACAACATCAGTGTGATTGACACCCTAAACAAATCCGTCATCAATGGCCATTACGGTGAGATTTTCAAAGCTAAGGATTCTGCCATCATCACCCGAAGAGCCTTGGCCGTTAACATCATTGATCAGGATTCGCTCTACATACACGCCGATACACTCATTGCGACAGGACCAACTGAAAAAAAAATATTGAGGGGATACTATGATGTGAGAATATTTAAAACAGACCTCAGGGGAAGATCAGATTCACTTCATTTAGATCAAAGCACAGGACTGATCAAATTACTCAAATTACCCCTGAGCCGAAAGGAAAATCAAATTTTAACATCCAGCCAAAAAAACAAAAAAAACCCTATTCTATGGTTTGGAAAAAGTCAAATGTCCGGAGATAAAATATTTCTTACCTCCGACATAAAAACCAAAAAACTGGATTCCCTTAAAATCATTGGCAACAGCTGGATTATTGAAAGAGATTCCATAAGCGATACCGGTTTTAATCAAATCAAGGGTGGAGTACTCGATGGTCTTTTTAAGGAAGGAGAGCTTCGTGAAATTTACGTTAGCAAAAATACCGAGGTCATTTATTATATGTACTCGGATGAAGACAATGAATTGATTGGGATTGACAAAACAGCATGCAGCCGACTTAAAATGGTTACAAATGAAAATCAGATTGAAGATATTACTTTCTTTGTCAGTCCGGATGGAAATTTATTTCCAGACAAGGATCTACCCCTTAACGAACGAAAACTCGAAGGTTTTATTTGGAGAGAGGATGAGCGACCCAATACCATACTGGAGCTTTTTAGTGAAGAGGACAATCAATTTCAACCCACTAAAATCAGAGAGGTAAGCATCCCGGAGGATTTTCTGCAAAAAACAGAGGAATAAATGCTGGAAGATTTTTTAAAATATCAAGCCAAAACCACTCCTCGTCCCCTCGGCTTGGAAATCGAGCATGCCAGCGGCAGCTATCTTTACGATACCAAAGGGAAATCCTATTTAGATTTTATAGCGGGTGTATCGGCACTTCCCTTGGGACATTCACATCCGAAAGTGGTCAGTGCCCTCAAGTCGCAAATCGAAAAATACATGCATGTGATGGTTTACGGTGAGTTTGCTCAAGCTCCGGCAGTAGCACTTTGTAAAAAACTGGTCGATTTACTCCCTAGAAATCACGAAGTCGTTTATTTGACCAACTCCGGAACCGAAGCCATAGAGGGCGCTCTAAAACTCGCTAAGCGGGTAACCCAAAGATCCGGACTCATTGCCGCCCACCGATCATATCATGGAAGTACGCACGGCGCATTGAGCTTATTGGGCTATGAACAACAAAAAAAAGGATACCGACCCCTGCTTCCCGGGGTGAGTTTTCTTGACTTTAACAAGGAAAAAGACATAAACCGGATCGATGAAAACACTGCTGCGGTCTTATTGGAAACCGTTCAAGGAGGGGCAGGCTTTATTTTACCGGAAGATGATTACTTGAAAAAGGTAAAAAAGAGATGTGAGGCGGTGGGCGCATTGCTCCTACTCGACGAAATTCAACCGGGGTTTGGACGAACCGGTAAAATGTTTGGTTTTGAACATTTTGGCATCGCTCCGGACATTGTCGTGATGGGAAAAGCATTGGGAGGAGGCTTGCCCATTGGAGCTTTTTCCGCCTCCAAAAAACTGATGCAAAAATTGGAAGACCAACCCAAACTGGGACACATCACCACTTTTGGCGGAAATCCCGTCATTGCTACAGCAGGATTGACCACCATCAATGAGATCATTTCAGCAAAATTGATCCAGCAAATGGACAAAAAAGAAAAAATAATCAGAAAAAACCTCAAACACCCCATGATCAAAAGTATACGAGGAAAAGGACTAATGTTAGCCCCTATATTCGAAAACTCCCAAATTCCCGATTTATTAGTACCTCGCTGTATAGAAAAAGGACTACTACTGTTTTGGTTATTGTGGGAAAAAAATGCCATAAGAATCTCTCCGCCTCTGAATATCAGTGAAGAAGAAATTTTAGTGGGTTGCAAAATCATCAAGGAAACCCTTGATGAAATTTAGATTAATGTTAATACTTTTGTTGAAAAGAATAAACCCCCTGCCCTGATGAATCTTCTAATCTTCTATAATTTTAGCTTAAGAATTAAGCGCTATGTTCGATAATTTATCGGAAGACACCAATCCCTCCTTAACCAAATTTGAGCAAATGCTCAAAACCAACCAAGTGTTGTTCTTTGATGCCCTAGAATTCGAAAACATCATTCACCACTACATTGATTTTGCCCAATTTAACCTTGCCAAAAAAGCAATAAAAATGGGAATGGAGCAACATCCTCAAAATGTAGAATTGATGCTTCTAAAGAGTGAAATACTCCTCTTTGATGGCGCTCACAAACAAGCAGAGGATTTGCTTGTCGAAATTGAAAGAATATCTCCTGAACACGAAGAAATATTTTTACAAAGAGCCAATATTTCTTCCAAAAAAAAGGACCACCCCAAAGCCATTCAGTTACTTGAAAAAGCATTGGGTGTCACTGAAGAACCCACTGAAATTTGGAACTTGTTGGGCATGGAATACCTCTTCTTGGAGGACTACATCAAAGCCAAAGATTACTTTTACAAATGTGTAAAAGAAAATGTACTGGACTACCAATCACTTTACAATCTATTGTATTGTTACGAGCAATTGGGCGAAAACATAGAGGCCATCAATACGTTGAATAACCTACTAGAGATCAACCCTTACAGTGAAGTCGCTTGGCATCAGTTGGGGAAAATATACCTCAAGATCAACAAACACGAAGAAGCACTTTCTGCCTTTGAATTTGCCATCATCAGTGATGATTGTTATACGGGTGCCTACATCGAGAAAGGAAAATTACTTGAAAAAATGGGGCGCATCAATGAGGCCATTGACAACTATGAATTCTCACTGAATTTCAATGATCCCAATGCCTTTGTCAATCACAGAATCGGACTTTGTCATCTAAAATTAGGCAATGACAAATTGGCCGTCAGATACCTTGAGGAATCCATCAAACTTGAGCCCAACCACGAAAAAAGCTGGAACTCCCTCATCGATTTTCTAATCGATTCCAAAGATTACCTCAAGGCACAACACTATGTAAAAAAATCTTTACAATCAAATTCGGACAGCACAGCATTGTGGAAGAAAAGCGCACTGATTCACTTCCAATTGAACTTTTATGAAGAAACAGCAGTAGGTTGTGAAACCGCCATCGATTTGGGAGATCAAGACCTAAACAATTGGACCTTGTGGATGGACTCCCTTATGCTGGTCAACGATTGGCAAAAAGCCCTTAAAATAGGAGAGCAAGCCTTGCAACATCATCAAAAAAACCCCTCTGTGTTATATCGTTTGGCTGGATGTAAATTCAGATTGGGCAACAAAAACGAGGCACACCTCATTTTCAACCGAATCAAAAATGAGATCAAGATTCCAAGAAATATAAATCATTTATTTCCTGAACTGATCAAAATTTAATCCAATACCGATAAATCTTTTAATTCGGTTTTTCGCTCTATATTGTGCAAAATTTTGATTGTTGAAAAATCCTATTTCTAGAGAAAAAATCATTTTATTCTTCAAGGGAATGGCCATGGGCACTGCCGATCTGATGCCGGGGGTCTCTGGGGGAACAATTGCCCTGATAGTAGGAGTTTACAAAGAACTCATTCAATCCATCGACTCTATCAACCTTAAAAATCTTCAAAGTCTCAAAACCGAAGGCATCAAAGCTTTTTGGAAAAACATCAACGGGGACTTTCTGACAGTACTTTTTTTGGGGATCATTTCTGCAATTTTGAGCTTGTCTTTTGCCATCGACTGGCTCATCAACGAACATCCCATACCACTGTGGGCTTTCTTTTTGGGATTATTACTGGCCAGTATTTTTCTTTTAAAAAACACCCTGGGTCAATGGGGAGTTTTCAATACGTTATTGGCTGTTTTAAGTGCTGCATTGTCTTTTGTATTAACTCAATTGACCCCTGCTGACGGAGAAATAGGTTTGTTCTACTTATTTATATCCGGTTTTTTTGGAATCATAGCCATGATATTACCGGGAATCTCTGGTGCCTACATTCTTCTGATACTGGGAGCATACAGCACAGTCATCAGTCTGATCAAGGACGCCATAACAAGCCTGAGCAATCTGCAGATGGAACTCATAATCCCCACCTTTACCAAGCTTTCTGTATTTGTTTTAGGCATCATCTTGGGACTGAGAATTTTTGCCTCCATCCTAAAATGGTTGTTTGACAAAGAACACGATAAAACCATGGCAGTATTGATCGGTCTTATGGTTGGTGCCTTGCACAAATTGTGGCCTTGGCAACAAAAATTTGAATGGGTTTTGGGTGAAAACACCAAAACATTATCCAAACCAACATCTCCTTTTGAATATCCTGAAAATCCTGAACTCACGCTGGCCATTGTTTTTTTTATCGCTGGCCTTTTTTTGGTATTGATTTTGGAGAAAAAGAAAATTTAAGCCCCCCAAAGTGAGTCAAAACAAAACCTCTTACCGAAAAGATTTATTTCTAGTATTAAAAGGGATTGTAATGGGAGCTGCCAATAAGGTTCCCGGCGTGTCGGGAGGCATCGTTGCATTCGTGGCCGGGTTTTATGAAGAGTTGATTTATTCCCTCCAGAAAATCAATCTAAAAGCATTGACGATTTTGATCCGCAGAGGGTGGCGTCCCTTTTACCAATACACCAATGGTCGTTTTTTGGTCTTACTTTTTTCTGGAGTCATCATCAGCTATTTTAGTGTCTCTTTAATCTTGGATTATTTAATTAAAAATTTTGAAATGCAGGTTTTGGGGGTCTTTTTTGGGATGATCCTTGCTTCCCTCTATTTCGTTTACTTTCAGTTGGAAAAATGGAATTTAAAAACATTCCTCTTTTTTCTCATTGGATTGTCAATAGGATTGGTCATTATGCTCTCCAAACCCTTCTCTGAGAATGACGGCCTCCTGTTTGTTCTTGTTTGTGGAATCATCAGTGTTTCCGGTATGACACTTCCCGGCTTATCAGGTTCTTTTCTGTTGCTTTTATTGGGCAACTACACCCTTTTATTGGTCGATGCAGTCAATGCAATTTATTATACCCTTACCGATGTGATTCAATTCAACTTCAATTTTTTGGAAGATCATTCCCGAATGAAGCTACTGCAATTGGCCGTGATTTTTACCTTTGGATCCGTAGCAGGGCTGGTTATGTTCTCGAATGTATTGAGTTTTGTTTTAAAGAAATTCAAACAAGTAACACTGGCAACCATCATAGGTTTTATCGCAGGTTCACTGGGGGTAATTTGGCCCTGGAGAAACGAGGTTTTTGTGAAGGACAATGCGGGAGAAGTGCTTTACAACAGCGTAGGCAATCCGATCATTGAATATTATGATTACTACTTGCCTGATTTTTTGAACACTAATTTTTGGTTCATCACATTATTTATACTTTTAGGAATATTAATTGTAAGCTTATTGGAAAAATATGGAGTCCAAAAAAATTAACACCAAACGTTATGGCTTGATAGGACGGAATATAGCCTATTCTTTTTCGAGAAGTTATTTCAAACAAAAATTTGAAACCGAAAATTTACATGACTGCAGTTACGAGAACTTTGATTTGAAGCAAATTGAAGAACTAAAAAATGTATTCGCTCATAATAACATTTGCGGTCTTAATGTCACCACACCTTATAAAAGAGAAGTAATCCCTTTTTTAGACCGCCTCTCCCCTGCTGCTGAAGAAATGAATGCAGTAAATACCATAAAATTTCATCAAGACGGAAGCATCAGTGGGCACAATACCGACGTCTATGGATTTGAAAAATCCCTTCTAGAAATCATCAACAAAACCCCAAAAAAAGCTTTGATCCTCGGCACAGGAGGGGCTGCCTCCGCAGTGGCTTATGTGATGAGAAAATTAGAAATCGAATTTTCCTACATCTCCAGAAGAGTGGGAGAAAATTCCATCAATTACGAAGCTGTGGATGAAACCGTCATCAACGAACATCAGCTAATCATCAATGCCTCCCCTATTGGAACATTCCCTAGCATTGATCAGGCTCCCGACCTGCCCTACCCCTACCTGTCACTTGATCATGTTCTTTATGACCTCATCTATAATCCCCCGGAAACTCAATTTTTGAAAGAAGGAAAAACAAGAGGTTGTAAAATTTTAAACGGGCAAAAAATGTTGGAATACCAAGCTGAAAAGTCCTGGGACATTTGGAATCAATAGGCAGGCATCTTTTTTTTTTGTAAATTTTAACAAAATTTACAAAAAATACCTGATATGGCAAATACAAAAGACAAAGCCAATGATCCTCAGGAAGAGAAAAAGGTTAAATCGTCTAAAACGATGAACCCTCCTGAAGGTGCCTCGGAAGAAAGTAAATCAACACCCGAAGTTGAAACCGATACCGCTTCTAATAAGGAGGTCGTCTGCGAAGAAAGCAAATCCACCTCCGAAGTGAAAACCTACACCACATCTCCAAAAGAAGCAGCAGCAGAAAATGAAGAACAAAAAAAATCCGAAACTGCAACGGAGGAAACCAAAGACTTCAGTCAGCTGAGTTTGGACGAACTGGTTGAAGATCTTCAAAGAAGAATAAAAGCTGAAAAATGGTTTACCGATGATAAGAACATCAAGGAGATCATTCAAACTTTCGAAACTAAATATAAGGCAGAAATTCAGGAAAAAAAGGGAGCTTTTATCAAGGAAGGGGGAAACGAAATTGATTTTTATTTTAAACCGCAATACAAAAATGCTTTTGACCAAGCGGTTCGGGAATTCAAAAAAAATAAGCGAACCTATTTTCAAGAGAGAGAACAATCCCAAAAACTCAATCTCGATCGAAAGTTGGAAATCATTGAGAGTTTAAAAGAACTCATCAATATTGATGAAAATATCAATACGACCTACAAAAAATTTAAAAGCCTACAGGATAGTTGGCATAAGACCGGGCCTGTTCCCAGGGCTCAAAGCAACAACGTTTGGCAAACCTACAAGCACCACACTGAGATATTCTATGATTTTCTTCACCTGAATCGCGAATTGCGAGATTTGGATTTTAAGCACAATTATGAAGAGAAAATTAAAATAATTAAACAGGCCGAAACACTTTCCAAAATTCCTGATGTACTCAAAGCCTCTCGCGACCTCAATACCCTTCACAGGCTTTGGAAGAAAGACTTGGGGCCGGTTGCCAAGGAACATCGAGAAGAATTATGGGCCCGCTTCCAAGCTGCCAGCCAAATCATTCACGCCAGAAGACAAGAGTTCGACAAAGAATACGACAATATTCTGGAGGATAACCTCAATAAAAAGAACTCGATTTTGGACAAAATGGAGGAGATCAAAAACAATACCCCACAAAATCACAACGATTGGCGAAAAACCATCGATGAGTTTAATAAAATGAGAACCGAATTCCAATCCATTGGACAAGTAACAAAAAAATATAGCAAAGCCACATGGACCCAATTCAGAGAGGTTAGCCGCGAGATCAACCGGGAAAAGAATCAATTCTACAAGTCTCAAAAAGCGGAACAAAAAAAGAATATTGATCTCAAAAAAGCCTTGATCAATGAGGTTAAAAACATCCTAGATAGTGACGATTGGAGAAGTTTCAGCAACCGAATGAAAAACATTCAAAAGGATTGGAGGGCCATTGGATTTATCTCGCGAAAGCAATCCAATTCGCTCTGGGAGGAATTTCGCAACCAATGCAATCTCTACTTTGATCGCATCAAATCCGGTTATCAGAGAATCAACAAAAATGAGTTGGAGGCCCATCAAAAGAAAGAAGCATTCATTAAAAGCATAGAAGGTTTTCAAATGCCTCCAGAATTGGACCCTTTTAAAGAGTTCTTCAATTACCAATGGGGAGAATACTGCCAGTTGGGAGAGTTGACAGGTAACACCAATACCAAAAGCATTGAAGACTTCAATAAAGCTTTCTTCGCGCTGATTGATAAATCAGATATGGAAAAAAGCTTAATATCAGAAGCCAAAAATCACATTCGTTTTTCCATCATCAAAGACGATGAAAATGAATTGAGTCGTGAAATTCAAAACATTAAAAGGGTTATTGAAGAATTCAATTCAGAGGCAAGACAACTGGAAAACAATCTCGATTATTTTTCAAATTCCAGTACTGACAATCCCCTTTTTACCGATGTTAGCTCCAAATTGGATCGACTGAAATCTGAAATCGAAAAGCGCAAAGAACAACTGGTTGGTTTGAGAAAACTAAAAAGGGAAATGACTGCCAGAAATACATCGGTTGAAGAGGAGACCGTTAAAGGTGAGGAAGAAGAGGGAGAAACAGAGGCTTAGATCAGTCTGTTTTTTTTGCCTCCTGCCATAAGATCTCCATTTCTTCAATACTCAACTCACTGACTTTTCTTTGAGATTTTTTGGCTTTTTCCTCAATGTAGTTAAAACGTTTGATGAATTTTTTGTTGGTGCGTTCCAATGCATTTTCTGGATTAACCTTGAGTAAGCGCGCATAATTGACCAATGAAAATATCACATCGCCAAGTTCTGCCTCCATTTTTTTTGAATCTCCTGCATCGATTTCAGTCCTGAGTTCGTCCAACTCCTCTTTGACCTTTTCCAATACGGCTTCCTTTTGATCCCAGTCAAAACCTACACCGGAAACCTTATCCTGAATTCGATAGGCCTTAACCAAAGCAGGGAGGCTTTTGGGAACTCCTTCCAAAACGCTTTTCTTTCCCTCCTTCAACTTGATATCTTCCCAGTTTTTGACCACTTGGTCTGCATCTTCCACATCGGTTTTACCATAGATGTGTGGATGTCGGTGGATCAGTTTATCGGAGATTTGATTCGCAACATCGGCTATATCAAAAGCCTTTTTTTCACTGCCTATTTTGGAATAAAAAACAATATGAAGGAGAAGATCCCCAAGCTCCTTTTTGATTTCCTCCAAATCATTGTCCAAAATGGCATCTCCCAATTCATAGGTCTCCTCTATGGTCAAATGGCGAAGGGTCTCAAAAGTCTGTTTGCGATCCCAGGGACATTTTTCCCTAAGTTCATCCATAATGTCAAGCAAACGCTCGAAAGCCTGAAGTTGTGCTGTTCGCGATCCCATCTACACTTCCTCCGTATCGGAAGGTTTCCCCTCCTTTGGCAGGTCAAATTTTAATTCGTTTGAATCCAACAACAGGTTGTACCACTGTATGATTTTTTTGATGTCACTGGCATAGACTCGGTCTTTATCGTAGTCTTGAAAAACCTCAAAAAAACAAGACTCCAATTCTTCTTTGGAAGCTTTGGGTTTTAGCCAGGCGGGTTGGCCTTTTTCCAACTGAAACATTCGCTCAAAAATGTCACTTAAAGGCATTTCATCCTTTAATCCAAACACCCTGATTTCTGACAATACATTGATTTGCTGTCCCAAGTTGGTGACAATTTTCTTTTGGTCGGTCAGTGAGGTCGCGATCACTCCCGTTCGGGTTTGGGCAACCATTCGAAACAGTCCGGGTTTACCCGCAATGGTTAATACTTTATCTAGATTAGATTCGCTCATTTTCTTATTTTTTTGGCCGAAAAACGCATTTTGTAATCGGGATTTATATTGCCTTTACTGATGTTATTCAATTTACCCTTTAATAATCTTTTTTTCAATGGACTGAGTTTATCGGTAAACAATATGCCCTCAATATGGTCATATTCGTGTTGAATGACTCGAGCGGCCAAACCATTCAAGGTCAACGTTTGTTCTTTTAATTGTTCATCCAAAAACTGTATGATGATTTCCTCCTTACG
Source organism: uncultured Flavobacteriaceae bacterium (assembly GCA_938082715.1). GTDB lineage: Bacteria > Bacteroidota > Bacteroidia > Flavobacteriales > Flavobacteriaceae > UBA8316. The sequence continues at coordinate 54,139 of CALKCR010000023.1, read as the reverse complement.
GGAAACGTCTTCTCTAATGTTGGGGATACTCAAACAACCCTCGGTAAATTCCCATTCCTTACCGGTCTCGGCTATCATCGTAGGATTGATAAAAACCTGCTTAAAATCTTTTAAAATTTCAACCTCCTCCGGACTTAATTCCTCATCTTGAGCAAAGGGAGAGGTATCAATCACGAAAAGTCGAATGGATTCTCCGATTTGTGGAGCGGCCAGACCTACCCCATTTGCATTGTACATAGTTTCCCACATATCGGCAATCAGCTTTTCCAAATTGGCACCCTCGGCATCCACAGCAGAAGCCTTTACTTTTAAAACATTAGAACCATATGCCACTATCGGTAAAATCATAATACTGGTTTAGAATTTGATGTCAAATATGATTGTAAAATTAAGGTTGCACTGATTTCGTCAATAACTCCCTTGTCTTTTCTTGTCTTCTTCTTCGCCCCTGTTTGAATGAGACTGTTAAAAGCCATTTTGGATGTAAATCGCTCGTCTTGGCGGACAACCATCACCTTTGGAAATGACTTTTTTAATTGACGAATAAAAAGCAGGATGTCCTTCTCTACATCAGATTGGTTACCGTCTTTCTGTTTGGGTTGTCCAACAACAAACTTTTCAACTGGGGTTTCTTTTTGATAATCACCAAGGAAGGAAAGAGCGTTTTGGGTCGCTACAGAGGTCAATCCACTGGCAATGATTTGTCGGGAATCGGTATGTGCCAATCCCGTTCGTTTTTTTCCGAAATCAATTCCTATCAAGACCCCCATTGTGTTTGCAAATATACTTTTTTTGAGAAGACAATTATGGCGATTAAAACTACTGAATTGAGTATTTTTGAAAAAAAAATAATATGCAAAGTATCATAGAGTCCGCGTGGGAAGATCGATCACTACTCGAAAAAAGTGAAACCCAGGAGGCCATAAGAGAAGTCATCAATCAATTAGACACCGGAAAATTGCGAGTGGCCAGTCCTACCGATGGGGGTTGGCAGGTCAACGAATGGGTCAAAAAAACAGTAGTGCTCTACTTTCCCATCCAAAAGATGGAGACTTTGGAAGCTGGCCCCATGGAATTTCACGACAAAATGCCTCTAAAAAGAGGGTATAAAGAAAAAGGAATTCGGGTCGTTCCTCATGCCATTGCCCGACACGGAGCCTATATTTCCGGTGGGGTCATTCTCATGCCCAGCTATGTGAATATCGGTGCCTATGTTGATGCAGGAACCATGGTGGATACCTGGGCCACTGTGGGCAGTTGTGCTCAAATCGGAAAAAATGTACACCTCAGTGGTGGTGTGGGTATCGGAGGTGTTTTGGAACCCCTTCAGGCGGCACCGGTAATCGTAGAGGACAATGCCTTTATTGGATCAAGGTGTATCGTGGTAGAGGGAGCCAGAGTTGGAAAAGAAGCTGTATTGGGTGCCAATGTGGTCATCACCGCCTCCACCAAAGTTATTGATGTTTCGGGTGAAAGCCCGGTCGAATACTTTGGAGTGGTTCCCGAAAGATCGGTGGTCATTCCAGGAAGTTACACCAAAACTTTTCCCGCAGGAGACTATCAGGTACCTTGTGCTTTGATCATTGGTCAAAGAAAAGAAAGCACCGATAAAAAAACCTCCTTGAACAACGCACTGAGAGAAAATGATGTAGCCGTTTAGGATCTTTAAGATATGCCAGATCTCTCTATTGTTATTGTCAACTACCGTTCCTGGTCTAAACTGGAGGGCTGCTTATTGAGTCTTGACCATCAAAGGGAAAAGGCAGAGAATGTAATTGTGGTAGACAATCGCTCCGATGATGGAGTGCTCGAAAGTTTTATGGAAAAATTCCCTTGGGTAGAGTGGATTAAAAATGACACCAACGCAGGTTTTGCTGCGGCCTGTAATCTGGGAGCCCAAAATATCTCAAACAGATGGCTGTTGTTTCTTAATCCCGATACGCGACTCCCCAAAGACTGTTTGCAGACTTTGATCCCCTATTGTGATCAACATCCCGACTTTCATTTGATCACCATCAAACAATTTAGTGAAAGTGGAAAAAATACCCATCCCTATGGTATTTTTCCCAATATGTGGAACAGTGCGGGACTACTGCGATCTCTGGAACGATTGATTTTGCATCCCGACCAAACCAAAAAGGCAATGGCCAAAAACCCCATCGCCTTTCCGCATTGGATTTCTGGTTCCTTTGTTTTACTGCGCAAGGAAGATTTTGATCTTATTGGGGGTTGGGACGATAGGTTTTGGATGTATTGCGAAGACATAGATTTATCCAAAACGGCTGCAGATAAAAAACTTAGTAGGGTGCTACTAAACGAATGGGAATGCCTGCACTCTCATGGGGTTTCATCAAGAAGTAATTTAAAAACCAAAATTAAGACCAAAGCAGCCGTCATTAAATCCACCCACATTTATTACGAAAAGCATTTTTTAGGAAATAATAAAAAATGGGCACACCGATGGTTAAAATTCCACAAGACAGTTGAATTGTATTTGTTTAGTTATATCGACTCCTCCAAAAGAGAAATCCTAAAAGTTTTAATCCCTTTTTGGCGTGAATTGTTTTCTAAGGAATTTTAATATTGATCAAGCTGAGAGAAAGCCCTATTTTTGTGTCATCAATGGAAGAAATCATCAAAATGCTGGAAGCCGGAAAGCTACTCCTCGCCCCTACCGACACAATATGGGGCATACTCTGTGACGCCACCAACCCCGGTGCGGTGGAAAAAGTCTATGATTTAAAAAAAAGACCCGATAGCAAAGCCATGGTATGCATGGTAGCTGATCTGGAGATGCTCCAAAAACACATCGATGATTTACCCGAAAAACTCGATCATTATATCAATGACCAAAGACCAACTTCTGTGATTTACCAAAATCCCAAAGGCATTGCACCAAATGCTATTGCTCAGGAGAATACGGTAGCCATCAGAATCGTAAACCATCACTTTTGCACCCCCTTGATCAAGGCGTTTGGAAAACCCTTGATTTCTACATCTGCCAACATCAGCGGCGCCCCACACCCTCAGAAATTCTCAGATATTTCCCAGGAAATTCTAATTGGAGTTGACCATATTATTGAGACCGACACAGACAAAGTCAACCCACAGCCATCACGAATCATAAAAATTGAACCTTCAGGGAAAATCTCCCTTTTGAGGGCCTGATCATGATAAACAAAGACTTCCATACTGTTCTTGAAAAAGAAGTGTTTCAAACCTTGGCCCGCTGTGTGGACAATTTGTCTTTGGAGTGCTACTTGGTAGGGGGCTTTGTACGTGACCATTTGCTCGGCAGGGGAAAAGCCAAAGATATTGACATCGTAGCTGTAGGGTCGGGTATCGAACTGGCCAAAGCCGTTCAAAAAGAGTTGCCTGGAGCAAAACCCGTACAAGTTTTTAAATCCTATGGCGCTGCCATGGTACAATGGCGGGATATCAGTCTGGAGTTTGTAGGCGCAAGAAAAGAATCCTATTCAAAAGACAGTAGAAATCCAAAAGTCTCACAAGGAACTTTAGAGGACGACCAAAACCGCAGAGATTTTACCATCAACGCCCTTGCCGTAAGCCTGAATGCAAAAGACAAAGGAATACTGGTCGATCCCTTTAACGGTTTGGAAGACCTCCAAAACGGCATCATCAGAACCCCTTTAGAACCCGGTATCACCTATTCCGATGACCCCCTGCGCATACTCCGCGCTATAAGGTTTGCAGCCCAGTTAAATTTTAAAATTGAAGATCAATCCCTAAAAGCGATCCGAGAAAATGCCCATCGCATTGCGATCATCTCCAAAGAGCGTATCGTAGAGGAACTGCACAAAATAATCCTTACACCTGAACCCTCCCTTGGATTTCTGATGCTGGAACAAAATGGCCTGTTAGAACGCATACTCCCTGAACTGATCCAACTCAAAGGAATAGATGAAATTGAAGGCCAACGCCATAAAGACAATTTCTACCACACCCTAGAGGTGGTCGACAACATTTGCCATCATACAGAGAACCTTTGGCTCCGCTGGGCGGCAATGTTACATGATATTGGGAAGGACCCGACCAAAAAATTCCACCCAAAAATCGGCTGGACCTTCCACGGACACGAGTTTGTAGGCTCCAAAATGGTCTATAAACTCTTCAAACGTCTTAAAATGCCCCTGAACGAAAAAATGAAATACGTTCAAAAACTGGTGATGATGAGTTCCAGACCCATTATCATTGCAGAAGACATCGTTACCGATGCTGCCGTAAGGCGATTGGTCTTTGATGCAGGCGAAATTTTAGAAGATTTGATCACCCTTTGCGAAGCTGATATTACTACCAAAAACCCCGCACGATTCAAACGCTATCACAATAATTTTAAGCTTGTAAGGCAAAAAATCAAAGAAGTCGAGGAAAGAGACCGAGTTAGAAATTTTCAACCGCCTATAACCGGAGAAATAATCATGAATCATTTTAATTTAGGACCTTGCAAAGAAATAGGACTCATCAAAGAAGCCATCAAAGAAGCCATATTGGAAGGCGAGATTCCCAATGAATACGAAGCTGCCTTTGGCTTGATGATAAAAAAGGGAACAGAAATAGGACTAGAAGCCCATGAAGAATAGTTTTATAAGATCGGTTAAGATCAGTCTGATCTTGGTTTATTTGGTCATTGCGGCCGGATCCATTGTCAGAATGACCGGAAGCGGTATGGGTTGCCCCGATTGGCCCAAATGTTTTGGCTATTGGATTCCCCCAACCGAAAGGACTCAACTGGACTGGGAACCCGATCATCAATACACCAAAGGACAAGTCATTATTCTGAAAAAGGAACTCAGGGTCGCCAATAGCGACTTTAAGTCTTCTATTACATTTAAAGACGAAAATTGGGACTTCTACACCCAGCACGACTATGCCCTGTTTAATCCATACCACACTTGGATTGAATATCTGAATCGCTTGTTAGGTGCCCTGGCCGGGTTGGCAGTTTTGATCATGACGGTTTTGTCCTTTTGGAGTTGGAAAAAAAACATCACCTATCCCATCGTTTCCATTTTGATTCTTTTGGGAATGGGATTCCAAGCCTGGTTGGGAAAAACTGTTGTTGATTCTAATCTGGCACCTTATCGTATCAGTCTTCATATGGGTATGGCCCTGTTGATCTTACTGGGACTGGTCTTTTTACTTTTTACCGGTCAAAGAAAGGCGTTTTCCATTCCCGGAAATACTGCTTTAAAAGCATGGGCTTGGTTTGCCGTGTTGTTGACCCTATTTCAAATTGGACTGGGAACCCAAGTCCGTCAATTTGTCGATTTACAAATGCATGAACCCGCCAGAAAATGGCTCGACCCTGCCCCCATCAAATTTTATGTTCACAGAACTTTATCATTGCTGGTTTTGGGAGTACACCTAATGATCTTTTGGATGTTGCGAAAAATGAAACGCAATGTCAAAATCTTTAATCAAATTTTGGGATTGATCGGATTGGAGATATTTACCGGCATATTAATGTTTTATCTCGATTTCCCATTCAGCTCTCAACCTTTACATTTAATCATCGCAGCCCTACTTTTCGGGGCACAATCTTTTTTTATATTACAATTGATGTCAAACAGAAAGTCCTATGATCTATAGAATGCGAGCAATTTTAGACACCGAAACCGATGTGATCCGAGATTTTGAAATTAAAGCCACCGCGACACTAGAAGAGCTGCACGATGCGGTCTCACAGTCCTTTGGTTTTGCCGGAAACGAAATGGCCTCCTTTTACCGTTCCGACAAAAATTGGGCACAGGGGGAGGAACTGCCTTTGGTCGATATGGGGGTAGGGGAAAAGCCCCTCAATGAAAAACCCCTCAACAAAGTTTTATCGGAAAATGAAAACCGCCTGATCTACGTTTACGATTTCCTCAGCCTCTGGACGTTTTTCGTCGAATTGATGGAAACGGCCGAAAAAGACCACCTCAAAGGTTATCCCAGTCTGATTTTTTCCCATGGTGAAGTACCCGAAACCCCTCCCCATAAAGATTTTGTAGCCCAGGAAGGCTTTGATGAAAATCTAATTGATCAGGAGGATGACTTAGAAGAAGATGAGTTTGACGGGGATCAATTTTATTAGAGCAAGTCTCCCAAACTGACATTCTGGTAGTTCCTTCGCATATAATCAAATGAGGCCTGCATCAACTCCCCCATGGATTTACTTTTTGTAAAGGCATCGTCTTTGGTAAAAACAAAAATTTCATTTTTGAGTTTTTCGAGATTTTCCGGAATGGACAAACGATCTTTCTTCATGATGTTCACCAAAAAATCAATTCGATTGCCCGAATTGATCAATCGGCGCGAAACGATGGAACGTTCCTCAATTTTGTATTGGATGATCGACTCATGATTCAGCTTTTCCTTGACCACCAACATCAATGGATAATTCTCCTTAAAGAATTGGGGACGATAGACTGAAAGTTTCCCCTCAAAGCATTGTTGGTCAAAATCTATGGCCCTGATCTTGTAGATCACATGATCGAAATCGTGAATGGGGATCACCACGTAATTGTAGGCCCGCATATCTCCCAGCAAGCGTACCATACATCGCTCATTGAACTTGACGTACTCTTTGGCAATTTGTGCTTTTTCAGCTGCGCTACAATGGGGTAGGTACTCCTTGATAAATACATCCCCAGGAATGCCTGCAATATGTTCCTCGATCAAAGTATCGTGATTGACCATATAATTGAGGTTGTAGGGCGAAAGGGTATGTTCAAACTCCAAGCCGTACACCCGAGAAGCATCGGTTTTCTTTACATAGAAATAGGTAAAGTTATCGTTCAGAACATTTCGAATTTTAATCCGAAAAGGTTTTGAATTGCCAAAGGTACAGTATTCTATGGCGTCAATATTCAGATCCGGTAAAGAGGAGTCTCCACCATCGGAATGCAGTTGGGTGTAAATCGTTTTTAGAGCGTGATCTATTTCCTCCCGATCAGAATCGGAATAGTAAACCCTTACCCATAGGGTATCCTGATCATATTTGTCATAAACGATCACGGAGCCAGAAAATCGCAACAAGTCCTCATAAAAGATCGAAGACTCCATCCAACGATCGTACTTTTTTAAAAAATGCATCAAATCGTCGGATATGGGAAAAAAAGGCTTTTTTTTGGAAATCAATTTCTCCTCCACTCTACTGTTTTTTCCAAAAATAGCTCTTTTTCCGCATTGTGTTTCTATAATCGCTTAATAAGGTAAAACAATGGTATAAAATTGGGGAACGGTGATTTAAGCTTTAATTTTGCAAAATGGAATTCAAATTGGAGTCCCCCTTTTCACCCACCGGAGACCAACCGGAAGCCATCCGTCAGATCGCCACGGGTTTTTCCCAACGGGAAAAATACGTCACCTTGCAAGGGGTTACCGGCTCCGGTAAAACCTTTACAGTGGCCAATGCAGTGCAGGAATTACAACGTCCTACATTGGTCTTGGCCCACAACAAAACCCTGGCCGCTCAGCTCTATTCCGAGTTCAAACAGTTTTTTCCCAACAATGCCGTTGAGTATTTTGTTTCCTATTATGATTACTACCAACCAGAAGCCTATATCCCAACCAGTGGCTTGTATATTGAAAAAGACCTGTCCATCAATGAAGAAATTGAAAAGCTGCGTTTGAGTACCACTTCCTCCCTACTCTCCGGAAGAAGGGATGTTTTGGTAGTCGCCTCTGTCTCTTGTCTCTACGGTATTGGGAATCCGGTTGAGTTTCAGAAAAATGTCATTGCTGTCGAAAAAGGGGAAGTAATTTCGAGAACCCAACTCTTGCATCGATTGGTACAAAGCCTTTATTCACGGACAACAGGAGAGTTTAACCGAGGAAACTTTAGGGTCAACGGTGACATCATTGACATCTTTCCTGGCTATGCAGACATGGCCTTTAAAATCCATTTTTTTGGCGATGAAATTGAAGAAATTGAATCTTTTGACCCCATAGAAAACCAACTTTTGGAAAAATTTGATCGGGTGACCCTTTTTCCCGCCAATATGTTTGTTACCTCTCCCGACATTCTACAGAACGCCATCACGCAAATTCAAGATGACTTAGTAAAACAGGTAGACTATTTCAATGCCAACGGTAGTTTTTTGGAAGCCAAGCGATTGCATGAACGCACCGAGTTTGACCTGGAGATGATCCGTGAATTGGGCTATTGTTCGGGAATTGAGAATTATTCCCGCTATTTAGACGGTAGAGAACCCGGAACCCGGCCTTTTTGTTTACTGGATTATTTTCCGGACGATTATTTGATGGTAGTGGACGAAAGCCATGTAACCATTTCACAGGTACATGCCATGTATGGAGGCGACCGAAGTCGAAAGGAAAACCTCGTCAATTACGGCTTCCGATTGCCTGCTGCCATGGACAACCGACCCTTGAAATTTGAAGAATTTGAAGCCTTGCAAAATCAAGTACTCTATGTGAGTGCGACTCCGGCAGACTATGAACTCAAACAAACCGAAGGGGTATATGTGGAACAGATCATTCGACCCACCGGATTGCTGGATCCGGAAATAGAGATCAGACCCAGTTTGAATCAAATCGACGATCTGATAGAGGAAATACAAGTCAGGGTAGAAAAAGACGAGCGGACACTGGTGACCACACTGACCAAAAGAATGGCAGAGGAATTGACCAAATATTTTGCACGGGTCAACATCCGTTGTCGATACATCCACAGTGATGTGGACACCTTGGAACGGGTAGAGATCATGCAAGACCTGCGTAAAGGGTTATTTGACGTATTGGTTGGAGTCAACCTATTGAGGGAGGGATTGGACCTACCGGAAGTATCTTTGGTGGCCATTTTGGATGCAGACAAAGAAGGTTTTTTAAGAAGTCACCGTTCTTTGACACAAACCGTAGGTCGGGCAGCGCGAAATGTCAATGGAAAGGCCATCATGTATGCCGATAACATCACCAAAAGTATGCAAAAAACAATCGATGAAACCCTTTACCGCAGGGACAAACAACAGACCTATAACCTTAAAAACAAGATCACACCCACCGCCCTAAATAAGTCATTGGACAATGCTTTGTCCAAAAATTCGGTTGCCACCTATGCTCAGGAATTGAGTGATCGAAAAGCAGTCGAAGCCAAAAACCGCTATTTGAGTAAAGAGGAAGTAGAAAAGAAAATCCGCGAATCCAGAAAGGCTATGGAAGCTGCCGCCAAAGAATTGGACTTTATTGAGGCTGCAAGACTTAGAGACGAGATCAAATCTTTGCAGAACCGACTGCAATAAAAAAAGGCTCGATCGACCACCGAGCCTTTTTGCACTATAACAACATTAATTCATTTACTTAATGGAAATCAATTTTTTAGGTTGAGGCAAAGCCTCTGCTTTTTTGGGAAGACTGACCCTCAATATCCCCTCTTTGTAACTCGCACTGATCTTATCAGTAGATACAGTTTCCGGAATGTTGAATGATCTCTTAAAAGATCTGTAACCAAATTCCTTACGAGTAAAGCTGCCGTCTTTTTCGGTAGATTTTGCCTCGGTTTCAGAGGAGATGATCAATACACCCTCATCCAACTCGATTGTAAAATCACTTTTTTTATTCCCGGGAGCGGCCAATTCAATGTTGAAATGATCATCGGCTTCGATGATGTTGGCAGCGGGAACAGTAGCATTGATGTGGTTCCAATCTTGATTGATAAACAGATCATCGATCAATGAGGTAAATACGGGATTTTTTCTTTTAATTAAATTCATGATGTTAAGATTTTAAATTAAACATTTTTTAAAGTTTACTTCAAATCCTATACCAACACAAAAAAGTGACAATATGTCGGTAAATTCCTAAAAATTCATGTCAAAATGACAATCATAGGGCTTCTTGTACCTTTTGTGCGGCTTCTTCAAAGGCTATAGCAGACAAAACATTAAGGCCGGAATCGTCGATTAATTTTTTGGCGATATCAGCATTAGTTCCTTGTAGACGTACGATGATGGGTACATTAATGGCATCTCCCATATTTTTATAAGCATCTACAATTCCCTGTGCCACACGGTCGCAACGCACGATACCTCCAAAAATATTGACCAAAATAGCGGCCACATTGGGATCCTTTAAGATCAATCTAAAAGCAGTTTCTACCCTTGCGGCATCTGCTGTTCCACCCACGTCCAGGAAGTTGGCCGGAGATCCACCTGACTGTTTGATCAAATCCATAGTCGCCATGGCCAATCCAGCTCCGTTGACCATACACCCTACATTTCCATCCAGTGCAACATAGTTGAGGCCGACTTCTCGAGCCTCTACCTCGGTGGGGTTTTCTTCCGACAGGTCTCTGAGTTCTGCGTATTCCTTATGACGGAACAGGGCATTGTCATCCAAAGTTACCTTGGCATCTACGGCAATGATCTTGTCATCGGACGTTTTTAATACGGGGTTGATCTCAAAAAGAGAGGCATCAGCACCCACATAGGCATCGTACAATGCGGTAATGAATTTTACCATTCCTTTAAAAGCCAAACCACTCAAACCTAAATTAAAAGCCACATTTCGGGCTTGAAAACTTTGAAGTCCGTGGGCAGGGCCAATTTCTTCCGTAAAAATCAACTCGGGTGTTTTTTCAGCAACCGCTTCAATGTCCATTCCTCCTTCAGTAGAATACATGATCATATTGTTTCCGGTAGATCGGTTAAGCAAAACCGAAACATAAAATTCTTTGGGTTCTAAATCTCCGGGGTAGTAAACATCTTCGGCGATCAGTACCCTATTGACTTTTTTACCCTCCGGCGGGGTCTGAGGCGTGATCAGTTGCATTCCGATGATCTGATCGGAAATGGATTTTACCTCATCCAAACTCTTGGCCAATTTGACCCCTCCCCCTTTACCGCGACCTCCGGCGTGGATCTGGGCTTTGATCACATGCCATGAGGTTCCCGTATCTGCCGTTAGCTTTTCCGCTGCGGATACTGCCTCATCAGAATTGTTGGCTACAATACCGTTTTGAACGGCTACGCCAAAGCTGGCTAAAATCTCTTTACCCTGATATTCGTGTAGATTCATTCTTTGATTTTTATCTCCCAAAAATAGTAAATCACCACTGAATAATACACCATTAGTGGAAAAGTATAATGTTACATATAAAACAATAAGTTTGATTTTTATAACATCTGATGTTTTAGGGCGGTGGTTTGATTTTTGGGATTAATTTTGCCATCGATTAAATAGGACAAAAGTGACGAACCGTGATTTATTGGCCATTGCCTCGGAGTTTGGCAATCCACTCTATGTTTATGACGCAGCAAAAATAGCCTCACAGTACCAAAGATTGACCTCTGCTTTCCGCAGTATAGGAGATCTGAGGATCAATTACGCCGCTAAGGCACTGTCTAATATCTCTATCCTAAAACTGATGCGACAATCGGGTTCGGGACTGGATACGGTTTCCATCCAGGAGGTACAATTGGGTTTGGCAGCGGGTTTTGAACCTCAGGCCATTATTTATACCCCCAACGGGGTTTCACTAAAAGAAATAGAAGAGGTTGCCAAAATGGGGGTTCAAATCAATATTGACAACCTTTCGTTACTGGAGCAATTCGGTAGCCGACATCCCAAAACCCCGGTTTGTATCCGCATCAATCCCCATGTAATGGCGGGCGGCAACAGCAACATCTCCGTGGGACATATCGACTCCAAATTCGGTGTTTCCATTCATCAGATCCCACATTTACTTCGTATTGTAGAAAACACCGCCATGAAAATCAATGGCATCCACATGCATACGGGCAGCGATATTTTGGATATTGACGTTTTCCTCCATGCGTCCGAAATTTTATTCGACACCGCAAAACATTTTAAAAACCTGGAGTTTTTAGATTTTGGAAGCGGTTTTAAAGTGCCCTATCAACAAAATGATATAGAAACCAATATAGAAGAGCTGGGCGAAAAATTATCCAAAAGATTCATTGATTTTTGTAAGGAATACGGACGAGACTTACAATTGATCTTTGAACCCGGAAAATTTTTGGTTAGCCAGGCAGGGCATTTCGTGACTCAGGTCAATGTAGTAAAACAAACCACTTCTACGGTTTTTGCTCAGGTGGACAGTGGTTTTAATCACCTGATCCGCCCCATGCTCTACGGTTCCTATCACCATATTGAAAACCTCTCTAATCCCAAGGGGAAAGAACGCTTTTATTCCGTGGTCGGGTATATTTGTGAAACCGACACCTTTGGCAGCAACCGAAAAATAGGGGAGATCACCGAAGGAGACCTATTGGTATTCAGAAACTGTGGTGCCTATTGCTTTTCTATGGCCAGCAATTACAATTCCCGATATCGCCCTGCAGAGGTGCTATGGTTTGAAGGCAAAGCCCGTTTGATTCGGAAAAGAGAGACCTTTGAGGACATTCTTCACAATCAGGTGGAAGTGGTGTTTTCTGAAGAAAGTGCTGAGCAAAAAGCCTAAGCAATCACCCCCGACCCCAACAATTCTTTATCGATATACCAAGCCACAAACTGGCCGGAGGTAATGGCGGATTGGGGTTGATCAAACAATACATAAAAGGCATCGGCTTGAGGGATAAGGGTAGCTTTTTGTAGGGGTTGACGATATCGTATTCGCGCCATCACCTCCATCGGTTCCCCTTGAATGGTTTTTAGATCCTCACGTACCCAATGAACATCTGCAAGACTTACTTGAAGGGCTTGGCGAAACAAACCGGGGTGATCTTTGCCCTGCCCAACATAGACCACATTTTCTACTACATCGGTATCGATCACAAATAGGGGTTCGGGGGTTCCGCCTATGGCCAGCCCTTTGCGTTGACCAATCGTAAAAAAGTGCGCGCCCTGGTGGGTCCCTACGATTTTTCCATCAGTGGTTTGATAGCGTGTTTTTTGGGATTGAGTGGCTATGGTTTTGGGGGGCTCTTTACCATTGTAAAAATCCTCGGGTATTTCTATGATGTTACCTGTTTTGGGTTGCAATTGTTGTTGTAAAAAATCGGGCAAACTCACCTTTCCGATAAAGCAAAGGCCTTGAGAGTCTTTTTTTTCGGCGGTGACCAAATTCAATTCCCGGGCAATTTTGCGCACCTCTGATTTTTGCAGGTGGCTAATGGGAAAAAGGGTTTTCGCCAATTGATCTTGGGTCAGTTGGCATAAGAAGTAAGATTGATCTTTGTTGCTATCCGCACCGCTGATCAATCGGTAAATACTCTTGTTTTCGACAGAAACTGCTTCTTTTTGACAATAATGCCCCGTAGCCACATAGTCTGCCCCTAAAGACAGAGCGATCTTTAAGAAAACATCAAACTTAATTTCCCGATTGCACAGCACATCGGGATTGGGAGTTCTTCCTGCAGAGTATTCGTCGAACATATAGTCCACGATACGCTCTTTGTATTCAGTACTTAAATCTATGCTTTGAAAAGGGATACCCAACTTTTCGGCCACCAACATGGCATCATTGCTGTCTTCCAACCAAGGGCATTCATTGGAAAGGGTCACCGACTCATCGTGCCAGTTTTTCATAAAGAGGCCAATGACTTCGTAATCCTGTTGGGTAAGTAAATAGGCAGCTACACTGGAGTCCACTCCCCCGGACAATCCTACAATAACCCTTTTCTTTTTCATGGGGCAAAGTTACACCAACAAATTAAATTCTGATCCTTTAGACAGGGCCTATCAACCGCGGGCTTTTTTTTGCTTTTCGGCCTCTTCCATCGCTTTTTGCAAACGTGCAGAAAAGCCTCCTGCCTTTTTGGGTTTCTTTTTGTTCTCCTCGATCTGGGCATGGATCTTTTGATCGTCAATGATATAATTCTTGATCACCAACATCAAAAAGATGGTCAACAGATTGGAAACAAAATAGTATAAACTCAATCCACTGGCATAGTTATTAAAGAAAAACAACATCATCAGCGGCATCAGGTACATGATGATCTTCATGTTGGGCATCCCGGGTTGCTGGGGCATGGTCTGCTGGCCGGTAGTCATCTGGGTATAAAAGAAGATGGCTACAGAGGCCAAAATGGGAAATAAACTGACATGGTCACCATAGAATGGAATGTTAAATCCTAAGTCCAAGATCGAGTCATAGGAAGACAGATCATCTGCCCAAAGGAAACTCTTTTTGCGCAATTCAAAAGCAACGGGGAAAAACGTGAAAAGAGCATAGAACACAGGAAGCTGCAACAAAGCCGGGATACAACCCGCCATGGGATTGGCTCCGGCACGGTTGTAGAGGCTCATGGTCTCCTGCTGACGCTTGACTGCATTGTCTTTATATTTCTTATTCAGCTCTTCAATTTCGGGTCGCAATACTTTCATTTTAATCTGGGAAACATAGGACTTATAAGTAACGGGAGACATGGCCAAACGAACAATAATGGTCATCAAAATAATGGCGATCCCGTGGGGTAAAAAGGAGGATAAAAATCCAAATAAAGGCAAAAAGATAAATCGGTTGAGCCATCCAAAAATTCCCCAACCCAAGGGAATAGAGGATTCCAAATCTCTATCGTAGGATTTTAACGTTTGATAATCGGTAGTTCCAAAATAGTACTCAAACCGACTTCCAAATTCCCCCGATTGATAAGCCAATGGGATTTGTACGCCAAATTTTTTGGTAAAAACCTCGTCCAAAGACTTGTCATCTGCCAGGTTATCGGAAATGACCGTAAGTTGATCCACCGGCTTTTCGGGGATAAAAATAGCACTAAAAAAGTGTTGTCTAAAAGAAATCCATCGCACTTCCTCCGGGGACTCCTCATCGCTTCCACTCAGGGATAGATAATCTATTTTATCGCCCTCATAGCCATAGGTAAGCTCGGTATAGCGCCCTTCATAATCAATACTTTTGGAATTGCGGTAAGCACTGGTTTCCCAGGACAATACCGCCGGCTCACTGCTGTCCAACAAGGCCGAAATTCCCGAAGATTGAATGCTAAAATCCACCAGAAAACGTTCTGCGTCAATGGCATAAACGAATTCCAAATATTGATTTGGTGCAATAGCAGCTCTCAGGGATAGTATCTGTTTTCCATTCTCGGAGCTCAGTTGAGGGGAAAAATAAAAATCTCTGGTGTTGAGCCTTCGGCCGTCTTTGGTAGTGAACTGAACATTGAATTGTGTGTTTCCCTCTTTGACCAATTCGAGAGGTTGATCAAGGTAATCAGTATAATCTTTGAGTCGAACCAGCTCAAGCAATCCCCCTTTGGGACTGACTTCAATCAGAAGGTCTTTGTTTTCCAATGTTTGGGTAGTAGCTCCCTGATCGGTCATCCAATTACTGAAAATCCCAAAAGTACTTTGGAGATTTATTTTTTGGAGGGAGTCATTTAACTGAATCGGTGGGGCTACCTCCCTGGGTTGACTGGCAACTTCTGTTTTTTCGGGTTCGACTGGCGGATTTGCTCCCTCTTCGGGCTTATTGACATAGAGCATCCATGTAAGGATCATCGCAATGAGTACGAATCCAATGAATTGGTAGGGATCAAATCTTCTTTCTTCCATGGGTTTTAGTTCGGTTGCTGTTGGCTAAGATAGTCAATACTGGCTTTTATAAATGCTACAAATAAGGGGTGTGGATTGGAAACAGTGCTTTTGTACTCCGGGTGAAACTGTACACCGACAAACCACCGGTGGTCTTGGTTTTCTACAATTTCTACCAAACCGGTTTCCGGATTGACACCAGAGACTTTTAGGGCTCCCTTTTCAAAAACCTCTGTTTTATATTGGTTATTAAACTCAAAACGGTGGCGGTGGCGCTCCGTGATCTGCTCCTTTCCATATACCTCAGCCACTTTACTGCCTTGGGTAAGGTTACAATTCCATGTTCCCAAACGCATGGTGCCACCTTTGTTGACCACTCCTTTTTGACTTTCCATCAAGTCGATGACAGGGTAATCGGTATTTTCGTCGATCTCGGTAGAGTTGGCATTGGTGTGCATCAATACATTTCTGGCGTATTCGATAACTGCCATTTGCATGCCCAAGCAGATCCCGAAAAAGGGAATGTTTTTTTCCCTGACATAGCTAATGGCATCTATTTTACCTTCGATCCCCCTGCCTCCAAAACCGGGGGCGACGATAAGGCCGTGAAGCTCCTTGAGCTGTTCTTGAGCGTTGATCTGATTCAAAAATTCAGAGTGGATGGTCTCTACCTCCACCTCCGCCTCATTCATGGCTCCGGCATGAATAATGGCCTCTAATATCGATTTATAGGAATCTTGCAACTCGACATATTTTCCCACCAAACCGATTTTGACTTTTCGTTTGGGGTTTTTGTATTTTTCCAAAAAGGACTTCCAATCATCCAAATTCAATTCGGATTTGGCAGTCAATTTTAATTGATCCAAAACCACACGATCCAAACCTTCCTCCAACATCTTCAAGGGAACATCGTAGATGGTATCTACGTCTATGGATTGAATGACCGCCTCGGGTCTTACATTACAAAAGAGGGCCAATTTTTTACGAAGGTCTTCGGACAATTTGTGTTCTGTTCTACAGACCAATACATCGGCTTTGATCCCACTTTCCATCAAAGTTTTGACCGAATGTTGTGTGGGCTTTGTTTTCAGCTCTCCTGCAGCGGATAGATAGGGGATCAACGTCAGGTGAATGACCATGGCATTCTCCTCTCCCAATTCGTAGATCAATTGTCGAACGGATTCAATATAGGGTAAAGATTCGATATCACCTACTGTTCCGCCAATCTCAGTGATCACTATATCAAAGTCACCGCTGTTTCCCAGCAACTGCATTCGCTCTTTGATCTCGTTGGTGATGTGAGGAACCACCTGTACGGTTTTTCCTAAAAACTCTCCCCTACGTTCTTTTTCGATCACACTTTGATAAACCCTTCCTGTGGTGACATTGTTGGCCTGAGAGGTATTGATGTTCAAAAATCTTTCGTAATGCCCCAAGTCCAAATCCGTTTCGGCTCCATCATCAGTGACATAACATTCACCATGTTCATAGGGATTGAGCGTACCGGGATCAACGTTGATATAAGGGTCGAACTTCTGAATGGTAACCTTGAAACTCTGCGCCTGAAGTAGCTTGGCCAAGGATGCCGCTATGATTCCTTTTCCTAGGGACGATGTAACCCCTCCCGTAACAAAAATATACTTTATATCCGGCATCCGGTTTGTTTTATATAATGACTAACCGGGCTCAAATTTACAAAATCCCGACTTACTTTTGTGGCATTTCTGCTATTTCTTAAGCTCAATGATTTCATAATCTTTGTGTTGCAGTAAAAAATAGCCTGTGTTTTCAAAACTCTTATTTTCCTTTTTGTATGAGAAACGGTGCTCTTGGTAATCCGTTTCTCCTATCTGCTCTATCGTTTTGAAATTGCCAGAGTAAGCTTTTCTCAAGATCAAATCCATCGTAAGGTCATAAGCACGGACGGCGGTTCGGTTGGGGGGTTTACCAAAGGTGCTGATGTAGTGATCTTGAAAATGATTGTATTCTCCCAACTTTAAGGGCAATCGATCCGTGGTATAGGTAAACTTCAAATCCCCCAATTGCTTAGGAGACAAGTTGGGGTTTTCGTAGGCATTGCCACGGTAGGTAGTAAACAATTGAACGGCTCTTAGCTCTGACTGCTGGGCACTCATTTGAGAACTGGCACTAGAGATCAATGAAAAATCCTGACTTTCAAGGATTACCTTGTTGGGAAGTGTATCTACCAAAAGGGAATCGACCAAATCAGGCAGTAAATAATTACTTTTTTCAGGGCGTAAAACCGTTGCCTTGGGGAACAATTCCAAAAGCTCTTTTTCCACCGGCCTACTCAAAGAATCAATCACCAAAACAATATTGTCTTCTCGATTCAAAGTCTTGTCCAAATACTCAAACATTCTTTTCCTAAGAAAATTCTTGGAGGTTACCGATTGATAGACTGCCTCCCTTAGGGCCACGGGATTGGTCGAAAGGGGAGCAATCTTAGGGATTTTTCGGACTTTTGCCTGGGTCGATAGATAATCAAAATTGGAGGGAATCAACGGACCGATGATAACATCGGTATCTGAAAAATCATGGGTATTGGTAATTTCATTAACCCTGGAGATGCTGTTTTGAGTATCAAAGACATTGAGCTTTACGGAAAACCCATAGTGACTCAAGGTATCTGCTGCCAGCAACACCCCTGAATAAAAATCTGCAGAAAGGGTATGCAAATTCCGGCTTTGCAACAACCTACGAGTGTCTTCTATTGAGTCGTATTCAATCTCTTTGGCTTTGAATGGTAATAGGAGAGTCAACTCAATTTCATGAGATTCTTTAAGGGAATCCAAAAGGGAGATACGCGCTACCAAAAGATCATCCTGAATCTTTAGCTCCCCTTTGGCTTGGCCGGGAACCCTTAAAATCATGCCTGCCTGCAATCCCAATTCCGATAGATTAGGATTGAGGGAGTCCAATACCTTTTGGGTTACCCCTATTTTTTTTTCGATGCGATAATAACCTTCCTTGGGGAGTACTTTGTAATAATTGTAGTTACTGTCCCAAGCCGGATCAATGGTTTCACTTTCAGTTGTTGAAGCCATAATCGGAACACGAATTTCCTGACCTTCCTTTAGTCCTTTTTTGATCTCAGGGTTTAAGGCCTCCAATTCCGGAATGGTCATCTGAAAATTATAAGCAATTCGCCATTTGGTCTCTTTAGGTTTTACAATATAGGCTTGGGTATTTTGGTCTTCCTCAACCGGTGGCTCGGGTACTTTCTCAACAACTTTTGGATAAACGGGTATGCGCAATACCATTCGCCTTCTCAACCCTATTTTCTTTAAAAGGGGGTTGTACTCATACAGCTGTGATTCTGTGATATTGTATTTTCGGGTAATCCCAAAGACGGTCTCTTTTTTCTTAACCTTGTGAGAAAGAAATTTCTCAGGCATCTCCTGTGCGGTGGAAAAGAGAATCCCGTATAAAAGAAGAACGAAAAGAATTATATTTTTTTTCAATTGATTTTTTCTTCAGGTCTATTCCCATTCAATGGTTGCAGGAGGTTTGGAACTGATGTCATACACCACCCGATTGACTCCTTTTACCTTATTGATGATCTCATTGGACATTTTTTGCAAAAACGCATAGGGCAAATCCACCCAGTCTGCTGTCATTCCATCGGTAGATTGGACGGCACGCAGGGCAACGCACTTTTCATAGGTTCGTTCATCACCCATCACCCCAACACTGTTGACCGGTAAGAGCATTGCGCCTGCCTGCCATACCTGATCGTACAGGTTCCAAGTTTTTAATCCATTGATAAAAATAGCATCTACCTCTTGGAGCATCTTTACCTTTTCTGCGGTAATGTCACCCAAAATTCTGATGCCCAGTCCAGGTCCGGGAAAAGGGTGACGGCCCAGCAATTTGGGATTGATCCCGATACTGGCACCTACCCGCCTTACTTCGTCTTTAAACAACATCTTCAGCGGCTCTACCAGCTTGAGCTTCATATAATCGGGCAATCCGCCCACATTGTGATGAGATTTGATGGTTGCCGAAGGCCCATTGACAGAGATGGATTCGATCACATCGGGATAAATGGTCCCTTGTGCCAGCCAATTTACCCCTGCAATTTTTTTAGATTCATCATCAAAAACATCGATAAAAGTATTGCCGATGATCTTTCTTTTGCCCTCGGGATCAGTCTCCCCCTTGAGGGCGTTCAAGAATTGATCAGTGGCGTCAACCCCTTTGACGTTCAAGCCCATCCCTTGGTATTGGTTCAGCACACTCTCAAACTCATTTTTTCTCAACAAGCCGTTATTAACAAAAACACATTGTAACTGATCTCCGATGGCTTTATTCAACAAAACCGCTGCTACGGTTGAATCTACTCCGCCGGACAGTCCCAAAATCACTTTTTGGTCACCTACGGTTTCCCGAATTTCTTTTACGGTCATTTCCACAAAAGAATCGGGGGTCCAATCTTGTTTTATGTCGGCAATTTTAATTAAGAAATTTTCCAGTAGTTTTTTTCCATCGATGGTATGGTATACCTCGGGGTGGAATTGAATTCCAAAAGTAGTTTCCCCCTCAATACGATAGGCAGCATTTTTGACATCTTGCGTACTGGCCAGTAGCAAACCTCCATCGGGCAATTGGTCGATCGTATCGCTATGACTCATCCACACTTGACTGCCTTTATCAATTCCTTCAAAAAAGGTTTCCCCGGGCTGAATATAAGATAGATTTGCCCTGCCGTATTCACGAGTGTTGGACGGTTTGACTGCCCCTCCGGAGAAATGAGCCAAATACTGCGCACCATAACAAACCGCCAACAAGGGTAGTTTGCCTCTTATGGCTGAAAGCTTAGGATGAGGCGCCTCCTGGGCTCGAACCGAATAGGGAGAGCCGGAAAGTATGATGGCATTGAACTCCTCGGCGTTCTTTGGTGGATTGTTAAAGGGATGGATTTCACAGTAGATGAACAGTTCTCTAACACGTCTGGCGATCAATTGGGTGTATTGTGACCCAAAATCAAGAATCAATACTTTGTCTTGCATCTGTCAAAAATACAATATATTCAGTAGTTTTGAATTGGCAAAAAAGGGATTTTATTAAAAAAATGTTGGTAAACCTCAGTCCTCAATTACAGAAAATTCAGCAGATAGAGGCTCAAAAGTTTCCATCAGAAAATCGATGAATTCATCGCCGTGCTGGAGATAAAAATCACTAAAATTTTCCACCCTTTCTTGCAGTTGTCCTCCGGGAAAAAGTTGTTCCTGTAAAAGAACCAAACGCTCTATATGGTCTTTTAACTTTTGTTTTTGGGCTTTGAGCAGGCGTTGCTCCAAACGGTCGATCCCCTTAAACTGTTTCGCCTTTTGGGCGTTGACCGCTCCCTTAAAGGAGGCGTCCGTTTTTTGGATCAGGGACTCTAAATGTTCAAACTGTTCCTCCAAGAGCTTTTTAAAAGATGACAAATCCAAATCAATATTGCTGATCTGCCTGACTTTTTTGTTGATCAACGCATTTCTTTTGAGAAAGAGGTCTTTTAATTCCAGTTTGAACTTGCTGATCTTATGGATATTTTTTTCACTGATCACCAAGGCCGAATTTCGTAAAATCAAAAACGGAAAAGCAACCTTTTGGGCGTCAAAAAAAGATTTCAACTCCAGCCAATAGGCCAGTTCCCCACCGCCTCCGATATATGCAATATTTGGTAATATGACCTCCTGATACAGGGGACGCATTAGGACATTGGGCGAAAACTTTTCTGGGGATTGCTCAACCCAATCCATCATTTCTGATGCATCAATACTTTCCTCTTTTCCCTCCCACGAAAAACCATTTTCATTTTTTATTAACCGATGTCTTTTCCCGTTTTCCAAAAAAAACAAATGCAGATCTCGCGGATTAACTTGAGGCTTGTAATGAGGATTGTAATCCTTTTTTAGGTTTTCAATTTGGGAAAGCACACTTTGCGCACAACTTTGTTTATGTAATTCTTCTTTTAGATAAGGTACAAAGTGTTTCTTTAGTTCCTTATCATCCCCATCGATGATCAACAATCCATAGGCCTCAAAAAGGGAATGCACAAAGATCCTGGTCGCATGGGACAGATCACCTCCGGTCTCATAGCTTTTTTTGATTAAAGTTTTTAATGCATTGGCATTGATACTGCTGCCCAGTTCTTGTTTGAATAAATCCAAAAGCGGCTTTAAACTCCGGGTTTTTATTTTTCCCACAGCGCCACCCGACTCGGTATTCCATTGGAATTTTTTACCCCGGAAAACAAAAGCGCTGATCTCCTCAAAGTCATGGTCTTCGGTCGCCATCCAATAAATGGGGACAAAATTCAAGTCAGGAGATTGCTCTTTGAGTTGCCGGCATAGTTTAATGGTACTCACGATTTTGTAGATAAAATAGAGCGGTCCGGTCATCAAACACAACTGATGTCCGGTGGTAACCGTCAGAGTATTCTCATTTTCGAGCAGTTGGAGGTTCTCAGCTACCGAGGAGGACATCTCTATAACACGGTACTGTTGGTTCAGCGACTCACAAAGCGTTTTTCTGATCTTTGGAGAAAAATCTTTCTTTTTTTTTAATGCTTGTTGGTTAAGGTTTTCAAAGCTGGGGACACCACTGTGAAATGACTGTAATTCCTTTTTATCGTTTAGATAATCGCACATCAATTCGGAAAAATATCCGATATCGATGAAGGGAATGTGATGCGCTTTCATGACCATTTTAGCTTAAAGATAGGAGTGTTTTTTTAATCTCCAAGCGGGTTGGTTTTTATCGGAATGCCATAAAGGTCAAAATCGGTTGCATCTGTGATCTCAACATCTGTAAAATCACCAAGCTTGAGGTAATACTTTTTTGCATCGATCAACACTTCGTTATCCACATCTGGAGAGTCGATTTCGGTTCTGCCTACAAAGTGTTCCCCTTGTTTTCGATCAATCACGCATCGGTAGATTTTACCGACCTTTTTTTGATTCTGTTCCCAAGAGATTTCGGATTGAATTTTCATTATCTCGTTGGCACGCTCCTGCTTGATCTCCTGGGGTACATTGTCCTCCAATTGATGGGCATGGGTATTTTCTTCATGGCTGTAGGTAAAGCAGCCCAAACGCTCAAATCGCATGGCTTTTACCCATTGCTTAAGGGTTTTAAAATCAGCATCTGTTTCGCCGGGATAACCGACAATCAGTGTTGTTCTCAATGCGATTTCAGGCAGTATTTTCCGGATATTTTCAATCAAATCCGTTGTCTTTTTTTGAGTCGTACCCCTGCGCATGGATTTAAGAATGGGATCAGAAATGTGCTGTAACGGTATGTCTAAATAATTACAAATCTTAGGCTCATTCTTCATCACCTCTATGACCTCCATGGGAAAACCGGTAGGAAAGGCATAGTGCATTCGTATCCATTGTATCCCCGACACCCTAGCCAAAGCCCTAAGTAAATCGGCCAATCGCCTTTTTTGGTATAGGTCCAGACCGTAATAGGTCAAATCTTGTGCGATCAACAGCAGTTCTTTGACTCCATTTTGTGCTAGTTTTTCAGCCCTTTGAACCAATTCCTCTATGGGAGTAGAACGGTGTTTACCACGCATCAGGGGAATGGCACAAAAAGAACAGGGTCGGTCGCAACCTTCGGAAACTTTAAAGTAAGCGTAATTTTTGGGGGTTGTCGTCTGGCGTTCTCCCAACAATTCGTGTTTGTAATCCGCCCCTAAGGCCTTGAGCAATTGGGGTAAATCGGTAGTGCCAAAATAGGCATCCACTTGTGGCATCTCCTTTTCCAAATCTGGTTTGTAACGCTCACTCAAACAGCCGGTGACAAAAAGCTGGTGGATATCGCCAGATTGCTTTTTTTGAATTTGCTCCAAAATGGTATTGACGGATTCCTCTTTGGCATTGTCGATAAAGCCACAGGTGTTGACCACCACAATATTTCCTTCTTCCTCGTGAACCACATTTTTGTCATTGGCTTTTAACTGCCCCATCAATACCTCCGAATCATAGAGGTTTTTGGAACAGCCCATGGTGATGACATTGATCTTATTTTGCTTTCTACTTTTGGTTCTCAACAGCTTTTATTTAATTCCGTTCAACATCTAATTGTTTTTGTAGAAATGCCAGCGCGGCTAGTTCAGCTTGTTGGTGATTGGGAGTACTCAAATGAGAAATGATCACATGATCTCCTGCCTCGGGAAAAGCGACTTTTTGTTTTTTATCTTCGGGGGTGCCCAGCTGATCAAACATCCGCAACATGGCAGGTATGGAGACTACCTTGTCCTGTTCCTCCTCATTTTTATAATAATATCCCATAAAGACAGGAGCGGTAATCCTTTGAAAAACCTCGGGACGCATCCCCGTTTCCACCAGTTTTTGCAATTCAACAGTGGACTCCAAGCGGTAACGGATCGTCCAGTAGTTCTTTTTTTCCTCCGTAATCTTGTTCATGTTGTGGTATTTACTCCCCAGTACCCATTCGGCAATTCGAAGTCCCCAGGGCAAAGTCAACAGTTTGGATTTGGGATCGTAAATTTCGACATTGGGGCCAAACAACAACAAAGCGGCGATTTGTGGATCATTACCCAAAATCAAGGACAGCGTCCCTCCGGTGGAACTTGAAATAACGATTACCTTTTCGCCAATTTTTTTGGCAACGGCCAATGCCTCTGTTGCACTATCAAGATATTTTTGACCCGTAAAATTCAACATGGGCTCTTGTTCAATCAATCCGTGGTCACTCAGGCGGGGCAGGTAGAGGTTGGCTTTTAAAGCACGGGCAATATTGCGGTGTACGGGATCACCTTCTTCCGTACTGGCAGAAAAACCGTGCAAGTACAATATACTATAAGCTGTTTTTTGAGGGATGGAATCATAAAACTCCAATTGAGAGGCGTTGTACGGTTTGATGTTATCGAAAGTAGACTCTTTGGTGTCGATCCAGTCTTTAAGTTCGGAAAGGGAAAGTGAAATTTCAGGCTGTCGCAGTTCCAAATCGGGAGCCTTTACTTCCGGCCCTAAAACAAAAAGTCCAAAAAGAACCGACAGTACAAATAATGTGTTTTCTATGATTTTCATTGATCTGGATTAACTGAAAAAACTCCCTACAAAAGTTCCTGCATGAAACAACTGCAGGTCCTCCAATCCTTCCCCAACTCCAATGTACTTGACGGGAATTTTGAATTGATCGGAGATTCCCATAACAACGCCCCCTTTGGCCGTTCCATCGAGTTTGGTAATGGCCAATGCATTTACTTCTGTGGCTGCGGTAAACTGTTTGGCTTGCTCAAAGGCGTTTTGACCGGTAGATCCGTCCAATACCAACAGTACCTCATGGGGCGCATTGGGAACCACTTTATCCATTACTTTTTTGACTTTTACCAATTCATTCATCAGGTTGATTTTGTTGTGCAATCGCCCTGCGGTGTCAATGATGACCAAATCACTTTTTTGAGCTACAGCCGACTGTAATGTGTCAAAAGCAACAGAGGCAGGATCACTGCCCATTTCTTGCTTGACAATGTCCACACCCACACGATCTGCCCAGATCTGCAATTGATCAATGGCACCGGCCCTAAAAGTATCCGCTGCACCCAACATGACCTTCTTCCCTCCGGCCTTGAAGTGATGCGCCAACTTGCCTATGGTGGTTGTTTTGCCCACTCCATTGACACCCACCACCATGATCACTTCTGGATGGTTGGGCAAAGCTGCGTCAAAACCCTTTACCTCCTCTTGTTGGTGTTGCCTTAGAAGGGTGGTAATTTCCTCACGTAAGATTTGAGCCAGTTCCGAAGTACCCAAATACTTGTCTTTGGCCACTCTTGCCTCCAAAGCATCGATGATCTTGAGCGTAGTGGCCACCCCTACATCGGATCGAATCAACACCTCCTCCAATTCGTCTAGTAAGTCTGCATCGATCTTTGACTTTCCGGCAACGGCAGTTCCCAATTTGGAGAAAAAGGACTTTTTGGTAGCAGAAAGGCCCTTGTCCAATTGCTCTTTTTTTTCCGGACTAAAAATGGATTTTAAAAAACTCATAGGTGTACCAATAAAAAAAGCTACCGTAAAAGTAGCTTATATTTTGGAGAGATGTAAAAAATTATTGTTTACTCAACCATTCGTTAGCGAGATCGGGATTGATAATGGTTTCAACGAATGAATAAGAATTAGAATTATTTTTCTTGACCATTTTGATGGCTTTTGTCAATTTTTTTGATCCCGTTTGCAGGGTTGCTACTGATTTCTTTGCCATAATTACTTAATTTCTTTGTGAAGGGTCATACGCTTGAGAATGGGATTGAACTTTTTAATCTCCAATCGGTCGGGCGTATTCTTTTTATTTTTGGTCGTGATATAACGAGAAGTTCCGGGCTGACCGGACTCTTTGTGTTCTGTACACTCTAATATCACTTGAACTCTGTTTCCTTTCTTGGCCATGCTAATATCTATAAAATGCCTTGAGCTTTTGCCTCTTTAATCACAGCACTGATTCCTTTCTTGTTGATGGTTTTCAAAACGGAAGCTTTGATTTTTAAGGTAATCCATTTGTCTTCCTCGGGAATGTAAAAACGTTTTTTGATCAAGTTGATGTCAAAGCGTCTTCTGGTTTTATTCATGGCGTGGGAAACGTTGTTTCCAAACATTACCCGCTTTCCCGTAATATCGCAAACTCTAGACATGGTGATTATTCTTTTTTAACAGGTTGCAAATTTACACTTTTTTAGATAGTTTCAAAAAATTTAAAGAAGAATAAAAAACATTACATCAACAATGATCTATACAGCATTTCAAAGGCCTGATTAACGGTTTTGTGGATCACACGGGTACGGTTGTTTCCCATATTAAATTGAAAGCTTTTAACGCCATCGGGCGTAGCCAATCCAATAAAAACAGTACCTACTTCTTGCCCCAAGTCCCCCTTGGTAGGTCCTGCATTTCCGGTAGTGGCAAGCGCAAAATCGGACTTGTACTTTTTTTGAGCCCCCAAAGCCATAGCGGATGCCACGTGACCACTGACCACGCCGTATTGGTCAATCATACTGCTTTCTACCCCCAGTAGGCTGGTTTTTGAATCTACAGCATAGGTAACTGCACTTCCTTTGAAAAAAGAAGAAGCCCCCGGATGAGCGGTAAACCTTGTGGAAATGGCACCACCCGTACAACTCTCAGCACAGGATAGTGTTTTCCCCAATTGATTCAATTTTTCGGCAATTAAAAATTCGATGGATTGATCTTCTTCTGTACCAAAATAGATGTCCTGAATCAATGGAATGACCTTTTCAATCTGGGTGTTCACTTGTATTTTCAGGGTCTCGAATTCAGCCCCCTTGGCCGATAATCGCAATCGTACCCTCCCCAAACTGGGCAAATAAGCCA
Organism: uncultured Flavobacteriaceae bacterium; assembly: GCA_938082715.1. GTDB lineage: Bacteria > Bacteroidota > Bacteroidia > Flavobacteriales > Flavobacteriaceae > UBA8316. Next base: position 27,302 of record CALKCR010000023.1, on the reverse strand, counting down.
ACTTGATGGGTTTGGGAAGATTGTTTTCCCAATCTGCAATTCTTTCGGCAATGACACTTTCCCCCAGACCGTAGGTTAAAATGGTTTTGTGGTGTAGGGCAGGGAGAACGAATTGTTGTTGAATTTTGGGTAAAACCTCATTTTTTACCAATGCCTCCATCTCATAAGGTACACCGGGTAGGGAAATAAATACCTGTCCTTGATCCATAAACCACATTCCGGCTGCGGTGCCGAATTGGTTGTGAAGGATCGTGGCCTTGGTCGGTAAGTTGGCCTGTTGACGGTTCATGTCACTGATGGGGGTGGTGACGTATTTCCTAAAGATGTTCTCAATGTGCTCCAAAACAGTCTCGTTCTTGATCAAATGATCGTCAAAATATTCACAAAGTGTATGTTTGGTCACATCGTCCTTGGTTGGGCCCAGTCCCCCTGTCATGATGATGATGTCGGCTCTATTTCGGGCTTCGTCCAATGCCTTGATGATGATCTCTTTGTGATCAGATATACTGCTGATCTGAGCTATTTCAACCCCTATTTTATTCAATTCTTTTGCCAAAAAAACTGCATTGGTATTTACAATTTGTCCTATTAAAATCTCATCTCCTATACTGACCAGTTCAGCTTTCATTCTATTTTATATTTACCTTAAAAGCTTTCTCCTCTCCCAAATATCCTTCCAAAACATCATTTGCGACAACAGGGCCCACACCAGCGGGGGTTCCGGTAAAAATTATATCGCCGATTTTTAGGGTAAAAAATCGAGATACTTCGGCAATCAAAGCATCAATGCTCCAAAGCATTTGGGAGGTATTTCCTTCTTGAACAGTACTGCCATTTTTAACGAGTTCAAAATCCAGTTGGTTCAAATCCGTAAAATGCTCTTTTTCATACCAACTGCCGATCAAGGCAGATCCGTCAAAAGCCTTGGCCTTTTCCCAAGGCAATCCCTTCTCTTTTAAATTTTGTTGGAGATCACGGGCCGTAAAATCAATGCCCAAGCCAATTTGTTGGTAATACTTATGGGCAAATTTTTCTTCTATGTATTTGCCAATACGATTGATCTTGACTAACACCTCTACCTCATGGTGAATTTCATTCGAGAAATGAGGGATATAAAATGGAAACCGTCTTTGAAGCTTTGCCGTATCGGGCTTGATAAAGATCACAGGGGACTCCGGTTTTTCATTGCCCAACTCCGCTGCATGTTGTGGGTAATTTCTACCAATACAAATAATTTTCACAAAAAATAATTAGGTGTTTAATTTTCTTAAGCGGATGGCTGTAAGGACTTTTTTGGTATACATGGGAAAATCGGCATTGAGTAACCAACCGAAATAACCTGGTTCGTTCTCCAATACACTTTCTACGGTCTTGCCTTTGTGTTTACCAAACGAAAAGCACTCCTCTCCTTCTTTATTGAAAACAATAAAGCCTGCAAAATCAGCAGATTTTTTTCGGGTGGTAAATACATTCAAGGAATCAACATCTCCCTCCAACTCATCGTATCGCTCCAATTGTGCCATCAAAACATCGTGGGTGGCTTGGGTATCGGCCATGGCAGAGTGCGCATCGACCAGCTCTTCATCACAGTAAAATTTTAAAGCTGCTGTTAGGGTACGCTGTTCCATTTTGTGAAAAATGGTTTGTACATCGATGGTTTTAAAATGGGCCATATCAAAATCGATTTCCACCCTGAGCATCTCCTCTGCCAATAGTGGAATGTCAAAACGATCAGAATTGTATCCGGCCAAATCCGAATTTTTAATAAAGCTGTAAATGGTTTTAGAAAGCGCCTTGAAATTGGGTTCGTTGGCCACATCAGCGTCGTAAATACCGTGAACAGCCGAGGCTTGTGCTGGAATGGGACATTCGGGGTTGACCCGCCAAACTTTATCCTCTTTTGTTCCGTCGGGATGTAATTTTAAAACTGCAATTTCAACAATACGATCGTTGGTAACATTTACCCCTGTAGTTTCCAAATCGAAAAAACATAGGGGTCTGGTGAGTTTTAATTTCATGAATCAAAGTTTATATGGAAAGGTCTTTATCCCAATTTTCAAGGTAATCAGCCATGCTCTTGATGAACTGGCCTCCTATGGCACCATTGATGATGCGATGGTCATAGCTGTGAGAGATGATCATTTTTTTACGAATGGCGATCGAATCCCCCTGGGAGGTTTCGATCACTGCCGGCATTTTTCGGATCACACCCACCGCGACAATCCCCACTTGTGGTTGATTGATGATGGGGGTCCCTGTGAGCGATCCAAAATTACCAATATTGGTAAAGGTAAAAGTTCCTTCCTGAACTTCTTCTGGCTTCAATTGTTGTATTCTGGCACGATGGGCCAAATCATTCACTGCTTTGGCTAAACCTACCATATTCAAATGATCAGCATTTTTGATCACCGGAACAATTAGGTTTCCATCGGCCATGGCGGCAGCCATACCTATATTGATGGCCCTTTTCTGTATTATGGTGTCCCCTTCTACCGAACTGTTTAAAAGCGGGAAATCCTTTAAAGCTTTGATCAGGGCGGTAATCAATAAGGGGGTAAAAGTCAATTTTTCACCTTCTCTCTCCAAAAATTCGTTTTTGACTTTCTCCCGCCAATCCCACAAATTGGTCATGTCTGCCTCGATAAATGATTGAACGTGGGCCGATGTCTGTTTACTGCGGATCATGTGATCTGCCGTAAGCTTGGCCATACGGGTCATCTCGATGATTTGATCACCATCGCTTTTGGATATGATGCCTGACCCAGTAGTTGTCTTTGTTGAGTAAATTGGGGAGGAAGGGTTCGAACTTTCAGTAGTTTGTTTTTCTAGAGTAGTGTGAAAAGAACTGCCGCGCTGGGCCAAATAGGCCAATATGTCTTTTTTGGTGATTCGGTTGTCTTTTCCGCTGCCCTTAATACTTTTTAGCTCCACCTGGCTCAATCCCTCTGCCTTGACAATGCTCTTGACCAGGGGGGAGAGAAATTCGCTATAATTACCGGAAGTTTGGGGCGAGACCATGGCTTTGGCATCTTCTACGGTTTTGGACACACTTTCAAATTCGGGCAATGGGTCGGGCAAGCTAAGGGTCTTCACTTTAGGAATGGAAACTTCTATTTTCTCTTTGGGAGGTTCAACTTCGAGGACAGGTTCGACCTCAGTTTCATCGCCTTCTGTTTGGATGACGGCCATCACCTCTCCTACCTGAACGACTTCATTTTCTGCAAATTTCTTTTCGATCAATACACCACTCAATTCACTGGGCACGTCAGAATCGACCTTATCCGTAGCGATCTCCACTACAATATCGTCCACATCAATGGACTCTCCCTCTTCTTTTAACCATTTGGTCAAAGTAGCTTCCACAACGCTTTCACCCATCTTGGGTAATTTCAAAAAGTATTTGCCCATTTTTTAAGAAAGTACAAAATTACCAAATTTAAAGGGGAAATATAGGTATTTATACAAGGGAATAAATGAGCTCCCTATTTATTTACTATCGAGTTTTCGTAAGGCACTCTTTTGAGAATACTCCTCCCCAAAGTGACTTCATCGGTATACTCTAGCTCATCACCCACGGGAATTCCCCGTGCAATGGCCGAGGTTTTAACATCGTAGGGTGCCAGTATTTTGTAGATGTAAAAATTGGTTGTATCTGCTTCCATGGTTGCACTCAAAGCAAAAATTATTTCTTTTACTTTACCTTCTTTGACTTTTTGCTCCAGAGAATCTAGATTTAAATCTTGGGGTCCTACACCATCAATGGGGGAGATGATCCCTCCCAAAACGTGATAGTAACCTTTGAACTGCCCGGTATTTTCGATGGCGATCACATCCCTAATGTCCTCCACCACACACAGCAAAGAATCGTCCCGCGCAGGGTTCGAACATATTTCACATACGGGAACGTCAGACAAATTATGACAAGAGGAACAAAAATTGATGTGTTCCCTTAGGTCATTCAACGCTTGGGTCAAGTGAGAAGTGTTTTCTTTGGGTTGTTTGAGCAAGTGTAATGCCAATCGCAATGCTGTCCTTTTTCCGATACCCGGTAATTGGGCGATTTCATTGACTGCATTTTCCAATAGCTTCGAGGAGAATTCCATGTTGTAAATTTAGGAATAATTCTCATGCTTTGAATTTGTATCTTTAGACCCATTATGTTACAACCCGCTTTTATATTGGTTTTGATTTTGGGGTATTTCGCCCTGTTGATGGTCATTGCTTACCTCACTGGCAAGCAGGCTGACAATCAAACATTTTTTACCGCCAATCGAAATTCTCCTTGGTACCTGGTCGCTTTTGGAATGGTAGGGGCTTCTCTATCCGGTGTCACCTTTATCTCGGTACCCGGTTGGGTGGGCGACTCCGGATTCAGCTATTTCCAAGTGGTGCTGGGCTATTGGGCAGGCTATTTTGTCGTCGCCTTTGTTCTGCTCCCCATCTATTACCGCCAAAATCTAACCTCCATTTACGAATACCTGCAAGACCGTTTTGGCTATAACAGTCATAAAGTTGGGGCCGTTTCTTTTTTTATTTCAAGAGTTTTGGGAGCCAGCTTTCGACTTTTTTTGGTTGCCATCGTTCTACAACAATTTATTTTCGATGCCTGGGGCGTACCCTTTGAAATCACAGTAGTGCTGTCCGTTGTATTGATTTGGGTTTATACCCATAAAGGAGGCATCAAAACCATTGTATGGACCGATACCCTGCAAACACTTCTAATGTTGACTTCTGTGGGTCTGACCCTCTATCACCTTGGAAATGCACTCAATTTAAATCTGTCAGAAATCCTTACAGAAAATCGATTTCAAAACTATACCCGTACCTGGGTAACCGGGGATTTAATGGTCCGAAATCACTTTTTGAAATCATTTATTGGAGGGGTGTTCATCACCATTTGCATGACAGGATTGGACCAAGACATGATGCAAAAAAACCTGACCTGCCGAAGTCTTAAAGCGGCGCAGATCAATATGGTTGTATTCAGTTTGGTTTTGATTGTGGTTACTTTTTTGTTTTTACTGCTGGGTGCGATGATCTTTCTTTATGCCGAACAAAACCAAATCATGATACCACTTATGGAGGGCAGCCCCAAAACCGATCTTTTATTCCCCGAAGTTGGCATCAATGGTGGCTTGGGATTGGGAGTAGGTATTATTTTTATTCTGGGCTTGATCGCTGCCGCCTACAGCAGTGCCGATAGTGCTCTGACCTCTTTGACCACATCCTTTTGTATCGATTTCCTAAAACTGGATCAATATTCCGAAGATCAACAAAAAAAGATCCGCAAGCAAACCCATCTGGGTATGAGCCTCGTTCTTGTCGTGGTGGTTATATTGTTCAAATACGTCTTGGATCGGAATGTGATCGACGGTTTGTTGACTGTGGCCTCCTATACTTATGGCCCACTATTGGGGTTATTTGCATTTGGTATTTTCACCCCATTTCAAATTCAGGACCGCAGGGTATGGATGGTAGTAATTCTGTCCATATTGTTAATCGTGTTGGTGGGTAACTTATCACCCGAATCTTTGGGCGGTTATCAAATAGGATATGAGTTACTGCCCCTCAATGGACTATTGACCTTTTTGGGCTTATTGTTGATACGTCAAAAGAAGACTACCACCTGATCAAAGCACTTCCCCAGGTAAATCCACTTCCAAAGGCAGCCAAGACCACCAAATCTCCGGATTTGATTTTACCTTCCTCCCATGCTTCTGTCAGAGCGATGGGAATGGATCCCGCAGTGGTGTTACCATAACGCATGATGTTGTTGTAGACTTGCTCATCATTAAGACCAAATTTCCTTTGAATGAATTGAGAAATACGGAGGTTCGCCTGGTGAGGGATCAACATATCAATTTGATCCGGAGTCATCTTGTTTTGTTGTAAACCTTCCATAATGACTTCCGAAAATCGGACCACTGCATTTTTAAAAACCAGTTGACCATTCATGTTGGGGTAATATGAAATATCAGTTGGATCATTGGCCTCTAATATTTCGGGGACCCATCGGTTGGTGCTGGGTCCGATCAAGGCCAATTCCTCTGCAAATTGTCCTTCGGAATGAAGATGAGTGGATAGAATCCCTTTGTCAGCATCTTCAGATCTACTGAGTACAACTGCGCCTGCTCCGTCGCCAAATATAACCGAAACCCCTCTTCCGCGGGTGGTCATGTCCAAACCACCGGAATGGTTTTCGGATCCGATGATCAATATGTTTTTGTACATCCCTGTTTTGATGAACTGGTCGGCAGTAGATAATGCATAGATAAAGCCCGAACACTGGTTGCGAATGTCCATAGCCGGGCAGGTTGGAATTTCCAGGTATTGTTGAACAATCACCCCGGAACCGGGAAAATAATAATCGGGGCTCAGGGTGGCAAAAAGGATGAGATCGATATCATTTTTATCAATATCGGCGCGCTCAATTGCAATTTTGGCTGCCTTAACACCCATAGTTGCTGTGGTATTACCGTCTCCTTTTTTGATGTGGCGACGCTCCTCTATTCCTGTTCGTTCAATGATCCACTCATGGGAGGTGTCCATCATTGAAGTTAAATCCTCATTGGTTACTAAATTCTCGGGGACATACATGCCCATTCCGATAATCTTTGAATTGTACATAAAATTGATTGTGATTGATGCAATTTAAATAAAGTAAATTTAATTGTTCATTTTTTCAAAAATAATTAGGCAACAAAACATCTAACTCCCGGTATGTCTGAAAATTAGATTTAACTGTAAATTAGTTTACATCACAAACCAAAGAAAAAAATCCAATATTTTAAATAAATAGAATGCCCTTAAACCCCTGTTAAAAGGGAAGAATGACCTTATCGATAATGTGTAAGACACCGTTATTGGCTTGAATATCTACTGTAATGATATTAGACACCCTCGCATTACCATCTGTCAATGAGGCTCCACCCGAAACATTGGCAGTAATATCGCCCCCCAGCGTACTCAGTATTAAATTATCGGAGAGATCAGAAGACAAAGCGCTCGTCTCACCCAGAACATGGTGATTCAAGGTGGAGTTAAGGGTAGGCTCATCGATAAAACTCAGTCGATCAACCTCCAGCTCATTCAACAAATCCACAAAAGCCATATTGTTGGGAGCAAAAACAGTAAAGGGAGCAGGAGCACTTCCATTTTCAGTATTTAAAATCGTTGGAAAATCCACAGTTAGATCATCTCTTGTAAGCGCCAGGGCGAGGTTGTAAAGGTTAGGGTCTGCCAATACAAATGTCACCAAGGACGGAATTGGAATCACTGCATTTACAGCATGAATAACTCCATTTGATGCATTCACATTGCCTTGAACAATTCTTGAACTGCCGTTGAGCGTCACCCTCATATTGACTTGATTGATGTACATGGACAAGGGTCGGTCGTTCACATCACTGCTGGCAGCAGTTGGATAATACCCCGATTTGAAATCGCGGTATCGAATTTGACCTACCATTACATGATTCAGTAAAAGTTTTTTTAGTGCTTCTGTAGGAACTTCATCCAAAGTACTGTAACCTCCACGCATTAGAAAACCAATAAATGCGTTGTTGTTGGGTGCATACAAGGTATATTCACCCTCCCCATTCAAAACATCATCCAAATCTGTTTTCTGCAGTGCATAGGTCAAATAGGAATAATTCATGCTGCTTGCCACGTGTTCAAAAATAGTTTTTTGAATCACCATTTGAGGCTCGTTTTCATCTTTAGAGCAAGAGTACATCGAGATCAATAAAAGGGATAGGGATAAAATTTTTAATCTTTTCATTTCTTAAAATTTATGGCTGATAATCCTAGGTTAGCAGTATTTTCGGAAAGCTTCAGTATTTACTTTGGCTTTGAGGTCGTTAAGCAAAGTATACAATCCAAAAAAAGTACGGTTGATGTAAATAAAATGTTTGGAACCTCTATTGCCATTCATTTTTCGCAATCGCTGATCAGAGGAAAGGGTCTCACTTAGACTGTTAATCTCACCCCAAAAAACAGCATCGCCAAAATCGAATTCCTTTTGCGTAAAAGGCAAGGTCAATAACTTGATCAAACGACCAAACAATTCCGTAAAATAAACTACCTCCTCGGCCGTATCATCGGTTCTTAAAATTTCCAGGTTATATAGAATTTCCTGAAAACGCAAGGGATTATCTTCAATTTTGAGATCTGCCAATTCAAAATAAGGATTGTAAAAGTCATCGGGTATGGCCTTAACACAGCCGAAATCTAGAGCAACCAAATTGTAAGACTCATCGATTAGAAAATTGCCCGGGTGGGGATCCGCATGTACTTTTTTCAAATGATGAATTTGAAACATATAAAAATCCCACAGGGTTTGACCCAAACGGTGGTTCATTTCCTGATCTTGTTGTTGGGCTGACACATATTCCGAAATGTGTAATCCTTCCATCCAATCCATGGTCAAGATCTTGTCAGAAGAATATTCTGAGTAGTAGGCTGGAAACCTAAGATAAGGGATGCCTTTACATTGATCTGCAATCCATTGGCTTTGTTTTAATTCCAGTTCGTAATCCGTTTCCTCCAACAATTTGTTTTCAACTTCTTTGAAATATTTGTCAGTATCCTTGCCTTTGAGATTAAACATCCTCAGCGCAATGGGTTTTACGATACTCAAGTCGGAACTGATACTGTCTGCCACCCCAGGATATTGAATTTTCACAGCAAGTTTTTTCCCATCTTTAGTTGCCTGATGTACCTGACCGATACTGGCAGCATTTTTAGAATGGGCAGCAAACGTATCAAAAACCAATTCGGGGTTAGCTCCCAAATATTTTCTTATCATTTTTTTGACCAAAGGCCAAGAGAGTGGTGGAACGGAAAACTGTGCTAAACTGAATTGGTCGACATAGGCCCTCGGCAGGAGGTTTTTTTCCATACTCAACATCTGTGCTACTTTTAGAGCACTTCCCTTTAAGGTTTTTAGAGAATTATAAATATCTTTTGCATTCTCCTCGTCCAGGCGCTCGCGACTGCCGTCCACCTTAAGCGCTTTTTCACCGTAATATTTGAGGTAGTTTCCACCCAATTTTAGGCCGGTAGTAACTAAGTTCCCCGCCCGTGCGATTTTGTTGGTTGGGATATAATCCAATGATTTCAAGAGACTGCAAATTTTTCCTTCCACAAAAATTTACCAAAATCCACCAATGCTGACAAAGGAGTATTATCGAAAACATCAAAAGCCGTTTGGACTGATTTTTCAATGGCTTGATCCGTCTTTTCAAAGTCGGCAGAGGAATCTTCGATCCAAAATTTGATCAAAAAGCCCAATTGTACCCATGCTGCCTCCGAGAATATTTTGGGCGGATGCTTTAAATAAGAGGGCTTGTCTACATTACCGTCTTCGATCAATTCTGAAGCAAAACCTTTAAAAGTTTTTCTCAGAGAGGATAGCTGACCCATCTTAGTCATTATTTTTTCCCCTCCCGAAAGCGCAAATAAAATGTAACTCCTATTGAGCAACATCACTTCGAAGAAAGTATAATAAAAAGAAAGTAGCTTTTCCTTGGGTTTGGCCTTCTCAAAGTTCTCATCCTTTTCCAAAAGCGACATTGCGTTATCGTATAAAGTTACCCATATCATCGCCTTTACACCATCCAATGAGCCGAAGAACTTATAAAAGTTTTTTTCCTCCATATCAGACGCTTGGCAAAACTTATAAACCGATTTTGGATAATGATCTTTTTCCAAAGTATAATTCATAAATGCAGTGATGATCAATAACTTTTCTTTCTCTTCGTTTTGACTCATTTCAAGTGGTATTTGTAACAAATTTACAAAAATGTTTATTTATTTTAAAAAAAACTTAAACAAAATATCATGCCAATGTGTCATTTATTTGCCTTTGGTATTTTTTTTGACTGTGTATTGACAAATTAAAAAAACAATAAAATGGCAAATGGTAAAATTAATGTTGCGGTAGAGAACATCTTCCCCCTGATCAAAAAATTCCTTTACAGCGACCATGAAATTTTTCTCAGAGAGCTGATCTCAAACGCGACAGATGCAATCAGTAAACTAAAGCACCTCAGCAGCATTGGTGAAGTCAAAGGCGAAATTGGCGATCCTCGTATCGAAGTTAAAGTTGACAAAGACAATAAAAAAATTCACATCATCGACCAAGGTGTGGGGATGACCGCAGACGAAGTCAATAAATACATTAATGAGGTTGCCTTTTCGGGTGCTGAAGAATTCTTGGAAAAATACAAAGACAACGCCAAAGACTCAGGCATCATTGGACACTTCGGTCTGGGATTCTATTCCGCCTTTATGGTAGCCGAAAAGGTTGAAATCATCACCCAGTCCCACCAAGACGCCCCGGCAGCACACTGGACTTGTGACGGTTCACCCGAATACACTTTAGATAAAGCAGACAAAAAAGAACGAGGAACAGAGATCATCCTCCACATTGCAGAGGATTCTACCGAGTTTTTGGAGGAAGCCCGTATCAAAGAATTACTCAACAAGTACAACAAATTCATGCCCTTCCCCATCAAGTTTGGAACCAAGGAAGAAACCCTGCCTTTACCCGATGATGCCAAAGAAGATGCCAAACCCGAAACCCAAACGGTGGACAACATCATCAACAACACCCACCCGGCCTGGACCAAAACTCCCGCCGACCTTAAAGAGGAGGATTACAAATCTTTTTACCGGGAATTGTACCCCATGCAGTTTGAGGAACCCCTGTTCAACATCCACCTCAACGTTGACTACCCCTTTAATTTGACCGGTATTCTCTATTTCCCCAAAATTCAAAACGACCTCAACCTCCAAAAAGACAAAATCCAACTCTATCAAAACCAGGTTTTTGTCACAGACAATGTAGAAGGAATTGTTCCCGAATTTTTGACCCTATTGCGCGGAGTAATTGACTCTCCCGACATTCCTCTGAACGTCTCCCGGAGTTATTTACAAGCCGACGGTGCGGTCAAAAAGATCAGTAACTACATCACCCGTAAGGTTGCCGACAAACTGAGTTCCCTCTTTAAAAAAGACCGCAAAGGATTTGAAGAAAAATGGAATGACATCAAAGTGGTGATCGAGTACGGTATGCTGACCGAGGATAAATTTTTTGAGAAAGCCGAACAATTCATGCTCTACCCCACCACGGAAGGTGAATACCTAACTTATGCCGAATTGGAGGCCGCCCTGAAAGACAGTCAGACCGACAAAGACGGAAAACTGATATTCCTTTATGCTTCCAATGTGGAAGAACAGCACCAATACATCGAAACTGCCAAAGACAAAGGCTATAAAGTACTGTTGTTAGACTCACCCATCATCGCTCACCTGATCCAAAAACTGGAAGGTGATAAGGACAATATCGCCTTTGCACGTGTGGACGGAGATGCTGTGGAAAACCTCATCAAAAAAGAAGAAGCCACGGTCTCCAAAATGTCGGATGAAGAAAAAGAAAGCCTAAAACCCATGATCGAAGCCGTGGTTCCCGGAGAAAAATACACCATTCAACTGGAGGCCATGGACAGCAATGGCCTACCCTTTGTGCTGACCCAACCGGAGTTCATGCGTCGAATGAAAGAGATGCAACAAACCGGCGGTGGTATGATGGGTACTTTCCCGGAAATGTACACCCTTTTGGTCAATACCAATCACGAATTAGTAGGACAAATCCTACAGACCAAAACCGCCAAAAAAAGAGAACGCCTCATACAACAAGCACTCGATCTGGCACGACTTTCCCAAAACCTGTTAAAAGGAGAAGCCCTAACCGCCTTTATAAAACGCTCTGTCGATCTGATCAAATAAGATTTTGCAGAGATCAGAAATCCCTTGCTTCCCATGAGCAGGGGATTTTTTTATCTTAGTATATTGAGATAGTTTATACCCCCAAAATTCTGAGATGATCATCAGTTATAAAAAAAGATCGATAAACTTCAATTTGGTTTATGGACTTTTCCAGATGGTCCTAGTTTTATTATGATGTATTTAGAGGGGCATCTTTGGATAAGTTACTTTTGGATGGCCTTTTCTGTTCTTTGCATCATTAATTATTATTTCCAAAAAACCTACCAATACCTAAGCATCGAAAATGGTATCATTAAAATAAATGAACCTTTGGGAAAGAAATTAAAACTGTCTGAAATCCAAAAGATCAAAAAAATCGCAGGGGATTATATCCTCAAAACGGATCACAAAGAATTGACCATCAACACCCAATTCATCGAACCCAAATCCCTTATCCTTCTCAATTCCGAACTGGAAAAACTAAACGCAGTCTGGTATTGAACCATACAACCTAAGGATCTCTTGATCCTTTTTCAATAAAAACACCTTTATAAAAACTCATTTTTTTATTTTTGGGAATGCCAAAAATCACTCCACCCACTCCCAACTGGCAACCCGAACTCCCGGATGCTCAATTGCGTTATTATCAAAATTTTTTGTCAGTGGATCGGGCGAATCACTATTACAATACCTTGTTGGAAACCATCCCTTGGCGGCAAGACGATGTCAAAGTCTTTGGCAAAGTATATGCCCAACCCCGCCTGACCTCATTGCACAGCAATTCGCTCAGCACCTATACCTACTCCGGTTTAACCCTCCAACCCCACCCCATGACGGAAGCGCTTTTGGAACTGTTACATCAAATTCAGACGGTAAGTCATCACGATTTTAACTGCGTTCTACTCAACCTCTACCGCAATGGGGCCGACAGTAACGGCTGGCATGCCGACAATGAAAAGGAACTGGGAAAGCATCCACAGATCGCTTCCTACAGTTTTGGAGCCGCCCGCTTTTTTCATTTCAAACACCGAAGCATCAAAGAGCAACGATACAAAATGGAACTCCATCACGGTAGTTTGTTGTTGATGGAAGGCGCCATGCAAGAACATTGGCTCCACCAGATCCCTAAAACCAAAAAAGCACTGGAACCCAGAATTAATTTAACCTTCCGAAAGATCATTTAAAAATTTCGTTCAGTTGAGCGGCCAAACGCAATCCCCCTCTTTGTAACTGTATTTTAAGTAAGGGCAAATATCGGGATTGGTATTCCTCTCCTAGCTTGCTGTTGGATGGGGTATTTTCGTAAATGATTTTTGCCAAAGCTTGAGATTCATTGACCCATTGCTCCAATGACTGGTTTTGAATTTTTTTTATCAATCTGGGGCTTAATTCTTCCAAGTCCCCAAGCAGTTGGGCAGCATTCATGCCATGACTGTCAATCAAATGACTGTCCCATAAGCGATGGAGGTTGGAAGTTTTTCCAAACCATTGGAGTCGAATGGAATTCCCACCACGATCCTCCTTTCTACCCGCGTGCATGGGCTGATGAAGATCACCAATAAAATGAACCAATAATTTGAGATAAAAGGCCCGCTCGTTTTTGGGCTCGTTTTGGTCTTTGACTTTGGCAATACATTTTTTGATGGCCATCACCACATCGCCTTTGGGATTCTTTTTTGCATTGGCATAAGACTCATCAAGAGGCAGGTTGATATAGTGCCATGGTCGGAGGGCTTTGTATTTTGGATTTGATTTAATTTCATCCCCATAGGTGGAAATACTGACCAGGGAAGCCCCATCCAACAAAATATCAATCTCCTTTTGAGCTTTGGAAGTGAGGTATTGCTGTGCTAGCTTACCCACCACGCGATGGCCGGTTTTTCCCCAATCCATAGAAGAAAACATTACCAGATATAGTAAACTTAAAATTGAAAATGAATGAATCATTACAATTCAAAAATAGTACAAAAACGGGATTTCAGAACTTATCGGTGGACAGAAACCAAAAAGCCAAATCAGCCCAAAATCCATTTTTATAAAAAGCCAAATTGGACTACCTTTGTGAAAAGCACTGCAATTATGTTTAGTAGAAGCCTGCCATTTATTGCACTATTCTGTCTGTTGTCACTGATGGGTTGTGAAAGCACCTCCAAACCTGTGGGAAATACCATGCTCCTGAGTGGAACTGTAGAAGGATTGAGAAAGGGAACCCTCTATTTGCAAAAGATACAAGATTCTTTAATGGTCAATATCGACTCTGTAGTGGTGAATGGTAGCCCCGACTTCAAATTCAAAACTGAAATTGAGAGTCCTGAGATCTATTACCTCTATTTGAATAAAGAGGACGGAGACAGCCTCAATGACAGAATTTTATTCTTCGCAGAAAAAGGCGAAATTTCCATCAACACTTTGCTCAAAACCTTTGAGAGCAGTGCCAAAGTAACAGGTTCCGAAAATCAAAAATTATTACAAGAATACCGTAAGCTGGCCCGACAATTCGATGGGAAAAACTTGGAATACATTCAAGCCTATTTTGAAGTAGCCAAAGAAGACAACAACAGCAAAGCACTGGATTCAATTAAAGAGGCCATGGACAATTTGTTGAAGCGAAGGTATTTGTATGCCCTCAACTTTGCCAGTACCAATGGGGACAATGTTATCGCGCCTTTTATTGCTTTGACAGAGGTCTATGATGCCAACATCGTATTTTTAGATACCGTGGCTTCCAAATTGACCGACAAGGTCAAAGCCTCCAAATACGGTAAAGAATTTCTTGAGTTTATCGCTACTCGAAAGGCAGAAAAGGCAGGTGAATAACTATCCCAGTTTTGTCAATTCTTTTTGCAGGCCATCAATAGATTTCCCCAGGTCGGCTCTCAGGGGTTTAAATCCTTCCTTACCACCCTTTCTTTTTTCGGCGTGGATTTTTTCAATCAAATCGTCAAATAAGGCAATGGCTTTATCGATCAATGCCTCAGTCGATTTGAGATCGGCATCGGGATGGTTTAACTCCCAAGCGTAAACCTCTTCAATAAAACTTCCAATGCTGTTGTTGATTTCTTTTTTGAATAATTTGATACTTGACATAACGGGTTTATTTTTAAAGTTATTCAGCCACTGTATTTGACAAAGTTACGAGGAGTTTCGTAAAGAACGATTTCCAAAGTTTTGTCTTCATTCAAATGGGGTAAAATTTTATTGTAAATCACTACGGCTATGTTTTCGGCCGAAGGAATCAAATCTGCGAATTCCGGAACCTGCTCATTGAGGTTTTTGTGGTCAAAAGCATCTTCAACCTCCACTTTGATCAAATCCTTCAGGACTTTCATATCCATCACATAACCCGTCAAAGGGTCTATGGTTCCCGTAACATTGACAATCAACTCATAGTTGTGCCCGTGGAAATGAGGATTGGAGCACTTTCCAAAAACTTTTTCGTTTTTTGCATCATCCCAAGATTTGACATAAAGCCGATGGGCAGCGTTAAAGTGTGCTTTTCTACAAACGGTTACTCTCATAACTTTTATTGGTCTTCTAAGTGTTGACAAAAACGATCAAATATAATGGCAAACCAAACGGTATAATCTTCGGGTTTTTCATTCAATTCTTTTTTCAATGCATCAATGGTCATCCACTTAAAATCAGCAACCTCATCGGTATTGATCTTTGGATCCTCATCACTAAAACCCACCATCACATGGTCCAGTTCGTGCTCCATTAATCCATTGTCAAAAGAGGCTTTATAAATAAATGTAAACAATTCTTCCAATGGCACGGCCATGCCCATCTCCTCCATCAAACGCCGGTTACCCGCTTCTATATTGGATTCTCCCTCCCGCTGATGACTGCAACAAGAATTAGTCCACAGTCCCGGGGAATGGTATTTGTCAATCGCGCGCTGTTGAATCAGTAATTCTTTTTTAGAATTCATAACAAAAATGGAAAAGGCACGATGTAAAAGGGCTTTTTCATGGGCCTCCATCTTACCTATGGTACCGACTTGTTGATCTTTCAGATCAACCAAAACAACTTTTTCTTCCTCCATTGGATCAAAAATACCTAATATATTACACAAAACCTATCGACAAATTTTAGCGATGGGATTTAATTAAATATTTTTGCCCAAATTGATCAATATGGAATTCCTCCAGGAAATTCAAAGAAGACGGACTTTTGGCATCATATCCCATCCCGATGCGGGAAAAACTACCCTGACAGAAAAACTGTTGCTCTATGGCGGCGCCATACAAGAAGCAGGAGCGGTCAAGTCTAACAAGATTAAAAAAGGGGCGACCAGTGACTTTATGGAGATCGAACGCCAAAGAGGAATTTCGGTAGCCACTTCGGTACTCGCTTTTAACTATCAAAACAAAAAGATCAACATCCTCGACACCCCAGGTCACAAGGATTTTGCCGAGGATACTTTTAGAACGCTTACTGCGGTGGACAGTGTGATTGTGGTGATCGATGTGGCTAAGGGGGTGGAAGAGCAAACCGAAAAACTGGTAGAAGTATGTCGCATGCGCAAAATTCCTATGATTGTCTTTATCAACAAACTGGATCGAGAGGGAAAAGACGCATTTGACCTTTTGGATGAAGTAGAGACCAAATTGGGCTTGAGGTTGACCCCGCTGAGTTTTCCCATTGGTATGGGATACAACTTTAAGGGCATCTACAACCTTTGGGAGAAAAACATTCAAATATTTGAACCGACCGACAAACAAAAGATCGCAAAAACCATCGCCTACGACACATTCGAGAACGAAGATTTGCAAAAAGCGATTGGAGATGAGTCCATGACAGAACTCAGAGAATCTCTCGAATTGGTCGAAGGGGTTTATCCCGCTTTTGATCAAAAGGAATACTTAGAGGGAAATCTACAACCGGTATTTTTCGGATCGGCACTCAACAATTTTGGGGTTCAAGAACTGCTGGACTGCTTTATACAAATTGCCCCTGCTCCACTACCCAAGTCTACCGACAAACGCATCATTCAGCCCAATGAGTCAGCCTTTTCGGGTTTTGTCTTTAAGATCCATGCCAATATGGACCCCAAGCACCGCGACCGTCTGGCATTCATCAAAATTGTCTCAGGAACTTTTAAACGCAATACACCTTACTTTCACGTGAGGCACAAAAAGAATCTCAAATTCTCCAGTCCCAATGCCTTTTTTGCCGAAAAAAAAGAAGTAGTCGATGAGTCGTTCCCTGGTGATATCGTAGGTCTACACGATACCGGTAATTTTAAGATCGGGGATACCCTTACCTCCGGGGAGGAAATCCATTACAAAGGCATTCCCAGTTTTTCACCCGAACATTTTCGCTTTATCAACAATGCCGACCCCATGAAAGCCAAACAACTCAGTAAGGGCATTGACCAACTGATGGACGAAGGTGTGGCCCAGTTGTTTACCCTCAATCTCAACGGAAGAAAAGTGATCGGAACCGTGGGGGCCTTGCAATTTGAGGTAATACAATACCGACTGGAACACGAGTACACTGCCAAATGTAACTTTGAAAACCTAAATGTCCACAAGGCGTGCTGGATCAGTACCGAAGATGAACAAAACGAAAATTACCGGGACTTCTTAAAGGTCAAACAAAAGTTTTTGGCCACTGACAAACAAGGTCAGTTGGTCTATCTGGCCGATTCCGCTTTTTCCCTTCAGATGGCACAACAAAAGTATCTCGAGATTACTTTTCATTTTACCTCAGAGTTTGAATAAAAAAACCCCCAACTTTCTTTGAGGGTAAGAGTTTAAGCTTCTCCCGCGGGCCCAAAGTTTAAAGGAATGGGCGGTTGCTCTTTAGAATCAATCTCACCATGGCTTTCTTCATAGCGACGGATGTTGTCGGCCAATGCACTTTGAAACCTTTTGGCGTGTTCCGGGGTCAAAATGATCCTGGACTTTACTTTTGCCTTGGGTGTACCGGGCATAATGGCCACAAAATCTATCACAAACTCTGATGGCGAGTGATTGATGATGGCCAAATTGGAATAAGTACCTTCAGCGGTAGCTTCATCTAATTCGATATTGATCTGTTGTTCGTTTTGCTGTTTGGGATCGCTCATGAACTATAAATTAAATTCTTGTTGTTCTTCTTCCTTGTCAATTAGCAAGCTGGTGTACTCGTCTTTGGATCCAACGATGATGTTGTCGTACGTTCTCAAACCGGTACCGGCAGGGATTTTGTGTCCGACAATAACATTTTCCTTCAATCCTTCGAGGGAGTCGATTTTTCCGTTGACTGCCGCTTCGTTCAGTACTTTGGTCGTCTCTTGGAAAGAGGCCGCAGAGATGAATGATTTGGTCTGTAGTGAAGCACGTGTAATCCCTTGTAGTTCGGGCGTAGCAGTAGCAGAAGCAGCGTCTCGCGCTACCACAGGTGCTTTGTCTTCACGGATCAACAGGGAATTTTCGTCACGCAATTGACGTGCGGTGATCATTTGACCTGCTTTTAGGTTTTCAGATGCGCCTACTTCTTCAACGATTTTCTTACCGAATAAACTGTCGTTCTCGATAATAAAATCAGTTTTGTAAACCAACTGTCCTTCTAGGAAGATAGAATCTCCCTGATCTTGGATTTTAACCTTACGCATCATCTGACGCACCACTACTTCAAAGTGTTTGTCATTGATCTTCACCCCTTGCAATCGGTAAACCTCTTGTACCTCATTCACCAGGTATTGTTGTACTGCTGATGGGCCTTTGATTTTAAGGATATCGGTAGGGGTTATAGAGCCGTCAGAAAGTGGCATTCCGGCTTTGACAAAGTCATTTTCCTGAACCAAAATCTGATTGGACAATTTAACTAAGTATTTTTTGATGTCACCAAATTTGGACTCAACGATGATTTCGCGGTTTCCTCTTTTGATTTTACCAAAAGAAACCACACCATCGATCTCAGACACCACAGCCGGGTTAGAAGGATTACGGGCTTCGAATAATTCTGTCACCCTTGGCAGACCTCCGGTAATATCACCGGACTTGGCAGATTTTCTTGGAATTTTGACAAGGATTTTCCCTTCTTTGATCTTTTCGCCATCATTGACAATCAAGTGCGCTCCTACGGGTAAATTATAAGAACGTAGAGTATTGCCTTTGGTATCATTAATGTGTAGCGTAGGAATCAATTTCTTATTTCGAGATTCAGAAATAACCTTCTCTTGGAATCCGGTTTGCTCATCAATTTCAACCTGATAAGTAACTCCTTGCTCAATGTTTTCAAAACTGATTTTTCCGGAGAATTCCGAAACAATTACACCATTAAAGGGATCCCACTGACAAATGACATCACCTTTTTTGATTTTAGATCCTTTCTCAATGAAGATAGAAGATCCGTAAGGGATGTTGTGGGTATTGAGTACATTCTTGGTCTTGGTATCAACCAATTTCAATTCAGTGGTTCTGGAGATGACGATATTGGCTTCATTGCCTTCAGCATCCTCTCCTTTAACGGTTTTCAGATCTTCAATTTCTGCAATTCCGTCAAACTTGGCTACCAATCGATTTTCCTCAGAAATATTTCCGGCCACACCTCCTACGTGGAATGTTCTCAGTGTCAACTGTGTTCCAGGCTCTCCAATAGATTGGGCTGCAACAACGCCTACTGCTTCTCCTTTTTGAACCATTTTACCCGTAGAGAGGTTTCTGCCATAACATTTGGCACATATCCCTTTAAGGGCTTCACAGGTCAATGGAGATCGTACTTCAACACTGGTAATGGGTGCATTCTCGATGCGCTTCACTAGGGCTTCCGTAATCTGTTCTCCGGCTTCGGCCAATACTTCATCTGTTCGCGGATCGACAACGGTCTGTAAAGACACACGCCCCAGTATACGCTCGCCCAAAGATTCTACGATTTCTTCGTTTTTCTTTAAGGGTTCGACCTCTATTCCCCTGAGGGTACCACAATCTTCAAGATTGACAATTACATCCTGAGATACATC
Organism: uncultured Flavobacteriaceae bacterium; assembly: GCA_938082715.1. GTDB lineage: Bacteria > Bacteroidota > Bacteroidia > Flavobacteriales > Flavobacteriaceae > UBA8316. The sequence goes on along the minus strand of CALKCR010000023.1, from coordinate 7,582 downwards.
TACCAATCTTCGGGTCAAGTAACCTGCATCGGCAGTTTTCAATGCCGTATCTGCCAGTCCTTTTCTCGCCCCGTGGGTAGAAATAAAGTATTCCAAAATGGACAATCCTTCTTTAAAGTTAGAAAGAATGGGGTTTTCGATAATCTCTCCTCCACCGACATTCGATTTTTTTGGTTTTGCCATTAATCCTCGCATTCCAGTCAACTGACGGATTTGTTCCTTGGATCCCCTGGCTCCTGAATCCAACATCATGTATACTGAGTTAAAACCTTGTTGATCTTCGCTAATACGCTTCATGGCCAACTCGGTCAGCTTGGCATTGGTTGAAGTCCAAACATCGATAACTTGATTGTAACGTTCGTTGTTGGTGATCAAACCCATATTGTAGTTTCCGGAAATACCATCAACTTGAGTGTTGGCATCCTCGATCATATCGATTTTTTCCTTGGGAATGATAATGTCTCCCAAGCTAAATGACAGCCCTCCTTTAAAAGCGAATCCATAGCCCATGCTCTTGATCTTATCCAAGAACTCAGCGGTTTCAGGAACACTGGTTACTTTTAGAATTTTACCAATGATCTCTCTAAGATTCTTCTTGGTCAATACTTCATTAAAGTATCCTGCATTTTCAGGAACAACCTCATTAAACAATATACGACCTACGGTAGATTCGATGATTTGAAATACCAGTTCGCCATCTTCGTTAAAGTCTTTGGCTCTGATTTTGACCATAGCATTGAGATCCACGCGCTTTTCGTTGTAGGCAATATGGACTTCTTCAACAGAATAGAAGGTCAAACCTTCTCCCTTGACGGGAACTTCTTTGGTTGATTTTCTGGCTTTGGTCATATAGTAAAGTCCCAATACCATATCCTGTGAAGGAACTGTGATGGGAGAACCGTTTGCAGGATTGAGAATATTGTGGGAGGCCAACATCAAAAGTTGCGCTTCCAAAATGGCTTCCGGCCCTAGGGGGAGGTGAACGGCCATTTGATCCCCGTCAAAGTCGGCATTAAAGGCCGTACATACCAGCGGGTGTAACTGAATGGCTTTTCCTTCAATCAACTTGGGTTGAAAAGCTTGAATTCCCAATCTGTGCAAGGTGGGAGCCCTGTTCAATAATACCGGGTGGCCTTTCAATACATTTTCCAAAATGTCCCAAACCACAGGTTCTTTACGGTCGATGATCTTTTTGGCAGATTTAACGGTTTTAACAATTCCTCTTTCGATCAATTTTCTGATGACAAAAGGCTTGTAAAGCTCCGCAGCCATGCCCTTGGGCAGTCCACATTCAAAAAGTTTTAATTCGGGTCCCACTACAATCACTGATCGTGCAGAATAATCTACCCTTTTACCCAATAGGTTTTGACGAAAACGTCCTTGCTTTCCTTTAAGGGAATCTGAAAGGGATTTTAGGGGACGATTAGAATCTGTTTTTACAGCCGAGGATTTTCTGGTGTTGTCGAACAATGAATCCACAGATTCCTGTAGCATTCGCTTTTCGTTTCTCAAGATCACCTCAGGGGCTTTGATTTCCACCAATCGCTTTAGACGGTTGTTTCTGATGATGACACGACGGTACAAATCATTCAAATCTGATGTGGCAAAGCGTCCACCATCCAAAGGAACCAAAGGTCTCAATTCCGGTGGGATGATAGGAATGACCTTCATGATCATCCATTCGGGTAGATTTTCCCTGTTTTCGTTGGCATCTTTAAAAGCCTCTACGACCTGAAGTCTTTTAAGGGCTTCGGTTTTTCTTTGCTTAGAAGTTTCGTTATTGGCTTTGTGACGCAATTCATAGGAGAGGGCTTCGAGATCAATTCTCGACAATAATTCGATCAAACATTCGGCGCCCATTTTGGCGATGAACTTTTCGGGATCACTATCTTCGAGGAATTGGTTTTCGGGTGGCAATTGCTCCATGATATTGAGGTACTCCTCCTCGGTAAGGTAATCCATCTTTTGGACGGGCTCTCCTTCCTCGTTTTTGGTATTACCGGGTTGGATGACCACATAACGTTCGTAATAAATGATCATGTCCAATTTCTTGGAAGGCAAACCTAAAAGGTATCCAATTTTATTGGGGAGCGATCTGAAATACCAGATATGAGCAACGGGAACCACCAAGTTGATGTGCCCAACACGGTCACGTCTTACTTTTTTCTCGGTGACTTCTACTCCACAACGGTCACAAACGATTCCTTTGTATCGGATACGCTTGTATTTACCACAGGCACACTCAAAATCTTTGACCGGGCCAAAGATTCGCTCACAAAACAGACCGTCACGTTCGGGTTTGTGGGTTCTGTAGTTGATCGTTTCAGGCTTGAGAACTTCGCCTCTGGAATTGCCTAAGATGACCTCCGGAGAGGACAAACCTATGGATATTTTATTGAATTTCTTTTGGGTAATGATTTCGTTATTTCTAAGCATAACTCAACTGCAATGTTTTAATTATTCTTCTAATCTAATGTCTAATCCTAATCCTTTCAGCTCGTGCATCAATACGTTGAAAGATTCCGGTAATCCGGGTTCTGGAAGGGTTTCCCCTTTCACGATGGATTCATAGGTTTTGGCACGACCAATGACATCGTCTGACTTAACGGTTAATATCTCTTGCAAGGTACTGGAGGCACCATAGGCTTCCAGAGCCCACACTTCCATTTCACCAAATCGCTGACCTCCAAACTGGGCTTTACCTCCCAAAGGTTGTTGGGTGATCAAAGAGTAAGGTCCAATGGATCTTGAGTGCATTTTGTCATCAACCATATGTCCGAGTTTCAACATATAGATCACCCCCACAGTTGCAGGTTGATCGAAACGTTCTCCTGTACCACCGTCGTAGAGATAAGTGTGACCATATCGGGGAATTCCGGCACTGTCGGTCAACTCATTGATTTCGTCAATGGTGGCTCCGTCAAAAATTGGCGTGGTATATTTTTGCCCCAAATCCAATCCGGCCCATCCAAGAACGGTTTCGTAAATCTGACCGATGTTCATTCGCGAGGGTACCCCTAATGGATTCAATACAATGTCTACCGGAGTACCGTCTTCGAGGAAAGGCATTTCCTCCTCTCGGACAATTCGGGCAACAATACCTTTATTCCCGTGACGTCCTGCCATTTTATCTCCAACCTTGAGTTTACGCTTTTTAGCGATGTAGACCTTGGCCAGTTTTTTGACTCCGGCAGGAAGTTCATCCCCAACACTGATGGTGAATTTTTCTCTTCTGAGCGAACCTTGTAGATCATTTTCTTTGATCTTGTAGTTGTGGATCAAATCCGCAATCAATTTGTTGGTCGCATCTGTGGTGGTCCATGTTCCTTTGGTCAGGTGAGTATAGTCTTCAACCGCAGTCAGCATTTTAAGGGTGTATTTTTTTCCTTTGGGTAGGATTTCCTCCCCTAGGTCGTTTTGCACCCCTTGACAAGTCTTACCGTTGACAATATTAAACAGCTTTTCAATCAAGATCCCCTTTAACTCTTCAAATTTGACTTCAAATTTCTCGTCTAATAATTCAAGTTCTTGCTTGTCTTGATTTCTCTTTCTTTTGTCTTTGACCGAACGGGTAAACAATTTTTTATCGATAACTACCCCTCTGAGGGATGGAGGTGCTTTGAGAGAAGCATCTTTTACATCTCCGGCCTTGTCTCCAAAGATGGCTCGCAAAAGCTTTTCTTCGGGAGAAGGATCGGACTCTCCTTTGGGGGTTATTTTACCGATCAAAATATCACCGGGATTTACCTCTGCACCGATACGGATCATTCCGTTTTCGTCCAGATCTTTGGTAGCTTCCTCACTGATGTTTGGAATATCATCGGTCAATTCTTCAGTTCCGAGTTTGGTATCTCTTACATCGATAGAATATTCGTCTATGTGAATGGAAGTAAAGATATCTTGTCGAACGACCCGCTCAGAGATCACGATGGCATCCTCAAAGTTATATCCTTTCCACGGCATAAAGGCCACTTTCATATTTCTTCCCAAGGCCAACTCCCCATTTTGAGTAGCATAACCTTCTGAAAGTACCTGACCTTTTACTACTCGATCGCCTTTTTTGACGATGGGTTTTAGGTTAATACAGGTTCCTTGGTTGGTTTTTCTGAATTTGATCAGATCATAGGTCTTGGTATCACCGTCAAAGGTCACCAATTTTTGATCCTCTGTCATATCGTATTTGATGGTTACCTTATTGGCATCAACATATTCTACCACTCCATCTCCTTCTGCATTGATCAACACCCTGGAGTCAGAAGCAACTTGTCTTTCCAATCCGGTTCCAACAATGGGAGACTCCGGACGTAAAAGAGGAACTGCCTGACGCATCATGTTAGACCCCATCAAAGCCCTGTTGGCATCATCGTGCTCCAAGAAAGGGATCAAAGAGGCTGAGATAGAGGCAATTTGGTTGGGGGCCACATCCGTATAGTTGATTTCGTCGGGGGTTACCACAGGAAAATCTGCTTGATCCCGAGCAATTACTTTTTCAGAGGTAATTTTTCCACCTTTATTGTATGGGATATTGGCTTGCGCAATCAATTGGTTTTCTTCTTCCTCTGCACTGAGGTAGATGGTATTGTCCAAATCGATTTTTCCGTCATTCACCTTGCGGTAAGGGGTTTCTATAAATCCGAGGTTGTTTACTTTGGCATAGACCCCCAAAGAAGAGATCAATCCAATGTTTGGACCTTCCGGAGTTTCGATAGGACAAAGCCTGCCGTAATGGGTATAGTGAACATCACGCACCTCAAATCCTGCGCGCTCTCTGGAGAGACCACCGGGACCCAGTGCTGATAATCTTCTTTTGTGGGTAATCTCAGCCAATGGATTGGTTTGATCCATAAACTGCGACAACTGGTTGGTTCCAAAAAAAGTATTGATCACCGAAGAAAGCGTTTTGGCATTGATCAAGTCAATGGGTGTAAACACCTCGTTGTCTCTTACGTTCATTCGCTCGCGAATGGTTCGAGCCATTCTGGCCAATCCAACACCAAACTGAGATGAAAGTTGTTCTCCAACAGTTCTTACCCTTCTATTGGAAAGGTGATCAATATCATCGATCTCTGCTTTGGAGTTGATCAACTCGATCAAGTACTTGACAATGGTAATGATATCTACTTTAGTCAAAACCTGCTTGTCCATCTCAACTTCGAGGTTGAGTTTTTTGTTCATTCGGTAACGTCCTACTTCTCCTAGATTGTATCGCTGATCAGAAAAGAAGAGTTTGTCAATGATACCACGAGCGGTATCCTCATCGGGTGGCTCAGCATTCCTCAATTGTCGGTAAATGTGCTCTACGGCTTCTTTTTCCGAGTTGGTAGGGTCTTTTTGCAGGGTATTGTGAATGATGGCATAGTCGGCCATATGGGCATCTTCCTTGTGCAGGAGTATGGTTTTTACATCTGCTTCAAGGATCATTTCGATGTGCTCTTTTTCCAAGAGGGTATCACGATCGATGATGATTTCGTTTCGTTCGATGGAAATCACCTCTCCCGTATCTTCATCCACAAAATCCTCATGCCATGTTTTCAAAACACGTGCAGCCAGTTTACGGTCAAGTACTTTCTTCAATCCGGTTTTGGAGACTTTTACCTCTTCTGCCAGATCAAATATTTCTAAAATATCTTTATCACTTTCGTAACCAATGGCTCTGAAGAGTGTGGTTACGGGTAATTTTTTCTTTCTGTCAATATAGGCATACATGACGCTGTTGATGTCAGTAGCAAATTCAATCCATGAACCTTTGAAAGGAATGACTCTTGCCGAGTAGAGTTTGGTTCCATTTGCATGGAAAGATTGTCCAAAAAAGACACCGGGAGAACGGTGCAATTGAGATACTACAATACGCTCTGCCCCGTTGATTACAAAAGTACCACTGGGGGTCATATAAGGTATTGTACCCAAAAATACGTCTTGGACGATGGTTTCGAAGTCCTCGTGTTCCGGATCGGTACAAAACAATTTTAGTCTTGCTTTTAGGGGGACAGAATAAGTCAAGCCCCTTTCGATGCATTCTTGAATGGAATAACGAGGTGGATCAACGAAATAGTCGATAAATTCTAGTACAAACTGATTTCGGGTATCCGTGATCGGAAAGTTTTCTTTGAAGGTATTAAAAAGACCTTCTACGATCCTTTCGTCAGATTTGGTTTCCAACTGGAAAAAATCTTGGAAGGATTTGATTTGAATATCAAGGAAATCTGGGTAATTGGGTGAGTCCTTTGCGGCAGCAAAATTGACTCGAGTGGATTGTGTATTCGACATCTACATTAATTTATTAGTATCCAACAATTGGGTCTAAAACCCTAGGGGCGTTATGAAACACAAAATGGTTTAGGCCTAGGGAGGTCATCCAAAAGCCTAAACCTTGTTTGTTGTGAGATAATAACTATTTCAGTTCGACCTCAGCTCCTGCTTCTTCAAGCGACTTTTTAAGTCCTTCAGCTTCGTCTTTAGAAACTGCCTCCTTAACGTTGCTTGGTACATTATCAACCAATTCTTTGGCTTCTTTCAAACCAAGACCGGTCAATTCTTTTACCAATTTAACAACTGCAAGTTTTGAACCACCAGCAGCAGTTAGTACTACATCGAATTCTGATTTTTCCTCTGCAGCGGCTTCTCCACCACCAGCAGCAGCACCACCGGCAACAGCTACAGCTGCAGCAGCGGGCTCAATTCCGTACTCGTCTTTTAAAATATCGGCCAATTCGTTGACTTCTTTTACCGTCAAATTAACCAGTTGTTCTGCGAATTCTTTTAAATCTGCCATTTTTTCTAATTGAATTTTCTTGTTTTAAATATTTTTAATTTTTGGATGTTTATTCATTTGAACGATTACCGCTCGGACAATGTTTTTAGGATTCCTGAAATATTCGATCCACCCGATTGAAGTGCTGAAATAACATTTTTGGCGGGAGATTGAAGTATTGTAATCACTTCTCCAATCAACTCCTCTTTTGACTTAATGGATTCCAATACGTCAATTTGGTCGTCGCCTATGAAAATGGCCTCTTCAATATAGGCCCCTTTCAATAAAGGTTTTTCGGATTTCTTACGGAAAGTTTTGATCAATTTGGCTGGGGTATTACCCACCTCAGAAAACATCAAAGAGGTATTGCCTTTCAAAACTTCTTGCAAATCCCCAAAGTCTTTGTCAGAGGCCTCCATGGCTTTGGCCAGTAAGGTGTTCTTGACAACAGACAATTTGATGTTTGCCTTAAAACATGCCCTGCGCAATGCTGTCGTTTGAACTGCATCGAGACCGGCAATATTGGTCAAATAAAGATTTTTTACCGAGGATAATTTGTCGGTTAAATCTTGGATTTCTTGTGCTTTTTGATCTTTTGTCATTCCTTAAATTTAAAGGCTAAGCCATTTTGGTTTCAATGCCAATTCCTGGACTCATGGTACTGGACATGGAAATGCTTTTGATATAAGTTCCTTTGATGGTAGTGGGTTTCAACTTGTGAATGGTCTTGAGCAACTCATTGGCATTCTCTTCGATCTTTTTGGGTTCGAAAGAGACTTTTCCAATGGAAGCGTGAACGATTCCATTTTTATCCACTTTAAAATCAATTTT
>CALKCR010000022.1:0-17924 GCA_938082715.1 uncultured Flavobacteriaceae bacterium | reverse complement strand
AAAAGGATACAAAACCGGTATGGTGGGAAAGTGGGGACTTGGGGCACCCAATACCAACAGTATTCCCAATAAAAAAGGGTTTGACTTTTTCTATGGCTACAATTGTCAACGTCAGGCCCATACCTTATATCCTTCTCACTTGTGGAGAAACCAAGAAAGGCACATACTCAATAACAAAATTGTTAATAAACAAAGGCTTGACGAGGACTTGGATCCCAACGATGATGACAGTTATGCTCCCTTCAATCAAAACGACTATGCCCCTACCTTGATGCATCACGAGGCCATGCAGTTTCTGGAGCGAAATAAAGACCATAAATTTTTCCTTTATTATGCCAGTCCGTTGCCGCATTTGCCCTTGCAGGCACCACAAAAATGGGTGGATCACTACAGACAAAAATTGGGACCCGAAGAACCATATCTGGGTAATTCAGGTTATTACCCCAACCGAACGCCCAGGGCTACTTATGCCGCCATGATCTCTTATTTGGATGAGCAGGTCGGAGAAATTGTAGCTAAACTCAAAGAAATAGGAGAATACGAAAACACCTTTATTATTTTTTCTAGTGATAATGGTCCCACGCACAAAGACAAACAAGCCGATATTTATTTTTTTAACAGCACTGGGATATTTGTCAATTCCAAAACTACCGTTAAAGGAAATGTCAACGAAGGAGGCATCAGAGTCCCAACGATTGCCACTTGGCCTAATAAAATCAAAGTGGGAGGACGTTCAGCCCATCCCGGTACATTTTATGATTATTATGCTACGGTCTGTGATATTTTGGGTGTGGAGCCTCCTTATCCGATTGATGGGATCAGTTACTATCCTTCACTCATGGAAAAACCACAGCAAGAACACGACTATCTGTATTGGGAGTTTCCTGCCTATGGTGGACAGCAAGCCATCAGGATGGGTTCTTGGAAGGGCTTTAAAAAAAATTTATTTAAAGGAGCCTCTGCCTTGCAGCTTTATGACCTTTCCAAAGATCCTAAAGAGTTAAATGATTTAGCGGCTGAGTATCCCGAAATTGTCCAAAAGATCGAAAATTTTATGGAACAAGCCCATACCACCGCTGCACTGAAAAAATTTAGAATTCCGGTTTTGGAGCAATGATGGCCTTTTAAAAAACCAATTTATTTCTCAAAATCTGTGGGGTTGACCCAATGGGTTTTGATCTTTTCTCCTTCCATATGGCGGCTGTAAAAATTTTTTACATTTTCACCGGAATAAGGATATTGATCAAAGACATCTCCATTGCCTAATACCCTTGGATCACCTTGTTGCTTTAGATCCCCAATCAGTTTGTCTTTCAATGATATTTTTAGTGAAGAATAACTTTCGTCAAAAGCTAAGTTTTTAAGGCATTGAGGATCTTTTTCAATGTCGTATAACTCTTCCTGTGGTCGTTTCCCAAAGGCGTAATTCCAATAGGTTGAATCTTTCCCTTGGCGGTGGAGGTTCAAAATTTCAGTTTTGGTGGGGCTGCCGTCCGTATTGAGGTATCCCGTTTCAGGATTTCCGGCAGGCCAACGTTCCGGTTTAAAATTCTGGCTGTAAAAATAGTTCCCCTCTATAATACCCCTCACCGGATAACCCTGGTCATTTTCCCTGCCCACGTCATGGCGTTCTTTCCCAATGATCATGAACTCTTTGGGGTAGGTATCGGGAAGGTTCTTAAAAATAGGGTTCCAGCTTTTTCCCGAAAAGGGCTTCATGTCATGATTTTCTTCATCTATACCGGCCAAATCAAGGAAGGTGGGTGCAAAATCCGAAAAACTGAAATATTCGTCAATGACCCGCCCCGGATTTTTGATGCCTTTACCCCACCTAATGGCCAAGGGCAATCGATTGTCAAATGGATAGACTTGTCCTTTGACCCTTGGAAAGGGCATCCCGTTATCTGAGGTAACCACAATAAGGGTGTTTTCCAATAAATTTCTTTTTTCCAATTCTTCAATGATCTTTAACAGATGTCCGTCAAAATATTCTATTTCAAAAGCATAGTCCAGCATATCTGTACGTACATTTTTGCAGTCCGGCCAAAAATCTGGTACTTGGTCTATTTGATCGATGTTCTTATTTCCTTTATTGGTTCCCACCTGGTATTCATAGGCACGGTGGGGTTCATGTCCGCCTACCCAAAAGAAAAAAGCTTGATCCTCAGATTTTTCATTGAGAAAAAGCTTAAAATTTTCGAAATAATCCACATTACTGATAAAAGCGGCAGGGGGGTCTAATTTCTTTTCACGATAAACCCCTCCGATCAAATTTCTTTTTTTTCCATCCTTCATGGCCACCCCCGGGGCCCATCCTTTTCCTGTTAAGCCGGTTTTATAGCCATTGTTTTTGAGTACCTCCGGGAAGGTGGTAAATTTTTCCGGGAAATAGGGGACATGGTTTGCGGCCTCTTCCAAAAGCCAACTGTTTCTTCCGGTTAAGATAGAAGATCGTGAAGGAGAGCATTTGGCATTGGTGGTATAGGCTTGCGTAAACAATAAGCCCTCTTGGGCTACTCGGTCAAAGCCAGGCGTATTGATCCACTCAGTACCATAGATACTGGTGTGGGGATAGGATTGGTCATCTGAAATAACAAACAGTATATTGGGTTTTTTTTCATCAATTGAATTACATGCGGTTAAAATAATGCTGATCCACAATAGATATACATTTGTTTTTTTCATAGGTGTTCGGTTTTGTAATAAAACTTTAAAATACAATTCGTTTGGACTTAATTGCTTTTGACCTCAAATTAATAAAAACTTTTTTGCCATCTCATTGGCTGATTTTTTTTTACTTTAATTATCCAAAACTTTAAGAATGAAAAAACAAATTTATATTTCAGTCATTGTAATCCAGATGGTAATGATGACTGCATTATTCTCCTGTGGTTCTGATGATAAGCATTTAAACCCACCCAATATTGTTTTGATAAATATCGATGATATGGGATGGAATGATGTCAGTTTTATGGGCAGTAAATATTATGACACCCCTCATATTGATGCCTTAGCTGATCAGGGATTGGTTTTTACCCAAGGCTATGCCGCATCCGCAAATTGTGCCCCCAGCAGGGCTTCTATTCATTCCGGAAAATGGACCACAAGACATCAAATATATACGGTGGCCAATTCTGATCGTGGAAAAGCATCGGATCGAAAGTTGATTCCCATCAACAATACCAGAGTATTAGATAAAAAATTTACCACCCTTTCCCAAAAACTAAAACAAAAAGGCTACACCACCTGCCATTCCGGGAAATGGCACCTCAGTAATGACCCTTTGGAATACGGTTTTGATGTCAATATTGCCGGAGGGCCACAGGGCGCACCCGGGAGTTATTATTTGCCATTTGGAAACAAAAAAAAACAGATCAAAGTAGAAAATGGCAAAAGTGAATATTTGACCGATCTGATTATGGAAAAAACTTTGTTGTTTTTGGACGATGTCAATGGCCCCTTTTTTTTGAATTACTCCCCCTATGCAGTTCATACACCCATTCATCCTGTTGATTCCCTCTTGTACAAATATGAAAACAAGCCCCCTTACAAAGGCCAAAAAAATCCAAAATATGCTACCATGGTCGAAAATCTTGACCGTAACATAGGGCTGATGGTTGACAAGCTCAAAAAGCGCAAACTTTTTGACAATACCTTTATCATTTTTACTTCAGATAACGGAGGTTATTACGGAAAAATTACCATGCAAAAACCCTTGAGAGCCGGAAAGGGGAGTTATTATGAAGGAGGGATCAGAGTGCCTTTTTTCTTCATGTGGAAAAACAAAATCAGTCCCGGGAAAAACACCCAAACACCCATTTCCCATCTCGATATTTTCCCGACCCTAATGCATCTTACAGGGGATGATAGTATGAAAAACGATTTGGACGGTCACTCACTTTTGCCTTTGTTGGCCCAAAATCAAGTTGTGGAAGAAAGACCTTTTTTCTGGCACTTTCCCATCTACCTTCAAGGCTATGACATTAAAGATAATGAAAACAGAGATTCACTTTTTAGAACCAGACCCGGTTCTTTGATCCGGAAAGGGGACTGGAAACTGCACTATTATTTTGAAGATCATGGGATTGAACTTTATAATCTTAAAGATGACATCAGTGAAAGGAATAACCTTGCAGAAATACAAGTAGATAAAAGAGAGGAGTTGGCAGATGAACTTAAAGCTTGGTGGGAAAAAACCGATGCACCCATTCCAAATGCCATCAACCCATTATATGTACATCGGTCAAATTGAATAATGATTTAAAATTTATATAAAATAAAACCCATTTTTCCCATTTTTAAAAATACCATCTATGAAAAATAAAGTTTACTTGATTTTGTTTTTATCGCTTATACTGATGCGTTGTAAAAAACCATCTCAAGGAAAGATTCAACTGACTTATACCATAGAACAATTTGATCTGGCCAAGGACGAGATGAACGTAAACGTCATCATAGAGAATAACAGTTTGATGGATTTAAAAGGTGGAGGCTGGGAACTCCATTGGAACCAGATGAAAGGCTTTGTTAAAGCTCAATCATTAGCCGAGGGCATAGACTTTGAATGGATCAATGGTGCCCATTATTTTGTATTAAAGTTCGGTAAACAATGGAAGCTTCCTCCCGGTGAAAGCATACAATTTCTAATGCAACAGCAAGGCATAATGGATCGGATCGCCATGGGACCTGTTGGTGTTTTTATCGTTCAAGAACAGCAAACCACAGCTGTAGCTACTCAAGTCCAATGGAAACAAGCAAAAGGTTTGGAATCCCTAAAAATTCCTACTGCTCAGGATCGATATGAAACCATGGAGGGATTAAAAAAATTAGAAAAAACAGAGCTGAACTGGATCGTTCCCACCCCCAATCATCTCGTTTTTGAGGGGTCATTTAGAAATAAAGATTCGTTGTGGTCTGTAGGTCTGGATGAACAATTTTCACAACAAAAGAAACGACTCAGCCATTTTGTGGACAGTATTTTTGAGATCAAAACCATATGGGATCAAAGTTCCAATGCCAACTTTTTGATCCGTTATGACCCGGCGCAAAAAAGCGAAGCTTATCAACTCACCATAGCCAAAAATATCATTACGCTGAATGCATCAGACTATTCCGGTATCGTTTATGGCCTCCAATCGCTACGACAGATCATAACCACCACAGCCTTGGAGGGTATAGAATGGCCTTTGATCAAAGTTGATGATTCGCCCAGATTTGGTTACCGAGGGTTTTTATTGGATATCGCAAGGAATTTTTATGGCCCTAAAAAGATCAAAGAGGTTTTGGATCTTATGGGTTTATTCAAACTCAACCGTTTGGATTTCAGACTCACCGATGATGAAGGCTGGCGTCTAGAAATACCTGATCTCCCGGAGTTGACCGATATTGGTGCCAAAAGAGGATATTCTCCGGGACAAAAAGACCGCCTTATACCGATGTATGGCTCTGGTGCTGACGGAGGCATTACCGGCAATGGCTATCTCAAAAGAATAGAGTTTATTGAATTGTTAAAATTTGCCCACCAACGCGCCATTAAAATAATGCCTCAAATCAGCTTTCCCTCTCACGCACGTGCCGCCATCAAAGCAATGGATCAGCGGTATGAAAATCCGCAAGTTCATGAGAATAAGGGTGAGATTAAAAGCTATCAACTCTCCGATCCGAACGATCAAAGTAAATACAGATCTGCTCAAAATTACAATGACAATATCATCTGTATCTGTCAAGAAAGTGCCTATCATTTTTATGAAAAAGTTGTAGATGAAATTCTGGCCATGTACAAAGAGGCAGAGGTACCCATTGATCTATTAAGTATAGGAGCTGATGAATTGCCCTATGGAGTTTGGACAGCCTCACCTATTTGTCAGGATTTTATCGCAAACAATACATTGGGTATATCCAATGTCAATGATCTTTATCAATACAATTTAAAAAGACTAAAATCCATTTTAGAAAAAAGAAACTTGACCATGGCAGGTTGGGAAGATATCCTTTTAGACCATTCCAAAAAAAGTCAGGAGGAAACACAAATCAAATCAGAACACTTCAATTATGAGGTGATCCCTTACGTTTGGAACAACAGTCGGGGCGAAGGGCGAGAGGATATGATCTATAAATTTGCCAACCTTGGTTTTAAAACAGTGATGAGCAATTCCTCTGCTTTTTATTTTGATATGACCGATGACAAGGACATGGAAAACTTTGGATTGAACTGGTCGGGTTATGTGGATTACAGGGATGCCTGGGGAACCGATCCGGAGAATGTATTTGCCAATTACAGCCTCAACAAAAAACACGGTATCACTCCTCAATATATCGCCCAAAGAGAAAAACTTCAAACCGGTAAAAAAACAAATTTTTTGGGGGTACAGAGCCAACTGTGGACAGAGACGGTTCGATCCGCTTCTATTTTTGATGAACTATTGTTGCCCAATCTCCCTGTTTTTTCTGAGCGCGCATGGTCTGCTCGTCCCCATTGGATGACCATGACCAATATTGAGGAGCAAATCAAGTCCATGAATTTGGATTGGAATTTATTTGCCAATATGTTGGGACAACGATCTTTACCCATGCTCAATTCAATCTATGGTGACATAGCCTATGACCTCCCCAAACCAGGAGCCATCATTGAAAATGACATGCTCAAAGTAAGCGTGCCTTTCCCCGGACTTAGGGTGCGATATACGACCAATGGACTTGTTCCCAATCAAAATGACAAATTGTATCACAAGCCAATTTCAATACCTAAAAATTCAAATATCGTACTCAGAACCTTTGATGTTTCGGGTAGGGGAGGCAGGGCCATATCATTAAAATAATTTATAACAAAAATATGTACGAATATCATCAAGCTTCGACAGCACTATTAGATCAAATTGTTGAGGCCAATAAAAAAGTATTACCCAAGGCCATAGCGTGGATGGCAAAAACCATAATCGAGGATCGTATCATCCATACTTTCGGAACTGGACATTCTCATATCATTGGATTGGAACTCTTTGTCAGAGCAGGAGGGTTGGCCAATGTAAATGCTTTTTTGGACTCCATTGTCATGACCTCTGAGGGGGCCCGTCGCAGTGCAGAAATAGAGCGAATCAGTGGGGTGTCAAAAGTATTATGGGATCAACACAAAATAGAGAAAGAGGATCTTTTTATGGTCATTTCCAATTCCGGTAGAAATGCCATGCCCATCGAAATGGCAGAGCGGGCCAAAGCAAATGGCAATAAAGTGATAGCAATTACCTCCATTAAACAGTCAAAAAAATATCCCGTGCGGATCGAAGGCCAAAAAAAACTCTACGAAATTGCAGATCTGGTTTTGGATAATTGCGTACCTCCCGGAGATGGGATGCTCCAAATAGGAGGGGAGCTCACCGGGGCTGCCTCCACCATAGCCGGGTGTTTTATTGTTAATTTGATGGCCACTGAAGCCATGAAAACAGCTATCGATAAAGGAGTGAAATTACCGGTATATTACAGTCAAAATATCGATGGATTTGATAACGAAACACTCTACGATCGCTATAAAAACAGAATTAAACACCTATAAATCCAATTGTTTTATTTCTGTAAACAAATGATTTTTCAAACAACGATCAAATAACAATGAAAAAACTTGGAAACCTTCACTTATTCTATTCTTTTAAAATTCAACTCCTTTTTTTTGCTTCGGTGAATTGTTTTGCACAATCAATTCCTCCACAAGAACTTCATTTTATCAAGGACTATCAGATCAGAAATTTTTATAATTCACAAGTTATTTTGAGTCAACTTGACTTTTCTAAAAATATTCTTGATGACCCTTTGTACAAAGTTAATCACCAAACACTCCCCGGCTGTGACTTTGAGCTGCAGGATGGCTTATTGAATATTTTCAACAACACCAAAACAATTCAGCAAAGCCATATCAACCTGGGGAAAATATTTAATTACGCTGCAATCGATATGGACATTGAAGTTCAGAATAAGAAATCTTCTTTTGCAACAGCATCATTATCAATTTTTAAAGACAACCGGAATCGACTTACAGTTTCCCAAAATCAAATTGATCCCGAAAGTAAACAAATTGTATTTGAAATCTTCAAGGAGGGAGAATCAGTATTAAAAGAAATTTTATTCGACAAAAAGCTGAAATCTCCGAATACTTTAAGAGTTCATCTAACAGGGAAATTTGTAAATATCTTACTGGTAAAGAATAATGATTGGACTGTTTTGGGATCTTTCGATGTGAGTGAATATTTTGAATTGAGAGATAAAAAGGTTTTAGAATCTTTTGAATTATTTTTCGGTTCAACCCTTGGGCCCAGAGAGCGAATTGCCATTTCAAAAGGAGAACAATACTTGACAACTGGAACGGCTCAAGCGGATCCAAAAATACTCCATTATGAAGACGGGGCTCCGATAATAAAAGACAATAAAATATGGGTTGCCATGACCACAAGGGGCTATGGCACTCAGCTCTATCAAGGGATTTATTCTTATGATTTAGAGTCAAAAAAATGGGAAATTTCGGGTACACTGGTTTTTAACAAAGGAGATGGATTGATAAGACAGTGGGCGGCTTCCGATGTGTTCTATGATCGAATATCGGAAACTTGGAGGGTGTTTACGGTTTCTCATCGTGATGATCATATGTTGTACTCCGGTGAGATCAAAGAGGACCTGCGGTTTGGATTGTCAGAAGTTCCTGTTACCAAAGTAAAGTATAACTCGGTTAATAATGAAGAGGATCCCTCTGTGATTTGGGATTCAGCCATTGGAAAGTGGCGTATGGCCATATGCAAAGCCAATAATGGTTATCAAACCATTTTGATGGAAGCAGAGAAATGGGATGGTCAATGGAAGGAAATAGAAGTTTACGAACCCACCTCAAGCACCGGAGTACTCATTCAAAAAATTGGAGGCAAACGATATGTATTTATTGGTAGGGGAGCCTCTCCTTGTCCTCTGGAGATTTTGTCATATCCAGAAATGGAAAAAGTCGGTGAATTAAACTTGTCAGAGCACCCTATCGGTAAAAATATTTGGCCTGCCATTCTTCCCGTGGTAAAAGAAAATGGAACCGCATATTATCTTTTGACCTTTGATCGTGATGCCTGGACCGGACAAAGAACTTACGGCAATATTCATTGGTACTATGCAAAAGAATTTGCCTCAAATTTTTGGGAATATAAATTCAAACAAGAGGATGTTTTAAGTTTAGAATAAAGTACTTAAAATTTTAAAAGAGATTGGATCAATGGATTAAATGCTTATTTGTTTTTAAACACATGGGCCCAATGAAAACATCGATAAGAATGGATTAAAATAGTCCAATTCGTATTCCTAAAATAATCAAAATCACTCCAAAAAGCCAGTTTAATTCCTTTTGATAGCCCACAAACCAATGTTGAATTTTCTCATGTGTAAGAAAAACAGCTACCAGTGAAAACCACAATACCGTGGAGCTGACAAGAATAAATACCAGTATGGCCAAAACCGTTGGACCGACCCCTGGCCCGACAACGATGGTAAAGAGGCTCAAAAAAAACAAGCTTGCTTTTGGGTTCATTAGATTGGTCAGCAGTCCCATTCTGATTGCTTCAAACCATTTTATCTTGTGACTGTTATGATCCTTTGTTAGCTTTATTTTTGAGTTTTTCGAAAAAAAAGAGGAAACCCCGAGATAAATTAAATAAACGGCACCCAGATATTTCACCACAGTAAATAAAGTATCGGATTGAGACACCACCCAAGTCAATCCAAAAAAGGCGAAACTTAAATGAACACTCACGCCAATTCCAAACCCAACTGCAGTCCATAATCCAATTTTACGGGAGTATTGAATGGCATTTCTGCAAGCGACAATAAAATCCGGGCCAGGACTGATCAGTGCCAATAAATGAACAATGGTTACGGTCGCTATCAATGTTAGGTTTTCCAAAAATATAGAATCTATTTGTTGGGTTCTGCAAAACCCCTTGCCCGCATTAAAGCATCAATTTGAGCATCGCGACCTCTAAACCATCGGTAGGCCTGCTGTGGGTCGATTGAATTTCGCGGAGCAAACAAATATTTTACCAAACGCTTGGCGAGTTCATCATCATAAAAACCTCCTGGGGCTTCCTCAAATGCTTCTGCTGCATCGGCTGTCAAAACATCTGCCCAAATATAGCCGTAGTAGGCAGTGGCATAGCCCTCCCCGGAAAAAACATGACTAAAATGAGGGGTGCGATGGCGCATGGGTAATTCTTTCGGCATGTTCATGGATTTCAAAGTTTCACGCTCAAAGCTTTCCATATCGATATCATCGGGGTCGGACATATGAAGTTTCAAATCCATTAGAGCGGATGCCAAATATTCTGTTGTGGCGAATCCCTGATTAAAAGTAGCAGCATTTTTAATTTTTGCTACCAGATCATCGGGAATGGGTTCCCCGGTTTGATGATGGATCAAAAATTTGTCAATCACTTCATCGCTGGACAACCAACGTTCTAAAAGTTGTGATTGAAACTCAGTGTAATCTCGAACACCACTATTGAGGGTAGGGTAGCGAACGTTTGAAGCAAAAAAGTGTAATGCATGACCAAATTCATGAAAGAAAGTAGTGGCATCGTCCCATGATACCAACATAGGCTCTCCGGGTGCGGGTTTTACAAAATTTGAATTGTTTGAGGCAAGTACATTTTTTTCACCATCAAAACTACTGTAACTCCTATAGGTCGTGGCCCAGGCACCCGAGCGTTTCCCCGGTCTTGCAAATGGATCTAAATACCATAGCCCAATGTGTTTTCCCGTTCTTTTATCCTTTACCTCCCAAACCTTTACATCTTCATTAAAAACCGGAACTGTGCCAACTGCAAGCGGACTAAAATCATAAAAAAACAAACGACTGGCAACATAATGCATCGCATCGGTGAGTTGATCCAATAGTAAATATTGCTTGACTTCGTCAGAGTCAAGATCGTATTTTTTCTGGCGCACCTTTTCTGCATAAAAGCGATAATCCCAGGGTGCTATGACGGTCTGATCTTCATTGGCAATCATTTGCATATCGGCAACTTCCTCAGCCACTCTTTCAATGGCAGACGGCCAAATGGTTTCAAGTAGATTTAAGGCGTTCCTGGGTGTTTTGGCCATTCTGTTTTGCAATCGCCATTCCGCAAAATTTTCGTATCCCAACAATTGAACTCGCTCATGTCTGAGTTTTAATATTTCAGCAATAATTGCTTTGTTGTCATATTCATCTTCATTGTCTCCTCGCGAATAATAGTTTTCCCAAACCTGTTTTCTTAAAAGGCGCTCTGTAGAAAAAGTAAGAAATGGGTTCATAGAGGAACGGGTATTGATGATGGCATATTTGCCCTCTTCACCCTTATCTTTGGCCATCTGAGCCGAAGATTTGACAAAATCCTCAGGGAGACCTCCTAATTGATCTCCAGTCAGAAAAGTGATATAGTTTTCTTCATCGTGTAGAACATTGTCAGAAAATAAGGTGTACAACTGAGATAATTCTTTGTTGATCTCGGCATATCGAAGTTTTTTCTCTTTATCTAATCCTGCACCACTCATTTCGTAGGTTTGATAGGTCCATTCCAAAAGGCGTTGCTGATCTGCTTCCAATAGATCTTTTTTTCCATTCTCATAAATGGTAGCAATCCTTTTAAAAAGTTTTTCATTTTGAATGATTTTTGAACGGTAATCTGCAAAATCGGGGGCCAATTTTTTTTGAATATCCCTAAATTCCGGAGTGGATTGATTTCTTGACAACACCCCATAATAAGCATAAGCTCTTTCCAATTGATAACCACTGCGCTCCATGGCCACGATGGTATTCTCAAAAGCAGGAGGGGCTGTATCATCGGCAATGGTCTGAATTTCTTCCAAATGTGAGGCCATAGCGCTGAGCATTGCCTCTTCAACATCCTCAACCCGAACTTGGTCAAAAGCAGGAATCCCTTCAAATGGCCCAATCCAAGGGTTTAAAAGGGTATTGTCAGTATCTTTTTTTGGTTGATCACAGCTAAAGTAAATCATAATGACCAAGCCGAATAAGAGATGAACAAAAATTGATTGTGTTTTCATGAGGTAAAATTTAAATGTTTTAAAAACTTTTCTTTGGGGTAATTTTTGTTTCCTGTGATGGAAATTACAGTTAAAATTCAGAGTCTCCCGTTTATGAATGCGAGAAATCCCTTTGACTGGCTGTGTATTCCATTCAATAAATATACAAATAACTAGCTTTCAGTGATTTCCGAAATAAGTGCCATTACACTGGTTGTTGTACTCTAGTTTAATTCTATAAAAGCATGTAAGTGCAGAACGATATCAAGTAACAGATTATTTACTTTTAATTTAAATAACATTCAAATACACATTAAAGTTCAGTTTTTGTTTTAAAAAAACAATCACAAAGACGATCTAAACTTTTCAAAAAACGAGGCAGTGTTTTCGAAGTTAAATTGAAATCGGTAAATTGTTCCTAATAAGTCAGACTGAAGCATAAGTGTTACGGATGATAAATCCATTATTACCGGAGTAAAAATTAAGAACATGAGTAAAATTAAGAGAAGAGCTTTGCTCAAATCAATAGGGGCCTTTTCTGTCGCAGCAGGACTTCCCGGCGCGCTCCATGCAGAAACATTGGTCAAACCATACCGAGTCAAGGAAAGTTCTACGGAAACAGACATCTTGATCGTTGGGGGAGGGACTGCAGGAACAATAGCCGCTATTCAAGCTGGACGAACAGGTGCCCAAACGACCTTGATCGAAAGTGGAAGTCAATTGGGTGGATGTACCACCACCGGGGGAGTGTCTTTTCCTGGTATTTTTCATGCTTGGGGCGAACAAATCATCAGTGGGATCGGTTGGGAATTGGTTTTGGACGCCGTGGAACTCAACGGTGACCAATTGCCCGACTTTTCAATAATACCCATATCACATTGGAAACATCAGGTAGCGGTCAATCCTGCAATTTATGTGATGTTGGCAGAAGAAAAATGCCTCGAGGCAGGAGTGGACATCCGCTATTATGAAACCCCCACATCGGTCAAGTTTGAAAATGCCAGATGGCTGGTGGAGAGTACAGGAAAAGGGGTAAAAACAATTATTGCGGCAAAGCAATTGATCGATTGTACGGGCAATGCTTTGATCGCCTCCATGGCCGGTTATAAAGTCCTTAGAGAAAAAGAAACCCAGCCGGGCTCTCTGGTTTATAGCATGGGTGGGTACGATTTTGACCAATTGGACTTGTCCAAAATTCCCAAGCGATACCACAGGGCTCTGCATCAGAATATGCTGACCTCTCAAATTAGAAAAACTGGCGAAAATACTTTTGTTCCTTATGGTTATGTCTATGTCTATGGCGCCGACTCTACAACATCGGAGACCCACACCATTGCCAACCAAAAAGGGCGTCAGAACCTGCTGCAGTTGATCCGAGAATTACGCAAGCTTCCCGGCTGCGAAAACATCAGGATTACTTCCATGAAAACAGAAACAGCCGTTCGGGAAACCTTTAGGATTGATGGTTTGTATAAAATCACAAAAGACAATTATGTGTCTGGACGTTTGTATGAGGATGCCCTGTCCTACAGTTTTTACCCAATCGATCTTCACCGTGACGGCAAATCCATTTATCAGGAATTTCTGAAACCCAATACAGTAGCCTCCATCCCCATGCGGGCACTGATTCCAAAAAACAGTGAAAACTTTTTGGTTGCCGGCCGTTGTTTGAGCAGTGATCGCTTGGCCAACTCGGCGCTCCGCGTACAGGCTTCCTGTATGGGTATGGGTCAAGCCGCAGCTGTCACCGCTTCCTTGTCTATTCAAGAAGGGATGACACCTGCCAAAATCGCTCCCAATTTGGTCAAAGAAAGACTTAAAGAATATGGGGCAATTGTCCCCAGTTAATTTTGTGATTTAAATGATATTTGATGTCCTCCTCTGTTTCTAAATATGTCTTGATGCTTTGTTTTTTGGCCTTGGGTTCCTGTTATTTACTGAAACCCAAAGTCCAGTATTTTGTAAAAAACAGTGATGGGTGGTCGGTTCAATTCAATAATGAACACTATATCTCATTTGGTGACAGTCTTTTTTTGAGGGAAACTTCTGATGGGACGCCCAAAAGCTTTTATCAACATTTTAGTACCGGGGTCTGTTTTGACAATCAATGTCGTCCGCTGGATATCATCTTGCATTGGAGCATTAGCGGAAGGTATTTGGGTTTTGAAATGCCAAAGGGGGAATTTTTGAGTAAAACAGATCATGATCCCTTTTCCCGAAAAGAATACCTTCAACTCAACGAAATTCTGTCCAATGATGACCTTCCTTTTAAGGACATCAAGTACCACGAACTAATGAATCAACCTGAAAGCTCCACGGAATCTGCAGATGCAATATCCGGAGCAACTTCCGAACGGATCAAAGACATTGTGGTAAAAAATGCAGCCTATACCACCTACAAACTTTGGAAACTGGTTTATGGAGAAAGTCAAAAATTCATTGAGCAGTACACCGAAAAACACCTCAATACTTCAAATTTGATGACTGTTCTCAACAGTCAGGATCGCAATGACATCGTTTGGGGTCTTACGCATATGAAGGATACGCTTTCTTTTTCCATACCCTTAAAAAACCGTTTGGTATCCCTGATTCAAAGCGATGATTACTATCTGTCCTATAATGCGGTTCATGCCATTCCAAAAACCTATTTGAATGACAGTGATTTTTTGGAAATCCTTTTTTTAAGTTATTTAACCACCCCCGATGCCAGCACTAAAAATGTAATGTTTAGAAAGCTGAAAGCCGCACCACGGCTCGGTCAGAATCTGGTTGCAAAATCCAGACAAAGTATTGGAGCAATGGCGCCTCAAGAGATCAGTAGCTTATTAAAACTTTATGAAAAACATAGCATAAAGGACAGTGTTACAGTAGATGCGGTACGGAGATTGATTAACCACCCCAATGCCTATGTAGTAAACCTTGCAAAAGGTTATTTGAGGAAACACGAAAACCGTCGCTAGTAAACAAAAAAAAACTGAAAGTTTATAGCGATTGAGTTAATGAATTTCTCGGCTATCTATCCCAATTCAAATCCATACATCTTCTAAAATCATTAAGCAGCTATTGGTTTAATTTTATACCACTGAAAGGTCACCACCGGTTTTTTGTTTTATGGATTTAACAATCATATATTATTGTTTACTATATTTATAATATATAGTATGCACTTTTTAGAAATAAAAAAAAGTTAGATTAAAAGAGAATTAAAAATTCAAAACGAGCCCACCCCCCCCTTTTTTTCTATTAAGCCATACTGCAATTAATAGACTTAAAGGGTGGTTTTGTATTTGTTCTCCCAAAACTTCTTTTTTGTCAAAAAATCTAAAAAGTGAAAAAAACACTACTGATCACATTAATAGGAATAAGTCTTTTTAGTTCGTTTGTTTATTCACAGAGACCGAACACCAAAAAAATTGGGATTCCATATCTTCAATCACCACTCAATCCCCTTGAAAAGAATATTGAAACATATCATTCGTCAGTGGTAAATAATTCAACTGTTTTTCAACCTCAGGTGGTTAGTAACTCGACTTCTTTTCAATCGACAGGACTTACAAATGCGACTGTATTTCAACCCTCACAGCAAAAAATTATTTTAAGTGGTTTTAATCAAATGAATTCATTAGGAGATGCAGATTTAGAAATTAGATATGTGGTCAATAATGTTTCTTTTTCGAGTAGTGTTTTTAAAGAAAAATTCAAGAAAAAAATAAACGACTCAACCTATGTAGATGCTCTAGGAGGGAAATACAGGGTTGATGCAACGGTCAACTACAGTGAGTATGTGATTGATAATAAGAACGACAAGAAAATAATTTCAAATGAAGGCATTATCATAAATAATTTTTTTCTTTCCAGCCTTTACAGAGAATATGCAGCAGCAGTTAAGATCCACAGCGAAAAGAAAGACATTGATGCAATGAATTTATATTATCAAATTATCAATCGAAGTCTTCGAAGTTTTGAATATGGTATTAATGACAACTATGGTTTTACACTAAAACACTTTGATGTCAGTTTTGCTCGGGGTCGAGGAAGAAAATATGATTACTCAGATTTATCAAAAGCTTTCGAAAATATAGAAAGCGTCCGTGAAATCGTTAAAAATGCATTTTCAGGGGATACCCCCCCTAGGTTTGGAAACTTTTCAGAAAAGATGAGAAATGAAATCGCTCAAAAAGTAGATGAATGTATCAACATATGGGAAGAAGCAATCAAAGAATACGTACCAAAGAAAAGAAAAACTAGAATTGGAGACAAAATCATTGATCACTTACATATAAACCTTTCAGCAGCCTATTTTTTAAAGGGTAATTGGGATAAGGCCTATGTCTCTCTTTCCAGGGTTAGTCTGAATAAAAAAGAAATCAAAGAAGCTTCAAATTTTAGAGCTAAAATTGAAGATTATGCCAAAAGAATCAACATCAATGAATAAACGCTCCAAAGTTTTTTATGATATTCTCTTAGGTTTGGACTTTAGAAATCCGAAATCCGAAATCTTCTCTGTAGGGGTTTATGATCCATAAGCCAACTGCTTTAATTCATTAAGTTTAATATCGTGATTTCCATTTTCGATATCTTATAATACATTTAATTTATACGCATCTAAATACATTGCATTGAAAAAAATAAAATTATTATTTCTCTTCTTATTGCCTTTATTCTTTTTTTTCTGTGACTCACAACAAGATGAAGTTTTGAAACCCAACGTTTTATTCATCGCGATTGACGATTTACGTCCTGAACTCGGGTGTTATGGCGCAGAACACGTCAAATCACCAAACATCGATCTATTATCAGAACAAGGTGTTTTATTCAATAGGGTTTATTGTCAGGCTCCCCATTGCGGGCCATCACGTTCATCTCTACTTTCAGGAATAAGCACGTTAAATTATGACGGAATCCCGCTTAAACCCGAGGAGTTAGCTCCCGGCAAAATTACCCTTCCAGCCACCTTTCAAAAAGCAGGCTATTACACCATTAATAATGGGAAAATATTCCACCAGCGGGAGGATGGCAAAATGGCTTGGTCGGAAGAACCTTTTTCACTGGTAAACGGGCCAAAAGAAAATAACCACCTTACCTTCCATGAAAAAAAATCCGCAAATTATATACTTGAAAAAAATCAACGTGGGCCATTCTTTGAAGCACCGGATGTTCCGGATAATACCTATATCGATGGGCAAACCTGTGATAAAACCATAGCAGATTTAAAAAGGCTAGCAAAAATGGATCAACCTTTTTTTCTTGCATGCGGTTTTGTTCGTCCACACTTACCTTTTTATGCTCCAAAAAAATACTGGGATATGTACCAAAGGCAGGAGATTGAATTGGCAAACAACAGACATAAACCCAAAAATGCTCCCGATGCCCTTAAAGGTTCTGGAGAATTTGGCAGTTATCACCACAGAAATATAGAATATAATTCTGATCAATTTCATCTTATCTCGAGACACGGTTATTATGCTTGTATAAGTTATGTAGACGAACTTGTTGGGCGGATATTGGCTACCCTAGATGAATTAGGACTTCGTGATAAGACAATAATCGTTTTGTGGGGTGACCACGGTTGGAATCTGGGTGAACACAATTTTTGGAGCAAACACAATTTGCTTTATACTTCAAAAAATGCACCGCTTATTATCTCTGCTCCCGGTTATAAAAAGAATGTAAAAACAGATGGAATTGCCGAATTAATAGACATTTACCCAACTTTATGTGAACTTGCAGGAATAGACCTTCCAAATCACTTAGAAGGAAAAAGTGTTGTGCCACTTATGAAAAATCCAAAACAAATGGGAAAAAAGGCAGCATTTACCAAATGGAGAAATGGTGCTTCGGTTACCACTACTCAATTTTCCTACACCCAGTGGGACCAAAAA
>CALKCR010000021.1:0-23396 GCA_938082715.1 uncultured Flavobacteriaceae bacterium | reverse complement strand
TCGTCAGCGGATTGCAAGCAATCCCTGTTACCCCTCGACTTGCATGTGTTAAGCCTGCCGCTAGCGTTCATCCTGAGCCAGGATCAAACTCTTCGTTGTTGTTTTTTAATAATATTAACGAACCAACAACTAATTGACTTTGGTCTCAAAATGGTTTCTAATTCGCTTCGTATCTATTGATACGCGCTGTCATTCTTTATTCTGTATCTCAATGAACTTATCGCTTCAAAGCTAGTTTCGATCGCTCGATTTCCTCTGTTGCGGGTGCAAATATAAAACCCTTTTTCTTCTGCACAATACCTTTTTTGTCTTTTTTTAAAAATATTTTTGACCCTAAATAAATATTTACAATTCAGCCCTTGACTATGTGTCAATTAGCGCCTTGAAGACTTTTTTTGGGGATGAATTTTGGTTTGTTTTCTTTCCAATATTGGTACAAACTGTCCAGTTCATAATCCAATGCTGTGTCTTGCCGCTCCAATCTCTCTTCAGAAAAAGCCCTCTGTAGTATGTCCTCAATCAAATAATCCTCATATACCGTCTCGGGGTCATAAGTGTCTTTTAAAGAGAGTTTAAATAGTGAAGCCGTAGTTTGATAGATAAATGCCCGCCACCCATTGCGCAAATCCTTAACAAGTTGATTAGTGGTCTCTCCTGTTTGGCGATGCACCAACTTGATCAGTATGCGCCCCTGAGAACGAGAGAGCTTTTTGAGTTCCTTTTCGAATTCATCGTAGATAAAGTTCTCCAAACGTTTGAGGTATTTTCTTCTATTTCTTTTGGATTTGATCTGCTCCAAACGTCCGGTAAGAATATTCAATCGATCAGCCGCCATTTTTGCATAGGGGTAGACCCTGAAGGTACGCTCTCTTAAAATGACATATCGTTTGGCCTCGTCATAATTATAAAATCGCAGGGGTTGAAACAAGACCACCTCCTTGAGTTCTATACTCGAATTGATGATGGTATCTCCTTCGATGACAAAATAGTCTTCGGGAAGCGGTGGACTATGGGTTTGGGCATTGCCCCAAACGATCACCAAAAAAATGGTCACAAAAACAAGTGGTTTCATGGGTTACAAATTTAGGAATAAAAGCAGGTATAATCATTTTCAATTGGGTACTTATGCTTATTTTAGCTTTTATATTTTCAAAAACTAACAAATGAAGCTCTTGAACAAAAAATCCATGTCTTTTTTGGAGGCCTACCTCAACAATCCCTCTCCTACAGGTTATGAATGGGAAGGACAAAAAATGTGGATGGATTACCTCAAACCTTATGTGGATACTTTTATTACTGATACCTATGGCTCAGCCGTGGGGGTGATCAATCCCGATGCTCCTTATAAGGTGGTCATCGAAGGGCATTCTGACGAGATTTCATGGTATGTTAATTACATTACAGACAAGGGGTTGATTTATGTGATCCGCAACGGCGGTAGTGACCACCAGATCGCACCCTCCAAATGGGTGAATATTCACACCAAAAAGGGAATCGTAAAAGGGGTCTTTGGATGGCCTGCCATTCATACGCGAAAAAGTGGTAAAGAAGAAGTGCCGAAATTGGATAATATCTTTATAGACATAGGCGCCAAAAACAAAAAAGAAGTTCAAAAAATGGGCGTTCATGTGGGATGTGTCATTACTTATCCCGACAGCTTCCATATCCTCAACAAAAACAAATTTGTCTGTCGTGCCATTGACAACCGCGCCGGCGGTTTTATGATTGCGGAAGTAAGTCGTTTGTTGCACGAAAACAAAGTCAAACTGCCTTTTGGACTATACATTACAAATGCAGTACAAGAGGAAGTAGGGCTTCACGGGGCTGAGATGATCACCCAAACCCTAAAACCCGATGTGGCAATTATAACCGACGTATGTCACGATACAACTACTCCCATGATCAACCAAAAGGAACAAGGTCATATTGAATTCGGTAAAGGCCCGGTAATATCCTATGCTCCCGCAGTACAAAACAAATTAAGAGAACAAATCATAGATACAGCAGAAGTACAAAAAATTCCTTTCCAACGCTTGGCTTCTTCCAGATATACCGGAACAGATACCGACGCATTTGCCTACAGCAATGGCGGCGTTGCTTCGGCCTTGATCTCCCTACCTCTGCGATATATGCATACCACGGTAGAGATGGTTCATCAAGAAGATGTAGAAAACGTTATCCGTTTGATTTACGAAACCTTGCTGACCATTGACCCTAAAAAGGGATTTAGTTATTTTGATTAGAGTCAGTAGTAATACTTAAAATATGTCTTTAATCATTTTGTGTAAACCCTTTGAAAATACTCCTTTTACAACGACCTGCCTGACTAAAAATTTTTGGTTGTCGTTAAGTCTGTTTTTTTAAGTCTTTTTGAAGTTTTAGGTAATTCTCTTTTTGCAGATAAGACACATCCAGTAAAACACCAACATTCCCCTCGGGAAATTCATTTAGTTTTCTTAAAATACTGTGAATGGCACTTTCTTCATTGAACCCTATTGCTTTAATATGGGGCGGTGTTTTAACATCCAATTTTCTTCACCATCCATCTTCTAAATCTGTTCGAGCCGGACCTCGCTTTACGATTCATCCTAAAATGCCTTTTTCTTCTAATGCAAAGGCAACCATCGTCTCCAATATGGATGATAAGGTAATTTTACCTGCATGGTCGGGATCTGATGATAATTCATTTACCTCTTTTAGACTTTTACCGTAGGCCAAGGCGATTTCTTTTGCAAGGGTGTTTTGTTCAAAAGCCTCTTTATATTTCTGATACTCTAATACTGGATAATCAAAATCTTTTCAAGTTTCTAAGATCATAAGTCTGTTTTATTTGTGATTTGTAGAACACATTTGTTAAAACTTTAAATACTCCATGAGCACTCTTTTTGTAAGTTTTTGGGTACAATCGACAGGGGGGGATATTTTTTCAACTTCCTGCAAAGGGTGTGTCGGAAATTCCAACAGCCAACTCAGCCCAAACTAATAGAAACATAAGGCACAGAAGGGCTATGGTTATCCAGCGTATTTTTTTGTTTTTGATTACTTTCAGTACATTAATTAAAATAAGTCCGGTGGTAAAAACCATAAACCCCATCAGTATATAATCATTTAAACTCCAATGAACTTCATCACTGATTAGAGATGCTATTAAGGGGATAAGTAACAAAATTAGGGTTACACCCAACACCTTTAAAAGACTGCTTCGGGTTTTTATCATTCTCTTTTATTGGGGAGGCTTTACAAAGTCGTAATCCTTTTCCACCCGAGCTATTCGGATATTATAGGCTTTGTAAAAGTCTTTTTTTCCTTTTTCTTTGGCCCACCGGTGTTCTGAATTTTGACGCCATACTTCAATAGAATCCAAATCCCTCCAGTAGCTAACCGAAATTCCATAATCATTCCTTGCGCTATCTTCTCCTAAAAAACCCTCCATCTTCTCGGCTTGCTTTCTTAGTAAATCGTTGATTCTGTAATATTCCGGATCGTGATGATCGAGAATTGAGGTAAAAATTACGGCATAATAGGGTAGATTATAGGTATTGGTGATCATTTTTTGTCATTTGATTTACTTCCAAATGTAAAAAAAAATTATTCTCTGATCAAAGCTTTATTGATCCGCTTAACCACCCCGGGCCCTTCATAGACAAATCCCGTATAAAGCTGAACTAAATCTGCACCGGCATTGAGTTTTTCTATGGCATCTTTGGAGTCATGGATCCCTCCTACTCCGATGATGGGAAATGCTTTTTGGCTTTTTTTGGATAGAAAACGGATCACCTCCGTACTTCGGTTTGTAAGAGGTTTCCCACTAAGCCCACCACTTTCAATTTGATTGGGGGATTGTAAACCTTTACGGCTTAGGGTGGTATTGGTTGCAATGACCCCTGCAGTTTTAGTGGTTCTAACAATATCGATGATGTCCAGCAATTGCTCATCTGTCAGGTCGGGAGCAATTTTCAAAAGGATGGGTTTGGGTTTTTCGGTCGCTTGATTGAGCTTTTGCAGACTGTTTAACAAATCGGTAAGCGGCTTTTTTTCTTGTAACACCCTTAGATTGGGAGTATTGGGCGAACTAACATTAACCACAAAATAATCCACATAGGGATAAAGAGTTTTGAAGCAATAGGTATAATCGTCCACTGCCTTTTCATTAGGGGTAATTTTATTTTTACCGATGTTGCCCCCAATGATGATGTTTTTGTTTTTTTTGAGTCGTGGAATGGCTGCATCAACCCCATCGTTGTTAAAACCCATACGATTGATCAATCCACCGTCCTTCGGCAGTCTAAACAAACGCTTTTTGGGATTCCCAGGCTGGGGCTTGGGGGTAAGGGTTCCAATCTCAACAAATCCAAAACCAAAATTGGAAAGTTCTCGGTAAAGCCTGGCATCCTTGTCAAAACCTGCTGCCAAGCCTACGGGGTTTTTAAATCGAATCCCAAAGAGTTCTTTTTCGAGTTTGGAGTGGTGGACTTGGAAAAGTGCCCTGACCAAAAATGGCACACCGGGGATTTTGTGCATCCAACGGATCAGTGAAAAGACAAAATAATGTATCCATTCGGGATCACCGAAAAACAGAATGGGTTTGATCAGATAGCGGTACATCTATAAACTAAAAAAAAATCCCGCCGCAGCGGGATTAAATTATTTTTTGGCGGGGTTGAGTTTTTGACTCATCTCCAGTGAAAGGGCGGAGCGCTCTATTTTTAACTTTCCCGCTAGGGTCTCGATGACACAGGTATTATCCTTTTCATTGAGTTCCACCACTTTGGCGTGAATCCCGCTTTTAGTGATCACCCGATCCCCTTTGGACAGGTTTTTCATAAAGTTCTTTTCTTTTTTTTGTCTGCGCTGTTGTGGCAAGATGATAAAGAAAAAAAACACCACTAGCATTAAAAGTAAAAAGGGCATCTGCCCGGAGAATCCCTCCATAGGTTGATTTTAATTAATTACTATTTTGCTGACGCGCTTTTGCCGCATCATCACGTTGTTTTTGCTTTACTGGATCGGGCGATACCATGGCTTTGATCCTCAACGTTTCACGTCCGCTGGAAGTATTGGCCGAAATGGTAACGTTTTTTTGTTGCATATTGGGCTTATTGCTGGAATCAAAACTCACCAAAATCTCTCCAGTAGCACCAGGAGCAATGGGTGTATTTTTGGGGTAATTCGGGACAGTACAGCCACAACTTCCTCTCGCATCTACTATGATCAAATCGGCTTGCCCGGTATTGGTGAAAGTAAAGGAAGTTTGAACGGTTTCACCTTCTTTGATGGTTCCAAAGTCGTGTACGGTTTTGTTGAACGACATGGCTGCCGTAGCAATAGGGGCTTCGGCAACATTCTGAGATGCCTTTTCCTTATCCACTTTTTTTGAGGCACTTTCGTTACAGGCACTGGCACTGAACAACAAAGCACAAACAAAAATCAAAGCTAATTTTTTCATTATTTTTTTTTTATAGTTTATGATGGTCAAATTTAGCAAAAAAACATTAAATCAGTCCCCTGCCACTTTTATTTAATCGACCGGATTCTTCAAAGTCTTTGATCGTTTTATCCAATATTCCATTGATGAAAATATTACTTTTTGGTGTGGAGTAGTCTTTGGATATTTCAATGTATTCATTTATGGTAACCTTAGGAGGAATAGAGGGGAAGTAAAGCAGTTCGGCCATGGCCATCTTGATCATAATGGCATCCAGCAATGCGATCCTGTCAGTGTCCCAGTTGGGTGTTCTTCCAACCATTTCCTCTTGTAGGGCATCGTTGTTCACCACTACCTTTTCCAGCAGTTCTATGGCAAACTGTGGATCCTCTTCCCCTACGTTCATCTCCTGGAAGTAGAGACTATTACTGTCTTGGGGGTCTATTTTATGAAGTATTTTTAAAAGGAAAGTATTGACCACAGGCAGATCGTCAATCCAGGTCAGTTCCTTGTCTTCGATATAATCGTAAAAACCATCGGATGGCGCAACAATTTCTTTAAAAAAAAAGGCGATGATGCCCCTGTCCTCCTCTAATGAGGGGGATTCTTTCTGAGTGTAGGTTTGGAAATTTTCGCTAAACATCAGTGCTTTAAAATTGGTTTTAACATAGTCAAAATCCAACTCCCAAAATTTGATTTTTCTTTTTTTGATGTAGTTGATCAAAATGGGATGTTGGGCGATGAATTGTAGAATTTTGTTTTCCACTAAGGGAGCAGGGTAGAAAGGATTTGCGTTGGTTCTTAGATCTTTTTGTAAATTCTTTTGATCAATAGCGTGTTCATAAATCGATTTGAGAAAAGCCAAAAGCGCCAAGTAGAGGGAAAAAGTATTGAGATAGCTCTTTTTGAAAAAATCAACTTCTTGTGCCAAGTTGCCCTCCCGATTTTGTAAAAAGGAATACAACGACTGCATTACTTTGATGCGCAGATGTCTTCGGGTTAGCATTTGTTGAATCACCAATATTTGCTTCAAAAATAGGGCTTTAGTTTTAATTACAATCAACTAAAAAAGCTTTTTGAATTTGAGAACAAAAGCATTTGATTACCTTTGGCTTTTTGTCGAATATACTCTAGCGAAATGGATGAATGGGAGCACTGCAATACCTCAATAAGTACCTTAAAAAATATTTTCTGAAATTACTTTTGGGAATTGTAATCACAATTATCTCAAGAGTTTTTTCATTATTTGCCCCCCGTCTGATTGGGGAGTCGCTCACCGCAGTTGAAAATTATCTGGTAAATCATCAAGTAGACTTGGCCGCACTCAAATCATTGCTATTAAGCAATATATTGATCATTATCGTTGCGACTCTACTATCAGGCTTTTTTACCTTTCTCATGCGTCAAACTATCATTAATGTATCCCGATACATCGAATTTGATCTCAAAAATGAAATCTTTTCGCACTACCAAAGATTGACCCAACGCTTTTATAAAAACAATCGAACCGGCGACATGATGAGCAGGATCAGCGAAGATGTGAGTAAGGTCAGAATGTATGTAGGTCCAGCAATTATGTACAGCATCAATACGGTGACCTTATTTTTATGTGTAATCACCATCATGTTCAGTATTGCTCCTAGATTATCGATTTATACCCTGATTCCACTTCCCCTTTTGTCAATAACCATATATAAACTCAGTAGGGTAATCAATGCCAGAAGTACCGTAGTTCAGGAAATGTTATCAAAGTTGTCGTCTTTTACTCAAGAGACCTTTAGCGGTATTTCTGTCATCAAATCCTATGGATTAGAGGCCAATACCCATCAAAACTTTGACGTTTTGGCACTGGAGGCTAAAGAGAAAAACATGAATTTAGTCAAGGTACAAGCCTGGTTTTTTCCGTTGATGATCCTTTTGATCGGCTTGAGTAACCTGATTGTGATTTTTATTGGTGGGCAACAATACATGGATGGTACCATAGAAATTGGTGTATTGGCAGAGTTTATTATCTACATCAACATGTTGACCTGGCCGGTAGCAGTGGTTGGATGGATAACCTCCGTTGTCCAACAAGCGGAAGCTTCGCAAAAAAGAATCAATGCTTTTTTTAATGAAACCATCGAAATTCAAGATGGGCCAGGGGTAGATGTTACTGTCCAAGGAGAAATCAGCTTTGAAAACGTTTCATTGGTCTATCCTGAAACACAAATTAAAGCCTTGAATGGTATCAGTTTTAAAGTAGAAAGAGGAAAATCACTGGGCATCATTGGTAAAGTGGGCTCCGGAAAATCTTCTATCCTCCACCTGATCAATCGTCTTTATGATCCTAATTCGGGTAACATTTTACTGGATGATCATAACATTAGAGATTTTAAACTGCAAAAATTGAGGAGCCATATTGGAAATGTTCCTCAGAATGCATTTTTGTTTTCGGAAAGCATTGAAGAAAATATTCGACTGGGCAAACAAGACGCCACGGAAGAAGAAATCATCGAAGCTTCCAAAAAAGCAGCAATACACAAAAACATCAAAAAATTCAAGCAAGGGTATAAAACCCTTCTGGGTGAAAGAGGACTGAACTTGTCCGGAGGACAAATACAAAGGGTATCTATTGCACGAGCACTGATCAAAGATCCCCAAGTACTACTTTTCGACGACTGTCTTTCGGCAGTAGATACAGATACCGAGGAAAAAATTCTAAAAAACCTCAAGGAGTTTTCTCAAAACAAAACCACAATAATTGTTAGTCACCGTATTTCCTCAGTGAAAGATGCCGATCACGTAATCGTATTGGAAAGAGGTAAAATTATTGAGCAAGGAGAGCATCAAAAACTAATCGATCTCAAAGGGTTCTACTTTGATCTTTTCAACAAACAACAGAACGAAAAAGAATATTAATTTGTTTTGTTTCAAATTTTTTATGATTTTTGAAATAATAACTGAATTAATTTAAACAATAGTTCAATGTACAACAACAATGAAAAGGACCAGGAAGAGATATTTTCCAAAGTTCTACGGGCAGGGAGAAGAACTTATTTTTTCGACGTGCGTGAGACCAAGGCCAGTGATTATTACTTGACCATTACCGAAAGTAAAAAATTCACCAATGATGATGGAACGTTCCACTACAAAAAACACAAAATCTATCTCTACAAAGAGGATTTTAGTGACTTCAGTACAATTCTAGCTGAAATGGTTGACTTCATCATCAAAGAAAGGGGAGAGGAAGTTATCAGTGAAAGGCATCAAAAAAATTACGACAAGGATAAAAATTTAGATTCAGTTGAAGTTTCTGGGAACAACTTCACTGATCTCAACTTTGAGGACATATAAGTCCGAATAGATCTAAATTTTCGATCATCGATTGTTTTATAGGCTGTAGATTTTAATTAGATTAGTGGTCAAAAAAGCAATTAAATGGCAAGAACCGAATCTTACATGCTTCCGTTAAACACGAAAGCACCACATTTTTCTCTTACCAACAGTGTTGATCAAAGCCTGATTACCCTAGACCAAGTCAAAGGGGTAAAGGGTACATTGGTTATATTCATGTGTAACCATTGTCCGTATGTATTGCATCTGCTTGACAAAATGGTAGAAGTGAGTCATGAAATCAAAGCTTGGGGCATCAATACCGTGGCCATATGCAGCAATGATATAGAAAATTATACCGACGATCGCCCGGAACTCATGAAAAAGCTGGCCATAGAGAAATCCTTTGGCTTCCCCTATCTATTCGACCCCACCCAAGAAGTTGCCTTGGTATATGAAGCGGCTTGTACACCTGATTTTTATCTTTTTGATGAGGACTTAAAGCTTGTTTACCGCGGTCGTTTCGACGATGCTCGTCCCAAAAACAACAACCCCGTTACGGGACAAGATTTGATGGAGGCCTCCAAAAAGTTGTCTGAGGGCCTGGCTCAGGAAACCAATCAGATTCCTAGTATGGGTTGTGGCATCAAATGGAAAGCGGGAAACGAGCCCAAAGGATTTTCTATCTAAAAATCGACCAGCTCTACTTCAAAGATCAAGGTAGCGTCGGGAGGAATAACACCGCCTGCTCCTCGGGACCCATAGGCCAACTCACTGGGAATAACCAGTTTTGCCGCAGATCCTTTTTTGAGCAAAGCGATCCCCTCATCCCATCCTTTGATTACCTGACCTTGACCCAGTGGAAATGCAATGGGCTCATTGCTTTGGTAGGATGAGTCAAAAACGGTTCCATCGAGCAACATTCCTCTGTAGTGTACCGAAACATTTCTCCCTTTTGGTGGGTGATCTCCAGACCCTTCGCGGGTGATTTGATAGAAAAGTCCATTGGCGGTTTGATCCATACCACTGGTCAATTCCTCCAATGTTGCTTTTGCTGCTTCTTGCGCCGCTTTGATTCGAGCTTCTTTTTCATTGACAAAAACATCGAAAGCAGCAGTAGCATCCCAAGCCTGGGCATCCGTTCCGACACGTTCAATGGTAATGTTTTGAATCGTATCATCTTGTGCGATGGCATCTACAACCTCTTGACCTTCGACCAAGTGTCCAAAAACAGTGTGCTTACCATCCAACCAAGGGGTGGCGGTATGGGTTATAAAAAATTGGCTTCCGTTGGTACCAGGGCCTGCATTGGCCATCGATAAAGTGCCCGGTCGATCGTGTTTGAGCTCCGGATGAAACTCGTCATCAAATTGGTATCCGGGACCCCCAACGCCTGTGCCTTGTGGACACCCCCCTTGAATCATAAAATCTGCGATCACGCGGTGGAACTTCAGACCGTCGTAATAGGGGGTTCCTTTGGGACTCACCTTGTTTTCTATTGCTCCTTCAACAAGACCAACAAAATTCCCTACCGTACCCGGTGTTCTGTCGAAGGTCAATTGAACTTTGATATTTCCTTTTTCAGTTTTGAAATGGGCATAAATTCCCTCCTGCATGATGTGTTTTTTTAATTTTTGCGAAGATAACAATAGTTGAAAGAAATGAGGTGATTTGGATTAATTTCCAACCTCACTAATGAATTTCAGTCGAAAAAGACGTAACTCCTGGTCCTCGTAATCTCCATCGAACTCATCCGAAGCCAAATGCAAATCGTCGGAATCCGCTTCCATAAAATAATCGGTCAATTCTTCAATTTGATCCTCGTCAAAAATGTCATTGATCCAATAATCAATATTGAGTTTTGTTCCAGAAAAAACAATGGTCTCCATTTCTGTGATCAAATTAAGCATATCCATTCCCTTGGCAGAGGCAATGTCATCTAGTGACAACTTTCGGTCTATGCTTTGAATCAAATACAGCTTTAAGGCTGAATTGGCTCCAGTGCTTTTAATGATCAGATCATCGGGACGGATGATTTGATTTTCATCTACGTATTTATTGATGAGTTCAATAAATTTTGAACCATAACGTTTGGCTTTACCCTCTCCTACTCCATTGATTTGATTGAGTTCTTGCAGACTGATCGGATATTTTAGTGCCATATCCTCTAGTGAGTATTCCTGAAAAACAGCAAAAGGTGGAACATCTTCATCCTGGGCCACTTGTTTTCTCAGTGAGCGTAACAAATCCATCAACACTTTATCAGTGCTTCCTTGAGATTTATTGACCACCACATTCGGGTTTTTGGATTCATAGTCGTGGTCGGCGGTAATTAAAAAAGAACCAGGTTGATCGAAAAAAGACAGCGCTTTTGGAGTGAGCTTGATGATCCCATAGGTTTCGATCTCCTTAGTGAAATAACCGCCAATCAATGCCTGTCTCAGCAATGCCATCCAGAATTTAGGATTCTTGTCTTTACCAATTCCAAAAAAAGGTTTTTCGTGTGTCCTGTGCGATAGTATTAATGCATTTTTGGCACCGACCAGGGTTTTGACAATTTCTTTTGACTTGTATTTCTGGTTGGTATCCGATACCGTTTGAATCAAAATTTTTAATTCCTCTCCGGCCTCACTTTTGGATTTGGGAAAACGCATGTTATCGTCCATATCTGCCCCTTCTCCTTTTTCGGAATCGAATTCCTCTCCAAAATAGTGGAGTATGAATTTTCTCCTCGAAATGGAGGTTTCTGCATAGGCCACCATTTCATTGAGAAGCGCAAATCCAACTTCCTGTTCTGCCACGGGTTTTCCCGACATGAATTTTTCCAATTTCTCGATGTCTTTATAGGAATAAAAAGCCAAGCAGTGCCCTTCTCCCCCATCTCTACCGGCCCTTCCGGTTTCTTGGTAATAGCTCTCTATACTTTTTGGAATATCGTGGTGAATCACAAACCTGACATCGGGTTTGTCGATCCCCATCCCAAAGGCAATGGTGGCGACAATCACGTCGCAATCTTCCTTGAGGAACATGTCTTGATTGCGTACTCGCGTCTTGGAATCCAAGCCCGCGTGATACGGCAAAGCATTTATGCCATTGACCTGCAATACCTTTGCCAATTCCTCTACCCGCTTTCTGGAAAGGCAATAGACAATTCCGGATTTACCCATATTACTTTTTACAAACTTGATGATATCGGCTTCAACCTGATCCGTTTTAGACCTTACTTCATAATACAAATTGGGCCGATTAAAAGAAGACTTGAACAACTTTGCATCGGTAATTTTTAAATTTTTCAGAATATCCTCTTGAACTTTTGGGGTGGCTGTTGCGGTCAAAGCAATAATGGGAATTTTCTGCCCGATTTGATCCAAAATGGTTCTCAAATTTCTGTATTCGGGTCTAAAATCATGTCCCCACTCCGAGATACAATGGGCTTCGTCTACTGCTAAAAATGAAATTTTTAAGGTTTTAAAAAAATCAATGGTGTCCTTTTTGGCCAGCGACTCTGGGGCTACAAAAAGTAATTTGGTCACTCCATTAATCAGATCTTGCTTGACCCGAAGTGTCTCGGTTTTATTTTGAGAGGAATTTAAAACATGGGCAATGCCATCGTCAGCAGAGATACCTCTGATGGTGTCAACTTGGTTTTTCATTAATGCTATAAGAGGAGAGACCACAAGGGCTGTGCCCTCACAAAGCAATGCAGGCAACTGATAACACATGGATTTTCCGCCTCCTGTTGGCATGATGACAAAAGTACCCTTGCCAGAGAGCAAATTCTCAATGACCGGCTCTTGCAAACCTTTGAAACTCGAAAAACCGAAGAATTGCTTTAGAGATTTTTTTAAATCTTCTTGTTTCTCCAATGGGTGGCTTTAGTTTTAAAAATTAGCTAAATTTGTAAATACAATATAAGTCTTTTAGCAAAGAAAAACTAATCAAAAATTACAAATTGAGCGAAACCTCAACCGTTACCAAAATTGCTCGTAACACCATTCGTCTTGAAATCCAATCTTTAAAACCATTGGTAGAATCCATCGGTCCCCATTTCGATCAAGTCGTTCAATTGATTGATCAATCCAAAGGTAAAGTTGTGGTCACTGGCGTTGGTAAAAGCGGCATCATTGCCATGAAGATTGCTGCGACTTTAAGCTCGACAGGCACTCCTTCCTTTTATCTTCACGCTGCCGACGCAACCCATGGCGATTTGGGAATGGTTGAAAAGAGAGATGTAGTGATAGGAATTTCTAAAAGTGGAAATTCACAAGAAATAAAAGATCTGATCCCCTTTTTAAAAAACAATGGCAACACCCTCATTGGAATGACTGCCAACGCTGAATCTTTTTTGGGAAAGCAATCCGACCACCTGCTTTATACGCCGGTTTCTCAAGAGGCTTGCCCGCACAACCTAGCACCCACCACCAGCGCAACGGTGCAAATGGTATTGGGAGATGCGCTTGCAATGAGTTTGATGGAACTCAACGGTTTTCAAGCCCAAGATTTTGCTCAAATTCATCCTTCAGGAAGTTTGGGAAAAAAGTTACACCTCAAAGTGGTTGATTTAATCGCTGATTCCAAAATTCCAAGTGTTTCTAAAGATTCGACCCTAAAGGAAGTGATCTATGAAATCTCAGAAAAAAGGCTAGGGGCTACAGTTGTGGAAGAAAATGGGATTATATGTGGATTGGTTACCGACGGTGACATCCGTAGGGTTTTGGAAAAACACGAAAACATCAGTGGACTAAAAGCCAATGAAGTGATGACACAAAACCCCATAAGCGCTAACGAAAATTTGTTGGCGTTTGAAGCTTTAAAATTAATGCAAAGTAAAAAAATAAATCATTTGGTTATTTTGAATAAAGACAATACCTACAGAGGTATTGTTCATGTTTTAGATTTTATTAAAGAGGGTTTAAATGGATAGAAATCCTAATGAAATGTCTTTTTTAGACCACCTGGAAGAGCTTCGGTGGCACCTAATTCGATCTTGTTTTGCCATTTTAATATTGGCCTCGGCAGCTTTTATCGCCAAAGATTTTATATTTGATACCATTATTTTTGGCCCTAAAAAAATTGACTTCCCCACCTACAAATGGTTTTGTCACCTTTCCGAATCCTTCGGGCAAGGGGATAGTTTTTGTATCAGTGAAATGCCATTCAGAATCCAGAGTAGGACCGTAGCGGGTCAATTTTCTGCCCACCTGTGGACTTCCATTTTGGCAGGTTTTATTGTGGCATTTCCCTATGTGATCTTTGAATTTTGGAAGTTTGTAAGTCCTGGTTTACACGAAAATGAACGAAAAAATGCAAGGGGTTTTATTTTTATCTCTTCCCTACTTTTCTTTATCGGAATACTTTTTGGTTACTACATGGTTACTCCCCTATCTATCAACTTCCTAGGCAATTATACCGTCAGTGGCGAGGTATTTAATGATTTTGATCTCAGCAGTTATATTGGACTGTTGAGGGCTTCGGTTTTAGCCAGTGGACTCATTTTTGAATTACCCATTATCATTTACTTCCTCACCAAAGTGGGAATCGTAACACCAAAATTTTTGAGTAAAAACCGAAAATTTGCACTGGTGATCGTATTGAGTTTATCTGCCATCATCACGCCTCCCGATATTGTAAGTCAGATCATTGTGAGTATTCCCTTATTGATATTATATGAAGTGAGTATCTTTATTTCAAAATTCACCTACCGCCGCATAGAAAAAGAATTGCAAAAAACCTCCTCTGACAAATGAAATTAAGTGCTGAAAATATTGAAAAGTCCTACAAAGGAAGAAAAGTGGTAAAGGGGATTTCCATCGCTGTTGAACAAGGAGAAATTGTAGGTTTATTGGGCCCCAATGGCGCAGGAAAAACGACTTCTTTTTACATGATCGTAGGTTTGATCAAACCCCAAGCCGGTAGGATTCTTTTGGACGATATCGATATCACCTCCTTCCCGATGTACAAAAGAGCACAAAAAGGAATTGGTTACTTGGCTCAAGAAGCCTCCGTATTCAGAAAACTAAGTGTAGAAGACAATATTTTCAGTGTTTTACAACTCAGCAAACTTTCTAAAAAGCAACAAAAAGAAAAAATGGAAGCCTTGTTGGAAGAGTTTGGTTTGTCCCATATCCGAAAAAGCAGGGGTGATTTGCTATCGGGCGGGGAAAGGAGAAGAACTGAAATTGCAAGAGCACTGGCCACCGACCCTAAATTCGTTTTGCTCGATGAACCTTTTGCAGGGGTTGATCCTGTTGCTGTCGAAGACATTCAAAAAATTGTCGCCCACCTAAAGAAAAAAAATATCGGTATTCTCATCACCGACCACAATGTTCAGGAAACCTTGGCTATTACCGATAAAACCTTTTTAATGTTCGAGGGAAGCATTCTTAAAGCTGGAACCCCGGAAGAGTTAGCTCAAGATGAGATGGTTCGAAAGGTATATCTGGGTAAAAACTTTGAACTTCGTAAGAAAAAAGTTGATTTTTAGCGAATGAGGTGGGGTTTTAACCCATCACAAATACATCCATTGCTTTTTAAATCCTTTTTACAACTTTCTATACATGGAATATAAAGCCGGGTGAAGTATCCGCTGATTGACTTTACTTTGGCTACTTTCTAAAAATAGATTAAACCCCTATCTTAAAAGACTATTGTTGATCAAATTCAAAAACAGATAAACCAACACCCCCAAACTAATACCTCCCAAACCAAAATAATAAATCAATACGGGTGCGGATACAATCAAGAGTATTCTCAGAAGTGTATCCAGTTTACCGGTTTTCAATGACTTAAAAGAAAAAAGATAGAAATTGGCATTCATCAAGAGAACAAATATCAAAGTCAAAAAGATCAATCCCGGGTTAGAAATTACAACCGGTTTCAAAAAGGAAAAATCAGGATGTTTTATCAATAAAGGAAGTGCACCAAAGAACATGGCCATAGCCGGAGTGGGCAAACCTATAAAGTGATTTTTTTTTGAGCCGTCAATATTGAATCGAGACAATCGAAAAGCGGCCCCCAAGGGAATTAAAAAACCGATGAATACCCACGGAATAAATTCTACTACTGCGTTGAGTGGCCACCCTACGGGAATTTCCAAAGGTTTGTTTCCAGCCATTACAAAGAGCTGAGCCAAAATGATTCCAGGGGCTACCCCGCAAGTAACCATGTCAGCCATAGAATCCAACTGCACCCCCAATTCACTTTCGACTTTAAGCAAACGGGCAAAAAGACCATCCCAAACATCGAAAAAAACGCCTGCCAATAGAAAAATGAATGCTGTTTCGAATTGAAATATATAGGCGAAATAGATCGAAAAACAACCCGACAAAAGGTTTAATGAAGTGAAAAAATGCGGAACTGATTTTTTAATCATTAATTTTGTAAAACCAATTATTAATTGAATATTTCGACAAATTAAGACTTGATCCTCTAAGAAAAAAATAAGCAGACATAAATTCAATGATTATTTATAAAAAGCCCGCGCTGTTGTCTATTCTTTCTGGTGTACTGCTCACCCTATCTTGGCCGGTTCAGGGCTTCTCCTTTCTAATATTCTTTAGTTTAATCCCTCTGTTTTTTATTGAGAATCAGATCATTGAGGGAAGTTCGAAACGAAAAAAACTACGTTTGTTTGCCCTGAGTTATTTAGGATTTTTTATTTGGAATGTAGGAACCACTTGGTGGATCGTCAACTCCTCTGTTTTTGGAATGGTTTTTGCCATTTTGTGCAACACCTCTTTTTACGCCATTCTGATGATGCTTTTTCATTGGTCCAAAAAAAGACTTCCTCTGCGAACGGCCTATATTTTTCTCGTTACCCTTTGGATCGCATTTGAAAAATTTCATTTAGAATGGGACTTTTCTTGGCCTTGGTTAAACCTTGGGAATGTTTTTTCTGAGGACATACAATGGATACAATGGTATGAGTTTACCGGATCTTTTGGAGGTACACTATGGGTTTTATTGATCAATATTGGTCTTTTTGAAGTTTTTAAAAATCATCCTCCAAGCGTGAAAAATAGCCTTTGGGTTAAAAAAATGAGTCCTTGGTTGATTGG
This sequence comes from uncultured Flavobacteriaceae bacterium, assembly GCA_938082715.1. Classification (GTDB taxonomy): domain Bacteria; phylum Bacteroidota; class Bacteroidia; order Flavobacteriales; family Flavobacteriaceae; genus UBA8316. The sequence continues at coordinate 6,599 of CALKCR010000021.1, read as the reverse complement.
TATTGCCCTACCCATTTCAATTTCATTAATGCTATACCAAAGCGAAAAAGACCTCACCCCTACAACTGAAGTTTTACTCCTACAACCCAACATTGACCCATATAATGAAAAGTACGATAAAAAAAACAACTACTACTTTGATTTGATGGCCCATATGACCGCCGATCATATCACCGATGAAACCCGCTATATATTTACTCCGGAGACCTATTTTGGGGCTGGATTCGGTGCTTCACTCGAGGAATTCAAAACGACCACTTTGCATCGTAAAATTGATTCCCTACTCGAAAAAAATAGGGATATACAGTTGATTAGCGGAATTCAGTCTTATAGTGTTTACAGAACCGACAACCCACCCACACTGACAGCGAATTTTGTCAGAAATGGGGTGTGGGTAGATTTTTACAACTCGGCACTGAAGATGGAATTCCAACAAGAGCCGGAGTTCTATCATAAATCTAAATTGGTGGTAGGGGTAGAAAACATGCCCTATAAAAGTTTTTTTAGACCCCTATTTGGAGAGTTTTTACTCGACATGGGAGGTACAGTATCCAGCCGGGCGATCCAGCAACACAGGGGCGTTTTTGAACACAAAAAAATCAACCTTAAAACAGGCCCAATCATATGTTACGAATCCATTTATGGTGAATATGTAACCGAATATGTAAGAAAAGGAGCTCACTTTTTGGCAATCATCACCAACGATGCTTGGTGGGGAAATACCCCTGGCCACAAACAATTGCTCAGTTACGCTCGCCTGAGGGCCATAGAAAACCGCAGGAGTATAGTAAGAAGTGCCAACACGGGTATTTCAGCCATCATCAACTCCAAAGGTGAGATTACCAATAAACTGCCTTATGAAAGCAAGGGAGCGTTGAGGGGGAAATTTGCGCCGACAGAGCGGATAACTTTCTACACCCAATATGGGGATTACATTGCCCGTTGGTCTGGCTTTATTGCAGTGCTATTTTTTCTTATCGCAATCAGCGGAAGACTGAAAAAAAATTGATGAAGTCAGGCGAATCTTACCCCTACAAATAATATTTCTTAAATAACAAAGATTTTTGATTTGTGATGGTTTTATACAATCAATAATTAATTATTATTATTTTCGCAGGAGTAAACAATTTAAGACCAAAAAAGTAAAAGCATCCATTTACTTTTTGCCAATGAAAGAATGAAAGGGACAGATATGAGCAGGTACAAACTTTACACCAAAAAAGGAGATGATGGAACTACAGGGTTGCTCTCGGGAAAACGTGTAAGTAAACACCATGTCAGGATAAAAGCCTATGGAACCGTTGACGAATTGAATGCGTGGGTGGGTATGATCAGAAACTTTAAGATCGATAAAAATACCGAAAACACCCTCGTTAGGATTCAAAATGAATTGATGACTTTGGCCTCTCAATTGGCCGATGACACTTCTTATGAGGTCTCCAAATTGGTCAAGATATTAGAACCGATAGACAATGAAAAAGTCAAATATCTTGAAGATCAAATCGATCTGATCAACGATGAGCTTCCGGAACTGAAAAACTTTCTAATTCCAGGGGGACATGTCATTGTTTCCTACGCGCATTTGGCCCGGTGCACTTGTAGAAGAGCAGAAAGATTCGTTACCGAATTGAATGAGATTGAAAATGTACCCCATATCATCATTGCTTACATCAACAGACTTTCAGATTTCCTTTTCATATTATCAAGAAAATTAGCGCGTGATTATGAAGTTGAAGAAATAAAATGGATTGCTCAAAAAAAATAGCAACACATCTTGGATAATTCTATTAAAAATCTATTTTTGCAGAAATTTGTAACTTATGTATTGGACGTTAGAACTTGCCTCATATCTCAGTGATGCCCCCTGGCCGGCGACCAAAGACGAATTAATTGATTTTTCGATTCGAACCGGAGCACCCTTGGAGGTAGTAGAAAACCTACAATCTATGGAAGATGAAGGGGATGTTTATGAATCTATTGAAGAAATATGGCCCGACTTTCCAACCGAAGAGGATTATCTTTGGAATGAGGATGAATACTAATCTCAAAAATCAAAAACTAAAAGTCTCAAATGAGGCTTTTTTTTTGCTTAATTTTATTCAGATTTAAAACTAACGAATGAGCCTATTAAATTCCGTTCTAAAAGTTTTTGTTGGAGATAAAACCAAAAAAGATTTGGCTAAAATTTTACCCTTGGTAGACCAAATCAATTCCCACTTCAACTCATACAAAGAGCTCAGCAATGATGAACTCAGAGATAAAACCCTGTCTTTTAAGAACAAACTCAGTACTGATTTAAAGGAGGTCAATGATCAAATTCAGGAGATCAAATCCGAAATTGAAAAAACTGAAGACATTGATCAAAAAGAAAACCTATATCAGAAGGTTGACAATTTGACCACCGAAAGTGAAAATATCATCGCCCAAACCCTTGAAGAAATTTTACCTGAAGCATTTGCTGTGGTAAAAGAAACGGCGAGAAGATTTGTAGAAAACACCTCCATCAGCGTATCGGCAAGCGAGTTTGACCGTCAACTCTCACAAGACAAAAGCTACGTTAACTTAAAAGGTGATCATGCCATTTGGTCCAACGCTTGGGATGCTGCCGGTAAACCCATTGTTTGGGACATGATCCACTACGATGTACAATTGATCGGTGGTATCGTACTTCATCAAGGTAAAATTGCCGAGATGCAGACCGGAGAAGGAAAAACTTTTGTTGCAACCCTGCCTGTCTATTTGAATGCCCTTACGGGGAAAGGAGTTCACCTGGTCACCGTCAACGATTACCTAGCCAAGCGAGACAGCGCATGGATGGGCCCATTATTCGAATTTCACGGCATGAGTGTAGATTGTATTGATTACCACAAACCCAACAGTCCCGAAAGGAGAAAAGCTTATTTGGCTGACATTACTTATGGAACCAACAATGAGTTTGGTTTTGACTACCTCAGGGACAATATGGCGCATTCAAATACCGATTTGGTTCAACCCAAACATCACTACGCCATTGTCGATGAGGTCGATTCTGTTTTGATTGACGATGCCAGAACCCCATTAATCATATCTGGCCCCACTCCCGAAGGAGATCGACACGAATTTGATTTACTCAAACCAAAGGTTTCTGCATTAGTGGCCCAACAGAGGTCATTCCTCACCGGAGTACTGGCAGAGGCCAAAAAGAAAATCAGTGAGGGAGACACCAAAGATGGTGGATTTCTTCTCCTAAGGGTTTTTAGGGGGCTGCCCAAAAACAAAAGCCTCATCAAGTTTCTAAGTCAGGAAGGAGTAAAACAACTCCTGCAAAAGACAGAAAACTTCTATATGCAAGACAACAATAGGGAAATGCCTAAAGTTGACGCTGAATTGTATTTTACCATTGATGAGAAAACCAATCAAATAGAATTGACCGATAAAGGAATCGAAACACTTTCATCGGAAAATGAAGACAAGAACTTTTTTGTCCTACCTGACATTGGTGGTGAGATTGCAAAAATCGAAAATCAACAGCTCGAACCTAAACAAGAAGCTGCGCTCAAAGAACAACTCTTCCAAGACTTCAGCATCAAGGGAGAACGCATCCATTCCATGAATCAACTCTTTAAAGCCTACACCCTTTTTGAAAAAGATGTAGAATACGTGGTCATGGAAAACAAGGTCATGATTGTGGATGAACAAACGGGAAGGATCATGGATGGCAGAAGATATTCCGACGGACTCCATCAAGCGATTGAGGCCAAAGAAAATGTAAAAATTGAAGCCGCTACCCAGACTTTTGCAACCATCACTCTTCAGAACTATTTCAGGATGTATGAAAAATTGTCTGGAATGACTGGCACGGCCATTACCGAAGCCGGAGAATTCTGGGAAATTTACAAACTGGATGTCATCGAAATTCCTACCAACAGACCCATTGCCCGAAAAGATCGAGATGACTTGATCTACAAAACCAAGCGGGAGAAATACAATGCCGTCATTGAGGAAGTAATTGCATTGTCAAAAGCCGGAAGACCGGTGCTGATTGGTACCACCTCTGTAGAAATATCGGAGTTGTTGAGTAAGATGCTCATTATCAGAAAAGTACACCACAATGTATTGAATGCCAAATTGCACAAAAGAGAGGCTGATATTGTGGCAGAGGCAGGAAACCCAGGGATTGTAACCATAGCGACCAACATGGCCGGAAGGGGAACGGACATCAAACTATCCGATGCCGTAAAACAAGCCGGTGGACTGGCAATCATTGGAACAGAACGTCACGATTCAAGACGGGTAGACCGCCAGCTTAGAGGTCGATCCGGTAGACAGGGAGACCCCGGAAGCTCACAATTTTACGTCTCTTTAGAAGACAACCTCATGCGACTTTTTGGCTCCGATCGTGTGGCCAAAGTCATGGACAGAATGGGACTTGAGGAAGGCGAAGTGATTCAACATTCTATGATGACCAAATCCATAGAACGGGCGCAAAAAAAGGTTGAAGAAAACAACTTTGGTATTAGAAAAAGATTACTAGAATATGACGATGTAATGAATTCTCAAAGAAATATTATATACACACTTAGAAAAAATGCATTGGAAGGAGATAGACTTCAAATTGATATTACTAATATCATGTTTGATACTTTAGAAGAAATTGTAATTCAAAATAAAAATTCTAATGATTTCAAAAATTTTGAATTTGAATTAATTACTACTTTTTCAATGACATCTCCAATTTCAGAAAATGTTTTTCTAGAATCTAATGAAGATGATTTAATTAAAAGTTTGTATGAGGAATTAAATACTTTTTACACAAACAAAAAAGAGCTAAATAGAACAATTGCTCTTCCGATAATTAAAAATGTTTATGAAAATAAAAGCAACTCATATAAAAGAATTGTAGTACCATTTACTGATGGAAAAAAAGTTATAAATATTGTAACCGATTTAAAAAAATCATACGAAAGTAATGGAGAAAACTTAATTGATGACTTTGAAAAAAATATATCTCTTGCAATTATTGATGAAAAGTGGAAGAATCATTTAAGAAAAATGGATGATTTAAAACAATCTGTTCAATTAGCTGTTCACGAACAGAAGGATCCACTATTAATTTATAAATTTGAGGCATATGAATTATTCAAGTCAATGATTCATCTACTTAACAAAGAATTGCTCTCTTTCTTATTTAAATCTAACCTTCCAAATAATCAAGGAAACATAAAAGATGCATCTCCTGGAAACTCAAAAAACAATGATTATCAAACAACAAAACAAGAGAGTTTGAATAGTGATGAATTAGCTGAACGAGCAAGAAGAATTGGAGCTGGTGCTAGTAATCAAAAAGTTGAGACTGTAACTCGAGAAATTCCTAAGATAGGGAGAAACGAAAAAGTTGAAATTAGAAACACCACTTCTGGAGAACTTAAGTCAATGAAATTCAAACAAGCAGAAAAATTACTTCAGTCAGGTGAATGGGAAATAAACAGCTAATTCTTGCTGTAATATTCTTAAATATTTCCAATTTATATAGTAAATCTACATTTTGACAATAGTTTTTTTATCAAATTAATAATTTTAGTGTTAACTCATTTTGTTTTGAGCTTAAAAGCAATTATGGTAAACTCATAATTATATTTTTGTAGTGCTGACATGAAGTTAAAAGACCAAGGATTATATCTCTCAGAATTTGAGCACGACAATTGTGGTGCTGGATTTATTTGTAGTCTAAATGGTGAGAAGACTAATACAATTATAAGTCAAGCTCTTAATATTTTAACTTGTTTAGAGCATAGAGGAGCAGTCAGCTCTGATGGTCGAACCGGAGATGGAGCTGGCATACTTATTGAAATACCACATGATTTTTTTATTAAAGAATGTGACTTTACTATCCCTAACTCAAACGAATATGCAGTTGGTATGGTTTTTCTACCCAATAAGGTAAATCAATCAAACCACTGTATTGGAATATTTGAGGATGAGATTAAAAAACAAGATCTTGATATTATAGGCTGGAGAGATGTACCGGTTAATTCTAAAGTTGTTGGATCTATAGCTAGTAAAACTCAACCTCAAATAAAACAAGTATTTATTAAACGTAATTCTAAGTTAACAGATAAAGAATTTAATTTAAAACTTTTTATTGCTAGAAAAATTAGTGAAAACACTATATATTCTTCAGAATTAAATCAAAAAGAATATTTTTATTTTTCTAGTTTAAGTTTAAGAACAATAATCTATAAAGGTCTACTAATTCCTGAAGACATTGAGAGATTTTATATTGATTTAAAAAACCCTAACCTAGTAACAAAACTCGCTCTTGTTCACCAAAGATTTTCAACAAACACATTCCCTACATGGGATTTAGCTCAGCCTTTTAGATATATGTGTCACAATGGTGAAATAAATACATTTAAAGGGAATGTAAGCAGAATGAAGACAAGGGAGGAGCTTTTTAAATCAAATGATATATCTAAAATGGACATGTCTATGATTTTACCAATTATTGTTCCTGGAAAATCAGATTCTGCTTCTATGGATATGGTTGTTGAATTATTACTAATGACTGGAAGATCTTTACCAGAAGTAATGATGATGTTAGTTCCTGAAGCTTGGGAGAA
>CALKCR010000020.1:0-9082 GCA_938082715.1 uncultured Flavobacteriaceae bacterium | reverse complement strand
TCCCTTTTAAGGAGAGGGTCCTGGGTTCGAGCCCCAGCCAGGTCACTTTCTGCGCACATGGCGGAATTGGTAGACGCGCCAGGTTGAGGGCCTGGTGGGAGTTAAATCCCGTGGAAGTTCGAGTCTTCTTGTGCGCACTTTTACCCTTTTTACGTTTTTTTGATGTTATTTAAAAAATATTCTTAACTTTGTTTAACCTTTTGGTAATGAAGATTGAACAATATGAACCGGGTAAAAAGTAATTTCTCGATCAAAGACCTTGAAAACATTTCTGGGATCAAGGCCCATACCATTCGTATTTGGGAAAAAAGATATCAATTATTGAGTCCAGACAGGACTGATACCAACATCAGGAGGTACAGCCTCAACAGCCTCCAAAGACTCTTAAACATCACCCTGCTTTACAATCACGGATTTAAGATTTCTAAAATTTCGAGCCTCGATCAAGAGGAAATTCCCATCATGGTCAGAGAAATTGCTATCAAATCCAATTCCGAACAAGTATACATCAATGCATTAAAGCTTTCGATGGTCAACTTTGATACTGTTTTGTTTGATGCTACTTTCGAAGAAATCATCTTACATAATGATTTTGATTTTGTCTTTATCAATATATTTATGCCCCTAATGAATGAATTGGGGATCCTCTGGCAAACCAACGCCATCAGTCCTTCACACGAGCATTTCATCACCAATTTGATCAAGCAAAAGATTCACATTCAAACTGACTTTCTGCAAAAAGAATACATCCCACAACACAATAGTAAGGTTTTTGTTTTGTACCTGCCAGAAGATGAGATCCATGAATTGGGTATATTGTTTTTAAATTATTTCATACTTAAGTTTGGCTACAGAACCATATTCCTTGGGCAATCTCTACAGACGGAAAGTTTGGAAACCCTGTTAAGTTTCAACGGTGATCTGTGTTTTGTAACCTATTTGACCGTGGAACCCAATAAGGAAATTATCGGCCATTATGTTGATGATTTCTATCAAAAGATCATCAAAAACAGCAATGCGCACTTGGCCATTATGGGTCCCCAGCAGGTTCACCTCGATTTGGCCAATCTCCCAAAAAACATTCACTTGTTCAAAACGGTAGATGCATTCAAGCAAAAATTTCTGGAGGCTTCTATTTTTGTATAACCCTCGATTGTTTATTGTTTTTTCTTAGTTTTACTAAACATAATTCTTTATAACTACATTTAAAGGTGAAAAATCATTTTGACTCTGTTTCCTACGAATGTAGCAAACTGGTGACCCAGCGCTATAGTACATCTTTTACGCTAGGAACCAGAATGCTGGCGAACAAGCACCAAAAACACATATACAACATCTATGGGTTTGTGAGGTTTGCCGACGAAATCGTTGATAGTTTTCACAATTTTGACAAAAAAAACCTTTTAAAAAGGTTTGAAGCAGATTTAGCTCACGCATTGGAAAATAAGATCAGCTTGAATCCCATCCTCAATTCTTTTCAATATACCGTTCACCAAAACAACATACAGCAAGATTTGATCGATGCTTTTCTAAAAAGCATGAAAATGGACTTAGACAAACAGAAATACAGCACCAAGGAAGAATATCAAGAATATATTTATGGCTCTGCCGATGTGGTAGGTTTGATGTGTCTGAATGTTTTTGTGGAAGGAGATATAGATAAATTTGAGCACTTAAAGCCTCAAGCCATGTCCTTGGGAAGTGCTTTTCAAAAAGTAAATTTCCTTAGAGATTTAAACGCAGATTTTGAGTTTTTGGATCGTACTTATTTCCCCAATTTGAATCTTTCTGATTTTGACGAAAAAAGTAAGGCTTCCATTATCGCAGATATAGAAAAGGATTTTGATCATGCGCTGGAGGGTATTTTTATGTTACCCGAAAGTGCCCGTTTGGGTGTATATACGGCATATAAATACTACAGTAAGCTACTCGTTAAACTCAAAAAGACTCCCTCAAATAAAATTCAATCGGCGAGAATACGCGTGCCCAATTATCAAAAAATGAGCTTATTGGCCCAATCTTATCTCAAATTTCACTTAAACCTATTATAAATGGAAACTTTTCTATGGATCGCTATTTTGTGCATTACCTTTTTGATCATGGAATTTATGGCCTGGTTCTCACATAAATACATCATGCACGGTTTTTTATGGGTACTTCACAAGGATCACCACAAAAAAGATCACAAGTCTTGGTTTGAACGCAACGATTTGTTCTTTATTTTCTACGCAGTGGTCAGTACATCATGTGTTATCATGTGGGGGGAGTACAATTTTTGGGCAGGATTGCCCATAGGTATTGGAATTTTTATTTACGGGATGACTTATTTTTTGGTACATGATATTTTTATCCACCAAAGGTTTAAATGGTTCAGAAACGCCAATGGTCGTTATGCAAAAGCAGTTAGAAGGGCACATAAGATTCACCACAAGCACTTGGGTAAGGAGGGTGGAGAATGTTTTGGGATGTTGTGGGTGCCGATGAAGTACTTTAAAAAATGATTACTTTTTCCTCCAATTGTTATTGAACTGACAATCACTAAAGTCTTTGTTGAGGCTGATGTATGTCAACTCTATCTTTTGTTCCATCCATTTCTTGATTGCTTTTAGCTTCTTTTCCTTATGGGCCAATTCTTTTATTTTAACATAATCCTTGGAATAATCGGCAGTGTGTTCATCGTATCGATTGGTAACCTTGAGAATTTTGTATTTCTTTAAACCGGAGCGGTCTTCTTCCAACAAGGGAACCGAAATCTGCTCATCTTCCAAGTCTCTGATCTGATTGTAAAGTACAGGATCCATTTTCGTCAATTCAAACCGTCTATCACCCGTGGTGGGATTGATGATCGACCCGCCATTGAGTCGGGTTTCTTTTTCACTGGAGAACTGAAATGCAGCTTTTTCAAAAGTGATTTCTTTTTCAATGATTCTGGTTCTCAAGGTGTCCAAAAGTTTTCTCGCTTCTTCCAATTGCTCCTCATCGACCTTGGGAGTCAAAAGAATGTGTCTGACGTCAACCTCTTGTCCTCTGATACGTTCAACCATAAGAATATGCCAGCCAAAATCTGTTTTAAAAGGATCTGAGATTTGCCCCTCTTGCATACTGAAGGCGATGTCTCTGAATTCCTTCACCATTCGAGGTTTTTTTCTATGAAGGGTGTACTTACCACCACTGGACCGGGATCCCGGGTCTTGTGAGTACAAAACCGCTTTGGAGGAAAAGCTTAAACCCCTTTCTTCTACATCAACCTTAAATGATTTGAGTTGATTGATGATTCGCTCTTTTTCCTCTTCCTTGACTTCAGGCTCCATTACGATTTGAGAAATTTCCAACTCCGTTCCAAAGGTTGGAAGTTCGTTTGTAGGAATTTGCCTAAAAAAACTTCTTACCTCCTCTGGCGTAATCTCAATTTCATCAACAATTTTGGACTGCATCATGGAGGACAACTTTTGAATCTTGTTGATTTGAAATAGTTCATCTCTAAAAGACAACTCATCCGGTTTTTTGTAGAATTCCAAAACCTTTTCGATACTCCCCAATTGATCCGTAAAGTAGGCAATACTTTGATCCACATAATCGTAGATTTCTTGATCGCTCACTTCCAAACTGTCTTGAACGGCATTGTGAGCGTAGAGTTTATCTTCCATCAACTTGCCCAACAACTCACAGCGGGTGATATTTTTGGCAGAAATCCCCTGTGATTCCATTTCTACTATGGCTTTGTCTATATCAGATTCGAGTATTACATAGTCTCCAACCACAGCCGATACACCGTCCACCTTGATTCTTTTAGGTTTAACCGTTTGGCTCCCTTGGGCGTAGAGTATTGAAGTGTTTATTAATATACAAATTAATAAACAACTGATTGATAGTACATTAATATTTTTCAAATTTTTTAGTTTTGATAGCATCTTGTAAAATGTCATTGTCAAATGATCTTAAAAATTCAAGTTTTCTTTGGTTAAATACAATGTCCCTGATGGTGTTTTCTATATAGGATATGGGAGCGACATTACCCCTATCCAATCGATCGACCAATTGAAACAAATATAAAGCTAAACTGTCTTTCACTTCATAATAATCTGGGCTTTTTAAAAGTCGTTTTTGTTCCTTCGGGTCAATGTAGTGCAATTGGTCTCTAATCTCAACCTGGTTCAGCCATATGGAGTCTGAGATAAAGTAATTGGAAAACTGAAAAGAAAGCGAATCGAGAAAACTGACATCCTCCAAATCGAATCTTTTAAAACGACGGGTAATCTCCCTGCGATCCACGTTATCCAAGGGGAAAGACAGATGTCTTATCCTGTAAATAGGTTCTTTTAATAAAAAATTTCGCTTTTTGGACGCGTAATAAGCACCTATCATCGACTTGGCTGTAAGGGTATCCATGGTTGACTTGAGAACAAACTCCCGATAGGCATTCATAAACAAGCTATTTTTGTATGCATCTACCATATTTCTCAACTCAGTAATTTTATCCTCCGGAAGGTTGATCAGGGACTTTTCATAAAGCAATTTCTGACGTGCCCAGTTATTGATGTAATCACTGACCTTAATCAAGCTGTCTTCTTCGGAAACGAAAGGTTCAAAATCCCGTTCGATATCAGATAGGTAGAGGTAGTGGTTTTCTGCCCGGGCGATCAATCGATCTTGATTGGAAGACCTGATGGAATCACAGCCGGTCAAAAAGATCAAAAGGAAAGATAATATGACCCATATTGAAAGTTGTAAACAATTAATTAACCTCATCGCACTTGGAACGGTTTTTTTTCAAAATATTGCATGATTTATTAACAATTAAATTTATTATTCTTAATAAAGTTTGTAATTAATTGGTTTACAATACTTTAATATGTTAATATTTTTTTGACTTTATTAAAAGAATTTGTAAATTGCATCAAATTAAAAGCAGTGAAAAACAGATTACTCTCTTTTTGCTTTTTAATATTTTTGTTAGTTTTCTTCAAAGCTAGTCCTAATCTTCCCTCCCCTATTTTCAACGTGCAGCGGACAGTCAAATCTGACCAGGCCGTCAACGTTATTTATCAAAACAATACTCTTCTCATCAAGGGTATTCATATCAATGGTAACCTTAAGATCTATTCCATTATTGGCAACATGATAATGGACATGAATATTCAAGATTTTTCTAAGGTGGTCATCCCGATCAATCTTGAAAGACAAAATCTCTACATCATTAGGATCGAAACCACCGACAACAGAATTTTTACATACAAAATTGTTGCGCATTGATCAGGGGCTGTAGTTAGGAGCTTCTTTGGTAATACTGATGTTGTGTGGATGACTTTCTTTGATTCCAGATGCAGTAATTGTCACAAACTGTCCTTTTTCTTGTAAAGTCCTTATGTCTTTAGTACCACAGTAACCCATCCCTGCTTTAAGCCCCCCAATAAACTGGTGAATGCTTTCATTCAAATCTCCTTTATAGGGAACCCTACCAACAATACCCTCGGGAACCAACTTTTTGATATCATCCTCTACATCTTGGAAATAACGGTCTTTACTCCCTTTTTTCATGGCCTCTACAGAGCCCATGCCGCGATAGGTTTTAAATTTTCTACCCTCAAAAATGACAGTTTCCCCCGGAGATTCTTGGGTTCCTGCCAAAAGTGACCCCAACATTACAGCATCCGCTCCCGCTGCAATGGCCTTGGGGATGTCCCCCGTGTAACGAATCCCTCCATCGGCAATGATGGGAATGTCGGAACCTGCCAGGGTCTTATACACCTCAGTAATGGCTGAGAGTTGGGGATAACCCACTCCTGCGATTACCCTGGTAGTACAAATGGATCCGGGGCCAATTCCCACTTTAACAGCATCTGCTCCCATATCAGCCAGATACTTGGCTGCTTCTGCAGTTGCAATATTACCGACCACTACATCCAAATCCGGATAAGAATCTTTAACACTTTTTAGAGCAGCAGCAACGCCTTTGGAGTGACCGTGAGCGGTATCTATGACTACTGCATCCACATTGGATTTGACCAAGGCAGAAGTGCGTTCTAATAAATCAGCAGTCACACCAACAGCAGCTGCTACACGCAACCTCCCAAATTCATCCTTATTGGCATTGGGCTTTGCCATGTGTTTTGTGATGTCTCTAAAAGTGATCAAGCCCACCAAAATATTGTTGGAGTCGATCACAGGGAGTTTTTCAATTTTATGTTTTTGAAGGATAACCTCAGCCTCTTCCAGCGAAGTCCCCTCCTTGACTGTAATAAGATTGTCAGAAGTCATCACTTCCGAAATGGGTCGGGCATCATTTTTTTCAAAGCGCAAATCGCGATTGGTGACGATTCCCAACAAGCGATTTTGATCATCCACTATGGGAATTCCACCGATTTTGAATTCGGCCATATTTTCTTTGGCATCTTTGACGTAAGAATCAATGGTCAAAACAACAGGATCAATGATCATTCCTGATTCCGCTCTTTTTACGGTCCTTACTTTGTTTGCCTGTTCCTCAACGGTCATGTTTTTGTGCAACACACCAATGCCGCCCTCTTGAGCCATTGCTATTGCCATTTGACTCTCTGTCACCGTATCCATAGCCGCAGATACAATGGGAATATTTAAAGTAATATTTCTTGAAAAGCGCGAGCTTATAGAAACCTCTCGAGGAAGAATCTCTGAAAAAGAGGGTACTAATAACACATCATCGTATGTGAGACCGTTACCAAGAAATTTTTTAGAGGAGATCATTTACAATTAATTATAAATTAATTGCATACGAATATACGGAATTTTAATCTCCAAACAATTCATTTAAAACTAATAATGGTAAAAATTAAATCACTTCTTAAGTTAATTTCAGTTTAAAATCTCAAAGAAAATTTTAATTTATAATGAAAATACTAAACCTGAATATATTCCAAAGGGATGACCTGGTCTAATACCTGCCGGAACATTTGAAACAATATATTTATTATTTAATAAGTTAACAATTTTCAAATTTAAGCTAATGTTCTTGTTAATTTTATGAATAATAGATAAGTCAAAAACTAAATTTGATTGGATTTTGTCTTCATGTTGACTATTTGTAAAAAAGCTTCCATTATAATTTACACTAAAATTAGCCTCCGATTTATTGTATTTAATTGATAAGCTCGAATTAACCTGATGCTGGGGAATAAATGGTATAAAATCTCCATTTGAGACATCACCCCAAATTCCAACATTACTTTCAAAATCTGACAAAAACTTTGCGTTTGTATATGTGTAAGATAGCGAAAATGGTAAATCTAACTTTTCATCTTTATAAAAATTACCATCAATAAAAAATTCAAATCCATTTACTAATGCTTTTCCTGCATTAAAAGGATCTAATTCTCCTGTACCCCCAGAAGCTGCAAGATCACTTCCTAAAAGATTTTTATAATTATTCTGATATAGTATGAATTCTCCTCTAATATTATTTACTGAAAAACGAGTTCCAAATTCCATATTTGTACTATTCTCAGGTCTCTGTCCAGTAGAATTAGATGGAGGTGAAAAGCCTCTGTGAATACCTCCAAAAACTGAAAAATTCCTACTGAATGTATAATTCATACCAACTCCTGGAATTAAAGTTGAAACTTTGTTTTTTCTGGTTAATAAATTTGATTCATCCCTTGTAGAATTTGATTTACCGTAATCATATCTTTTAAGATTTATTGATTCAAATCTTAATCCAGGTGTAAAAGTGAATGCTTTATTTTTATATTTATACATAACATAGGAGGATAAAGCATTAGCAGATGAAATTCTATTTCCTTGATCACCTCTAGGGCCTAATGATTTTAGTCCCATTATTCCCCCAAACATGGAGTAATTGTCTTCCCACTGAAAACGATCTTCTTCATCATAATGCACTCTGATTCCAATTTCCAAGTCATTAAATGAATTATTTTTTCCATACCAGTGATAATCAATTTTTGTCTGAATGCCTTGTGATAAATATTTCCTGTTGTTCGCTTTAACTTTTAAATAATTATCTTCACCAGTGATTATACCTTTTGAAAAAAAGTAATGATTTTCGTATGCAGTTGGGTCTCCAATGACCTTAGAAATCTTTTGTGATTCACCTTCAAAAACAATATCATCGAGTTTATACCAATTTCTACGAAAAAAATTATTATAAGCACTAGTTGTTACTTTAAACCTGTCTGAAAAATCAACTACATATGAAACCACATATTGATTTTTATATGCAATCATATTATCTTTTTGTGTAGATGGATATCTGTAAAAAGGTTTAGAATCATAATCAATCTTGGACAATCCCAAATATGTTTCATTTGAAATCTCATCATAGTTTTGAAATTTAAACTCTAGAGTATGTTTCGTGTTATATTTTTTAAAAAAGTCTATTTTAAATTTGAATAGAAACTCATTAATATCAAAACCAGTATTTCCTTCACCTTCGATTGTCTTGAAACCATCTGAGTTAAAATTTAGATATTCCAATAAATATCCCAAGGTTTCATTACTATTTGAAATCCTAGATACTAACTTACCTGATTTAAAACTACCGTAACTATTTTCTATATCAATTTTTAAAGAATCTGATATTTCAGAGGAAACAAAATTTATTACACCACCGGTCGTATTTGGACCATATTGAATTTGACTACTTCCTTTTAAGACCTCTACAGCAGACATTCTCGCTACCGATGGAAAATAGTATGCAGAGGAGGCGCTATAAGGTGCAGGAGCAGCCAGTATACCATCTTCCATAATTGTAATTTTGGAGCTCCTTTCAGGAGAAGTTCCTCTAAGACTTATATTTGGTCTCAACCCAAAACCATCTTCCTCATAAACCGTTACTCCTGGGATCCTATCTAGCACCCTGTTAATATCAATATCACCAAATTGGTTTAATTCGGCTTTCGACAGATAAAAAGATGAACCAGTTCTGTTTTTGGAAGCAAATTTATTTCCTAGGATTGTATTGCCCTCTAAAACAACTTCATCCAACTTTGTTATTGAGTCATTTTTAATTATAATTTTTTGATTTTGAGAATTAACTTTAAAAAAAACAAAAAGTAATGGAACAAGTAATTTATAATTCATTATAAATTTT
>CALKCR010000019.1:0-21475 GCA_938082715.1 uncultured Flavobacteriaceae bacterium | reverse complement strand
TAGAAACTGAGTTTTGATCGACAATTCCCTGGTCGTTTTAAATTCCCTAAGCGGAAAAAAAGAACCTTTTAAGCCCCTTAATCTCGGCTATGTAGGAATGTATGTCTGTGGCCCCACAGTTTACAGCAACGTCCATCTGGGCAATTGCAGGACTTTTATTTCCTTTGATCTGATCTACCGCTACCTCAAACATCTGGGGTACAAAGTCCGTTATGTTCGAAACATCACCGATGCCGGACATCTCGAAAATGACGAGGATGTGGGTGAAGACCGCATTGCCAAAAAAGCGCGCATCGAAAAAATCGAACCCATGGAAGTAGTGCAATTCTATACCGTAGATTTCCATCAAATCCTTGAAAAATTCAATACCCTATCCCCCTCCATTGAACCCACGGCCACAGGGCACATCATTGAGCAAATCGAACTCATCAAAGAAATCCTAGAAGCCGGTTTTGCCTATGAGGTCAATGGATCGGTATATTTTGATGTTTTGAAATACAACCAAAGCCATCACTATGGCAAACTGAGTGGCCGCAAGATCGAGGAATTGATTCATAACACTCGTACTCTGGACGGACAAAGCGACAAAAAAAATCCCCAGGACTTTGCCCTCTGGAAAAAGGCCGAACCCCAGCACATCATGCGTTGGCCCTCTCTCTGGAGCGACGGTTTTCCTGGCTGGCATCTGGAATGTACGGCCATGAGTACCAAATACCTCGGAACTTCCTTCGACATCCATGGTGGAGGAATGGATCTAAAATTCCCACACCACGAATGTGAAATTGCTCAGGCACAAGCAATACACAATCACCCCCCCGTAAAATACTGGCTCCACGCCAATATGTTGACCCTTAACGGTAAAAAAATGGCCAAATCCACCGGAAACAATATCCTTCCTATGGACATCTTTACCGGTGATAATGACAAATTCACCAAACCCTACAGCCCACAGGTGGTGCGTTTCTTTATGCTTCAGGCCCATTATACCAGTATTCTGGACATCAGCCAGGAGGCCCTGGACGCCTCCGAAAAAGGTTACCAAAGATTGGTGGAAACCACAGGGCGACTCTCCAAAGTCAGTCCTGGAAAAAAAGCCGGAGATTTTGATACCGACCAGTGGTTAAAAAAATGCTATGCCGCCATGGACGACGATTTCAACAGTCCATTGCTTATTGCCCAGCTTTTTGAGGCCGTTAAGTTCATCAACCTGGTCGTCCACAAAAACCACCCAATCGATCAAACCCAATGGGAAACCCTTAACAAGATGATGGCCGTGTTCATTCATGATGTACTGGGCATTGCCCCCGAGGAAAAGTCTAACAATGCCACCGAGGACACCTTAAACAAAACCATCGGCCTGTTGATTGAACTGAGAAACAATGCCCGAACCAACAAAGATTTTACAACCTCCGATCGCATCAGAGACCAACTCTTGGAAAACGGTGTTCAGCTTAAAGACGGTAAAGAAGGAACCCAGTTTACCCTCATTTAAAGAAATGCTGAGAAAAATTCTGATTTTTCCATTTGTCCTACTCATCAAGAGCTATCAGCTTTTGATCTCTCCCCTAATCCCGCCCTCTTGTCGCTTTACTCCTACATGTTCCCAATACGGACTGGAAGCCTTTCGGCATCACGGGCCCATCAAAGGGTTTTATTTGACCATTAAAAGAATTGCTAAGTGCCACCCTTGGGGCAAAAGCGGTTATGATCCCGTTCCTTAACTTTTTCTCCCCTCAACTCTATTAGAATGATTACATTTATCCCACAATTGCAAAAATTATGATCTTTTTTAAATTCAATTGGGCGCCCAACGAAAAATTATTCGAAATTGGTGGTTTTGGCATTCACATCTACAGCTTGATGTTTATCATCGCTTTTTTACTGGGCTTGCGCCTTTATAAAAAAATGTTCATCAAAGAAAAAGTGGATCAAAAATATCTAGAATCCCTCTTTGTTTATATGGTGGTTTCTACCCTATTGGGCGCCCGACTGGGGGAAGTCTTTTTTTACAATTGGGATTATTTCCAAAACCACCTGCTCGAAATCCTCCTCCCCATCAAGGAAAATGCAGACGGTGGTTACTCCTTTATCGGTTTTAGAGGACTGGCCAGCCACGGAGCCGCCATCGGTATATTGACCGGAATCTTTGTTTTCCAACGCCTCAACCCCTTTAAACACTTGATTTGGATTCTCGACCGATTGACCATACCCGTTGCCATTGGCGGTTTTTTTGTCCGTACCGGAAACTTTTTTAACTCCGAAATTGTCGGAAAATACACCGGTTCCAACTTTGGCGTGGTATTCGAAAACAGAGGCGAAATCCTGCCCCGATACCCCGCACAGATGTATGAGGCTTTTGGCTATCTCCTCTTGTTTTTTGTGCTGCGTAAAATCTACAACAGCCGATACAGGGATCAAGGGGGATTCCTCCTGGGTCTTTTCTTTGCCGGACTGTTCAGCATCAGATTCCTGGTAGAATATGTCAAAGAAAGTCAAGGAGGGTTTGAGGAAGTCTTGCCTGCTTTTTCCACCGGACAGTGGTTGAGCATGCCCTTTATCGCTTTTGGACTCATCACTTTGGCCTTGTCGTTCCGTAAAAAAACTGTATAATTCCTCCGCCTATGACGAATGTAGCACTTGAAAAACTAAAGTATCCCATCGGCCCTTTCCAGTGGATAGACCGACTTAGTCCCGAAGAGATCAAGTCGCTTACTGAACAAATAAAGTCTTTTCCCGCTGAGTTGGAAGCCGAGATCAAAGACTACAGTTCGGAGGATTTTAAAAAAACCTACCGCCCAGGAGCCTGGCAAATCGGACAATTGATCCACCACTTGGCCGACAGCCATATCCATGTCTATACCCGATTTAAACTCGCCCTGACCCAGGACACTCCCACCGTACCGGACTACGACCACGACCAATGGGCCGAGATGCCCGACGCCGTAGATACCGATGTGGAAAGCAGTTTAATGACCCTCAAGGGGATCCACCACCGTTGGGCCGCATTGATGGGAACCCTCGACCCCCATCAATGGGAACGACAATACTACCATCCTGCCAGAGATAAATACTACCCCCTGGCTACCGTATTGGCCCTTTATGCCTGGCACGGACAACACCACCTGGCCCATATCAAAAATACCCCCTAAACTTAGGTGTCTTTCTCCTTAATGGGGACATAACATCTATAAATTTAGTAGGTAACTTGTTTAAAATCAATGGTTTATAATAATTTTAATGGTTTGTTTTTTTGGAACATTTATGGAATTAATAAATCACTACTATCTGAAAAAACAACGAAATGGCAACAATGGAAATGCGATCAATGATAAGTAGGGACACACATTTTTTGGCAGCGCGTTAGCCGAGCCAAGCCCCCTTTGGCTACCCTGTCTCTTTCTACCGAAAGTCAGGCACACGAATTCAAAGATTCGACGAAGTAAATCTTAATGGGCTAAGATGCACCTAATCCCACCGATAATACCTATTCACCCTATTTTTCTGTCCCTTCTTCGAGTGTTTTACCTTTTTGGGTATCAAACATCACCGGGGTTGCAATAAAGACCGAAGAATACGTCCCTACGATCACCCCAACAATCAAGGCAAACATAAACCCTCTGATGGATTCCCCACCAAAAATAAAGATGGCCAGGAGAACGATCAAAGTGGTCAATGAAGTATTGAGCGTTCGGCTTAGGGTGCTGTTTAGGGCAGCGTTGACCGTATCGGTAAACTTCCATTTGGTGTGTTCACCTACATATTCACGGATGCGGTCAAAGACCACCACCGTATCGTTAAGCGAATAACCGATCACGGTAAGTACCGCCGCAATAAAGGCCTGATTGATTTCCATATTAAAAGGCATGATCTTATAGGTCAAGGAAAAGATCCCCAACACGATCAGGACATCGTGGAATACAGCAGCTACGGCTCCCAAAGAAAACTGCCATTTTCTAAATCGCAAAAGGATGTAGAGAAAAACCACGATCAGCGATCCGATAACGGCCAAAAAGGAGTTTTTCTTGATATCGTCCGCAATGGTGGGCCCTACTTTGATGGACGACATGATCCCCACCTGCTTGTCTTCCGCACCGTTGACAAAACTTTCATATGTCAGCCCATCGGGGAGAAAAGACTGAAGTGACTCAAAGAGGATATTTTGAATTTCGTTATCTACGGCTAGGCCTTCTACATCCACCTTGTAATTGGTGGTGATTTTCAATTGGTTTTCTTCCCCAAAGGTTTTAACCTCTGCACTACCCAGGGAAGGAATCAAACTGGATTGTATCTCAGAAGGGCTGATAATCTGGTCAAATCGAACGGTATAGGAACGTCCTCCTACAAAATCCACCCCTTGGTTTAAGCCCTGGAAGGAAAGTGATAGCAGACTTACGGTAACGATAATTCCCGATACCATATAGGCGATTTTTCTTTTTTGTAAAAAACTGATGTTGATGTTGGTAAACAAGGACTGGGTCAATCGGGTGCCAAAGGCAACGGATTTCCCTTTTTCGTTTCGAGCGTCTATAAAGAAACGAGTGATAAAAATGGCGGTAAATAGCGAAGTTGCAATACCGATTAATAGAGTCGTTGCAAATCCTTTAATGGGTCCTGTGCCAAAGACAAAAAGTATCAATGCGGTGAGTCCGGTGGTAATGTTGGCATCCAAAATAGAGGACAGCGCATTGTTGAATCCGTCGGCGACGGCTTTTCTCAGGCCTTTGCCTTTTTTAAGTTCTTCTCTAACCCTTTCGAAGATCAGCACGTTGGCATCAACCGATATACCGATGGTCAGTACAATACCGGCAATACCGGGCAAGGTCAATACGGCCCCCAATCCGGCAAGTATACCGAAAATAAGGAGTATGTTAAGTACCAAAGCGACATCGGCAAATATTCCGGCGGTTCCGTAATAGAAAACCATCCAGATCAATACCAATATGAGAGCGATGATAAAGGAGTACACCCCACTTTGAATGGCTTCTCTACCCAAAGAGGGCCCTACGATTTCGGATTGTATGATCTCTGCGGCAGCAGGGAGTTTACCCGCTCGCAATACATTGGCCAGGTCAATGGCTTCGTTCAGGGAAAAGCTACCGGTGATCTCAGAACGGCCTCCGGAAATGGCACCATTGGATACACCGGGTGCGGAATAGACAATCTCGTCCAATACGATGGCAATGTTGGTCGATTCGCGAAAAGCTTTTCCGGTCATGTTTTCCCATGTTCTGGCCCCTTGAGTGTTCATTTGCATGGAAACGGCGGGGTTGCCCATCATGTCATAGGTTTGCATGGCATCGACCACTACCCCACCGCTGAGCGGCGCGAGGTCATCCCGATTGGACTTAAGGGCATAGAGTTCGATCACCTCACTGTTCGGAGCGGGCTTGCCCCAGGCAAAACGGATGTAACGCAAATCTCTGGGCAATAATTTTCTCACCTCGGGTGTGTCCAGGTATCCCATGACCAAGTCGGCATCCTTAGCCAAAAACTGCGCCAATACAGGCCCTCCTTGAAAACCCGATCCTAGGATTAAATCCAATAGCGGGTTGACAGCGGCAACATCGGTAGAGTCTTGTGCTTCTACATCAGCCAACAGATCGTCTATAGAAGACTCCTCAGTGGCCTGCTCTTCCTCAGCGGCTGTCTTTTGGACGGTGGTTTTAAGGTATTCGTTGGCAGCAGATAAAAAGCCAAACAACTGATCGTTTTTATAAGTTTCCCAAAACTCGAGTTGGGCAGTACTTTGCAAAAGATTTTTGACCCTGTCCACATCTTTGGCACCGGGCAATTCAACCAAGATTCTCCCGGAAGTTCCCAGTCGTTGGATGTTGGGTTGGGTAACACCAAATTTGTCAATACGCTTTCTCAGTACTTCAAAAGCGGAAATGATGGACTCGTCTACCTTACGTCTGAGAATGGGCTCTACCTCGGTATCCGTCATCTGAAAAGTAATTTCATCACTCAAGGTACGGTTGGCAAAAATATCAGGAGCAGCCAATTGCATGTCTCCTTTTACGAATTCAAAGGCAACAAAAAAGGATTCTATGTAGGGTTCGTTGGAACTGACTTGTAAAACATCGGCCTGATCCAAAGCCTGGTTAAAAGCCGGATTTTTTGAGTTTTCAGCCAGTCCTTTAAGGATGTCTTTGACCGATATTTGAAGAATGACGTTGATCCCTCCTTTAAGGTCCAGTCCTTTGTTGAGTTCTTTGCCTTTGGCATCGTTGTAGGAAGTGAACCCAAAAATGGGTGCATTACCGATAGAATCAAGGTAATCGACCATAGCGCGGTCTCTCAATTCGATATAGTCCTCTACATCTTCTGCATACTGCGCAGTGGCAAATGCCTTGGCTTGGGATTCTTTTTTACTGGTAATGAATGTAAATGAAAGCTGATAGATACTCACCAATCCAAAGAGGATCGCAAATAGTCTAATGAGTCCGTTATTTTGCATTTTGGTTTTTGTTTACGCTAAATAAGCGTGCAAATATAAAGTTTAGGCAATGATTTAACAACTTTAAAGCGTATTAAACCCCTGATCAATAGGAGTTCAAGGCAAATGCCTTATTTCAACACGTCCTTTAGTGCTTCGTTCATGGTTTTAACTGCTGCTGCACTTTGGTTGAATTTTTCTTGTTCTGCGTCGTTGAGTTGAACATCCACGATGGATTCCAATCCATTTTTCCCAATGATACAAGGGACTCCGATACAGAGATCTTCCTGCTGATATTCACCGTCAAGGAGAACAGAACAAGGGATCATTCTCTTTTGGTCGTTGACAATACTATCGACCAAATAGGCTACCGAAGCACCGGGTGCATACCAAGCGGAAGTCCCCAATAGTTTAGTGAGTGTGGCACCGCCTACCATGGTAGAAGCGGCTACCTGATCCATGGCCTCATCAGTAAGGTGCTGTGAAACAGGGGTTCCGTTATAGCTCGCCAATCGGGTAAGTGGGATCATGGTGGTGTCTCCATGACCACCGATGACCATCCCTTGGATGTCATTGGCGGGTTTGTCCAATGCCAAAGAAAGATAGGTTTTAAACCTGGAGCTGTCCAATGCCCCTCCCATTCCGATGACACGGTTTTTGGGCAATCCTGTTGCCTTAAGTGTCAAATAGGTCATGGTATCCATAGGGTTGGAGACCACTACGATAACGGTATTGGGCGAATGTTCCAAGATACTGTTAGCGACCGATTGTACGATTCCGGAATTGATACCGATCAATTCTTCTCGGGTCATACCGGGTTTTCTCGGTACTCCCGAAGTGATTACGACCACTTCGCTGTCTTTAGTAGCAGTATAATCGTTGGTCACTCCTTTGATGCGGGAATTGAACCCTAGGGTGGTTGCGGTTTGCATCAGGTCAAGTGCCTTTCCTTCGGCAAAACCTTCTTTGATGTCTAACAATACTACTTCACTAGCAATCGACTTGATGGCGATATATTCTGCACAAGAGGCCCCTACATTTCCGGCGCCAACAATGGTTACTTTCATGCGTTTAAATCTAAATTAACTGGCTGATATTTAATTATTTAATTCTAATGAGAAATTCATCTTGGTTGTTTTAAATCCCTCTTTGAGGGTTTAAATTCTAAAATCCATTAAAATTAATAGATTTTGCGGGAGTGGAGCCATTGAAATCCTAAAATTTACGCATCAATATTGGCGTAAATGGCGTTGTTTTCGATGAATTCTCTTCGTGGGGGAACTTCGTCTCCCATCAGCATGGAAAAAATACGATCTGCTTCTCCACCATTGTCGATGGTTACCCTTCGGAGGGTACGCATTTCGGGGTTCATGGTGGTGTCCCAAAGTTGCTCTGCATTCATTTCTCCCAATCCTTTATAGCGTTGTACGCTGGATCCCGATCCGAATTCTTGTTGCAATCGATCCCGTTGGTCGTCGTCCCAAGCATAACTTTTTTTGGCTCCTTTTTTGACCAAATAAAGGGGTGGCGTGGCAATATAGACATATCCAGACTCGATCAATTCCTTCATATAGCGGAAGAAAAAAGTGAGGATCAAGGTGGAGATATGGCTACCGTCGACGTCGGCATCACACATGATGACAATTTTATGGTAGCGCAACTTTTCCAAGTTAAGGGCTTTGCTGTCCTCTTCGGTTCCTATGGTTACCCCCAGGGCAGTGTAGATGTTTCGGATTTCTTCATTTTCGAAAACCTTGTGTTGCATGGCCTTCTCGACATTGAGGATTTTTCCCCTCAAGGGGAGTATGGCCTGAAAATTCCTATCCCTACCCTGCTTGGCGGTTCCCCCTGCAGAGTCACCCTCTACGAGAAACACTTCACACAAAGAGGGGTCCTGCTCGGAGCAATCGGACAATTTACCGGGCAGCCCCCCACCGGTCATCACGGTTTTTCGTTGTACCATTTCCCTTGCTTTACGGGCCGCATGTCGCGCCTGAGCAGCAAGAATGACCTTTTGAACGATGATTTTGGCATCGTTGGGATGTTCTTCCAAATAGTTTTCCAACATCTCAGAAACCGCTTGAGAGACGGCAGCACTCACCTCGCGATTTCCCAACTTGGTTTTGGTTTGTCCCTCAAACTGGGGTTCTGCCACCTTTACAGAAACGATGGCTGTCAGTCCCTCTCTAAAGTCATCTCCGGCAATCTCAAACTTGAGTTTGTCAAGGAGCCCGGAAGCATCGGCGTATTTTTTTAATGTAGTAGTCAATCCCCGTCGGAATCCCGACAAGTGCGTTCCTCCCTCATGGGTATTGATATTGTTGACGTAGGAGTGCAAGTTTTCATTAAATGAAGTGTTGTAGATCATGGCCACCTCTACCGGTATTCCATTCTTTTCACCCTCCATGGAAATCACTTCCTGAACGATGGCCTCTCTGTTGCTGTCCAGAAAACGGATATATTCTTTGAGTCCCTCATCGGAGTGAAATGTTTCTTGTATAAAATTCCCTTCTTCGTCTTTCCTTCTTTTGTCGGTAAGCACGATGTTAATACCTTTGTTGAGGAAGGACAATTCCCGCATCCGCTGTGCTAGGGTATCATAATTGTATTCCAATACCTGTTTAAAGATTTGCGGATCGGGTTTAAAGGTAACTACGGTACCGTTTTGATCGGAGTTCCCCACTGCCTCTACCGGCGCCAAAGGAATGCCTCTTTCGTAGGTTTGTTCCCATATTTTACCATCTCGGTAAACCGTTGCTTTGAGTTGTTCGGACAAGGCGTTGACACAGGAGACCCCCACGCCATGGAGTCCTCCGGACACTTTGTAGGAGTCTTTGTCAAATTTTCCTCCGGCACCGATCTTGGTCATGACCACTTCCAAAGCGGAAACCCCTTCTTTTTTGTGCATGCCAACGGGGATTCCTCGACCGTTGTCTTCTGTGGTGATGGAATTGTCCTCGTTGATGATCACGGTAATGGTATCACAATGACCTGCTAGGGCTTCATCTATAGAGTTGTCCACAACTTCGTACACCAGATGATGCAGTCCTCTGATCCCTATATCTCCAATGTACATTGAGGGTCGCATTCTTACGTGTTCCATCCCCTCTAGGGCCTGGATACTGTCGGCGGAATATTGTGGATTTTGGCTGGCTTCACTCATAAAATATAAGCTTGTTTTTTTATTTTTTTCTTATTATCAAATATACTGAAAATACCAGTAAATATGCAGGATTAAAGGGCGTTAAGCCTGTGAAGTTATCAACACAAAATGTGAAAAAAAATTACGGTAAAAGCAGTGGTAGAGCGCTAAAAAAAATCAGTACTAATATGCATCGTCGTGTACCTTGGCCACAGCCCTTCCACTGGGGTCGTTTTGGTTCTTAAAAGCCTCGTCCCACTCCAATGCAATAGGGGTGCTACAAGCCACCGAGGGTACGGAGGGTACACTCAATGCCGCTGCATCACTGGGGAAGTGTTCTTCGAAGATGGTGCGGTAGTAAAACTCTTCTTTATTCTGTGGGGTTTGCAATGGAAATCTAAAATGGGCATTGTCCATTTGCTCGTCGGTTACTGCTGCTTCGACTACTTCTTTTAGGGTATCGATCCAACTGTAACCAACTCCGTCAGAAAATTGCTCTTTTTGACGCCATGCAACACTTTCAGGCAGGTAGTCTTCAAATGCTTTGCGAACCACCCATTTTTCCATGCGTTCCTTGTTGATCATTTTGTCCTGTGGGTTGATGCGCATGGCGACATCGATAAATTCCTTGTCCAGGAAGGGAACCCTCCCCTCTATTCCCCAAGCGGCCAAAGATTTATTGGCCCTAAGACAGTCGTACTGATGAAGTTTGTCGAGCTTTCTTACGGTTTCTTTGTGGAACTCCTCGGCCGAAGGGGCCTTGTGGAAGTACAAATAGCCTCCAAACAATTCGTCGGCTCCCTCTCCCGAGAGCACCATTTTAATGCCGTGGGATTTAATGCTTCGCGCCATCAAAAACATAGGGGTTGAAGCCCTAACGGTGGTAATGTCATAGGTTTCCAAATGGTAGATGACATCTCTGA
The DNA here is from genome assembly GCA_938082715.1 of uncultured Flavobacteriaceae bacterium. GTDB lineage: Bacteria > Bacteroidota > Bacteroidia > Flavobacteriales > Flavobacteriaceae > UBA8316. Next base: position 10,974 of record CALKCR010000019.1, on the reverse strand, counting down.
TGGCATCCAAACCTTCCTGAATGGTAAAAACAACTTCATGGTGAATGGAACCAATATGCTCAGAAACTTTTTTGGCGGCAGCCAAATCTGGTGAACCTTCCAATCCCACCGAAAAAGAGTGCAATTGAGGCCACCAGGCATCTTGAGTATCTTCAGATTCAACCCTTTTGGAAGAAAACTTTTTGGCTAATGCCGAAGTAATGGAGGAATCCAAACCTCCCGATAGCAACACACCGTAGGGCACATCGCTCATTAATTGTCTGTGAACTGCATTGGAAAGAGCATCGTGTATATCTTCTATACTGGTGGGGTTTCTTTTTACTTTTTCAAAGTCTACCCAGTCTCTTTTGTACCACTGGGTTGGGGACTTATCGCCACTTTTACAGTAATGACCCGGAGGAAATAGTTCTATTTTGGCACAAACACCCTCCAAAGCCTTCAACTCGGAAGCCACATAAAAAGTACCGTGTTTGTCCCACCCCATATATAAGGGGATGATGCCCATATGATCACGGGCTATAAAATAACTGTCGTTGGAGCTGTCATAGATGGCAAAGGCAAAAATACCGTTAAGATCGTCTACAAAATCAGTTCCTTTTTTTTGATAGAGGGCCAAAATCACTTCGCAATCCGATTCGGTTCTGAATTGGTATTTTCCTTTAAACTGTTTTCTCAACTCAAGGTGGTTGTATATCTCTCCGTTTGCAGCCAAAACAATGCTTCCGTCTTCACTATACAAGGGTTGCTTGCCCGAGGTAGGATCGACAATGGCCAGTCTTTCGTGACCTAAGATGGCGTTTTTACTGTTGTAAATACCACTCCAGTCCGGGCCTCTGTGTCGAACACGTTTTGACATTTCCAGTATTTGAGGTCTTAGCGTTTCTGAGTCTTGTTTCAGATCAAAGGCACATACAATTCCACACATGGTTTAAATTTTTAAGCAAAACTATACAAATATTTTAATATTTACGTTAAAAATAAATATGTGGTAAATTATTTAAATTTAAATATCAAAATATATTAATAATTAAAAGAGAAACAAGGAAAACAAAGGAGAAAAGTTAAAATCTTAAGCTTAGAGAGGCTATAGTCGGTTACTGAAGACAATTTTTCCGTTGAGGATGGTGGCCACAATTCTGGTTTGGAGTACACTTTGGATGTTGACCTTCATGATGTCTTGATCCAAGATGACAAAATCGGCGAATTTACCGACCTCAATACTGCCTTTTTCATTTTCCTCAAAGTTGGCATATGCCGCCCAGCGGGTCATACCCAAAAGGGTTTCATAACGTGTCAAGGCATTTTCAGGCTGAAAGGTCGCAGACAATTTGTCTTCAGGAAGCTTTCTGGCTACCGCCGCGTAAAAAGTTTCAAAGGGGTTGATGTCTTCGACCGGAAAATCGGTACCCAAAGCCAAGACACCCGACCAATCGAGCAGGTCTTTGTATGCATAGGCACCTTTTATGCGCTCCTTGCCCAGAAGTTCGATGGCCCAGCCCATGTCACTGGTGGCGTGGGTGGGTTGAATGGAAGGAATGATTTTGGTATTGAATCGAGGAAAATCCTGTGCGGCAATCACTTGTGCGTGTTCTATTCTCCAACGGGGGTCTTCTTTAAAACCCAGTACCTGATTGTAGACTTCCAAAACCGCGCGGTTTGCGGCATCGCCAATGGCGTGGGTATTCATTTGAAAGGATTTTTCCGCCAAAAGATTGGCCAAACGCATCAAGGAATCTTTGGGGATGAGCAGACTGCTTTTGTATCCCTTTTTGTCGCTGTAATCCTCAATTAGCGCAGCACCCCTAGAACCCAGAGCACCATCGGCAAATACTTTGACCGAACGAACATTTAAAAGATCGGTTTTGAGTTTTCCCTCGCGGATAAAATGATCAATGGCATGGGGATCATTTTCAATCATGGCGTAAACCCGCAGTTTTAGCAAATCTTTTCTTTGAAGGCTGTCGATCAGATAGATATCCTTTTTGGAAATCCCTCCCTGACCGATGGTGGTCAAACCATTTTCAAAACAGATTTCCTGCGCCTTGAGCAAGGCTTTGATTTTATCTTCTTTGGAAAATTCGGGAATGATCTTAAAAACCAACGCCATGGCGTTATCTACCAATACACCCGTAAGCTTTCCTTTTTGTTTGACTATTTGCCCTCCTTCTACTTGAGTGTTCTGATCAATACCGGCCATTTCGAGTGCCTTTTGGTTGACCAAAAAAGCATGTCCATCGATACGCTCCAAAACAACAGCATCATCGGGAAAAGCAGCATTGAGTTTTTGATTGTCGGGAAAAGATTTATCCTCCCATTGGTTTTGATCCCAACCCCTTCCAATAATAATTTTTTGATTGTATTTGTCCCGATGTTTTTTGACCCTTTCGATGAGTTGGTCAATGCTGTTGACATCTCTTAGGTCGGCCTTAAACTGATTTAAACCCAATGATAAAAGGTGGCCGTGTGCATCTATTAACCCTGGGAAAATAGCCAGGCCTCGGGCATCAACGGTGTTGGCAGGCTTGTACTTTTTGATCAATTCTTCCCCACCTACTGCAACGAATTTACCGTCTTTGACTACGAAAGCCGATGCTTTATCAAAACTTTCATTAACAGTGTAGATTTTAGCATTGTGAACTAATAAATCAACCCGCTCCGTGCAACCAATTACGGTGCATAAAACAAAAAATAGAATAAGAAAACTTTTGTTCATTTGAAAAATCTGACCACAAAATTAAACTAAAAAATATACTGTTAAAATATTTAGCACTAAGAATGCCTATTATCAGAGATTAATATCGAATTTATACCGAATTCCTCCCAAATGCAACTGGCTTTGATTTTGATAATAGGCCCAGCGGGAGGTATTATCGCTGAGAATCATTTTTCCTTCATAGAATAAATCCCATTGGGGATTGATTTTCCATGTAATGGAGGAAGCAATGCGAAACACCGACCCCAAGGACTCTACGGTTCCAATATTTCCATCACTGTTTTCTGACAGGCGAACAACCACCAGGTTTCTGATTGAATCCCTATCCCCTATGTAATGCCCACCGACTTGAAAAAATATTTTTCGACCAAGTCTAAAGTTGGTATTCAAATCAATATTGAGCGCGGGCAGGTTCCAAACTTTTTTATCTCCATTTCTTTTGTATTCGAAATAGCCAGTTTCGAGACTGATTTTGTTGTATTCACTAAATCGCATTACGATTCGAGTTATGATACCCATTTTTTCAACGCTATCATATATGATTTCGTATGCATTGGACAAACGATAGGCCATATCTCGGTTGTTCTGGTCGTAGGGCAAACGCTTAAACAAGGGGAAATTATCGGATTGGCTGTAATGGGCATAGAGTTTGAAAGACAATCCCGATCCCGGGTAGGCATTGAACCCCAGGTCTCCGTGGTGATTTACTTCGGTGGGCTTGATCACCAAGGCCGGAGCCACATAGGGGTTTTCCAGTGAGAAGGAAGTAAAACTATTGAGGTCATAGCTCCCGTGATAATTGACAAAAGGAACCAATTTTCCATTGCCAGATCTATAAGAAATTTCTGCTTTGGGGTAAACATAAAATGCCGCACGCTCCTCCTCAGTGGACCCAAATGGGTAGATCCCTTTGACTCCTAACCTCAGTTTTAGTTTTCGTCCAACGTTTAAAAACTGTAGCTCCAACCGACCCAATCCGTTTTGAAAACTCAGGGCCTCTTCACTGAAGTAATCCCTTACAAAATTGGTGTTGACCAATTCCAGATGAGGCATAAATTCTAGGTATTGATTAAAAAATGGAATCCTCATTTGGGTATTGATTTTGACAATGTGTTCTGAACTGTCAAAGGAATCAGTGGTGATATGGGTGCTAAAATTGACTTTATTAAAAAGGCCGTCATACCATTGCCAACGGGAGCGAATGGAGAGGTAGTTAAGGTTTTGAGTGGGGTCAATCACCTTCGATCTAAAAGACGATATTTTTGTCCAGTCCAAATCATACAATCCAAAAAAGTTGTGTCCTTGTCGGTCAAAACGCAAATCCGAATCCACCCGCATATTGTTTTGCTTGTATTGATGCAGCAGGTTGAGGGAAGTTCTACTTTGCTCACTGTTGAGCAGGGTTTGATCGATGACTCCAACCTTATTATAGAGGAGCTTTAAACCAATGGATTGAATTCGATCCAGGGGTACCATCGCGGAAAAATTGAATTGGAGATAGGATTGGTTTCCAATCCCACCCAGCACATAAGAGTTCTGATAAAAAGAGCTTTCTTGACGCTGTAGTTTGAGCGGTGTGGCTTTGTTGGGGACAAAGGTGGACACTACAGGTATGGGCTCAAATGTATAATCGACCTTTATTTTTTTTTGAACCAAGGAATCGTCAATTTCTGGGTTAGTTCGAATTTTAAAAACACTTTTCAGGATGGGGCTGTAGGATTTAACGACAGTAACCTCTTGGGTACCCAAGTAATCGGTCTCCTGTTCTTGTGCCCGGGCGAAAAAGGAAAGGGACAGGGCCAGCCAAAAAGCGACAAAAATCTTATTGTACTTCATTGTTGTTGTCGGATTGGGACAAACTGGCATTTTGCTCAGCCTGCTCTTGTTTTATCTGATTGAGTAGGGTCTCACCTTGCTTCGATATTTCGGGAAACTGTTTGTAATTTTCGATAAGGGATTCCAAAATATAAGTGGCTTGAAAAGCGTCTTTGACCGCATAAAAGTTTTGGGCCATCAGCAATAAGCTTTTCGCGGCCCAATAGGGTTGGCTGCTGAATTTTTGGGACAAAAGCGCAATGACTTCATTGGATTTTTCATAGTCTTTGTTTTTGTGATTTTGATGGGCTCTGTAGTAATAGGCTTCTGCGGCGAGCTTATCAATAGGGGCTTTTTCCAAAACTTTAAAAGCCGACTGCGTCTTGAGAGAATCTCCCAATGCTATCGAGGTTTGGGCCAAGATTTCGTAGGCGTCCCACTTTACTTTTACTTCTATGTTCTTCAATGCCAATACAGCTTCTGCTTTGCCCTGTGCATCTTCCAACTCGTCAGACTGATAGAAGGAACGCATCAAATTGAACATGGCATAACGTTTGTTTTCGGGATAGACCGCAACTGCTTCCAATTGCTTCCATAAGGGTACCGCTTGCTGTTGCATTTCTTGTTTGACCAAAATCTGTGTGGCCCTGACCAATGCTTGTTCATAATACTCATTGGGTTTTTCATCGATCAATTTTTGGTAATGCTCGAGCGCGGCTTCGCGCTCGGATCCCTCAAAGTAAATTTCTGCCAATGCAAAATGGGCATTGAGGGCATTGCGTCCCTGAGGATAACTTTCCAAATAGGAGATAAAGGATTTTTTGGCTTGTTTTTTTCGGTCGCTTATGAACTGTTTTTCAGCGGCTGAAAAAGCGGTTTGCTCCAACTCGTTATCGGAAAAGGCATCGATTTTCTGTGCTTTGAGCCATTTGGTGAATTGTGTAACTTTGTCCAGATCTACAGCAATTTCTTTAAGGGTTCCAAGGGCCTGCTGTGCCACAGCATCCTTGGGAAATCGCACCACCAAGTTTTTAAGAACACTTTCTGCGCGGTTTAGTTTTTCCTGATTGTAGAGGATCAACCCTTTGTTTAGTATGGCCCTGGGCAGGTATGGGCTTTTGGGGTATCGACCGATCATTTCGTCATAGGTGTTGATGGCTGTGTCAAAAGAAGATGCAACCGAATAGGCACTGCTCAATTCGTAGTAAGCATCGTCTAAATAAGCAGAATTGGGGTGCTTGTCAATCAGTTCCTTAAGGGTGCTGATTTTTTGCTTGTTGCGGTCTACAAAACCATAGCAGATGGACTTTTGATATAGGGCATAGTCGGATTGAGCCGGGGACAGGGCAATGCCTTTGTTGTATAACTCCATGGCCGGCCAAAAACGACTCATAGCAAACTCAGAATCCCCCATGCGGACATAGGCATCGCGAACTTTGGAGCGGGGATAGTGTTTTTGTCGATCCACGACTTTTTGGAATGCTCTCAATGCCAATTCATAATCGGCCATCTTAAAATAGGTGTATCCCAAATGATAGTGGTATTCCAATTCGTTGAGCATTGACTTTTTGGGAGCATTGTTTTCGAAAACAAAAAATCCATCGACAGCATCCTCATACCGATTGCGTTCGTAGAGGGTTTGTGCCAACCAAAAAAGGGATTGTGCGGTAATGGTTTTGTCTTTGTCATTTTTGACGGCCCTTTGGAAGTACTCCCCTGCCTTTGGATAGTCTCCTGCATTGAACAGTTGAATGGCTTTGAGATAGGTTACCTTTTGCAGCAGGCGGTAGTCTTTATAGTCATTTTGTGAGGAGAGAATGGACAGCACCCCATCATAATCACCGCTATTGGTATAGGAACTCAACAACAAGGCGGTTAGCTCTTGTTCATTTGATGTTTTGGGATAGGTTTCGAGATATCTGATGATGAGTTGTGGGACTTTTTCGTAGGGGTTACCGATCTCATAGCTCAAACGGGCATAATTGAGTAAGGCTGTTTGTGTAATGTCTGGATTAAAACCCATTGAAGCCGCGCTTCGGTAGGCGTTCAAGGCAGAAGGTTTACGTTCTTTTTTGAGGTAGCACTCTGCCAAATAGTAGTAGGCGTTCTGTGCCAATTTGTCTTTTTTACCAATGATCTTGCTGAATTGATCTATGGCTTGACTGTAGTTGCCTGTTTCATACCAGGCATAACCCAATTGATAAAAATCCGCATGAGTCCATTTGCCGTTTTTCCCCTTGTAATTTTTTAAATGTTTTAATGCCTTTTCGTATTGTTGGGTGTTGAAATAACTTTCTCCTATAATTTTTGAAAGTTCTGAAAAGTTCTCGCCTTGCACATTTTGAATTTCCTTTTCACCCAAGGTGATGGCTTTTTCAAAACGCCCCAGTTTAAAATTCATTTCTACTTGGAAATAACCTAAATTTTCCTGTTGGTCTTTTTTAGACACCCGGGTAAAGGAATTGGAGGCTGTGGCGTAATCCTCCAACTGATAGGCGATGTGCCCAAGGTAATAGTGGGCATCGGACTCATACTTGGGATTAAATTTAACGTTTTCCAATAGGGCTTTGGCCTTTGGATATTGTTTTTTGGTAAAAAGGGTATATCCCTTGTTGAAATAAAACTTAGGCAGGGCCGATTTGGGAGCATCGGCGGCTTTTACCTTGGCAAACCATTTGTGGGCGTAGGAATATTTTTCATTGTTAAAATAATAGTTGGCCAGATCCAAATAAACCGTTTTTAAGATGGTCGTATTGGGGTAATCGAGGCTAAAGATTTCGATCAGTTTTACAGCACCGGGGTCATTGAGCCTCAGGGCAGTGACCATTCTAAAATAATTGATCTCTTCTAACTCGGTGGCATTGAGATTAAAATCCTCATACAGTGCCAGGGCTTGATCTACGTTGGGGAAGACACCTTGGTAGTAAAGATCAGTAGCTTTAATTTTTAACGCAGCCTTGTCGAATAATTGTGACCAACTGGGGGCGATAAAAAAAAACAACAAAATCGGGAGTAAGCTATTTTTTTTTGTGTTAATCATAATCAAAGTTAAACAGAATGCTTTCTTTTATAAACGGAATTATTTTTGCTTGCGTATAATTTATCAACAAATTTTATTAGCCAATCAAAACCCTTTACATTTGACGAACATTTAAATGCCCATGGCCAAAAATATTGTTTCTTTTAGCGACGCCACCATCGAGCAAAATGGAAAAACCGTTTTGACAGATGTTTCCATAGATGTTCCCGAGGGAAGTTTTGTTTTTTTGATCGGCCGGACGGGAAGCGGGAAAAGCAGTCTGATCAAGACCATTTATGGTGATTTGGAGCTGGCAGGGGGCTTGGGGAGCATGGGAGATTATGACCTTACGCGGCTCAAAAGCAAACAGATTCCTTTATTAAGAAGAACCTTGGGTGTGGTGTTTCAAGATTTTAAATTGCTCCCCGACCGCAGTATTGAGGACAACCTCAAGTTTGTCTTAAAAGCCACCGGATGGCGGGATAAAAATGAGATCAGCCAAAGAATTGACGAGGTACTGAACATGGTGGGTATCATCGTGAACAAGAAAAAATTCCCCTTTGAACTGTCCGGTGGAGAGCAACAAAGAATCGCCATTGCACGGGCCTTGCTCAATGATCCCAAACTAATCATTGCAGATGAACCCACCGGAAACCTCGATCCTCAAACCAGTCAAGACATCATGCAACTCTTCAAGTCACTGCACCAAAAAGGAATGACCTTGTTGATGGCCACCCACGATTATCAAATGATCGTAAAATTCCCGGGGAAAATCTTCAAGTGTGAAGAGGGAAAGGTGTTCGAGGTTGTTGCCAAAACATAAGTTTTGATCCACCGCTACTCTACTATGCCATTGCTTTAGTAATTTTACCAAAAAATAATATGCCACTCACCGACCTACCTCAAATTGCCCACGCCCAAAGTCATCAGTTCTTTCTAATGGCCGGGCCCTGTGCCATTGAAGGAGAGGAAATGGCCATGAGGATCGCTGAAAAAATAAAATCGGTAACCGATGCACTCTCTATCCCATTCATCTTCAAAGGAAGTTTTAAAAAAGCCAACCGAAGTCGATTGGACAGTTTTAAGGGGATCGGAGATGAAAAAGCCCTAAATATTTTGGAAAAAGTGAGTAAGGCTTTTGGGGTACCTACAGTTACCGATATTCACAGCGAGGAAGATGCCGCCATGGCTGCAGCCTATGTGGATGTATTGCAAATTCCAGCATTTTTAGTCAGACAAACTGATTTGTTGGTTGCAGCGGCAAAAACCAACAAGTTTGTCAATCTGAAAAAAGGCCAATTCATGAGTCCGGAAAGTATGCAGTTTGCCGTTCAAAAAATCAAAGACAGTGGCAATCAAAATGCTTGGATCACCGATCGTGGCACCCAATTTGGTTATCAAGACCTGATCGTGGATTTTCGGGGGATCCCAGTGATGAAAAAATTTGCCCCTACTATACTGGACGTTACCCATTCACTACAACAACCCAACCAAAGCAGTGGGGTGACCGGAGGACGGCCCGAAAGCATTGAGACCATTGCCCGTGCCGGGATAGTTTCGGGAGTTAACGGCCTTTTTCTGGAAACCCATTTTGACCCTTCTTCCGCCAAAAGTGACGGGGCCAATATGCTAAACCTGCAGCATTTGGATGGACTTTTGACTCGTTTATCCCGTTTGAGGACTTTTATGGCCGAAAGCATGTAGTAAAATTATTATTTTGATTTTTTTTTGATCCCTTGAACCCACTGGTGTTTAGGGACCAGTTAGCCACCCGGAATTTAAATGAATAAATTTATATCCCTTAAATCTTTTTATTATGAAAAATCTACTGATATTCTATCTCCTTTTCTCATTGGTATATTCCTCCATTTTTCAACAATATAGGGTCAATAAGCTTAGTTATAATACACATGTTTACATACATCAGCCTGGCGATCGCTATGTTCCTACCCTTACCGAAGTGACTTCATTTTTGGTTCCCGGATTTTGGCCAGTTGTTGCCAGGGAAACCGGTAGAGACCGGATCTTCAAAATCAGAACGGAGCAGGAGCCTACGAGCAGCACCCGCACATCGAAAGTAATGGACTACCCAATCTGGACTATACAAATTCTTAGAGTTGGGGCCCCAAAATAACAAGTGGGAATATGTCAACTGGCTAGGCAACAAGGCCGCCTGCACCCCAAACCGAAAAAACCTTTATCGGGAGTTTTACGATAAGGGCCACAGTCTGGCCAATACAGTAACTTTTGAAGGGCAGAACGACAAGGGAAGTTTTGTCGTACTTAAGGAACTTACAGATAATTATTTGAATATCTCTCTGGTCATTCATACCGTGGCCAGTATCATTGACAAGCCTACCCTTTTAATTTATATGAGTTTGGTAGGAGAATAAAAAAGACATGAAATTTGTATCTTTGCCTTATATTGATTCAGAAGTTCATTGAAAAATTGGGGTCGACTGGTTTTGACAGCAGGTTCCCATAATGGAGTAAGCAGGTCGAGCACTGAAACACAGCTCGAAAATCTTATGTTTCAACCTTTTAAATGGCGAGAATAACTACGCTCTAGCTGCATAATCGACTGAATTATAGTAAGTCTTTGCCTAGTCCCGACCAGGTCGGGAAGCCGGATGTCTCTCGATAGCCCTTGTTGACGGCGATCGGTATGGAGGCACCATAAATGTCAACATCGAAATACTATGGCATCGGTAGTGTTTTTCAATAAAGATGATAAGGGTATCTCGGGCGGTTTTCGGTCACTGATACCTCGAAAAACAAACGAGAACTAAACCTGTAGAAAGCTCGGTTGTGACTTGTTTGGACGCGGGTTCGATTCCCGCCGACTCCACTATTATGCCCTGAAAACCCATTGTTTTCGGGGCTTCTTTTTTTTAGTTGCCTGTAGAGTTGCCTTTTCCTCTGTTTTTCAACTTTCACTCTAATATCTCAAATTTAGCAGTTTATATTTTGATTACCTTAGGGTATTCAAATAAAATAATAACCCTACTCACATGAAAATCAGTATAAACAGGCATAGCATGCCTTAATCCCTGCTATTGTCTAAACTTAACCGAAAATGAAAATAACAAAACATTACTCAGACTTCCTACAGCAGTTAAACTGGAACTACTTCATCACTTGCAGAACACCATACAAAATCCATACAATGACAGTAAGAAACTGGATCACTAAACTTCTAAAGACTTCAAATAAAGTAGAGAATGTCTTCTATGTAACCGAGAGAGATATAGGAGATTATCAAAATCTACATGCTCATATGCTTATTGGAACCAACACTGATATGACCTATAAAGAAGTAAAATATGGTCTTGGTAATGTATCTGTTGGAAATTATCAGCCTATCTATGATAGTGAAGATGTTTGTAAGTATGTATCCAAGCATATCGGAAAGAACGTTGACTATGAC
>CALKCR010000018.1:0-10689 GCA_938082715.1 uncultured Flavobacteriaceae bacterium | reverse complement strand
CTTTGATCCGATTGATGATGGAACAAAAAAGAAACAAAGGAAACGGTCATCAAAAATCCCAACAACAGCAAAAAGCTTCCCAAAAGAATTTGCCTTCTTCTGATACGGTGTTTTTTTTCTTCCGAAAATTCAGGAACGCGGGGACGGGAACGCTTTTTGGCCATGGATAGTGCTTATCTAACAAAAATACAAATTCATCTTCAATCCCCGGTCTAAAAAAACCCCGAGACCACAATTGGCTCGGGGTTTTTACTTTATGAAGAGTTTACAATGTTTTAGGCCAAATCAAATCGATCGAGCTCCATCACTTTGCTCCATGCGGCGACAAAATCTTTGACAAATTTTTCTTCACCATCGGCACAACCGTAAACTTCTGCAATGGCACGCAACTCACTGTTGGAGCCAAAGATCAAATCAACTCTTGTTCCGCTCCATTTGATCTCGCCTGTGGTCAAGTCACGACATTCAAATTCACTTTCGTTATCGTCATTAGCTTCCCAGGTGGTATTCATGTCAAGTAGGTTGACAAAGAAATCATTGGTTAAGGTTCCGGGGCGATCGGTCAACACACCGTGCTTGGAACCATCAAAGTTGGTTTTCAACACACGCATACCTCCAACCAAAGCAGTCATTTCGGGTGCGGTCAAAGTCATCAGTTGCGCTTTGTCAATCAATAGTTTTTCCGCATCGATATCATACTGCCTTTTCATGTAGTTTCTGAATCCATCCGCCAATGGTTCCAATACAGAGAAAGATTCTACATCGGTTAGGTCCTGGGTAGCGTCTGTTCTTCCAGCTGTAAAAGGTACTTTAACATCATGTCCAGCAAGGGCAGCGGCTTTTTCGATTCCAGCACTTCCGGCCAAAACAATAAGATCGGCCAGAGAAACTTTTTTGTCTTGACTGATGGCGTTGAACTCGTTTTTAATACCCGTCAATACATCCAATACTTTTCCCAACTTGATGGGTTGATTGACATCCCAGTATTTTTGTGGAGAAAGGCTAATGCGTGCTCCATTGGCACCACCTCGCTTATCAGAATTTCTATAGGTTGCAGCAGAGGCCCAAGAGGCACTTACCAGTTGACCAACACTCAATCCGGAATTCAAAATCTTAGCTTTTAGGGCTGCTTCATCCTTATCGTCAATCAGTGCGTGATCTACTTTTGGAATTGGATCTTGCCAGATCAAAGTTTCCTGAGGTACCTCAGATCCCAAATAACGCTCAATCGGCCCCATATCTCTGTGGGTCAACTTATACCAAGCTTTGGCAAATGCATCAGCAAACTCATCGGGATTTTCGTAAAAATGTCTTGAGATGGGTTCGTATGCGGGATCCATCCTTAAGGCGATGTCTGTAGTCAGCATCATGGGTGCATGACGCTTTTCAGCATTGTGAGCATCGGGAACCGATCCTGCACCGGCACCCCCTCTGGGAGTCCACTGTTGGGCTCCTCCAGGACTTTTGGTCAACTCCCATTCAAAACCGAAAAGGTTTTCAAAATAATTATTACTCCATTGGGTGGGTGTGGTTGTCCACGCTCCTTCCAAACCACTGGTGATGGTGTGTTCTCCTTTTCCGGAGCCAAAATTATTTTTCCATCCCTTGCTCATTTGTTCAATTCTTGCTCCTGCAGGTTCGGCCTCAACATATTGGTCAGAATCAGCCGCACCATGTGTTTTTCCAAAAGTATGTCCTCCGGCAATCAAAGCTACCGTTTCATAATCGTTCATGGCCATTCGGCCAAAAGTTTCGCGGATGTCATGCGCCGATTTTAGGGGATCTGGATTGCCATTGGGGCCCTCCGGATTAACGTAGATCAACCCCATCTGTACGGCACCAAGTGGGTTTTCCAGTTCGCGCTCACCTGTATATCTATTATCACCCAGCCATTCTGCTTCGGGTCCCCAGTAAACGTCCTCTTCAGGTTCCCAAACGTCGACACGACCACCGCCAAAACCAAAAGTTTTAAAGCCCATGGACTCCAACGCACAGTTTCCCGTTAGAACCATTAAATCAGCCCAAGAGAGCTTTTTACCGTATTTCTGTTTGATGGGCCACAACAAAAGTCGGGCCTTTTCCAAGTTGGCATTGTCTGGCCAGCTGTTCAGCGGGGCAAAACGCAGAGTCCCTGCTCCGGCACCACCTCGACCGTCAGCAATTCTGTAGGTACCGGCAGCATGCCATGCCATTCGTATAAAGAAAGGGCCGTAATGACCATAATCGGCGGGCCACCACTCTTGTGAATTGGTCATCAATTCATACAAGTCATCTTTGACGGCTGCCAAATCTAATTTTTTAAATTCTTCCGCATAATCAAAATCAGGATCCATAGGATCAGAAAGCGTTGAGTGTTGACGTAGAATGTTTAAATTCAACTGGTTGGGCCACCAGTCACGGTTAACCGATCCACCACCAGCGCTTTCCCTTAAGACCCCTCCGAGGTAAGGGCATTTTGCGATGTCTCCGTTTCCATTTGCGTGTTTGTTCATAGGTAAATGATTTTATAATTTTTTCCGTAAAGTAAAATTAAATTTATTTAAGGTAAAATTTAAAAGAGATGATAATTAATTTCTTTGCGAGTATAAGAAATATTAATCATCCTGAAGATGAGATTAATCAACTTTCAATTTTTTAATTTTAATTTTAAAATAAGCATAGGTCAAAGTCATCAAAGGACTGAGCCAATTAAAAAAAGCGTAGAAAAAATATTCTGCCACACCCACGCCCAATACCCCCGATTGATAGGCCCCGCAGGTATTCCATGGAACCAATACAGAGGTTACCGTTCCAGCATCCTCCAGGGTGCGGCTCAGATTTTCGGGAGCCAGCTTTCGATCCCGATAGGCTTGCGCAAACATCTTTCCCGGTACCACGATGGCCAAGTATTGATCTGAGGCGGTAAGGTTGACCGTCAAACTGGATGCTGCCGTGCCTGCTATAAGTTGAAAAGTGGTTTGGGCCCATTTTAAAAAAGCATGGCTGATGGCCTTTAAGGCACCGATGGCGTCCATCACCCCGCCAAAAACCATGGCGCAAATAATCAACCAAACCGTACCCAACATCCCTTGCATTCCTCCCGATGAAAATAATTCGTTCAAAAGGGGGTCATTGGTTTCGATTTGGGTATCGACAGTAATGGCGTTAAAAATACTTTTATAAATGGTTTTAAAATTCAATACTGAACTTTCGGATAGATCCATCAGCAGTTGAGGTTGAAAAATCAGCGCAAAAAGTCCCCCCAATATTGTTCCAACAAATAGTGCCAAAAGTGGTGGGGTTTTTTTGACAATCATCAAGATGACGACCAGAGGCACCAAAAACAACCAGGGGCTGATGTTAAATTTTTCCCGAATGGATTCGCTCAGCAGAGAGGTGTCAACATCCCCAGAGCCAGAAAAACCCCAACCCAAAACAATAAAGATCAAAAGGGTGATCACAATACTGGGCAGTGTGGTGTAGAGCATATAGCGGATATGGGCAAAGAGTTCACCTCCCGCCATGGCAGGGGCCAAATTGGTGGTATCGCTCAATGGAGAAAGTTTATCCCCAAAATATGCTCCGGAAATCACAGCACCGGCCACCATGCCCACGGGCAAGTCCAAAGCCTTTCCTATGCCGATCAAGGCGATCCCGATGGTGGCTGAGGTGGACCAACTGCTCCCTGTGGCCAAAGAGACCAAGGCCGAGATCAATACACATGCGGGCAAGAAAAAACGAGGGTTGGCGATTTGTAAACCATAGTCGATCATGGCGGGAATAATTCCGCTCAACAGCCATGTCCCGGCCAAGGCCCCCACCAAAAGTAAAATCAAAATGGGGCCCGTGACCGATTGTAAGTTTTCCCCCACCTTATGCAACATTTGCCCGTAAGTGACCTTGTTTCGAAGGCCTACCAAGCCCGCCACAACACCTCCTAACAAAAGAATAAACTGGTTGGAACCACTCAGTGCATCATCGCCAAAAACAGTAACATTATAGGTCAACAGCATGACCAAAATGATCAAGGGGAGTAAAGCAGCCGATAAGGATAGTTTAGGGGTTTTCAAACTCTTACAATATCCTCCAATTTAAATTTTTTTTTAAAAAATCTATATCCTGAGGAGATTATTATTAATTTAAAATATATATCCCAATGAAAAGCCATAGGCTGTTGCAATTTTACCGTCCCTTTTTGCGAATGTAATTGAGGGTTTGACATAAAAATTGTATGAAAGGAAATTGACCGAAAAACCATAAGAATTTTGGTTTACGCCAATAGAAAGATCAGAGTTCTTCATACTTGTTTGATAATTTCCAAAAACATAGCTATCAATTAGAGATATTTTTGATTGATCCCCCAAATTTAACTGATAACTCAGTAGAGGACCCAATGCGGAAACTTTTATATTGGCTTGATCGAAACTCAGAAAAGAGTAGGAACCTGACAAACCAATATTTAAAATACCTGTATCACTGGTTAAAAAAAACATAACTTAAATTAGGTATAACCGCCGTTGCTGAAGAATCGCCAATTTTATTAAAGCTGACAGATAATCCAAAAGTTAGTTTTCCATTTAAGGTGTACATGGGATGAATCCCATAGGATGAACTGCATTCACCTTTATCCTTAGCTATTGCATACGAACTGGCTAATGAAAATCCACTTTGACCTTCTTCGAAAATGTAATTTTGAGCGTTTAAATGTGAAAGCAGTGTTAAAAAGACTTGGGGAGTTTAATTGGGTTGGTGAAAAAAGTGATAAGAATCCTTAAAAATTCTATATAAAGGGAACCCTCCTATGAATAAGTTAAAACATAATTCACTTATAAGTAAGATTAATTTCTAACTTAAAAAAATTAATCAAACCGATTCGTTTAAAAAAGCTATTTTAACATACTAAACATTTGTATTTTTGACTGTAAATCGAAATTTAAACTATGCGATCATTTGATGTTGCCGTAATCGGATCGGGCCCCGGAGGCTATGTAGCTGCCATTCGTTGTGCCCAGCTGGGAATGAAAACCGCCCTGATAGAAAAATACAATACCCTAGGAGGAACCTGCCTTAATGTGGGCTGTATTCCCTCTAAGTCATTACTGGATTCTTCTCACCATTATGAAGATGCCGTAAAGCATTTTGAAGAACACGGGATTGAAATTCCCGGAGAGGTCAAAGTCAACCTCGAAAAAATGATTGCCCGAAAAGCCGACGTGGTCGAACAAACCACCAAAGGCATTGATTTTTTGATGGACAAGAATAAAGTAACCGTTTTTACCGGCTTGGGTTCTTTTAAGGACGCCACCACAATTCACATCGAAGGAGAAAAGCCGGAGGATATTACGGCCAAAAACATCATCATTGCCACAGGTTCCAAACCCGCGAGCTTGCCCTTTATTAATATTGACAAAGAACGCATCATCACTTCTACCGAGGCGCTTGAGCTCAAAGAAATCCCCAAACACATGATCGTCATCGGTGGAGGGGTCATCGGACTCGAATTGGGTCAGGTGTATAAAAGACTGGGGGCAGAGGTCTCTGTCATTGAGTATGCCGACCGTATCACTCCGGTCATGGACAGTGCTTTGTCTCGTGAATTGACCAAGGTGATGAAAAAGCAAAAAATAAAGTTTTATCTCTCCCATCAAGTCAATAAGGTGAAGCGTAATGGAGATACGGTTACCGTAACTGCCTTGGATAAAAAAGGGGAGGAAGTAACTTTTGAAGGAGATTACTGCCTGGTTTCTGTGGGCAGAAAGCCCTACACCGATGGATTAAACGCAGAAGCGGCGGGGGTAAAACTCACCGAACGGGGTCAGATAGAAGTAAACGACCATCTCCAAACTTATGCGGCTAACATCTATGCCATTGGTGATGTGGTTCGCGGTGCCATGTTGGCCCACAAGGCAGAAGAGGAGGGTGTGATGGTCGCTGAAATACTGGCCGGACAACACCCTCATATCGACTACAACCTCATTCCCAATGTGATCTATACCTGGCCCGAAGTGGCAGCCGTAGGCAAAACTGAAGAAGAACTTAAATCGGCCGGGGTGAACTACAAAAGCGGACAGTTTCCCATGCGTGCCCTGGGTCGTTCGC
This sequence comes from uncultured Flavobacteriaceae bacterium, assembly GCA_938082715.1. Lineage (GTDB taxonomy): Bacteria > Bacteroidota > Bacteroidia > Flavobacteriales > Flavobacteriaceae > UBA8316. Next base: position 4,611 of record CALKCR010000018.1, on the reverse strand, counting down.
GTGCCAGTGGAGATACCGATGGTTTTATCAAAATTTTGGCCGATGCTCAAACCGATGAAGTACTTGGGGTACATATGATCGGAGCCCGTGTCGCCGACCTGATCGCCGAGGCAGTCGTTGCCATGGAGTTTCGTGCCTCTGCCGAAGACATCGCCCGTATGAGCCATTCGCACCCTACTTATGCCGAAGCGGTTAAAGAAGCAGCATTGGCAGCTTCGGAAAACCGACCCCTGCATATTTAGTTGTAAATTAAGCAATTGATCTTTATAATTTATTAAGTCTGAAGGTCCTTTGTCATACTTTACAAAATTTTTGTAATTTTATGTAAAGCCTCAAAAAAATGAATTCAACCAACAGTTTAAAATTGTTTTAACTCACTCGGGAGTTTATCAAAGACGAAGGCAAAGCTCGTACATTTGTTGAAAAAATTGAAGCAACTTTTGATGATAAGATGGAATTACGTCTCCAAAACCTCGCTACTAAAGATGATCTTGCAGCTCTCAGATTCGAAGTTAGGTGTCAAAAAGTAGCTTTGATGGAAGTTGTTTCTCAGCAGAAAGAGGAGGTTAATGAAAATATTTCCAAACTAAAAGGAGGATATCAATGAAAGTACTTCCAAACTAAAAGAGGAGGTTAGTGGAAGTATATTGAAACTAAAGGAGGAAGTTACCGAAAGATTATTTAAACAAAAAGAGTATTTTACGGATAGTATTTCTCAGCAAATAGTAGATTTAATGACGATCATTAGTGAGCAAAAAGCCCAATTTACAAAATCGATCTATTTCGTGGGATTGGTTCAATTCCTTGCCATTATCAGTTGTACGATTGGTATTTTTAGTTTTTACTTGAGCAATCTCTAAGTTCCAAAATAGAACCTATTGGTTAAAGGCCTTTTCCATTTTCGTTTGAATGGCCTCCAAAGCCAGATTCCCTAGGCTTCCCAAATGAGTATGAGATAAAATTTTATAGGGTTGGTAGTCTCCATTAGCAATGGCTTCTCCCATCTTTTTATAGGCATCTCTAAAAGGCATTCCCTCCTTCACCCATTCGTTTAGGGTGTCTACACTAAAAACATATTGGTATTTTGGGTCGTCCAAAATATTTTCTTTGACCTGTATCTCATTGAGACTGAAAGTAAAAAGATCCAAACAGGCTTTTAGTTCATTGATGGCTTCAATGATGGGCCCTTTGGCCAGCTGCATCTCTCTGTGATATCCGGAGGGCAAATTAGCCATCAGCAACGCCAACTGATTGGGCAGACCCTGAAGGAGATTACATTTGCCTCGGATGAGTTCAAACACATCGGGATTTTTTTTGTGCGGCATGATACTGGAACCTGTGGTCAACTCTTCCGGAAAACTGATAAAATTATGTTCCTGACCCATGTAGAGACAGATGTCCATTGCCATTTTGGAAAGGGTAGCGGCCAAAGCAGCCATGGCAGTTGCCGTGGTCTTTTCTGCCTTGCCTCTGCTCATCTGAGCAGCGATCACATTGTATTTTAAATCGTCAAACCCCAAACTTTCGGTTGTGGCTCTTCTGTCAATCGGAAAGGAACTCCCAAAACCAGCAGCACTGCCCAAAGGGTTTTGATCCACAATTTGATGAGCAGCATTGAGCAAGGTCACATCGTCGATCAAACTTTCGGCATAGCCCGAAAACCAAAGTCCGAATGAGGAGGGCATGGCCACTTGAAAATGGGTATAGCCCGGTAAAAATTTGTCCTTGTGTTGACCGGTCAGATCCATCAATAACTTAAAAAAGCTATGGGTCAGTCCCTTAATGCTTTCAATCTCTGCCTTGAGGTACAAATGAAGAGCAACCAACACCTGATCGTTTCGAGATCTGGCGGTGTGTATTTTTTTTCCCAAATCGCCCAGTTCTTGAGTCAATACATATTCTATTTTGGAGTGCATGTCTTCAAACTCGGCTTCGATGACAAAATCCCCTTTTTCAGCCGCACTTTTTAAATCGTTTAATACTCCGACAAGTTGAAGGGCCTCTTCTGAGGTCAAAACCCCGATTTCCGCCAACATCTGTGCATGGGCAATGGAAGCCTGGCAGTCATAGGCCGCCAAGTGCAGATCATACTCCCGATCTTTTCCCACCGTAAAATGGTCAATTTTTTCTTGCGGGGCTTGATTTTTTTGCCAGAGTTTCATGATTAAAGTATTTTCCCTAGGAGTTCAATATAAATTTTTACCGCCTCTTCGATCTCAGAGACAAAGATAAACTCATTAGCCGAATGCGATCTTGTTGACAGTCCGGGCCCCATTTTTAGTGAGGGGCATTCCAGTGCCGCTTGATCTGACAGGGTAGGGGAACCATAGGTTTTTCTTCCCAAGGCGATTCCCGCCTGAACCAATTCATGTTCCATTCCAATTGAAGAGGAGTTGAGGTGCAAAGACCTTGGCGTCATTTCAAAAGGAGCAGCCTCACTGAGTATTTTTGCCAACTCCTGATTGCTGTATTGGTCATTGACCCTTACATCTACCACCAGATCCACACTGGCAGGAACCACATTGTGTTCTTTTCCCGCATTCACTTGAGTGACGGTGATCTTGACATCCCCCAAAAACTCGGACTGCTTTTCCAACGAAAAGTTTTGAAACCATTCCAATACTTTGGGGAGTTTCATAATGGGGTTGTCGTCGTTTGGGTGAGCCGCATGTCCTGGGGTGCCTCTAATGACTGCATCAAAAACAAGTAATCCTTTTTCGGCTACCGCCAAATGCATTTCGGTTGGTTCTCCAACTATGGCCACATCGATTTTAGGCAGTTGAGAGAGAAGTCCCCTTAGACTGTCTTGTCCTGCGATTTCCTCCTCTGCCGATGCAGCGATTAGTAGATTGTATTTTGGGTTTTTGGTAGTATAGTAGTGGGTAAATAAGGCGATTAGAGAAACCAAAGCTCCTCCAGCATCATTACTGCCCAAGCCATATAACTTTCCATCTTCGATTTTGGGTTCAAAAGGATCGTTGGTATAAGCCGAGTTGGGCTGCACGGTATCGTGATGGGAATTGAGCAATAGGGTAGGTTTTTTTGGGTCAAAAGCTTCGTTTTGCGCCCAAATGTTGTTGCCCGATCGCTGATATGGAATGCTGTGTTGGTCAAACCATTGTCCAATTCTTTCAGCGGTTATATCCTCCTCTTGAGAAAAAGAGGGAATGGCAATCAAATCTTTTAGTAAATCAATCGCTGCTGTGGTTAATTCATTCATCTTTTAAGGTTAGCGTGGTATGTTGGGTAATTCTTGCTATCATTTTTGGCGCTCCGATTTTAACCTCTGAAACCCCATTTTTTAAAGCGTCAAAACAGTTGTCGATCTTTGGGACCATGCCCGAGTGAATCACCTCATTTGCTTTCAACATCTCATATTTTTCGGGGCCGATTTTTTCAATTACACTTTGATCATCTTCAATGTTTTCTAAAACGCCTGCTTTTTCAAAACAATACCATAAAGATACTTCAAAATGTTTTGATAAAGTTTGTGCCAATGCGGCGGCGATGGTATCTGCATTTGTATTGAGGAGTTGTCCTTTTTGGTCGTGTGTAATGGCACAACAAACGGGGGTGTATCCCCCTTTGAGTAGCATTTGAAATAAATCAGCGTTGACTCCTACTAAATCTCCTACAAAACCATAGTCGATTGTTTTAACGGGTCTTTTAATCGCTTGAATTGCATTGCCATCGGCTCCGGAAAGTCCCAATGCATTACAGCCCAAATTTTGTAATTGGGCCACAATGTTTTTGTTGATTTTACCCCCATAGAGCATGGTGATGATGTCGAGGTTTTGGGCATCTGTGATCCTTCTGCCCTCTACCATTTGAACGGGTATGTCCATTTGATTGGCCATAGCAGTGGCTTTTTTGCCCCCTCCGTGAACCAAAATTTTAGCCCCTTGCATTTGGGTAAAGTCCGTCAGGAAGGATTGCAGTGCTTCTGCATCTTCAATTACGTTCCCTCCAATTTTGATCACCGCCAGTTTACCCATTTCCCAATAATTGCTTTATTACGGCTTGCGCCGAATAGATCCTGTTTTGGGACTGTTGAATGACCAATGAATTGGGACTGTCCAAGACCCCATCGGCCGCAACAATATTCCGTCTGATGGGCAGACAGTGCATAAACTTTCCACTGTTGGTCAGTTGCATTTTGTCGGGGGTGATCATCCATTGATCATCCGTTCTGAGAATTTGTCCGTAGTGCTGGTAAGAACACCAGTTTTTGGTATATACAAAGTCAGCACCCTCAAGTGCTTTTTCTTGGTCGGTGGTGCATGCTATTCCCTCAGTAATTTTTGGACTCAGGGCATAACCTTCGGGATGGGCGATGATAAAATCAGCGTCCATATGTTTCATCATTTTGGTAAAAGAATTTCCAACTGCATGAGGAAGTGCTTTGGGATGAGGAGCCCAACTCAATACGACTTTGGGTTTGTGGGCGGGTTGAAATTCCTTGATCGTAACGGCATCAGCCAAGGCTTGCAGAGGATGTGCAGTTGCACTTTCCATGTTGATGATGGGTACAGAAGCGTATTTGGCAAAGCTTCTCAATACGATTTCGGCCTCATCTTTTTCTTTGTCAGATAGGGATGCAAAAGCCCTAAT
>CALKCR010000017.1:0-63087 GCA_938082715.1 uncultured Flavobacteriaceae bacterium | reverse complement strand
TAATATGGTTTACCTCAAAACTAGCCAATAACACCGAAATCATTGCTCTTTTGAGTTCGGGGATTTCCTTTTCTCGATTTTTAAGACCTTACCTAATATCGGCAGGAGTTATTGCCCTGTTTGCTTTTTTTGCAGGAATGTTTATCGTACCTAGATCCAACTCCAGCTTCAATGCATTCCACTACAAATACATCGACAAAAAAAGCGAACGTCAGACCAAAAATCTCTTCAAACAGATCAATCCCAAAGAATATATTTTTGTTAGCAGTTATGATCCCATTCGTAAAAGTGCCAATAATTTTACCTTGGAGCACTTTGAAGATAATTTAATGACTTATAAGATTCAAGCCAACAGTATTCGCTGGGTGGAGAGGGACAGCGTTTTTAGGCTTTCTGCCTATGTCAAAAGATCTTTTTTAAAAGATCGAGAATTCTATGAAAGAAAAAGTCGATTGGACACCCTTTTTGATTTTAAAATCGATGACTTAGCACCCGTTAATTACAAAGCCGAAACCCTTACTTTTTCTCCCCTAAACGAGTTTATTAAAAAAGAAAGAGAGGGCGGCTCTGTAATGATCAACAGTCATTTATTGGTGAGACACAAACGTTGGAGTTTGCCTTTTTCAGCTTTTGTTTTGACTATGATCGGTGTCTCGGTATCCTCTTTTAAAAGAAGAGGAGGAATGGGGGTTAATTTGGCCTTTGGTATCTCCTTAGGATTCCTTTTTATATTTTTCGATAAAATATTTTCGGTCTTGGTCAACAAGTCGAATTTTTCTCCTTTCCTGGGGGCTTGGCTTCCCATTTTAATCTTTGGTGGTTTGGCCATCTTTTTGCTCCGAAGAGCAAGAGGGTAATAGGTCAACTAAAGTTCAAATTTTTACAACTGATCCACTAATATTTTTAATTTTGTACTCAGAGATATGTATCTATGGAATATTTAGATTTTGAGCTTCCCGTAAAAGAACTTCAAGAACAAATTGCCAAATGTCAGGCCATAGGCGACGAGAGCAGTGTTGATGTAACCGAAACTTGCAAACTACTGACAGAAAAGCTGGAGGTTACCAAGAAAAAAATCTACGGTAATCTCACCGCCTGGCAACGGGTACAGATGTCCCGTCATCCCTCTCGACCTTATGCTTTGGACTACATCAATGCCCTTTGTGGCAACAGCTTTTTAGAACTGCATGGAGACAGAAACTTCGCTGACGACAAGGCCATGGTGGGTGGATTGGGGAAAATCGACAACCAGACCTTTATGTTCATTGGAACGCAAAAAGGATACAACACCAAAACAAGACAATACCGAAATTTTGGAATGGCCAAACCGGAGGGGTACCGCAAGGCACTCCGATTGATGAAGACTGCCGAAAAATTTGGAATACCCATCATCTCCTTTATTGACACTCCCGGTGCTTACCCCGGTTTGGGAGCCGAGGAGCGCGGCCAGGGTCAAGCCATCGCCAATAATATTTTTCAGATGCTCTCAATCAAAACCCCTATCATTGTTACCATTATCGGTGAGGGGGCTTCTGGAGGCGCTTTGGGTATCGGCGTTGGGGATCTCATTTATATGTTAGAGAATACCTGGTACTCCGTGATTTCTCCGGAATCTTGTTCGTCTATACTTTGGAGAAGTTGGGAACACAAAGAAACTGCTGCCGAGGCCTTAAAACTTACGGCAGATGATATGTTAAATTCCAAGTTGATTGATAAAATTATCAAAGAACCCCTAGGTGGAGCCCACTATGACCGAGAAAAGGTTTTTCAAACGGTCAAAAAACAAATGATTGATGCTTTTAGGACGCTCGACAAAATGGACAGTGATCAACTTATTGAATCAAGAAGAGCGAAGTTTTCAAATATGGGAACCTTCCAAGGCTAAGTTTGACTCGCTTTTGGGTCTTATTAACAAGTTTAATTTTTTATCAACAACCAATTTGTTTACCCCTGTAAGATAAATCCTGCATTTATTTTGACAGTATACCAAGTAAACCGTTTACATTAGCCCACATGGAAAAAAGCAAACCTATACAAGCCAATAAACAATCTTCAGGAACGGTCATCAGCCTACAGCAGGGGAAGTTGCCCCCGCAGGCCATAGAACTGGAAGAGGCTGTTTTAGGTGCTATGCTCATCGATAAAAAAGGAGTAGACGAGGTCATCGACCTGCTCGAGCCTGAAGCTTTTTACAAAACTGCTCATCAAAATATTTTCGAATCGATTTTTAATTTGTTTCAAAATTCACAACCCATTGACTTGCTGACGGTTTCTGCCGATTTGAGAAAAAATGGAAAGTTGGAAAGCATTGGAGGGGATTATTATTTGGTTCAACTCACCCAAAAGATTGCTTCTTCTGCACACATCGAATTTCATGCCCGAATTATTTTACAGAAATACATTCAAAGAAGTCTGATCCGAATTTCTAACGAAATCATCGAATCTTCCTACAAGGAGTCGATCGATGTATTTGATCTGTTGGATGAGGCGGAATCCAAGTTGTATGATGTGGCCCAAGGGAATGTCAAAAAATCCTCAGACACAGCACAAAACTTGGTGATGTTGGCCAAGAAAAAAATTCAAGAAATTGCGAATAAGGATGGGTTGAGTGGTGTGGCTACCGGTTTCGAAAAGCTGGATTTACTGACCTCGGGATGGCAACCCAGTGATTTGATTATCATCGCTGCACGTCCGGGTATGGGTAAAACCGCACTGACCCTTTCCATGGCTCGAAACATGGCAGTGACCCAGCAAACTCCTGTTGCTTTTTTTTCTTTGGAAATGTCATCTGTTCAATTGATCACCCGATTGATTTCAGCCGAAACAGGCCTGTCGTCTGAGAAACTGAGAACCGGAAAATTGGCAGATCACGAGTGGAAACAACTCAACGTAAAGGTTGGGGATTTGGAAAAAGCCCCCTTGTTTATCGATGACACCCCTGCATTGTCGATCTTCGATCTTCGTGCAAAAGCCAGGAGACTGGCCTCACAACACGACATCAAGCTCATCATCGTGGATTATCTACAGTTAATGACCGCTGGTACCAGCAGTAAGGCAGGAAATCGTGAACAAGAAATTTCTACCATTTCGAGAAACTTAAAGTCATTGGCCAAAGAGTTGGACATTCCAGTCATCGCGCTGTCTCAGCTCTCCAGGGCCGTAGAGACCAGAGGGGGAACCAAACGACCTCAATTGTCTGACCTTAGGGAATCCGGAGCCATCGAACAAGATGCCGATATCGTTTCTTTTATCTACCGTCCGGAGTATTACGGCATTGAGGAGTGGGACGATGAGGAACACAATTCCTCCATCGGTCAAGCCGAGTTTATTGTGGCCAAACACCGAAACGGTGGATTGGACAACATTCGCATGAAATTTATAGGGCAATTGGGTAAGTTTGAAGATTTACAACCCAACAATTCTCCCTACGAATTCCAATCCAAAATGAATGACAATGATTCCTCCAATCCTTCTATTGAGAGGTTACCGGGGCCGAATGATGCTTTCGATCTTCCCTCAGATGATGGGGATGATACGCCTTTCTAAATGTGTATCGCTTTTGCCTTAAGGTTGTATTCTAAGTCAGCGGGACTGTTAAAGTGAATGGTATGAATGCCCATCTCTGCAGCGGCTTCAATGTTTCTCAGGTTGTCGTCAATAAAGAGGCTTTCCTCGGCCTTAAAACCAAAACGATCCAAGGTCAATTGGTAAATCTCAGGGAAGGGTTTACGTGTTTTTTCAGTACCCGAAACCACAATGCCTTCAAAGCGGTGAAGAAACTCAAATCGCTCCAAGGCAACAGGAAAGGTCTCCGCACTCCAGTTGGTCAAAGCCGCGACCCTACAATCGGGGTTTTTGAGTAGTTTATTTAGGATTACAACCGTTTCTGAAATAGAATCTCCCAGCATCTCCTCCCAACGTCCATAGTACATTCTGATCCATTGCTCGTATTGGGGAAACATTTTTACCCGATCCTCGGTGGCTTGTTGTAGAGGATAGCCTGCATCTTGATTTTCATTCCAATCTATGGTACAGATCTCATCAAAAAACCATTGCATTTTTTTACGATCTCCTCCAAAGACTTCCAAATAGACGTATTCCGGATTCCAATCGATGAGTACGCCGCCCAAATCAAAAATGATGTTTTTAATCTCACTCATAATGTTTTAATTAAGTTTCTTTTTGTCCCATCAACATCAGATAGCTTTTCAGAAAAGCATCAATATCTCCGTTCATTACACTGTCAACATCATTGGTTTCGGTTTGAGTTCTAACATCCTTCACCAGTTTGTAGGGGTGCATCACATAGTTTCTGATTTGAGATCCCCATTCGATTTTCTTTTTGGAGGCTTCGATCTGGTCTCGGGCCGATAATTTTTTTTGTAATTCAATTTCATAAAGCTGTGATTTTAATAACTGCATGGCTTTATTTTTGTTCTCCAATTGTGATCGGGTCTCAGAATTTTCAATGATGATCCCAGTAGGATGATGCCTCAACCGAACTGCGGTTTCTACCTTGTTGACATTTTGCCCTCCGGCACCACTGGCACGCATGGTTTCCCACGTAATTTCAGATGGATTTACGACAATCTCTATGGTATCATCAACCAAAGGATAAACATATACCGAAGCAAAAGAAGTATGTCTTTTTGCATTACTGTCAAAAGGGGAGATACGAACCAGCCGGTGCACTCCGTTTTCTCCTTTAAGCCACCCAAAAGCAAATTCCCCACTGAATTCCAGGGTTACGGTTTTTATTCCCGCCACATCTCCACCCTGATGGTTGAGTTCTCTGGCTTTGATCTTGTTTTTTTCGGCCCACATTAAGTACATCCGCATCAGCATCTCGGCCCAATCACAACTTTCTGTACCTCCCGCTCCTGCGGTGATCTGAAGTACTGCACTGAGGTCATCTCCTTCGTCGGACAACATGTTTCGAAATTCAATGTCTTCGAGTAGACCCAGGGTTTGACGGTAATGGTCTTCTACTTCGGCATCGGTGATTTCTCCTGCTTTTTGAAACTCCAACAAAACCGTAAAGTCTTCTTGCTTTTGTCTGACAACTTCATAGTCTTCCACCCATTTTTTTAGGTTTCTAATCTCGCGCATCAGCATTTCCGCCTGCTGGGCGTCATCCCAAAAATTTGGAGCCAGTGTTTTTTCCTCTAGATTGGTGATTTCTATTTTTTTGTCATCAATGTCAAAGATACCCCCTTAACGCACCCAGGCGATCATCAAGTTCTTTTTCTTTTTCTGAAGAAATCATTTTATAATTTTTGTAAATTAACTCCTTACAAAATTAATTTTAAATTCCAAACCCAAAACATATTTTAGAATTAAGTCAAAGTAATAATTAACCTACTTAAATATGAAATTCAAAAACTTTCCCTTCAGAATTTTTTTTCCATTCATTTACTCAATTACATTTGTCCTAGGATGTAATTTTAACTATAAAAGCATGCCCAATTCCCTCATAAGCCCACCGGTGGCTAATGTAGTTCCTTATCAACACAAGATTCACGACCACATTCGCATTGATCCTTATTATTGGCTCAACCAAAGGGACAATCCCGAGGTTTTTGATTATCTGGATCGGGAAAACGATTACTATCAAAAAATGACCGCTCATACCCAAGTGCTTCAAGAGGAGCTTTATAAAGAAATGCGGGCAAGGATCAAAGAGGACGACAGCTCTGTTCCTTATTTTTACAATGGTTACTGGTACATTACCCGCTATGAGGAGGGTAAAGACTATCCGTTTTACGTCCGAAAAAAAGAAGTGCTGACCGCCACTGAGGAGATATTGTTCGACTGTAATGAGATGGCTAAAGGTTTGGATTATTTTCGACTGGTGGGAATTTCCGTAAGTCCAGACAACACCAAAGTCGCTTTTGGCGTTGATACGGTCTCACGAAGGCAGTATACCATCAAGGTCAAAGACCTGAAAAGTGGTGAAATATTAAAAACCAAAATAGAGAACACCACCGGGGGCAGTGTGTGGGCAGCCGATAATGCATCGCTTTTTTACAACAAAAAAGACGAACAAACCCTCCGTTCTGAGGCGGTTTACAAACACCGCATCAATGTCCCAGAACAAGAAGATCAATTGGTTTATAATGAAGCTGACGAAACCTATTCTGTCTATGTCAGTGCTTCCAAATCCAGAAAATACATTTTTATTTCCTGTCACAGTACTACCACCAGTGAGCATCGTTTTGTCAAATCCGATCAACCGGAGGCGGCTTTTAAGGTCTTTCACCCTCGAACAAGTGGTTTGGAGTATAATGTTGCCCATTTTGGAGATCATTTTTACATTCACACCAACCTCAACGAAGCTACCAATTTTCAGATCATGCGAACTGCTGTTGACCAGACCAATTCTGAATTCTGGAAGCCATTGTTGCCCCACCGCGAGGATGTTTTGATTGAGGATATCGAATTGTTTGACCAGTATTGGGTGGTGAACGAAAGAGAAAACGGTCTTTCGAGACTGCGGATTATGCGATGGGACGATACAGCAGACTATTACCTTCCCATAGAGGAAGAAACCTATTCGATTAACGTTTCGTTCAATCCTGAGTTCAGGTCAAACCAGTTGCGGTATGTTTTCAATTCATTGACTACTCCCAGTTCCGTGATCGAATTTGACATGGCTTCCCAACAAAAGACCATTTTAAAAACCCAAGAGGTGTCTGGGGGAGATTTTGACCCCAGCCATTACGTTTCAAAAAGATTGTGGGCCGATGCCAGAGATGGTTCCAAAATCCCCATTTCACTCGTTCATCACAAGGATACCCAACTGTCCGAGACAACTCCCATTTTGCAATACTCCTACGGTTCCTATGGTCATACCATTGATCCCTCTTTTTCTTCCAATCGATTGAGCTTATTGGATCGGGGTTTTGCCTTTGCCATCGCCCACATCAGGGGAGGGGAGTATTTGGGAAGAGATTGGTACGAGAACGGGAAACTGTTGAAGAAAAAAAATACTTTTTACGATTTTATAGATTGTTCAAAATTCTTAATCGAGCAAAAATATACTTCCCCAGAACACCTCTACGCCAATGGAGGTTCTGCCGGAGGACTATTGATGGGCGTTGTCATCAATCTGGCTCCTGATTTGTACAATGGGGTGATCGCCGATGTTCCTTTTGTCGACGTGGTCACCACTATGTTGGACGATACCATTCCATTGACTACCTCGGAGTATGACGAATGGGGAAATCCCAATAAAAAAGAGTATTACGACTATATGCTTTCTTATTCTCCCTATGATCAGGTAAAGACACAAGATTATCCCCATTTGATGGTGACCTCGGGCTTGCACGATTCCCAAGTTCAGTATTTTGAGCCTACCAAATGGGTCGCTCGACTGAGGGCCAGCAAGACAGATCAAAATTTATTGTTTTTGGATACCAATATGAAAGCCGGACATAGTGGGGCTTCCGGCCGCTTTGACAGCCTGAAGGAATTGGCCAAAAAATTTGCTTTTATAATTGATTTGGAAGAAAAATAGTCTTTAAAAAAAAGTGTTATTTTTGCAACGGAAAAGATGGAAAAAAATAAATCCAACAGCGGAATGAAGGTTAGTGAAAATGTACTGTCCTTAATCGGCAGTACACCCTTGATCCGACTAGAAAAAGTAGTTAAAGGTTTTTCAGGAAACTTTTTTACCAAGTTTGAGGCCTTCAATCCCGGCCATTCCAATAAAGATAGAATAGCACTATACATCATCGAAGAAGCCGAGAAAAATGGCATTCTTAAACCCGGTGACACCATCATTGAAACGACCTCTGGAAACACTGGTTTTAGTTTGGCGATGGTTTCCTTGATCAAGGGTTATGAGTGTATTCTGGCGGTAAGCTCAAAGTCTTCCAAAGACAAGATTGACATGTTGCATGCTATGGGGGCCAAAGTCTACGTTTGTCCTGCCAATGTATCGGCAGAGGATTCAAGATCATATTACCAAGTAGCAAAAACCTTACACCACGAAATCAAAGATTCTGTTTATATCAATCAGTATTTTAACAACCTCAACATTGAAGCTCATTACAAAACAACAGGCCCGGAGATTTGGGAACAAACCGAGGGTAAAATCACCCATTTGGTGGCCTGCTCCGGTACAGGCGGAACCATTTCCGGTTGTGCCAAATACCTTAAAGAGCAAAACCCCGATATTGAAATTATCGGTGTTGACGCTTACGGTTCCGTTCTCAAAAAATACCATGAGACCAAAGAACTGGATACTGACGAAATTTATCCCTACCGCATCGAAGGACTGGGGAAAAATCTAATTCCTACCGCAACGGACTTTGAGTCCATAGATATTTTTATTAAGGTCACAGACGAGGACAGCGCCCATATGGCCCGAGAGGTCACCCGTAAGGAAGGGCTTTTTGTTGGTTATACTTCCGGTGCAGCCATGCAAGCCGTCAAGCAACTCAACCTAAAAGAAAAATTCAACGATGACAGCTGTGTTGTCGTCATCTTCCCCGATCACGGTTCTCGCTATATGAGTAAGATATACAGTGACGATTGGATGAATGAACAAGGATTCTTTGATTCTGCCAACCAAGAAGCCCCCAATAAAATCGAATACATATAAACACACACACCCGAAGGATTTAATGATGAAGGATTTATTTGATAGATTTTATGAAAATAAGGGGCCAGTTGGAAAATGGGCTGAACACGCAGAAGGCTATTTTGTCTTCCCCAAATTGGAAGGACCCATCAGCAACCGCATGTACTTTATGGGGAAAGAGGTCATCACCTGGAGTGTCAATGACTATCTGGGCTTGGCCAATCATTCCGAAGTTAGAAAAGTAGATGCTGAAGCTGCGGCAGAATATGGTTCTGCCTATCCCATGGGTGCGAGAATGATGTCTGGTCATACCGATCTCCACGAACAGTTGGAGCATGAGTTGGCCGAGTTTGTTGATAAGGAATCTGCCTATCTACTCAATTTTGGTTATCAAGGCATCCTTTCCACGGTTGATACATTGGTATGTAAAGACGATGTCATTGTCTATGATGTCGATGCTCATGCTTGTATCGTCGATGGTGTCCGACTTCATCTGGGCAAACGTTTTACTTACAAGCACAATGATGTTGAAAGCCTTGAAAAAAATATTCAGCGCGCCCAAAGGGTAGCCGAACAAACCGGAGGAGGCATTTTAGTGATCTCTGAGGGGGTTTTTGGTATGCGAGGGGAGCAAGGAAAACTCAAAGAAATTGCAGCCCTCAAAAGCAAATATAAATTTCGTTTTTTGGTTGATGATGCCCACGGTTTTGGAACATTGGGTAAAAATGGAGCTGGAGCAGGAGTAGCACAGGGCGTTCAAGACGATATTGATGTTTATTTTGCCACTTTTGCCAAATCAATGGCCTCCACTGGCGCTTTTATTGCCGCCGATAAAGAAATTATAGACTATCTAAGGTACAATATGCGTTCCCAGATGTTTGCCAAATCACTGCAAATGCAGCTGGTCAAAGGGGCGCTCAAAAGATTGGACATGCTCAGAAAACAACCTGAGTTTAAAGCCAAACTTTGGGAAAATGTCAACGCCCTCCAAAATGGACTTAAAGCCAATGGTTTTGACATCGGCAAGACCCAAAGTTGTGTAACCCCGGTTTACCTCAAGGGAAGCATACCCGAAGCGATGGCACTGGTCAAAGATCTGAGAGAAAACCACGGTATATTTTGTTCCATAGTGGTTTATCCGGTGATTCCCAAAGGAATGATATTGTTGCGTTTGATTCCCACAGCTTCCCACACCATGGACGACGTCAACGAAACCCTGGAAGCTTTTGCTAATATCCGTGAAAAATTGGAGAATGGTATTTACCGGCGAATTTCTGACGCCTTGTCTGCGAAAATCAAGTAATTTAGTATTGTAACATCATCCCGTCGTTTTCGTAATCCAATGTGCGACAATGAAATACATATCTCCCTTTTTGATTGTCAAAGGGAATAACGATCTTTACCTTTTCCCCTGTTTTAACCAAAAAAGTGTCTTTGTACCCCATTCTGTGGGCAACAGTCGGTTTCTTCCCCCAATTCTCTCTAATATTTGAAATTGAACCCCGTGCAAGTGCATGGGATGATCAAAGGATCCTGAGGTATTATCAAATTCCCAAATTTCAACTGAATTGGCTTTAACCCTCTCATCGACTCTCTTGGGGTAATAAGTTTTACCATTTATTCTATGGATACTCTTCATCCCCATCATTCCCCTGCTTGACCGTTGAAACTTTCTGCTTTTTATGGTCATTTCGGGGGGGATTTTCTCCAGGGTTGAAAGTTTTTTGGGTAAGGTGAAGTCATCATCAAGGTTTTTTTCGATAAAGAATTGAAGCAGCCTCCGGTCGTTGTTGTTTTTGTCAATCAGATCAATAACGGTATTGATTTTTTGTTGGGAGAAATTAACCAAAACATCTGCTCTCTCTCTACGGGTGCAATAGTGAGTGAGTCTATTCTGTGAGATTGATCCAACAGGCCACAATCATTACCGATAAGTGTAAAAGGAAGCGCATGAATTAAAGCCAAATCATAGATTCTTGCATTGGAACCATTTAAAATCCTCAAGCGGTAGCTGGTAGTTCCTAGAGACCTAAAAACTTTATGAACACCATTTACACACATGTAATCTCCCAACATTCCCCATATGATTTCGTGGTGACTGACAGTATAGTCTAGGGAAGCTCCAATTACTTCTTTTGTCTTGAATAATGAGCGGTATTTCACGTTCTTTTTTGGGTAAATGAAGTTTCTGTTCTGTGGTATCTCGAATTAAAATCATTCCTGCCAGGCCTTTATACACTTGAGAGGCCATATGGTGTATCGGGTGGGGATAATACCAGTAGGTACCGGCGCGATTATTGACCCTGAATTGGTATCGGAAAATTTGTCCCGTGGATAGGGTGTCATCTGGATGCCCATCCATAGGTGCCGGAGGTGTCAGTCCATGTCAGTCAATGTTGGAGTTTTCTTGAAGTTGGTTTGAAAACTGAACATTTAAAAGTGTCCCTTTTTCAATGGATAGGTTAGGGCCAAGAATTCCACCTTTTTGATATCCCAGAACACTGGTGGTTTTTCCTGAGCAAATTACTGCGCTAGTATATTGAGCGATAAGATGTCCTCCATTAATCTCTTTTGGAATGTGGAGTGGCGACCCAAACTTATCCAATGTGGTTTGTTTGTCAGAACCCTTCTGCTTTTCGTCAGATTCTGTATTTTTTGGGAGATGAGTAATCCTTTCCTTATTGCAACCGAATGACACCAAAAGATTGGCACTGATCAAAAGAGATGACCAACAATAGCTAAGCTGCTGTATGAAGTGTTTTCGCTTCATTATTGGGGCTAAATGAAAACTATTTAAACCCAGATCAGGGTTAAATGAACGATAATTTACTCATTGAGCATTACCGGCATCACCAGCATGGTAATGTCTTCTCCCTGGTCCACATGATCCATGGGGGTAATGATCCCTGCACGGTTGGGCAGTGACATGGAGAGTTTGATTTCATAACAACTGATGTTGTTCAGCATTTCGATCAAAAACCTGGAGTTGAATCCGATTTGCAAGTCGTCTCCCAAATACTCACAGCCCAATCTTTCCTCGGCTTTGTTGCTGTAGTCAAAATCCTCGGCGGATACCTGTAGTTCGGCCCCGGCCAGCTTGAGTCTGACTTGGTGGGTTGTTTTATTAGAAAATATACTGACCCTGCGAACTGAGTTGAGAAATTCGGTACGTGCAATCTGCATCACATTGGGATTTTCTTTGGGGATGACCGCTTCGTAGTTGGGGTATTTACCTTCGACCAATCGGCAGGTCATTCTGACGTTTCCAAAGCTGAATTCTGCATTGGTTTCATTGTATTCAATCACCACATCTTCGTCTATGCCTTGCAGTATGCTTTTGAGCAATTGAAGGGGTTTTTTGGGCATGATGAATTCGGCGTTTTTGTCCGCTTGTATGTCGGTACGGGTATATTTAACCAATTTGTGGGCATCGGTAGCCACAAAGGTCAATTCGGAGGTGTTGAATTGAAAAAACACACCACTCATCACAGGTCTGAGGTCGTCATTACCCGAAGCAAAAAGCGTGGGGTTGATGGCCGTTGCCAAAATTTGACCGTTGATTTGGGTCTTGATGGGGTCTTTTACCTGTGCTGCTCTGGGGAAGTCCTCGCCATTGAGATAGGCTACGGCATATTTACCGTTATTGGCGCTTATTTCTAAGGTATTGTTTTCGGTTTTGACAAAAGTCAAAGGTTGTTCCGGAAAAGTTTTTAGAGTATCCAAAATCAGTCGGGCAGGTAGGGCGATCATTCCACTGTCTTGCGACTCTACTTCTATGGTAGCGGACATGGAGGTCTCTAGGTCTGATGCCGTCAAAACCAATTGACTGCCATTGAGATGGAATAAAAAATTATCCAAAATGGGAAGGGTATTTGTATTGTTGATAATTCCTCCCAAAATCTGGAGTTCTTTGAGTAATGATTCGCTGGAAACAATAAACTTCATGGGCTTTAACTTAATTTTCATAAATATAAACTTTAGGTCATTTCCAAAAAAATGAAGTTATTAAAAGTTATTGACCAAATCTACGGATTCTCCAACGGTAAATCAATCCTCCTATCAGCAATAAAATCATCAAGGGAATCAGCAGCAGTGCTGTTTTTAAAAAGCCCGAGATCTGCGCTATTTTTTGGAAATCCAGCCGGGGAAGCTCAACCGTTTTGTTCTGGAGTTTAAGCAGTTTTTGATTGCCCATCAAATAGTGAACTGTTTGTTGCAGGAACATTTTGTTAAAGTAAAAATTATTTGTCCATTTGTCATATCCCAGTTCGAGTGGGTTGCCCTTGTCCACTTGGTTTTCTGCAATGGATCCGCTGGAAAAAACGATCATCTGACTATTGGCTTTTGTTTTCTTCTCATCGAGCTTTACAGGAGGGACTCTGTTGTCATATGCTGAAGTGAATTCCCCTTCCAGCAAAACCCCCATGGCTTGTGATTTTTGATCGAACAAGGCGGGATTTAGTTTTTCCGAGGCTTCTTTTAATGCAATACCCGCAGGGGTTTGTAGCGTTTGTGAAAAATCGGAACTGCCGATGAGTATGGTTTTATCCAATTGATTTTTTAGGGTGTCGATCGTAGAGGCAAAAGGCACAAACACGTTGCCGGCATTGCTTCCAAACAGTTCTTCTTGTTTGGGTTTTGCCAGGGGGTAATAGGGCCAGGGATAGGGCAAATATTGAGCCTGACGATCCGTTCCGCTGGCCAGTACCACCGGAGCGCAATACAGATCTTTGATCAGATTTTTTTGCAATCTGAAACCGTATTTAAAAAAGGAATTCTCCATGTTGAGCGATCGTCCCACCACCACTGCCGATCCATCGGAATTGAACAAACTGTCCCGATTGACGGCAACTGCATTGATGGCCCACCATTGTTTTCCTCCATTCATCAGGTATTGATCCAATAGGTATTTTTCAGTATCACTAAAGGACTCAGTGGGATTGGATACCAGCAATAGTTCAAAGCGTTTTAGGTTTTGGAGGGTTTTTTCCGGGTCCTTTTCCAAAGCTTTTAGATCGAAGGAAGCCAACTGATAATAGGGTTGAAAACTGCTCATAAAATCTGCAATCTTTACGGCCTCTGAGGTGCCGTGAGAGGTCAATACCGCCAAACTTAGTTTTTGTTTTTGGTTGATCTTAAAGAAAGCATCGTAAAAGTGAAACTCCAGTTGGGCGATGGAACGGTTGATTTTTTGTTGTTCGTCATCCCCCAGTACTTTTTCCAGTAAGGGGATTCTCAGGGTCTTGTTCCCATCGTTGATCATGGCCCAAGGGAAAACAACCGTTTGTTCAAGGGCTTGCTTTTGGTCGGCCACGATATATTCCGGGGGGAGTCCATACTGCGTCATTTCTCCGATCAGTGATTCGGTGCTCGCTGCTCCCTCAAAAGGATCGATAAAACCTACTACCAACTGATCCGTATGTTCTTCCATTCCCTTGATCAATGTAGTGATTTCGCGTTGTAAACGGAGGTAGTCGGCGGGAAGTTTACCCGTCAAAAAAATATCGATTTTTAGTGGTTTTTCCAGTTCACTTAAAAGGGTTTTGATATTATCGCTTAGGGTGTAGCGTTTGTCTTGGGTCATGTCCAAACGGTAATCAATGCCTTGAGCCAAGAGGATCAAAAGCAGTGGAATGAGTAAGTTTTTAAACCAATGCGTTTTATTTTTCAAGCCTTGTGATTTTTGATTCTGTACAACAGCCATTTACTGACATAGAGTACGATATAGTTAAACCCCAGAAAGTAGACCCCATCTTTGAGGGTGATCACGCCTTGCCGGAGGTTGAGGTAATGTTCGAATATACCCGCAGCATTGAAAAAGCGATAGAGTTCTTGCTGTTCCATAAGGTCTGCGATCCCTTTCCACACATAGAACTGAACAAAGCAAAGCAAGAGGGCTGTCATAAAAGCAGTGGCTTGACTTTTGGTGAGCAATGCCGATAAAATTCCAAGTGCAACAAAACTGGCTCCCACGCAAAACAATCCCCAATAGGCGGCGATGGTGCTGCCCCAATCAATGCCACTGTTCCCAATCTTAAGGGCGTCGATGGCAAAAAAATATACTACCGTGGGCAATAAAGCCGTCAATAAGAGCATCAGATTGGCGATGTATTTGGCCATTAGGATCTGCCAAAGGCCTAGGGGTTTGGTCAACAACAATTCCAAAGTTCCCAAACGTTTTTCGTCCGAAAAGCTGCGCATACACAAAGCCGGTACGAGCAGTAAAAACAACCAAGGGGCAAGGACAAAAAAGGCGTTAAGGTCTGCAAATCCAGCGTTCAGTAGATTGAAATCGGTGTCCAAAAACCACAGGAAAAGAGTGGACAACGTCAGGAAAAATCCCAAACTCAGATAGCCCAAGGGGGTACTAAAAAAAACAAACCACTCTCTTTTGACCAATGCCCACATATTATTCAAACTTAACGGTTATGGATTCTCTGTACTCCAAGCCAAAAAGAGATTGGGCACTGCCTACGGTTTGGGTGTTGCTTTTGTAAATGGCCAATTCGAGGTGATCTGCATCGTTGAAAAGCGCAATTTTTTTACCATCCTCATCTCTTTTTTCCTCGGGAATGGAAAAGTCGATGGCGTCGCTATAGGTTTCGTACACTTTTCTGAATTTGACATTTCGGGCAAAAATGGTAAAAGGTCTAGATTTTCCCACTTCGTTGAATAATCTCCTGGTGATGTTGGTGATCACATTGCCATAATTATCGACATAGATCACCGCACCCAAGATTTGATCCCCTTGTTGGTTGACCACGGGGCGCAATTCTTTGATTTCTTTGATCTGCTCCACGGACTTGCCCACCACTTCTAAGGCACCCTTGCGAGAGATGTGTGCAGCGACCCAGACAAACACCTCCAAAACAGGGTAGGAGGTCGGCATTTTGTCATGGATGTTGATCGCTACCATTTTTTCGGATTTCAGATCTCCTTTGATCATGGTAAAAATACCATTGTCTGCTCCGATAAAATAATGCCCTTCAAAATACATGGCCAGGTGTTGGTTTTCCGAGGTCTTTTCGGATTCTACTCCAATGATATGAATGCTGCCTTTGGGAAAGGTTTTGTAAGCGTTTTTGAGTATATAGGCAGCTTCGGTGGGGTTGTAGGGGGTGATTTGGTGACTGATATCAACAATTTGTGGATTTTCTACTGTACTGAGAATGGCTCCTTTTACCGCTGCAACGGCGTAATCTTTATTTCCAAAATCGGTCATTAAAGTTACTATCGGCATAGGAGTTTAGTGGATAAAATTATTTAAATTTGAAATAGACATACCACAAGCAAAAATAAATTTTTTTAATTGACTATCCTTTGAACGAAATAAAAATTCAACTTTCTGAGGTCAATCCTCAGGAATTTTTCGGGCAGCAAAACATCAACATTGAAAAATTAAGGTACTATTTTCCCAAGCTAAAGATCGTTGCCAGAGGCAGTACTCTGAAAGTTTTTGGTGAAGAGTCCATACTAGAGGAGTTCGAAAAACGCGTGGACATGTTGATTACCCACTTTGGCAAATACAACCACCTTAATGAGGAGTCCATCGAGCGGATCATTACTGCCAGCACCCCCACCGACTTTGATCCCGCTTCTGACAAAGACAATTTTATCCTTCACGGTGTGGGCGGAAAGATCATCAAAGCCCAGAGTTACAATCAACAGCGTTTGTTGGAAACCTCCAAAAATAACGATATGATCTTTGCCATTGGCCCGGCGGGAACCGGTAAAACCTATACCGGAGTAGCCCTTGCTGTAAAAGCACTCAAAGTCAAGCAAGTAAAAAGGATCATCCTGACCCGTCCGGCGGTAGAGGCAGGGGAGAACCTGGGTTTCCTTCCAGGGGATTTAAAAGAGAAATTAGACCCCTACATGCAACCGCTCTACGATGCCCTGAGGGACATGATCCCACAGGAAAAACTCAACAGCCATATCGAAAACGGCACCATCCAAATTGCGCCCTTGGCTTTTATGCGGGGCCGGACTTTGGACAATGCCTTTGTGATTTTGGACGAAGCCCAAAATACCACCCACGCCCAAATGAAAATGTTTTTGACCCGTATGGGGCGCAATGCCAAATTTATGGTAACGGGCGACCCCGGACAGATCGATTTACCCCGCAGGGTGATCTCCGGTCTTAAAGAAGCCCTTTTGATCCTTAAAGAGACAGAAGGCATCGGCATCATTACCTTGGACGAAAAAGACGTGATCCGTCATTCCTTGGTCAAAAAAGTCATCGACGCTTATAAACGAATCGAACATCATAATTAATGCCATTGATCAATACACTCACCCATTGCGATTTTCATTTTCCGGGCCAGTTGTCCCACTACAACGGCAAAGTCAGGGAGGTTTTCGAACTGGAGAACGATTTACTGGTCATGGTGGCCTCAGACCGCCTGTCGGCTTTTGATGTGGTCATGCCCAAAGGGATTCCCTATAAAGGGCAAATCCTCAACCAGATCGCCACCAAGATGATGGCCGCTACCGAAGACATAGTACCCAACTGGCTGACCGCTACTCCCGACCCCAATGTGGCTATTGGCCAACGCTGCGACCCTTTTAAGGTAGAAATGGTCATCCGGGGCTATCTCTCCGGCCATGCCGCAAGGGAATACAAAGCCGGAAAAAGAAGCCTCTGTGGGGTGGATATGCCCGTTGGCATGATCGAAAATGACGCTTTTCCCACCCCCATCATCACCCCTGCCACCAAAGCCGAAGAGGGCCATGACGAAGACCTTTCCCGCGAAGCCGTCATAGAACAGGGCATTGTCAGCGAATCCGACTACCTTCAATTGGAAAAATACACCCGGGCTCTTTTTCAAAGGGGAACCGAGATCGCCCGAAAACAGGATTTGATTTTGGTGGATACCAAATACGAATTCGGTAAAAACACCAAAGGTGAAATCGTTTTGATCGATGAGATCCATACTCCGGATTCTTCCCGTTATTTTTATGCCGATGGCTATACCGAATGCCAAGTCGAGGGAGCCCCACAAAAACAATTGTCCAAAGAATTTGTCCGACAGTGGCTGATCTCCAATGACTTTCAAGGCCATGAGGGGCAGGAAGTTCCTTTTATGTCTGAACCATACATCAACTCCGTCTCCGAACGCTATATCGAGTTGTATGAAAACATTACCGGAGAAAGTTTTGTTAAGGGAGATACCTCCAATATTGCTCAACGTATTCAGGAGAATGTACTGAGCTATTTAAAAGGATTGTAGTTCCTTTAATGATTAGGATGATGACGAAATGTATTATGATCTTTTAACAGCCGAAGAAAGTTCCTTTGATGACGCCCTTATTCTGGCAGATAATGAGACGGATGTGAACTCGAAAAACTCCACATCAGAGCACAGCATCAAACTCAAATCCATCAAATTGATCCCTACTTTTTGGATTAAAATTCGTGTTAGGGATGAACACGACAATCAGGTAGTTGAAGTAAGAAGCAAAAAGTTTTGAAAAACCCTCCTTGGCATCCCTCCAAATTGCTCATAAACTTTGGGAAAGTATTTTTTTTACTTGAACAATTCATTTTTTAATTCTTCTGAATCGGTCTATAACCAACTGTTCTTAATCTTTTAGGTATTTATTCTCTTAGTGCCGATCGGGTTTTTATACATTGGATATAATATACTGCCAAGTCAATGTTAAATTAAACCGCTCTTTCGCTTGTTGTTGACTTGTTTTTTACTTAATCTGGTAAAATTGGCTATTATAACATTGTCATCAAAATAGTTGGGATGCATTCACTATTCATTAATTTTAGTGATACAGTTGCTGAAATAATCCAAAACTGCTGTTGCATGGTCCTTGCCCTCCAATGGGACATAGCTTACCTTTCCACCTTTGGCATTTAGGGCTTGAGCGGTACTGCTCGAATTGAGGGGAAAAACAAAATCATCTTCGGTTCCGTGATATAAAAAAACAGGGGCTTTTGGCTTCCAATCCAACAGGTTATTATCTGCAAAGGCATTCAATAAAGCGGTATCACTTCCGTTATTGATCCCCGATATTAAAGATTCTTTAAAAAGTTTTTTGGGATTGGTTTCCACTTTTCCATTATCGATCAATTGATCAATGGTAGAAGAAGTGATTGTTTGTAAAGTTTCTAAATGCTGAGCATAGGGTGCATTGACATAGTCGCTCCAGGGTCTTTTTAGGGTGCTGTAGATCCGGTTGTAGGTATGGAGCACCCAGAGATAGTTAGCTATAAACTCCAAAGGCTTGTTCAGCCCGATAATCGCTTTGCAAAAAGCGGTTTTGTTATAAGCCCCAGCTCCAGCCAGGGTAGCCGTGATACGGTCTTCGCCCGATGCCTCCATTAATTTATGCAGTGCCAGTGTGGCATAACCTCCTTCGGAATAACCCATCAGGTAGAGTTGTTCACTCTTTTCGATTTTTTGCACTTCCAAAAACTCCTCCACAGCCTTAAGCATATCGTAACTGGAAGTCGCAAGCGACTTTCCGTGTTCGTAGGGGTGGGACTGATCGGATGAGGCACCGTAACCTAAATAATCGGGCATGGATACGATCAACCCTGTTGCCGAAAAAATAGCCATCGCACCGTACTCACCGATCCCAAAGTTGGTAATGTTGGAGGGAACACTACTTTCATCGGTTATGGTCCCGTGCTGATAGGAGAGTAGGGGCAGGGGCTTTTCCATTTGTGGAAACATCACCACCCCTGAAGCCTCGGTTTCTTTTCCTGCTTCTGTTTTGGTTTTGTAAACGATCTTATGGACTTCTATGTCGAAGATGTTGCGCCCTTGACCCGATTGAGAAATTAATCCTGAAAAACCGCCAGTGACTGCTTTATCGTATTTTTTTAAAAGATTTGAGGAAACCAGATACTGATGCGTGGTCTTGGGTTCTTCAATTTTTTCGGCTTCCTTTAAACAGTGAACAAAAAGGAGCAGAATGATAATTAAAAATATTTTTTTCAAGGGGTTTGGGTTTTTTAAACTATCATTTGCTGATGACTAATTATAATCTTTTTCTGTTTTCCCCTCTAAAGGTCTGATCTGCCTTAAAAACAACAAAATAATCTAATGTATCGTAAAGGTATTTCAGTCTGATCTCAAGTAGATTCAGTTCGTTAAAAAAGTTAAAACAATCTATTACTTTGTTTTTCATGGAATTAGACAAAGGGGTGATATGTGTAAAATTAACAATTTTACCCAATATTCTTTGTTACTCTTTTCCGGCCTTGGTTAGTAAATTGCAACTTAGCTTGCCCTCCAACCTCAAATGGTTTGTCTAAATCGATTTTCCATTGCCTAATTCTTTTACAACTATACTTTGATAATGAATTAAACTTAATATAAGAAAATTCCTACAATATTTGGAAACTAAAGCCCTAAATAGAGCTTCTCTAATATGGATATTTCTTTATAAACTATTACTAGCAGTAGAATTTTCGATACTTCCCAAAGCCATTTTTAGGGCTCTCAGTGGAACTTGCATGGGGATCTCTTGGGCATCAAGTTGGTTAAACCAAGTCATTTGCCTTTTGGCGAAGCGGCGAGTATTTTTTTGGATTTCTGCGATGGTTTTTTTACGTGAGTATTTACCGTCAAAGTGGTCAAACCATTCGCGGTAGCCTACGGTTTGTAGTGCTGGTAGGTTTTTGTAGGAGTAAAGGCTTTGCGCCTCTTTTTCCAGTCCGGCTTCGACCATCTGTTCCACCCGGCGGTTGATCCGGTTATAGAGCTTTTCACGGGGCAACTTTAAGAGTAGGGTTCGGGAGGTAAAAGGGCGTTTTTTGGGAGATTGTCCCAAAAAGGAGGAAAAAGGCTTTTGGCTTGTTTCGCATACTTCCAAAGCCCGTGTAAGTCGACGGGGATTGTTTAGGTCTACTTTTTTATAGTATTCGGGGTCTTTTTCTTTGAGTCGTTTTTGGAGACCTTCCAGACCGTCTTTTTGATGGATTAATTTTACTTTGGTGGCGGCCTTGGGATCAATTTCGGGAAATTCATCCAGCCCTTCAATCAGTGCTTTGGCATAAAGGCCCGAGCCTCCTACCATGACCACATGATGGTGTTTTTGAAACAGCCGTTCCAAGAGTTCCAAACCCTCCTTTTCAAAAGCTCCGGCATCAAAGGGCTGGAGGATGCTTTTGTTTTGGATAAAGTGATGGGATATGCCTGCTCTTTCCTCCTCAGAGGGAACTGCGGTGCCTATGCTCATTTCGCGGTAACACTGCCGTGCATCGCAGGAGATGATCTCCGTATTTAGTGCTTCTGCCAAGGCGATGCTCAGGGCGGTTTTCCCTACAGCCGTAGGTCCGGCGATATAGAGCAGTTGTTTATTCGACATCGTTGAGGATTTCACCGCATTGATGGCAATATTTGGCCTTGTCTTTGTGTTGTGTGGTCATGCAGTGTGGGCAGGCTTGGGTGTTGTAGTCGATGTTAAACACCTGAGAGGTAAATTCGGCCGAGACGATACCCGTAGGTACAGCGATGATGCCA
Organism: uncultured Flavobacteriaceae bacterium; assembly: GCA_938082715.1. Lineage (GTDB taxonomy): Bacteria > Bacteroidota > Bacteroidia > Flavobacteriales > Flavobacteriaceae > UBA8316. The sequence goes on along the minus strand of CALKCR010000017.1, from coordinate 42,021 downwards.
TAGCCCAATACCATGATGACGGAGGCGATGAATTGCCCCAAAGGACTGGAGGGCGCAATGTCGCCATAACCCACTGTGGTTAGGGTAACGATACACCAATAGACGCTCCGGGGGATGCTGGTAAAACCACTCTCATCGTCCTCAACCAAATACATGATGGTACCAAAAATGATACATAAGATCACCACGCTAAACATAAAGATCAATATTTTGGTTTTGCTGCGGGCAAGGGCTTTGACCAGGGAGTTGGATTCTCCTACAAACTGGGTAAGTTTGAGAATTCTAAAAACTCTAAGCAGGCGAAGGGCTCTGAGGGCAAGCAAGGACTGGGTGCCCACAAAAAACATAGAGATGTATTTGGGTGCGGTAGAGACAAAATCGATGATACCATAGGCACTGAAAATGTATTTGGAAGGCTTGTTGATGGATATGATACGCAATACATACTCTACCGTAAAAATGATGGTAATGATCCACTCGGCAATATTGAGCTGGTCATGGTATTTTTGACCGATCTGATCAACGCTTTCCAAGGCGACCAATACCACACTGGAAAGAATAAAGATGAGCAAGACTACATCAAATACTTTGCCGGCACGGGTATCGGCCTCGTAGATGATCTCATGCAGTCGGTGTTTTAAATTTTTATAACTCAATGGGTTGGCGTTAATGAGAACTGACTTCGGTTGCTCTCAAAGGTATTAATTTTCTGAATTTATTTTTTTTGATGTGGGCCAGGATCAGGGCGCGACAATCCGAATTGTCCTCCATGGCGATCATGCGCTTAAGGATCTTTTCCTTATTGTTAACTTGGTGATTCAACTCATAAAAACCATATCCTTTAAAGCACTGGTTTTCAACATATATAAAGCTATACTCTCCATCTTTTCTTCCATTTTCTATCATCAGGAAATCATCGTGAGGATAGTTGTTTTTATCCCGAAGTTGGTGGAGTCTTTTGTTGTAATTTTGTGGGTCTTCTACCTCTAAACAAGCCCCTTTGCATTGATTGTTTTTGTAGGCATAACAAGCCCCGTCAGTATCCTTAAGAGAGGAATGTTTATGACAGAGTTGGTAGGATTCCATCCAATGGGTCATGATGTGTTTGGCGACCCGGCCGTTTTTAAAGACCACGAGGTAGTCCCTCCCATTACGCACTTGTTCCAAAGTGAGTTGGTGGTAGGGTGTTTCTTTGTCAATACGGATGCCCATAGGGTAGAGGCGGTAGCGTCCGTCTTTATTGATCCGGGGTTGGTTTTTTTTGATTTCGTGGTGCTCTTTGAGCAGGGCAATGAGTTCACTGCCGGTGGTTTCAAAATTGACTTTATGGAGTTTTTTTTGAATTTTCTTCGATTTGCGATCCGTCCCTGTCAGGTGGGTTCTTACCCTTTTTTGAATGTTTTTACTTTTTCCGATATAGAGGACATCTCCCACGGTATTATGCAGGTAGTAAACCCCCGTAGCAGTGGGTAATTCCTCGATGATGGAAAGGTATTTGGAGTGGACTTGATGGGTGTGCAGGGCTTTGATTCGGGATTTGAGGATCTGTTTGTTGCTGTCTTTTTCGAGTAGCAATTCAAAGAGCTTTACGGTGGCCAAAGCGTCTCCCTGCGCCCGGTGTCGATCACTGATGGGGATGCCTAATGAGCGAACGAGTTTGCCCAGTTTGTAGGACTCCATCTCGGGCAGTAGTTCTTGGGACAGGGAAACGGTACAGAGGGAGTTTCTCTGAAAGTTGTATCCCAATCGCTTGAATTCGGTTCTGAGGATGCGGTAGTCAAAATCGGCGTTGTGGGCCACAATAAGGCAATTTTCGGTGATCTCGATGATGCGTTTGGCTACCTCAAAAAACCGCGGAGCACTGCGCAACATTTGGCCGTTGATACCGGTAAGCTTTTCAACAAAAGGCTGGATGGCCCTTTCGGGGTTGATCAGACTGATGAATTGGTCGGTTACTTGCAGTCCATCGTGCTGGTAAATGGCAATTTCGGTAATGCCTTCTTCATTGTACTTACCTCCGGTGGTTTCAATATCTAAAATAGCGTACATGATCAGTAGTTTCGGGGTCCAAAAATTTTACTGCCCACACGGATCATATTACTGCGCTTTTGGAGGGCAATGGGGTAGTCCCCACTCATGCCCATCGACAGGATTTCCAGTGGAATGTTTTGTTGTATCAATTGATCGTATAAGCCTTTGAGCCCTTCGAATTCCTTGGCAATCTGGTTTTGATCCTCGGTGAATGTTGCCATTCCCATCAGTCCTTTGATTTGGACATGGGAGAGTTCTTTGGCCCTTTCAATCGCTTGCTGACATTCTTCGGCCGACAGACCAAACTTACTTTCTTCCTCGGCGATGTGGATTTGAAGCAGACAATCAATAATGCGGTTGTTTTTTTGGGCCTGTTTGTTGATCTCTTTTAATAGTTTCAAGCTGTCTACACCATGGATCAAACTGACATAGGATGCCATATACTTGACCTTATTGGATTGTACATGCCCGATCATATGCCATTGGATGTCTTTGGGGAGTTCCTCATGCTTGCGGGTCATGTCTTGGATCTTGTTTTCCCCAAAAATCCTTTGTCCGGCATGGTAGGCCTGCATGATCTGCTCATTGGATTTGGTTTTTGAAACAGCGACCAGTTGAACATAGTCCGGGATGTCTTGCAGTAGGGTAGTGATGTTTTTCGCAATGTTCATAGGGCAAATATATTGAAAAGTAAAAGCATAAATACCTACTAAGGCTTTGGATTTTCATGTTTTTACAAGCAGGATTATGGTGTTTTTTTATATATCGAATTGTCTAAATAAAACTCACTATCCACCCTTCCTTCAGTTTTGCTGAAGTATGAGTATTTAAATTCAAAAAATCAAAGTATTCAATGCATGAGTTGAACCCATTGATCGATTATGAAAAAAATCACTATTGAAAATTATTTAAACAGTTATTATGTTCACCGAAACACTTGTTTGCGGGCTGCAGTTTTGGGGGCCAATGACGGTATCATTTCCACATCGAGTTTGGCCATAGGGGTTGCGGCAGCGAGCAGCACTCGGGAGCCTGTAATTTTAGCTACTGTAGCCGGATGTGGTAGGGGGGCTGTCTATGGCCGCGGGAGAATATGTTTCTGCAAGTTCCCAAAGATACTGAAAAGGCAGATATCGAAAGAGAAAAACAAGAGTTGTAGCAAATGCCTGAGGAGGAACTCCAAATGCTGGCTCAGATCTATGAAAAAAGAGGATTGAAAAAAGATATGACACTTCAGGTAGCTCAGGAATTGACCGCTGGCGATGCTTTAGGCGCCCATATACGTGACGAACTGGGGATCAATGAGATCAGTGAAGCCCGGCCCACTCAAGCTGCTTTGGCCTCCGGAGCGGCCTTTATTGTTGGAGGACTTAAGCCTCTTTTAGTGGTGCTGTTATTTCCTTTTGCAGGTTTGAAATATTGGCTTTATGGATTGACTACTTTTTTTCTTATGGTCATGGGCATCGTTGCTGCCAAAACAGGGAGATCAAAGGTTTGGAAATCCATGCTCAGAATTGCCGTTTGGGGAAGCATCGCCATGGGTTTATCGGCGGGAGTCGGATATCTTTTTGGAGTGAATGTATAAACCCTATTAGGGATTTATTATCTGGTGACAGCTTAAAACCCTGCAATTTAATTGCAGATACTTTAGTTTTTATAAATTTTAATATCGAATATCGATTAACAAATATCAAATAATCAATTAGATGATAACTGCTTTGCTTGTTGATTAGGTCGAAATTCTAAAATCGTTAATCGGAGTTCATTATTCAAAAACCCAGAATAGGAATTTCATTCCTGATATGTATAACTATGGTTTTTTAATCCATGGTGGTTTATTCATAAGCCTGAATCACCTGATAGGCCAAATCCAGAGCTGCGGTTCCATTCTCTAAGCTCACAATGGGTTCCTTTTGGTTATTGATGGCCTGAGCAAAGGTTTCCAGTTCTTCCATTATGGCGTTGGAATCTTCTATGGGCGGATTTTCAAAATAGATCTGTTTTTTTTCTCCCTCCGCATTTTGCAGGATCATGGCAAAGTCTTCGGGTTTTTCGGGCGCTGCTTTCATTTTGACGACCTCCACGCTTTTCTCCAAAAAGTCAACGGCGATGTAGGCGTCTTTTTGAAAGAAACGTGTCTTACGCATTTTTTTCAGAGAGATCCTACTAGCAGTAAGGTTGGCCACACAGCCGTTTTCAAATTCGATTCGGGCATTGGCAATGTCAGGAGTTCTGCTGATCACCGCAACACCTGAGGCTGAAACACTTTTGACTTTTGATTTGACGATGCTTAAAAGGATGTCTATATCGTGGATCATCAGGTCTAAAACCACCGGAACATCGGTTCCTCTGGGATTGAATTCAGCTAAGCGATGGGATTCGATAAACATTGGGTGGGTAATGGAGTCTTTGACCGCTTTAAAGGCAGGATTGAACCGTTCTACATGGCCTACTTGTCCCAACACTTGATTTTCTTTGGCTATTTGGCTGATCTCTTTTGCCTCGTCAAGACTGTTGGTAATGGGTTTTTCGATAAAAATGTGTTTGCCTGCCCTGATGGCTTTTAGGGCCATTTGATGGTGGTATGGGGTAGGGGTGACGATGTCGATCATGTCACAGGCATCGATCAGATCGGCTGCACTTTTGAAAAAGGTAAATCCTTTTTCTTTAGCCAAAGCTTTTGCGTTTTTGGTGTCGGTATCATAAAAGCCTACCAATTGATAATACTCGGAGGCCTCTAACAAACGTAAATGAATTTTACCCAAATGTCCTGCACCCAAAACGCCTGCTTTTATCATAGCATTTATTTTTAATCAAAAGTACCATCTTTTTCTGATTTTTTTTGGGAAGTAATTACATTTGTCCTAATGACCGATACCACCAAGCATCAAGGGCAAAGAAGGCAGTTGATTAAGTTGTTAGAGAAAAAAGGGATTCAAGACAAAGGCGTTTTGGCTGCCATTGGCAGTGTTCCCCGTCATTGGTTTATGGATCCGGGTTTGGAAGGCTATGCCTATCAGGACAGGGCTTATCCCATTGCTGCCGATCAAACGATTTCACAACCATATACTGTTGCTTTTCAGACCCAATTGCTGGAGCTCCAAAAAGGGGATAGTGTTTTGGAAATAGGAACAGGATCGGGCTATCAAACGGCGGTTTTATTGACCTTTGAAGGAGTCAAGGTATACACCATAGAACGCCAACAGGAATTGTTTAAAAAAACGGCTTTGCTTTTCAAAAAACTAAAGTTGCGACCCAAAAAAGTAATTTTTGGCGACGGTTACAAAGGTTATCCCGAAAAAGCCCCTTTTGATGCCATCATTGTCACTGCCGGAGCACCCGAAGTTCCCAAAGCACTGTTGGAGCAGCTGGTAGTAGGGGGACGTCTGGTGATCCCATTGGGCAATAAAGAGCAGATCATGACCCGTTATACCCGAATAAGCGATAAGGAGTTTGACCGCAGGACTTTTGGAAATTTCCGATTCGTTCCTCTTCTGAAAGACAAGAATTAAAGTCCAATACTGAGTCTGAGGCCCTGACTGCTTCTAAATTTTCCCAAAGCCAAAAAATAATCTAAACTTAAGACCTAAAACTTTTCAAATCCCAGTCGGTTCAGTCCAAGATTTACTTCGAAATGTGGTTTTTGCGCTCTTACCGATAAGCCATGAATACCTGTTATAAATTCAATTTTTAGTAGGCGGATCAAGTGCCAATTTCCAATTCCCCATTTCTTAAATTGATGTTCCAAGTGAAATAAAAAATAGTTGTTTGAAGAGCTGTATTGATAGTATAGCATCAAGTTGAATTGATTCAAGTAAGGGTTTGTTTTTGCAAATAGGATTTCATTACCATAAAAGTGGTTCATTTCTGAAAAGGCCGGGCTGTCTTTTTTGTTGGAATCGTCATTGATTTGAAAAGTCATCCTACCAAAGGTCTTCTTTTCGAATGAGGGTCGAAAATCATAGTCAGTATAGACGGCTGAGAAAACAGCGAAAAAGCTAAAACTTAAAAAACCTAGATAGAAACGAATCACCTGGTCACTTTTTACCCCAAGATTTCGATTGTTGGTCGTATTTGAAGTTCTGTTTGATGCTAAACTTGTCCAGAACGGAAAGTGAACTTTGCGTTTGACCCATATTCAGTTCCAAACCGTAAAAGCTCCAATCATCTTCAACTATATAGACGATCCCCTCAAAAGTTGGAGAATTATTGTTTTTTCTTTTGACCTCAATCCGGTTGATCAAATGTCCCTCATCTGCATAGAATGTAACTTTAAAACGATATTGGTAAAAGGAAAAGGCATTATCGCCTATGGGAGATGCTAGATCGTTTTCAAGATTTACCGAGTTTTGATAAAAATTGAACTCAGCATCGCTGGCACTGTTGAATGTAATCCCCTGCTCATCTCCACTTACTTTGGAGGCGGTGATGATCTACTTAAATTTGTTTTGATCTTTAAAAATCTTAGAGGAAGTCTCTGAAAGGTATAATATTCCTGATCTTGTGGAGTCAAGAGCTTGATCTGATATGTCGATTTCATTACCCATTATCTTTTTTGGTAAGTCCTTAGTAATGAGCACTCCCTTGGAATAAAAATTGGCTGTAAATCGCTTGTTTTTTTGTTAGTTTTTTTTTTATGGCTTGCCTAATGATGGCATCAGCAGGATTTTCCTGAGCTGTCAGTGTTACTTCTTGAAGTTCGGTAGCCTGTTCTTCCAAGCTCAATTTAAAATAACGAGGCCCTGCATCCAGGTCATAGGTTCGAAAGACTGTTTTGAAACCAAGGCTCTTGAATACAATTTCTCCACTTTTGGAGGGAACTTTTCCCAAAAAAAACCCTCCATTGTTATTGGTTACATTGCCAACAAAGGAATTTTTTATTAAACACTCACACCGGAGATTGGGAGGTTCAGGCTGTCTGTTACTACCCCTTCCAATTGGGCGTGAAGATGGGTAGTGGGCATCACCAAAAAGTAAAAGAACGTGATTGAGATGGAGTGGGTAAAACTAAGGATTTTTTGGGGAGATTTTCCATGATATTTAATATTCTCTGGTATTGTTAGTTAGAACTTTTGGATTAGTTTTAGTTGATTTTAGGTAAAATGACCGCTCTATCTATCGATTAAAACTTTTTTTTACGCGATCCATATCCCTTTTGTTGTCTCGGTCTTTAAGGGTTTCTCTTTTGTCATACAATTTTTTCCCCCGTGCCAAAGCGATCAGCATTTTGGCAAAGCCTTTTTCGTTGATAAAGAGTTTTAGGGGAACGATGGTCAGCCCCGTATTTCTAACCTCCTTGTTCAGTTTTTTGAGTTCTCTTTTGTTGAGTAAAAGCTTTCTACTCCCCCGAGGGCGGTGGTTGAAACGGGTGCCAAAGGCATACTCTTCAATGTACATGTTTACTACAAAGAGTTCCCCTTTTTCGTTGAATTCACAAAAACTTTCTGTAATAGATGCCTTGCTGTTTCGGATCGATTTAATCTCCGTTCCCGTCAATACAATCCCGACGGTAAATTGATCGAGGATCTCGTATTCAAACCGCGCTTTTTTGTTTTGTATGTTGATTCGCTTTTGCACCCTTCAAAGTTACAACTTATTCCATGATGGATATACCTGTCTGAATTGATGCGTACAAATGAGTATTAATGCTCAATTACGAATTACGAATTATATCCGTCTGATCTATCTGCCAAAAACACACGAAAGATTGACTTCATCGAATCTTTGATTTCCTACGGTAGCGGAGGTTCGTTCCGTAATTCGTAATTGATTCATCTAACTGTATTCCTTTTTCGTAGCTTTATTTCTAAATACGATCTGTCCATCAAAATGATCGACCAATACGGGTTTGGTATTGTCTATATTTCCGGCCAGTAACTCTTTACTTAAGGCATTGAGTACTTTTTTTTGCATGACTCTTTTGACAGGCCTTCCGCCGTATTCGGGGTCAAAGCCGGATTGGGCCAATGCGGCAATGGCTTCTCCTGAGGCAGAGATGTCGAGCTCCTGCTGTTTTAGCCTTTTGGCCAAAATTTTGAATTGTAAACGTACAATTGACTCGATTTCCTTGGCTGTGAGTGGGGAGAACATGATGATGTCGTCGATTCGGTTGAGAAATTCGGGCCTTATGGTGGCTTTGAGCAATTGCAAAACGACTTCTTTGGCCTTTTCCTGAGCAAGGTCAAAATCGATGTTGCTTTCGAAAGCAGATTTAATTTCATGACTTCCAAGGTTAGAGGTCATGATGACAATAGTGTTTTTAAAATCGGCAGTTCGTCCTTTGTTGTCGGTCAATCGGCCCTCATCGAGTACTTGCAACAATAAATTAAAGGTATCGGGGTGGGCTTTTTCAATTTCGTCCAGCAGTACCACGGAATAAGGTTTACGCCTGACGGCTTCGGTGAGTTGACCTCCTTCCTCATAGCCGATATAACCGGGAGGGGCGCCCACGAGTCGGCTTACGGCTTGGCGCTCCTGATATTCACTCATGTCGATGCGGGTGATGTTGTTTTCGTCATAAAAAAGGACTTCGGACAGGGCTTTGGCCAGTTCCGTTTTTCCCACGCCTGTAGTCCCCAAGAAGAGAAAACTGCCGATGGGGCGGTTTTGATCTTGCAGTCCCGCCCGGCTGCGCCGGATAGCGTCCGAAACGGCTGCTACTGCAGTTTCTTGACCGACCATGCGTTTGTGTATCTCTTTTTCCAGATTCAGCAGCCTTTCTTTGTCGGACTGTAGCATTCTGCTGGTGGGGATACCCGTCCATTTGGCGACTACCTCGGCGATGTCGTCATAATCGACTTCTTCCTTGATTAAGGAGTCCTTCTCCTGGTATTCCAACAACTCCTTGTGAAGTTCGTCCAGAGCTTCTTGTGAGGATTTGATTTTTCCATAGCGCAATTCGGCAACAGTGGCATAGTCTCCCTCTCGCTCGGCACGGTCGGCTTTCAGTTTGTAGTTTTCGATCTCCTGTTTGGCCTGTTGGATTTTGTCCACCCTTTCTTTTTCCTGACTCCATTTGGCAAAAAGGGTGTTGCGCTCTTCTTTGAGGTTGGACAGATCTTCGTTAAGATTGGCTATCTTTTCTTTGTCTTTTTCGCGTTTGATGGCAACGATCTCAATTTCGATCTGTCGGATCTTGCGATCCAGCGTATCCAGTTCTTCGGGTTTGGAATTCATTTCCATCCTCAGTTTAGAGGCGGCTTCATCCATCAGGTCAATGGCTTTGTCTGGCAGGAAGCGGTTGGAAATGTAACGGTCGGAAAGCATTACAGCTCCGATGATGGCCTCGTCTTTGATCCGTACTTTGTGGTGGGCTTCATATCTTTCCTTGATACCGCGCAAAATAGAGATGGCACTTTCGGTGTTGGGTTCATCAACAACGACCTTTTGAAAGCGCCTTTCCAAGGCTTTGTCTTTTTCAAAATATTTTTGGTATTCGTCCAGGGTGGTGGCCCCTATAGCTCTGAGTTCACCCCTTGCCAGGGGGGGTTTAAGGATGTTTGCCGCGTCCATGGCACCTTCTCCGCCACCGGTACCGACCAGGGTATGGATCTCATCGATAAACAGCACGATGTCTCCGTTGCTGTTCACTACTTCTTTAATGACGCTTTTAAGGCGTTCTTCAAATTCTCCTTTGTATTTGGCTCCGGCAATCAACGCACCCATGTCGAGGGCAAAAATTTGTTTATCTTTAAGGTTTTCGGGAACATCACCGTCGATGATGCGGTGGGCCAATCCCTCGGCAATGGCTGTTTTTCCTGTTCCGGGCTCTCCTACCAATATGGGGTTGTTTTTGGTTCGGCGGGAAATGATCTGCAGCAAACGTCGGATCTCCTCATCTCGACCGATTACGGGGTCAAGTTTGCTGTCTTTGGCCAGTTGATTGAGGTTTTTGGCGTATTTCTCTAGGGCGTTGTATTTATCCTCTGCCGATGCGGAAGTTATTTTTTCTCCTTGTTGAAGTTGGTCCAGGGTCTCTTCCAGGCTTTTTTTGGTAATACCTTCGTCTTTTAGGATTTTCCCAATGTTTCCCTTGCTGTCAAAGAGGGCCAACAGCAAGTGCTGGGTGGCTACAAATTCATCTTTAGAGGCTTTGGAAAGGTTGATGGCACTGATCAGTGTTTTGGAGGCATTGGGTGAGAGTAGGATGTCTCCTCCCGATACCTTGGGCAGGCTTTCCAGAGCACTGTAGGTAAGTTTTTCCAAAAGTGAAAAATTGACCTGTAGTTTTTTAAACACAAAGGGTAGTACATTGTCATCCACCTCTAAAAGGGCTTTAAAGAGGTGTTCGTTTTCTATTTGTTGGTGACCCAATTGCTGGGTCAGTTGCTGGGCGGTTTGAACCACCTCTTGCGATTTTAGGGTAAAATTATTCAGATTCATGGCGAATTTTTAATGTATAGATCAAGATTTATTCCACCTACGGATTAGCGTCGTATTGTCCGGTTTAGAACTTAAAAAGCTGACAAACTGTCTATTTTTGGGTTGAATTTTCCATTTCCATCCAAACACCATTGAGTCCATTGATGATGTCTGAGGCCAACATAAAAGGAGGGGAGAGGAATTGACGCTGAAGGTCGGCGGCTCTTCCGTGGGTATAGACCCCCAACAGAGCTGCAGCTTCGGGGCTATAGCCTTTGGCCAAAAGTCCGCCAATGATGCCCGTCAATACATCTCCACTGCCTCCCGTGGCCATACCGTGATTGCCGCTGCTGTTGAACCAAATATTTCCGTTGGGTAGTGCTATGCCCGTATGGGCACCTTTTAAAACACAAATGAGTTGGTGTTTTTGAACGAAGTGGCGAAGGCGTTCCAATTTATCCTTATCGTTTTCCCATAGCCCTACCAATCTTTCAAATTCTTTGGGATGGGGGGTGAGTATGGTGTTTGGTGGGAGTTTATCGATCCATTCCGGCTGGGCAGCAATCAGATTGATAGCATCTGCATCGATGACCATTTGAGTTGTACCTGAAGCCAAGACAGATTGTAAATAATCTTTGGTTTCTGCTGCAGTTCCAATGCCCGGTCCCATTGCAATGACCTTATATTTTAGTCCATAATAACCTGATATTGAATGAATACCATTATTTATTTCGATCATAGCTTCCGGAATAGAGGTTTGTAAGATCTCTATTCCACATCGTGGGGTGAGTACCGATAATTTGCCGACTCCTGTTCTGAGTCCTGCTTTTGCGGCCAATACTGCAGCTCCCATTTTGCCTCTACTTCCTGCGATCAACAAGAGGTGTCCGTTTTTGCCTTTGTGATCAAATTTTTTAGGAGATTTTAAATGGCTTTTTGCTTTTTCCGCTGTGAGATAATGATAGGGAGTCTGAACTTTATCCAAATAGGAGGGTGAAATTTCAATATCTAACAGATGAAAACAACCGGCTTTTTCACCACATTCGGGCAAAAGGAAGGCCAATTTGGGCATCTGAAAACTGAGGGTGTGCGTGGCCTTAACAATTCCATCAAATGAATTGTCGGTATTAAAATCCGAAAAAATTCCTGAGGGTGTGTCGATGGAAATAACTTTATTAGGTAGTGCATTTAGGGTTTGAATGATTTTTTTTAACATTCCCTCCAGCGGTCGGTTGAGTCCGGTTCCCAGCAAGGCATCGATAAAGATGACCTCCCCGCAAGGGGAAGAAAGCACCTCAGGGGTGAGTTTTATGATGTCCTTTTCTTTGATTCTTTTTCTATTTTGTGAATAGTCTTTACTGGGCTTTTGGCCCAGAGGATATTCAAACAGTCTACAGGGATATTTTTTTTCGGTCAGCAAGCGGTAGAGTGCTAGTCCATCCCCACCGTTGTTTCCTGTTCCACAGATCAGCCAAAAGGGCCGGTCGTTGTCATAGCGTTCGATGATCCAATCCATACAGGCTTTTGCGGCCCTTTCCATTAATGCAATGGAGGAAATGGGTTCCAGCGCGATGGTTTGGCGATCCGCCTCCCGGATTTGGGATCGATGTAGGATTTTCATTAATTTTAAATTTAAAAATTTGATAAGTTATCAAGGTTTGGTTCTTGATAAATATTGTTTAAGCAACTGTTTTTCAGCCTATTATTTGTCGGTAGTTGGGTTTTGTTCTATACTGTTTAAAATATTTAAATTTTAATTTAGTAATAAATTATCAAGGTTTTATTAAAACTGTATTTTTGTTATTCAATTTTAAGGAACGATGACAGCACGAGACACAACTATTTTTGATTTGATCGATACAGAAGAGCAACGCCAGTTGAATGGTATTGAGTTGATTGCTTCTGAAAACTTTACTAGCCCAGCCGTAATGGAGGCTACGGGATCGATATTGACCAACAAATATGCAGAGGGTTACCCCGGCAAACGCTACTATGGTGGATGTGAGGTGGTGGATCAAATAGAACAAATTGCGATAGATCGCGCCAAGGAGTTGTTTGGCGCAGCTTATGCCAACGTACAGCCGCATTCGGGTTCTCAAGCCAATACTGCGGTATTTCACGCTTTTTTAAAGCCCGGAGATAAGATATTGGGGTTTGATCTGTCTCATGGTGGACATTTGACCCATGGTTCTCCCGTCAATTTTTCCGGTCGCTTGTACAAAGCCCACTTTTATGGTGTGCAGGAAGATACGGGAAGATTGGATTACGATAATATTTTGGCCATTGCCAAGGAAGTGGAACCTCAAATGATCATCGCAGGGGCTTCGGCCTATTCGAGAGACATTGATTTTAAAAAGTTTCGGGCCATTGCGGATGAAGTAGGCGCTTTTTTATTGGCCGATATTTCGCATCCCTCAGGAATGATTGCCACTGGATTACTTTCCAACCCCATTCCCCATTGTCATGTGGTGACCACAACAACGCATAAGACCCTTAGAGGGCCCAGAGGAGGACTGATCTTGATGGGGGAGGATTTTGATAATCCATTCGGTATTGCGCTGAAAAACGGTACTTTACGAAAAATGTCCCATTTATTGGATATGGCTGTTTTTCCGGGTAATCAGGGAGGTCCCCTGGAGCATGTAGTAGCAGCCAAGGCAGTGGCTTTTGGGGAAGCTCTTCAACCTGAATTTAAAGCCTATATGGAACAGGTTAAAAAGAATGCCAATGCCATGGCGGAGGCCTTTGTCAAAAGAGGTTATCACTTGATCTCGGGGGGAACTGACAATCATATGATGTTGATCGATTTACGAAACAAGAACATTACCGGAAAAGCAGCAGAGCAGTCCCTGGTCAAGGCGGAGATCACGGCCAACAAAAATATGGTTCCTTTTGATGATAAATCCCCCTTTGTGACCTCCGGTATCCGATTTGGTTCGGCTGCTGTGAGTTCTCGTGGATTAAAAGAGGCAGATATGGAGACCATTGTAGACTTTATTGATCGCGTAATTTCCAATCCCGAAGATCAGGTAAGTATTGAAGCTGTCGCAAAAGACGTCAATCAATTGATGGAGGGAAGACCGCTTTTTGCCTATTAATACTTTTGTTGAGTTTTAAAAAGGCTGATTTTTCCAAATAAAATAATTAGTCTCTACAATTTCAGGATACAACAGGATAGAAATCAAATCCTTTTCAGTTTAAATTTGAATAAATTTAATCAAGACCTGCAAAAAAAAATTAAATATTTGATGCAGGTGTTGGTCAATGAGTAGTGTCTGATTTCAATGGGATTATAGACCTGTTAAATTCTTTTCATTCAGTACCTGTAATTCAATTTATCTTTAGTACCCACTTTTTTTGATAGTTTTAGTAAATTGTAGAAAAAAAATAGTAAAAGGTGAAAAAATTTACACCCTTATTGTATTTCTTAGGAGCCTTTGTTTTAGCCCTGGGCGTAAAGTACTTTTTTAAAGATCAACCCAAAAGCCAAACCCAAGACCTGGTGGCCTCTTTAGATTTAGAAAACACAGATGGCTCTTTACCTGAGCTAATCAGCTATAACTTTGATGTAAAACCGATTCTTTCTGACAAATGTTATACTTGTCACGGCCCTGATCCCAAATCTGTAGAGGGTGACTTTAGGCTGGATATTAGCGATAACTGGTACAGATTGAGTGAGGAGGATGCTAATAAACAGATTATTTTGCCCGGTCATATCAATAATAGTGAGTTGGTTGACCGGATTCGTTCTACCCGAGCCTCTCACCAAATGCCTCCACCGGAATCCAATTTAGTATTGACCGAAAGAGAGAAAAAAATCATTGAAAGATGGATCGAACAGGGTGCTGAATGGGATACCCATTGGGCCTATAACCCACCTATAAAAAGTGACCTTCCATCACATGAATTTGATGCATGGAGCACCCAAACCATTGACCGCTTTGTTGCCCATCAAATGGACAAAAAAGGATTAAAACCGGCACCCAAGGCACCCAAAGAGATGCTCCTTCGACGCTTGTATTTCGATCTTACAGGGCTTCCGCCTTCCATCAGCGAAATCGATCATTTCCTCTACGATCAGGGCGATGATGCTTATGAAAAAGTGGTGGATCGCTTACTTCAATCCCTTTCTTATGGAGAGCGGATGGCATCGATATGGATGGATATCGCTCGATATGCCGACACCAACGGCTATCAGGACGATACACAACGTTTTATGTGGCCCTGGCGCGACTGGGTGATCCATGCCTACAATAAAAACCTTCCATACGATGAATTCGTCAGTTGGCAATTGGCAGGTGACTTACTTCCCGATCCAACCAAGGAACAAATATTGGCCACAGGATTTAACCGCAATCATATGATTACACAAGAAGGGGGTGTGATCGAAGAAGAATACCGAGTAGAATATGTGGTGGATCGGGCGGTAACAACTGCAAAATCATTTATGGGACTGACCATGGAATGTGCGCGTTGTCACGACCACAAATACGATGAACTTACCCAAAAAGATTTTTTTAATCTTTACAGCTTTTTCAATCGATTGGAAGAGAAAGGCAGGATCGGTTATCAAGAAGTCGCTTCACCCAAAATCAAGTTGAATCAGGAATTGGCCAATTCCGAACTTGCTTTTGTAAGATGGCCCGACAGCATTCCAGAATTGGAGGTGATGGTGATGGAAGAGGTGGAGGATTTACGCAACACCTATATTCTGAATCGAGGGGCCTATGACGCTCCCACAGAACACGAAGTCGAAGGCGGAATGCCGGACAACATTCTGAACTTTGACGCCCGTTTGCCCAAGAATCGATTGGGACTTGCGCAGTGGCTTTTTGATCCTAAAAATCCCCTGACGGCCAGAGTAGCTGTTAACAACCTATGGCAACAGTTGTTTGGTATGGGGATCGTTGCCACCCCTTCGGATTTCGGAAACCAAGGAGCTTTGCCTACACATCCAAAGTTATTGGATTGGCTGGCCGTCACTTTTATGGAAGAAGGTTGGGATACCAAAAAGATGCTCAAAAGAATGGTCATGTCTGCCACCTATCAACAATCGAGTAAACCCGGTGCATTACAGTTGAGTATTGATCCTAAAAATCAATATTTGTCTGTTTTCCCCAGGCAAAAACTTACGGCCGAGATGATCAGAGATAATGTATTGGTCAGCAGTGACTTGTTTGTCGATAAAATAGGAGGTCCCAGTGTCAAGCCATATCAGCCACCGGGTTTGTGGGATGAACTGACGGGTGGGAGTACTTCCAACTCCCTCAAGCGCTACATCATGTCAACCGATGGCAATCAGTACCGTAGAAGCCTTTACACCTATTGGAAAAGAACAGTTCCTCCCCCGGGAATGGTTACTTTCGACGCCTCTACCAGAGACTATTGTACCGTGGAAAGACAGAAAACCAGTACGCCATTACAATCGCTGATCCTCCTCAATGATCCGCAGGTTCAAAACGCTGCTGAGGCTATCGCTTCACTGATCCTCAACAGTGGAATCAAAAAAGACAAAGAACGTATCATCGAGATCCACCGCCGTATTACAGGAAGAAAACCCACCAAAAAAGCCTTGTCCGAAATGATGGATTATCTGGATACAGTAGCCGAACTACACTCGGAAAAAACCGATATGAGTGAAATGGATTTAGAAATGAAAAGCTTTAGCTCATTGGCCCTTTTGATTTATAATTTAGATGAAACTTCCCAGAAAAGTTAGGGTATGCAAGAATTAAATAACTATTTTCAGAACAACAACCGTCGTCATTTTCTAAAAAAATTGGGCTTTGGTATCGGTGGTTTGGCATTGGGCAGTTTGATGGATCCACTGGGTATGAGTTCCTCCGGTGCAGCCGGCCCGCAGTTGCAGGCAGGCCCTTTGCCTTTACCTCATTTTGCACCCAAGGCCAAAAGGGTGATCTATCTTTTTCAAAGTGGAGGCCCTTCACAATTGGACTTGTTTGATTACAAACCTTATTTGAATAAATACCGGGGAATGGATTTACCCGATTCCATTAGAAAAGGGCAAAGATTGACCGGAATGACATCAGGTCAAGATAAATTTCCCGTTACTGGAAGCCTTTTTAACTTTAAACAATACGGGGAATCCCGAGCCTGGGTGAGTGATTTGATGCCACATGTATCAAAGGTAGTGGACGAGCTGTGTTTTGTTAAATCGATGCATACCGAAGCGATCAACCATGACCCGGCGATTACGTTTTTTCAGACGGGTTCCCAATTGCCCGGCCGCCCCAGCATAGGGTCTTGGATGAGTTATGGATTGGGGAGCCTTAATGATAACCTACCCTCCTTTGTCGTTTTATTGTCCACCGGAAACGGAAAACCACAACCACAACCCTTGTATTCACGTCTGTGGGGCAATGGTTTTTTGAGTTCCCTGCATCAGGGCGTACAATTCAGATCCGGTAAAGATCCGGTTTTGTATCTTCAAAATCCTGAGGGTGTTTCCAGAGCCGAAAGAAGGAAGATGTTGGATCATTTGGCATCGTTAAACGAGGCACAAGAAAAGACCTTTGGAGATCCCGAAATCAACAGTCGCATTTCCAATTACGAGATGGCCTATAGAATGCAAACCTCAGTCCCGGATGTAATGGACATCAGCAATGAACCAGATCATATTTTGCGTATGTATGGCAAAAACTCTTATCAACCCGGTACCTACGCCGCCAATTGTCTGTTGGCCCGCCGCTTGATCGAAAAGGATGTACGTTTTGTACAATTGTATCATACGGGTTGGGATCAACACGACAACCTTCCTGCTCAGATCAAGCGTCAATCAGAGGATGTAGATCAAGGAACAGCGGCTTTGATCATGGATCTCAAACAGAGAGGTCTTTTAGAAGACACTTTGGTGATTTGGGGTGGAGAATTTGGCCGAACCAACTACTGTCAGGGGAGATTGACCGATACTGACTATGGAAGAGATCACCACCCACGATCCTTTACCATGTTTATGGCGGGAGGTGGTATCAAACCTGGATTCACTTACGGAGAAACCGATGATTTTGGATACAATATTGTCAAAGATCCCATGCATGTCCATGACCTACAAGCCACCCTACTGCATCAGTTTGGGGTTGATCATGAAAAAATGATTTATAAAACCCAAGGGAGAAGGTTCAGACTGACCGACGTCTCGGGTGAAGTAAAAAGAGAGATATTATCAAGTTGATCTGGTGGATTATACTCTAGAACTATTAAAATACATCGGTAAATTTCACCCTTTGGTGCTGCACTTGCCCATAGGGTCCTTGTTGACGACTTTTTTGTTGTTGCTGGTTTCAAAGTATCAGAAGGCAGGTCTTGAAAAAGCCATTCGTATAGGCGTTGATTTTTCTTTTGCCGGAGCATTGATGGCCAGTCTGATGGGTTATTTGCTTTCTTTGGACGAGGCTTATGATTTTAACACCCTTAAATTCCATTTTTGGGCGGGTATCATCACTTTGATTTTAAGCTTTAGCTTGTGTGTTTTGGATCGAATGAAGGGTAAGGAAAATATTTTCTTCGGTTCGTATCTTTTGACATTGGTCGCATTAACGGTTGCAGGACACAAAGGGGGGCAGATCACTCATGGTGAGGATTACCTCTCCACTGCCGATTTATTTGAAGACAGCAAAGTGGTGGTACAAAAAGACAGTGTCGATTATTATAAAGAGGTGGTTAATGTGATTTTTGAAGACAAATGCATCAGTTGTCACAATGCCAACAAAAGTAAAAGTGAATTGCGTTTGGATCGTTATGATTTGGTTCTAAAAGGGGGAGAGCGGGGAAGTATGTTCGATCCGAAAAACCCTCAAAACGGACGTTTGGTCAAATACATAAGCCTGCCCAAGGAGGACGACTTGCACATGCCTCCCAAAAACAAGCCCCAACTGACCGAAAAAGAAAAATGGCTTTTGACCTACTGGGTAAGCTCCAGGGCATATCTTAAAGAAGGGGCTATGGGATGGGCCGATAAGGATTTATTAAAAGCCAATATAATGGCCTTTTGGGGGGGTGATGAAGAGGTGAAAGCTGCCGGAACAAGCGATTTGGCAAAGCTGTTGGCCACAGGGTTTAGGATAAAACCCAATGCCTTGCATGACAATCTTTTAAGAATCAAGTATATGAAATCCCGATTGAGTGGAGATCATTTAAAAACCTTGCTTAAGGTTAAAAACCAACTTATCGAATTGGATGTCAGCAATACCAATTTTAACGATGAAATGGCCAGTGTTTTCGAGGATTTTCCCCGTCTTAAAGTTTTGCGAATGGATCAGACCCAAATCAGCGATGATGCACTAAATTTCCTTAAAAACACAGCATTAGAGGTGTTGAATTTGTGCAATACTAAGGTAACCCATCAAGGGGTACAAAACTTACTTAAAGTGAATCCTCCAAAAACGGTTTATGCCTGGAACACTTCTATAGACAGAGATCAACAAAAACAATTGGCTTCCATTGCTCCTTCATTGATCCATTTTGGTACTTCTGATTTATTTTCGGAAAAGTTGAGCCTCAGTCCCCCGGAGATTTACAATCCGAATGTCATTTTTGAAGATAGTATTAGTATCGTGTTTGAGAAACCTCAGGTAAAAAATATCAACATCCATTATACTTTGGATGGAAGTGAGCCTGACGAAAATGCTCCTTTATATACTGTTCCTTTTCGTTTGACCAACTCTAAAACGCTAAAAGCAAAATCCATAAAAAAGGGCTGGGCTGATAGTGAACTGTTTGAACAAATGATTTTTAAAAACAGTAACCATATTATCGAACATAAAGTAAATAATGACTTGGATAAGAGTTTTTCCATCAGTCATCATGTCAACTTTACTTTTAAAGACAATCAGGGGGTACTTTTCGATGGAAAAAAAGGGCAAAGAGTGTATAGAGGAACCAGTATTGAAGATGCCAAAACATGGCTGGGTGTAGTGGAAGAGGATTTGGAGATTGAGGTTAAACTCAAGGATGTCGAAAAAATCAAGCATGTCACTTTGAGCATGTTGGAAAACCTAGATATGAGTACGATTTACCCAAAAAAAATTGAAGTTTACGGCAAAACCTCTGAGGGGAAATATCAATTACTTCAATATTTGTCAGTTCCAGTACAGCACGAACCGGATGAACGGATATCCTATTTTAAAGACTTTACCTTGTCTGTTGATTTAAGGGGATACGAAGAGGTGAAAATTAGGGCATTGAACCATAAAACTTTTCCCAATGCTCCCGTCTATAAAAAATGGAATAAAAGAAAGTCTTGGCTTTTTGCAGATGAATTGATTTTTTGGTAATTCTAGAATCTGCAATCAAATTGGGTTTACACACAAAAACAAATGAATAGATCAATACAAACATTCATGGACTACGGCATCCAAGTGTTGTTTATCTCTGTGGTTTTTGGTAGCCTTAATGCACAGGAAACTGGGATCAACTCCATTAAGTCAAGGATCTACCAGAGTATCATTGAAGACCATTTGAATGCTCCTTCAAATGCTACAATAGAAGATTTTGACGAAAATATCAATCAGATCAGCTCTGATTTTGATGGTGAAAAATGGCCCTTTATTCAATACAGCGATGTTTCAAGAGAAGGGTTTGATAACAGAATTCACCTCAATAATCTTGTTAAAATGGCTGTTGCTTACAAAAGCAATGCCTCAAAATATTTTAAAGACAAATCCCTATTCCAAAAGATCGTTAATGGATTGCACTTTTGGTGTAAAAATGATTTTGTAGGAGAGAATTGGTGGAATAATCAGATTGGTACCCCAACGAGCTTGATAGAACTGATGCTGGTCATCGGAGAGCAACTCCCTGAGGGGTTGATTGTAAAATCGCAAGAGATCATCAATCGAGCTGATATCAACAAGGGGGGCTCACGACCCGGTGGTGATCGAATCAAAGTATCTTCAATCGCTGCCAAAAACCAACTTTTTTTGAATGATCAAACCCAATTTGAATTGATCATCAACATCATAGAAAATGAAATTAAGTTTGTGGATTGGATCGGCAACGATTTTGGTTATACCTATTCAAAAGCCAATACCGGGGGATTTAACGAGTTTTTAAAAGCCAATGGTAGGGGATTGCAATACGATTACAGTTTTCACCACAGAACCGATGGAGTGAATAATACCCTCTCCTATGGTCTTGGGTGGGCCGATGCTTTTGTGGAATGGGCCTATTATGTAAGAAATACCGATTATGCTTTTTCGTCAGAAAAAACAAAGATTTTGGTCAACTATTACTTGGACGGTGTTTGTAAGACTTCCGTTTATGGGGTAAAACCCGATTTCGGTGCCAAGAACAGAAGTATTTCAAGGATTGGAAGTACCAAAGCCTTTGATAATGAGATTCCCGAAAAGATTTTAGCACTGACCGACTACCGATCAGACGAATTGAAAGAAATTATAAAATTGAGGTCGAAACCTACAGATGTCAGACCGATTTCACACGCTACTTTTTACTGGAACAGCGAGCATTTTACCTTTCAAAGACCCAACTTTTATTCTTCAGTCAGATTGTATTCCTCCCGAAACATGAACATGGAGAGTCCCTACAACAGTGAGGGATTATTGAATCATCACAGAGGTGACGGTGTCAACCACATTTATGTCCATGGGAATGAATACGATGACATTTCACCTGTTTTGGACTATCAGAAAATTCCCGGAACGACGGTTTTACAAAAAGATCAATTGCCCCATAATCGTGAAATTAAAAAACTGGGCTTGACTGATTTTGTGGGTGCCGCAACCGATGGACGCTATGGAGTTGTAGGTTTTGATTTTAAAAGTATTCATGATCCATTGGTGGCCAGAAAATCATGGTTTTTCTTTGATAACCAATATGTGTGTATGGGTTCCGGTATTTCTGCAAAATCCAAAAATGAGGTCTGTACCACCATCAATCAATGCCATTTGAATGGGGAGGTAAATGTTTCCACAAAAGGAAAGCAGCTCAATATTGACAAGGGTTTGAAGGCTTTTGAGCAGGTGGATTGGATTCATCACAATGGAGTTGCCTATTTTCCCCTAAACCCTCAAAAAATTAATATTCAAAATGAAGAAGTTAGTGGTAGCTGGTGGAGCATCAACAAGCAAATTGACTCTCCAAAGGATAAGGTCAACAAGGACGTATTTAAAGTTTGGTTCAATCACGGTCCAACTCCCGACAATGCTTCCTATACCTATATCGTAAGGCCGAATACCCTTTTGGATGAATTGAAACAGGGAAACCACCTCAATCCCATTAAAATTTTGTCCAACACCCCCCATTTACAAGCTGTTCATCATACTAAGCTGAACCTAATCCAAGCTGTTTTTTACAGATCAGATCAGTTGATGCTAGGGGAGGACTTAAAAATTCAAGCTACAGCTCCCTGTATCGTTATGTTTCAAATGAATGAAAATGAAGAGATTGAAAGAATTACAGTGAGCGACCCCAACAGGAAATTGTCCGCATTGCTTCTGAGGGTATCCAAAAAATTTGAGAAAAATGGAGAAAGTTTTAAATCAAAATGGATGGCAGAAGAAGGTTTGACCGAATTTATTATAGACCTGCCCCAAGCTGGATATTCGGGTCAGTCGGTATCTGTAGAAATCAATTAATATATTTAATTGCTATTATTTTTTCTACTTTAAGAACCTTAACTTGGTTAGTAAACCTTGATCTATTTTAGCTTTCAAAAAACAAGGAAAGAAAACTCTTACAAAAAAATAGAAAGTTTAATTATCTGTCAGATAATTGGGGTTTAAAAAACAATCTTTGATTGCAGCGGGTATCCTCAAAAGTTTTCGAATTACAGGATCAATATAACACCATTGGGTTTTGGAGCGAACCAACAATTGATCGTTTTTATCGTCAAAAAACTCCACCACACGTGTGGACAGTGGCCCTCGAACTTCTTTGACATGGGTTTCAACCCTCAGGATATCCCCCAAAATGCACCCAATTTGTAGGTGACTTCATGGTTTCTTACCATCCATACGGCAGAAGGCTCCGAGATCAAGGGCTTGATCTTTTGCCAATGAGCTTTGGCTATTTCTTGTGCCCAATACAAATACTGAACATTGTTTACGTGGTTCAGGTCGTCCAGATGTTCTTTTGCGACCTTATGTTTGAGGATAAAATGATGACTCACTCTTTGGGCAGGATTTTAACTTCAAATAATTTACTCCAATTTTTTCCCGTAACAAAAAAAGTTTTTCTTTTGGGGTGGTAGGCTATACCATTGAGTACATCCAAATTGGAGACTTGTTCGACTTTACTTTTTAATCCCGAAAAATCAATAACCCCCTCAACCGCACCACTTTGAGGATCGATGATGATGCCTACTTCTTTTTTGAATTGGTAGGTGTTGGCATAAATTTTTCCGTCTACCCATTCCAATTCATTGATCTTTTTTAGGGCGTTTTTGTCGGTCATCACCTGTATCTTATCCATTTCTTTTTGGGTCTGAGGATCCAAAACCCAAATTTGATGTGTTCCATCGGACTTGTATAGCCTTTGGCCGTCATTACAGAGCCCCCAGCCTTCTTTACTGTTTTGATAGGCAAAAGAGCGTTCCATTTTGAGTTGATCTGGCTGGTATTGAAAACCCATGTTGCCCTGCCAAGTAAGCTGGTAGAGTTTGTCGTTTAAAATGGAAATGCCTTCCCCAAAATAAACCTGATCCAAAGCAACTTTTTGGAGGACCTTTCCAGTTTTAAAATCAACTTTGCGCAAACTGGATTTCCCATTAAGTCCTGTGCTTTCATATAAGGTATCGCGGTAAAACTCCAGTCCTTGGGTGTAGGCGGTTTTGTCGTGTGGGTATTCATTGAGAATGGTATAGGTATATAATTCTGGTTTTGAAGCAGAGACAATGCTGATATTTTCTTTGTATTCTAATTTATTACTGGAAATGTATATCGAGGCTGTTAGATAGTAAATCCCCAATGATTTGTTGTTCAAAGGTTGAACATCACTGATTTTTTTACCATCCAAATGGTAAACTACCGAATCAATGGGGTGATTTTTTTTATTAACAATATTAAATTTTAGCGTATCATTGGGTGTGAATTTTTTACTTTTTTCCACAAAACTTAGTTTAAAATCTTTTGTGATATCAGTATTGCACTTGAGCAAAAGCAAGGACAGGAGTAAAATCCAAATTTTCATTTATTACGGGTCTATTTTGTGTTTAAAATTAAGAATTTAAAATAATTGTCGAACGCTATAAACCTATTATATTTGCTATGGGCAAGTCCTGCACAACCAGCTCCTGCCGAATCCCCCCAGGGCGGGAACGCAGCAAGGGTAGGCGGTCGTAGCGGTGTGATGTAGATCGCTTGCCCATTTTTATTTTTCATGACTAAAGTAATTTTAATTACGGGTGCCTCTTCCGGCCTTGGCAAAGCCACTGCTTCATATTTGTTAGCAAAGAATTACCGTGTTTTCGGCACTTCCAGGGACCCCAAAAAATACAATTCCAATGCCGGTTTTGAGCTGCTGCCTTTCGATTTGAATCAACCGGAAACTGCACAGCAATTGGTAGATCTGGTAATGAAAAAAACAGGACATATTGATGTATTGATCAATAATGCCGGAGCAGGTATCACAGGACCCGTTGAGGAAATTGATGTGACAGTTATCAATTCCCATTTTTCCACCAATTTATTCGGCCCATTGGCCTTGATCCAAAAAGTATTGCCTGTAATGCGAAAACAAAAGTCGGGTTTGATCATCAATGTCACTTCTATTGGAGGTTATATGGGGCTGCCTTTTAGAGGTTTGTACTCTGCCTCTAAGGGGGCCTTGGGTATAACTTCAGAAGCACTGCGAATGGAGATCAAACGCTTCGGTGTTGATGTAGTAACCCTGGCACCTGGGGATTACGCTACCGACATTGCTGCACGACGTATTTATTCCCCCCTAAAAAAAGAGTCTCCCTATCACGATCTCTATAAATTTTCTCTTGACACTATTGATGAACATGTTGATCAGGGAAGTGATCCCAATGATTTTGCCCGAATGGTACATAAAATCATTAAGCTGAAAAAAAGAAAAGTACATTACCGATCCGGTTCTTTTCTTCAAAAATTATCACTATTGCTCAAAAGGATTTTGCCCGATACTGTTTTTGAAAAAATGATTATGAATCACTATAAAGTTTAACCTTAATCCATTATAAATGAAATTTTTTATTGACACTGCCAATTTAGACCAAATCAAAGACGCTCAAGACTTGGGTGTTTTGGATGGCGTTACCACGAATCCTTCCCTCATGGCCAAAGAGGGTATTACAGGAGCGGACAACATTCTCAAGCATTATGTGGCCATCTGTGAAGCTGTAGAGGGTGATGTGTCTGCCGAGGTCATCGCCGTTGATTTTAAAGGCATAGTCAAAGAGGGGGAGCAATTGGCGGCCTTACACCCTCAAATCGTTGTAAAAATTCCCATGATCAAAGATGGAATTAAAGCCTTAAAATACTTTTCAGACCGCAATATCAAAACCAATTGTACACTTATATTTTCTGCAGGACAAGCTCTTTTGGCGGCCAAAGCCGGTGCAACCTATGTTTCTCCATTTATTGGACGATTGGATGATGTATCGACTGATGGAACTTTTCTGATCAGTGAAATCAGAGAGATTTATGACAACTATGCCTTTGAAACAGAAATATTGGCAGCCTCGGTTCGTCACACCATGCACATCATCAATTGCGCCAAAATAGGGGCAGATGTCATGACCGGACCACTGAATGCAATTACCGGACTGTTGAAACATCCTTTGACAGACATTGGTTTGAAAAAGTTTTTGGAAGACTACAAAAAAGGGAATTGATCTTATCGGAGTAAATCGGCAAAATCAGGCGTGCTGAAGTTGGCAAAACCCTCCTTGATCTTCCCCTCGGCATCTACCACTATGGCCCTGTTGAGTAGAGAGAGGACCCATTTTTTACTGTCTTTGTCAAAATTAACAAAAGCCAACTGTGTTTCGGGATCTATATCCATCATACGGTATACCTCAAAAACGATTTCATTAAAAGGTTGGATACAAACGCCTTTAAACTGAAATTCGGGGAATTGTTTTTCTAAAGCTTTCACTTTCATTACCGTATTGCGATAGTGACTCATTTGGGTTTGAGACCAAAAGTAAAATACTGTGGGTTGATCAATCAGTTTGGCAGTGCTTACTGTATTCAACAGATGGTCTTGTAGTTTGATTTCGGGGAGTATTTTTCCCGCCGACATGTTTTCGATGTCATTGTGTAAATCCAACACTTCTTTGAGGTAGGACTTTGAGGTGTTGACCAATAGAAAATGCTTGAGAAACCTTTCGTGCTGATCTTTGTTTTCAATTTTCATCAATTCTTCAAAAGCAACTGCCCGCGAAAGATTATTTCTCAAAACATTTCCCTTGATCTGTGATTGAATGAGTTGCAATCGCTTGATGTTAAAACTGGTTTTTTGTTTGTTTCTAAAATAGTTTTCGGTACTGTCTAATGCCTTTTCATTCAGATAATTCAGTAGATAATTGATGTAGGGGTCAAAAAAAGCCAAATCTGTTTCTGCCAGACTCAAATACTTTCTAAAATCAAAATAAACAGAGTCTTGTTTTTTGTCCCAAAAAGTTCCTCTAAGCAGTGCATAGCGTTCTTTTCGGGTGGCGTAGGGATAGATATACGCCGCTTGGGTTATCTTTTGGGCGATGGGGGATAGTTGGTTGATGGAGTCCATGAGTATCCACTTGTTTTTTTTCTCTATCAGTAGGGAGTCAATCAGTTTTGTGAACGTTTCGCTATTACTAGAATATTTAGAGGACAGAAAACTGTTTTCTTCCTCAAAACTGAGCAACAGATCCATCATAAAATTATTTTTGGCCGCACCGCGTCCCGAATAAACTATGGATTCATCAAAGGAGGACGCGTTGATCCGTGCCCAAATACTGTCACCTTTCTCCAAAAAAACGGATTTGTATTCGGGAATGTGTTCAATCTTGTATATCCCTGTTTCCAAAGAGTCATAATATTTGAAAAAGCGATAGTTGAGATTGAGTGAAAGTGAATCAATGGTCTTGTTGTCCTTGTAAAGCGTCACATAGGTGGAAGAAGGGTTGACGATCTGCCCCCCAAAGAAAATCCTATTCCTATCTACTTCTTTTGAACAAGAGCTGAGGATGACTGCCAACAACAGCAGCCAGATTCGCAGTAAATATTTTGATTGATCCATATTACAATGCAATTTACACCAACTAAACCTTAAAAAAAAGCAAACCCTGTGGGAGAAATATTTACTTTTGCAAATGCTAAGTTAAATTTATGTTATCGGTCAATAATTTATCGGTTCAATTTGGAAAAAGAGTGCTTTTCGACGAGGTCAATGTCACTTTTACACCCGGAAATTGTTATGGGATCATCGGTGCCAATGGAGCCGGAAAATCTACTTTTTTAAATATCATCTGTGGTATACAGGAAGCTAACTCTGGCAATGTGTTTTTAGAACCAGGTAAACGCCTATCTGTGTTGGAACAAAATCACAACGCCTATGATGAATTTCCCGTTTTGGAAACTGTTTTGCGGGGCAATAAACCGCTCTTCAAAATAAAACAAGCCATCGAAGATCTGTATGCCAAACCTGAGTTTTCTGATGCTGACGGGGAAAAGGTGGGAGAATTACAAATTGAGTTTGAAGAAATGGACGGGTGGAATGCAGAAAGTGACGCAGCTTCCCTTTTGTCTAACTTGGAAATTTCTCCTCAACTTCACCATACTAACATGGCCGATTTAGACGGAAAACAAAAGGTGAGAGTTCTTTTAGCACAAGCGCTTTTTGGAAACCCAGATGTATTGATCATGGATGAACCTACCAATGACTTGGATTACGATACCATCATGTGGCTGGAAAGCTTTTTGGCCAATTATGACAACACGGTAATCGTGGTTTCTCACGATCGCCATTTTCTCGATGCAGTTTGTACCCACATTTCTGATATAGACTTTGGAAAGATTAACCACTACTCCGGCAATTATACTTTTTGGTATGAATCGAGTCAGTTGGCTGCTCGTCAAAGGGCACAACAAAACAAAAAGGCAGAGGAAAAGAAAAAAGAGTTGCAAGAATTTATTGCCCGTTTTTCAGCCAATGTCGCCAAATCTAAACAGGCTACTTCTCGAAAGAAGATGATAGATAAACTTAATATCGAAGAGATTCGACCTTCCAGTCGTCGTTATCCCGGAATCATTTTCGAACAAGAACGCGAAGCAGGAGATCAAATTTTGAATGTCGAGGGCTTGTCCTATAGTTTGGAGGGCGAAACACTTTTTGATGACATTCATTTTAATATAGCTCGAGGGGATAAGGCCATTGTATATTCCAAAGATTCAAGAGCTGTCAGTGCTTTTTACGAGATCATCAACGGTAAATTGAAAGCCAATGGTGGTAAATACGAATGGGGAATTACTACCAATCAAGCTTATTTACCCTTAGACAACGAAGAATTTTTTAGTTCGGATCTATCACTTGTTGATTGGCTCCGCCAATGGTCTAAGACAGAAGAGGAGCGTGAAGAGGTATATCTCCGCGGATTTTTAGGTAAAATGCTCTTTAGTGGTGACGAAGCCTTAAAAGCCTCCAATGTCCTCTCAGGAGGTGAAAAAGTACGTTGCATGTTGTCTAAAATGATGATGACTCGCGCTAATGTACTCATATTGGATGAGCCTACAAACCACTTGGATTTGGAATCGATCACTGCCATCAATAATTCGTTAAAAAACTTTAAAGGGATTGTACTTTGTACAACGCATGACCACGCTTTTGCTCAAACCGTTGGGAATCGAATTTTAGAATTAACCCCGAATGGAATCATTGATCGTTACAGTAGCTTTGATGATTACATGAGCGATGGCAAAATCAAAGAGTTACGAAATAAAATGTATTCTTGATTCGTATTTAGTCAGATCCCGTTGGACTTGGATTGTATCAAAAGCTTTGATGCAAACTCAACTGCAATTGATTTTTCCCGAATTTGTTAGAAGTTTGTCGCATCATTCCAAACTGCATTTTGAGTCCTTTTCTAAAGGCATAACCCAATGCACCATAAATTCGGTTGCGGTCAAAAAAGGAAACGGTTTTTCCATTACCTATTTTTCGTTGGCCATTGATGAACACCTCGTTGTAGAGGGCAAGGTAAAGCGTTTTGGGTTCGATCACGGGTTTGTTGAGTGGAATATTCAAAAATAGCGCATAGCGATAACGGGTTCTAAAATCCTGATCTTCCACAAAACGCATTTCGTATCGAAAACGATGATTGGAATAAATACCTTTTCCCAATTTGAGAGGGAATGAGGTTTCCTGATAAAATCGATGTTCCGTTGTCTTGTCACTACTGTCTCCTGGGGCACCATTACCTATGTAGGCATATCCCAAAGTCAGTTTTAAAGGAGTCTCTCTAGGCATGTATGTAAATCCACCACGGATGAGTAACTGTTGTAAATCACCAATTAGGTTAAAGTTTCTGTGCTGAATATCTCCTTGAAATCCCCAAAGACTGTCTTTTTTAAACCGGGTGCTGAGTATATACATATACCAAGCTCCCATTTCATCGGGGTCGGTTTGAGCGTTAATATTAGTGGGTAAATTCAACAATAATAACAAGGGCAGGGTGTAAATCAATTTTTTCATAGAGGCAAATATATAAAAATTGGAAAATTATAAATCAAGAAAATTGAGTACCTCTAAGGCTCGTTGTTGTTCGTCTTTGTGCACCCAAAGAGTTTGCTCGTTGGTCATGCTTGCAAAGCCCGCCAATTTTGCTGAGGCTGAGGGATCTTTTACCACAGGAGTAATGTTCACTTCTTTCATAGCACGCACTAATGCGATAATCACAACGGGACTGCCCTTAAAAATTTGAACAAAATCTAGGGCCATAGGATCAATTAGGTTTTATCGTAACGATTGTTCCAGATGGCGGGATTAAAGTTTTTTCCCAAAGCAAAACCGTAAAACAATACGATTGAGGCAATTGCCTTAAAAATAAAGAAATAGAGCATCCAAAAGGTGGAAGGGGTCGGGGTTTTAGTGAAAATCTGATAAGGGGTAAACAGTGTAGCAAAATAACTTACAAATAAAATAGCAATCAACAGGTTCCAGATGTTTTTAAAGGGCCATGCCCAAGCTTTTCGAAAAAAAGATAAATCATTACCCCATTTGTGAACGAGGTAGAAGTAGTCATTGCCCAAGGGTACAAAGAGCAATGGGTCATCTGTTTTTTTTAGTCTAAAAAGCACGGAAGGTGCCATGATTTTAAATCCTTCTAAAGAGGTTTGATGTTCTTTTTCCAGTTGGGTAATTTTGTTAATGCCCTCCTTTGGAATGTTACCCTTAAAGTATTTAAGATCTAAAAAACGCAAACGGTAATCAATACAAACTTTCCTGATTTGATTCAAGTGAAAAATCCTTTGGGTTTCCAGTTGGTCAAAATCAAAATTGTTACTGCTTCGCCCACTTTGCGTGAGTTTATTTATGATATCATCAAAGGGTATGGGCGCATTTTGTTGTGCAACTTCCTCAAGGATATGGTCTATTTGGGTGGGAGGAAAGAGTTTCTTCATCATCATCTATCTATTTCACTATGTAAAATTAGGAAATAATTTAGGTTTTGACAAAAGTAAAAAAAGAAAAGCTTCTTTTTTTATCAACGCAGTTGCGCTCCTAATTCTTTTTCAAATTGATTTTTCAATTTCCCCATGATTCTATCTACATACTTATCTGTCAATGTCTTTCTGGAATCCTGAAAATAAAAACTTACACCATACGACTTTTTACCCTTGGGGAGTTTGTCTCCTTCGTACACGTCAAAAAGCTCGATTGAACTGAGTATGCTTTTTCCAGTTTTTAAAGCAATTTTTTTCAATGCATCAAAGGGAACACTGTGATCGAGTAAGAGCGCAAAATCTCTTCGAACTTGAGGGAATTTTGGAATTTCTTGATACTGAATATTGTTTTTTTTGGCCAAATCGGCGAAAAGTCTAAAGTCCAACTCTGCGAATAATACCTCTTGGTTGATATCGAATTTATCGAGTATATCCTTTTTTACAAACCCAAAGTGCAAAAGCGATTTCCCCTGATGTGCATAGGTCAAACCTTCGGAAAAAATATCCTTTTCTGAACTGCTTTCTTCCCATTGAAGCGGGCAGTTTTTTTGGAGAAGTTGTTGGATTATGCCTTTCAAATAGAAAAAAACTTGGGGTTGATGGGCTACATTCCAGCTTTCTTTATAAACATCAACACCGCTAATGGCCAGAGAGAGGTGTTTCTCTTCTTTATAACCCTCATTGGCTTGTTGATAGGTTTTGCCCAACTCAAAAAGCTTTAAGGATCTGGACTGACGGTTAAGATTAAAGGCTACGACTTCTAATGCTCCGGGGAGAAGAGAGGTTCGCATTTGAGAGAGTTCTTGGCCCAACGGATTGATGATGTTTACCCCTTTAAGGGTTTTGATACCTTCAGAAATTACTCCGTAATCAGGGCTGGTAATGGAATTATTCATCATTTCATTAAAACCCAAACTCACCAATTGATTGGACAGTCGTTCTTCAATTCGGTGATCGTCCGAGCTTACAAAATCAGGGAGATTGCTTTGGAGGACATCAGATATCTCTACATTGTTGTAGCCATATACTCTAAGTATTTCTTCAATGACATCGGCCGGGCGGGTAACGTCCACCCGGTAGCGCGGGATCTCAATCAACATGCCCTCGTCATTGGAATGTTCTATTTTAATTTCAAGTCCCGTTAAAATTTTAGAGACATCATCTTTAGAAATTTCTTGTCCAATGGTGCGGTTAATTTGGTCAAAACTCAACATGAATTTGGACGCCTCGGGCAATTCTCGCATGATTTCATAAAGTTCACCCTCAATGGTTCCCCCTGCCAGTTCCACCATCAGATTGGCAGCGTATTTGAGCGCGTGGAGTGTGATCAATGGGTCTATACCCCGTTCAAATCGAAAAGAGGCGTCTGTGTTTAGTCCATGTCTTTTGGCTGATTTTCTGATACTTATAGGGTCGAAGTAGGCGCTTTCTAAAAATATACTTGTCGTGTTTTCACTGACCCCGGAGTTTTGGCCTCCAAATACCCCGGCAATACACAAGGGTTTCTGGTGGTCGCAGATCATGAGATCCTCTGCATGGAGTTTTCGTTCCACTCCATCCAGTGTAGTAAAAGGGGTGTCCTGAGGAACTGTTTTTACCACAATTCCGCCCTTGATCTTATCCAAATCAAAAGCATGAAGGGGTTGCCCCAGATCATGTAACACAAAGTTGGTAATGTCCACTACATTGTTTTTTGGGGTAATACCTATGGCTTTTAAACGATTCTGCAGCCAGATGGGGGAGGGTTTAATGGTCAAATTGTTGATGTTTACCCCCATATATTTCGAAGCTTTTTCTTCCGATTCGACGACTATACTGAATCTTTTATCAGTGGGAACGATACTGAAATGATCTGTTTCGGGTGCAGACCATTTGTAGTCAATGTTTTTAAACTGACAATAGGCTTTTAGATCGCGGGCCACGCCCATATGACTCATGGCATCCGCCCGATTGGGCGTGAGTCCTATTTCAAAAACCGTATCGAACTCTATATCAAAAACTGCACTGCATGGGGTACCGCTTTTCAAATCAGGAGTCAAAACCATGATCCCATCGTGGGACTCGCCCAGTCCCAATTCATCTTCGGCGCATATCATACCGTGACTTTCCTCTCCTCTTATCTTACTCTTTTTGATCATAAAAGCCTTTCCCTCTTGATTCCAAAGTGAAGTACCTACGGTGGCAACCGCGACTTTTTGGCCTTGGGCTACATTGGGTGCACCACAAACGATGGGTACTGTTACTGTTCCCAGATCAACTTGGGTGACGCGCAGACGATCGGCATTGGGATGTTGTGCGCATTGTAGGACTTCACCCACGACCACACCTTTAAGCCCTCCTTTAATGGATTCGAATGGGGTCAGTCCTTCGACCTCAAGACCCAAATCGGTCAATATTTCGGATACTTGCTCTGGAGGAAGGTCTATTTTTAGAAACTGTTTGATCCAGTTGTATGATATTTTCATCGGGTATGAATGACTTTTAAATCGATGGTAAAGATAAGAATCTAAGCTTAATCACCTTTTTTAACTGATGTAATTCCATCTGTTTTGATAGGCTTTCATTTTGGCCAGGGTCTGTCTTAAGGATGTGTTTTTTTGAGCTTCTAATCGAGGGTCTTCGCGCAATAATACCTGGGCATCATTGCGGGCGGTTTTGAGCCATTGGTTGTCTTTAATGATGTCGGCAATTTTGAGCTGTAATACTCCACTTTGTTGAGTTCCCATTAGGTCTCCGGGCCCACGGAGTTTTAGGTCAACCTCTGCTATTTGAAATCCATCGGTAGTGGCGGTCATGGTTTCCAATCGGGTTTTGGCTTCAGAGCTTAGCTTGTGACTGCTCATCAGGATGCAATGACTTTGGTCATTGCCCCGACCCACACGACCGCGAAGTTGATGCAGTTGTGACAATCCGAAACGCTCCGCACTTTCTATGACCATCACAGAGGCGTTGGGAACATTGACGCCTACTTCGATCACAGTAGTGGCCACCATGATCTGGGTTTGTTTTTTGATAAAGCGTTCCATTTCGTAATCTTTGTCCTTGGCAGGCATTTGACCATGTACTATACTGATCTGATATTGAGGAGGAGGGAAGGCTCTGGCAATACTTTCATAACCATCCATCAGGTCTTTGTAATCCATTTTTTCAGATTCCTTGATCAGCGGATATACCATATAAATTTGCCGACCTTTTTGGATTTCATCTGTAATAAATTTAAATACCTTCAAACGGTTACTGTCAAAGCGATGGATTGTTTTGACCTTCTTTCGACCGGGGGGTAGTTCATCGATGACCGAAATGTCCAAATCTCCATAGACGCTCATGGCCAGGGTACGAGGTATGGGGGTCGCGGTCATGACCAGTACATGCGGGGGGGTAGTGTTTTTTCGCCAAAGCTTGGCCCTTTGCGCCACCCCAAAACGGTGCTGTTCATCGACCACCGCCAAACCCAGATTCTTAAATTGAACTTTCTCTTCGATCACTGCATGAGTTCCGATCAAAATATCCAATGCGCCTGACTCCAATTGCGCGGCCAATTGGGTTCGTTCTACTTTTTTTGAGCTTCCCGTCAATAAGCCAATAGAGATGTCCAATTTACCAATCAACAATTTAATTGATTGAAAATGCTGTTTGGAAAGAATTTCTGTAGGAGCCATTAAGCAGGATTGAAAACCGTTATCGGCTGCAATCAACATCACCATAAGGGCAACTATGGTTTTTCCTGATCCCACGTCTCCTTGAAGTAAGCGGTTCATTTGCTGTCCGTTACCAATGTCTTTTCGGATTTCTCGGATGACTCTTTTTTGAGCTTCAGTCAATTCAAAAGGAAGGTTGTTGTTAAAAAAAGTATTGAAGTGTTCCCCCACCTTTTCAAAAACAAAACCTTTTATTTTTTGCTTGCGTTGAAGGTTTTTCATCAACAATTGCAATTGAATAAAAAACAACTCCTCATATTTCAATCGGTTTTGCGCAGCAGTAAGGGTATCTTGATTCTCAGGAAAATGTATGTTTTTAAGGGCTGCATTTTTATCGATCAGGCGATATTTAGCGATCAAATCCCTAGGAAGGGTCTCTGCAAATGGATTTTTAAAAGAACGCAACAACTCACCCATCATTTTGATGATGACCCTTTGAGAAATGCCTTTGGAAAGGAGTTTTTCAGTACTGGGGTAGACCGCCTGAAGGGCCTTGGAAAAGCCTTTTTCAAAGTTCTCTAGAGTTTCCATTTCAGGATGTGGCATGTTGGGTCGATTATCATACCAGTTGAGGCGGCCAAAAATCGCATAGGCCGTATTTAATTTTAAGCTTTCTTTAATCCATTGATGACCCCGAAACCAGACCAATTCCATGTTGTTTTGCCCATCGGTAAAAGTGGCTACTAGGCGTTTGCCTCTTTTTTGTCGGATCATTTCTACCTTGATGATCTCTCCCTTGATTTGAACTTCAGAGGAATTTTTGGGCAAATCGTTGATTTTGTAAAAAGTAGAACGATCGATATAGCGGTGTGGGAAAAAATGCAGCAAATCCTGAAAGGTAAACAAGTTCAGTTCTTGTTTGAGTAAATTGGCCCGACTGGGACCAATGCCTTTTAGGTATTCTATGGGGGTTTGAAGTGCATCCATCATTGTACTAAAATAATTGTTTTCAGGATGATTCAATTTGTATTGTTTAAAACTTCCCTTAATTTGGGATAAAATAGATTTTAATGAGAGCATTAGTCATTTCCGGCGGTGGAAGCAAAGGAGCCTTTGCAGGCGGAGTTGCCGAACACTTGATTCGAGTGCAGGGCAGAAAGTACGATTTGTATTTGGGCTCATCGACAGGGAGTTTGCTGGTCAGTCATTTGGCCTTGAATAAAATCGAAAAAATAAAAAAAGGTTTTACGGAGGTCACCCAAGAAAGTATCTTTGATAACTGCCCTTTTACCATTAAATCAATTAATGGAGTTCAAGCCATTGGTATTCATCACTTTAATGTACTTAAAAACTTTATAAATGGAAGGAAAACTTTTGGAGAAAGCAATCATTTGAGGCAGTTGATTTTGAACAGCATCACCCCCGATGAGTTTAAGACACTGAAAATTGCGGCTAAAGAAGTGGTCATTACGGTCTCCAATTTATCAACCAACAAAGTAGAGTACAAGAAAATGAGTGAATGCGATTATGAGGATTATGTGGATTGGATTTGGATTTCTTGTAACTATGTGCCTTTTATGACTTTAACGTCCAAAAACAGTTGTGAATATGGAGATGGAGGCTTGGGAACCATTATCCCCATTGAAGAGGCTTTGCATTGCGGTGCTACAGAAATTGACGCCATATTATTAGACACTGAATTTCCCCACATCAATCGCATGCCTTCAAGGAATCCATTTGATGCTTTGAGCACGATTTTTGGTTTTATGGCCGATCGTATTGAATACCAAAATGTGAAAATTGGAAAATTGATGGCAGAGGACTATAATGCCAAAGTCAATTTGTTTTATACGCCTACGGTGCTGACGACCAATTCGTTGATTTTTAATAAAGAAAAAATGGAAGCTTGGTGGCAAGCAGGCTTTGAATTTGCAGCGCAACAATTAAAAGAAAAAGCCACTTTCTAGGAAAAAATGGGCGGTTAAGACAAGCTATTGAGTAGAATTTAAATGCTTGTCTAAATGTTTTTTGATCGACTCATAATCCCTACAGGAAATACATTCCCCCCCAGATTCCGATTGAATTTTCGAATAAATTCATCAGGATTTCATGCGTTTAAATCTATGTTAATTAGCTGAATTTAATCATTTCCTTTAGTTGAGGAATTTCTCTTGGCTGATTTAAATCCCTCTATGAGGGTTTTATTAGATCTGTGGTTTGGTTCATTTTAAATCATTCGAATATAAATATTTATAATGTAATCGATCCGCCCATTTGATCATCTTTAACAGAGGTGTGGGAGCAGATAACCTTCCTACAAATCTCATCTTTGAATCTCCAAAATTGATACTGATTATGGGTAGTTCACGGATGAGTGGATTGCCGTATTGTTCTTTTGAGTGTTTAAAATCTATTGAAGTGAGAAGGTCATCGAGTTCCCTTTTCTCCTTAGGGTTGAGTTTTCCTTGCTTGTTGATTTTGTTTCGGGCCAGTGTCAAAACGAAATGACCGTCAGGTTCAAGTTTTAAGGAGTAAACAGGACAATCACCCAGATACATTCCCTATTCTATCGACAAGACTTCACCCGACCATGAGGATTGGCAATTTAGAGTGAATAATAAAATGAAGATAACCGGAAGTTTCATAGGCAATCATTGGGACTACAAACTTTGTAATTACAATATGTTTTCCCACTTAAGGAAGCGTTAAAACAATAAATGCTTAGAAGTTAAAATTAACAGATCAACAATAATTTTTGATTTTGACCGTCACGCATATTCAGAACATTTCCATTCAAGAATCGGTTTTAATATTCATAAAAAGCTGTGGATAACTAAAGGGCTGAGGCTTTCTTGGGGTTTAATTATTGCCTTAATTTTAAATCGTGAACGAAACACCCACAGATTACCTCAAAGAACTCAACGAAACACAACTTGAGCCGGTGCTGCACAAGGATGGCCCGCTCATGGTGATTGCCGGAGCAGGGTCGGGAAAAACACGGGTTTTGACCTATCGCATTGCCCATTTAATGCAACAAGGTGTGGATGCTTTTTCCATATTGTCGCTGACTTTTACCAACAAGGCTTCAAGGGAAATGAAAGCCCGAATTGCGGAATTGGTAGGAGAGGGGGAGGCCAAAAACTTGTGGATGGGTACCTTCCACTCTGTTTTTGCCAGAATTCTCCGACAAGAAGCCGATAAATTGGGTTTTCCAAGAGATTTTACCATTTATGACACCCAAGACAGCAACCGCTTGCTTACCTCCATCATCAAAGAAATGGGACTGGATAAAGATATTTATAAATACAAACAGATCCGAAACCGTATTTCTTCTTTTAAAAACAGCTTAATTACTGTAAAAGCCTATCACAATGATCCTGAACTGCAGGAGGCCGACGCCATGTCGCGACGACCCAAGTTAGGAGAAATTTACAAGGAGTACGTTGAGCGTTGTTTTAAAGCCGGTGCCATGGATTTTAATGATCTTTTGCTGAAAACCAATGAGTTGTTGAACATTCACCCTCAGGTATTGGCCAAATATCAAGATCGTTTTCGTTATATATTGGTGGATGAGTATCAGGATACCAATCACTCACAGTATCTAATTATCAGAGCACTATCCGATAAATTTCAGAATATCTGTGTGGTGGGAGACGATGCACAAAGTATTTATGGCTTTCGTGGGGCCAACATCAATAACATACTGAATTTTCAAAAAGATTACCATGATGTAAGGTTGTACCGACTGGAACAAAACTACCGTTCCACCAAAAACATTGTCAATGCGGCCAATTCCATCATCAGTCACAACAAAAATAAGATTGAAAAAGTGGTCTGGACCTCCAATGTGGAAGGCAGTAAGATCAAAGTAAAAAGGTGTACCACCGATGCTGATGAGGGCAGGGAGGTGGCTTCTCAAATTTTTGAACTCAAAATGCAGGAGCAACGTCAAAACAAGGAATTTGCCATACTGTATCGAACCAATTCTCAATCGCGTGCGATAGAGGATGCGCTAAGAAAACGAGACATTCCCTATCGTATCTATGGGGGGCTTTCTTTTTACCAAAGAAAAGAAATCAAAGACCTTTTGGCCTATTTGCGTTTGATTATTAACCCCAAAGACGAAGAAAGCCTAAAAAGGGTCATCAATTACCCCGCCAGGGGGATTGGTCAGGCCACCTTGGACAAACTCATCATCGGCGCCAAGAACAAT
The DNA here is from genome assembly GCA_938082715.1 of uncultured Flavobacteriaceae bacterium. Lineage (GTDB taxonomy): Bacteria > Bacteroidota > Bacteroidia > Flavobacteriales > Flavobacteriaceae > UBA8316. The sequence goes on along the minus strand of CALKCR010000017.1, from coordinate 4,138 downwards.
GGCATTTCCCTTTTTGAAACCCTTCAGAATGCCCCTCAACTGAATCTCTCACTCAATACGGGAACTTTAAAGAAACTTGAGGGTTATGTTAATTTAATTTTGAGTTTACAAATCGAAAACCAAAAATCCAATGCTTTTGAAATTGCCGATATGGTGACCAAAAAAAGCGGGTTGGTGTTGGAATTAAAGAAGGATGGAACACCGGAGGGTGTCTCAAAGGTCGAGAACATCGAGGAATTGCTCAACGGTATTCGAGATTTCGTCGAAGGACAAAGGGAATTGGCGGATGCGACAGGCAGTTTGTCCGAATTTTTGGAGGATGTTGCTTTAGCAACAGATTTTGATAACGAAAAAGAAGGTGACGTGGATTGTGTCTATCTGATGACCATTCACCTCTCCAAGGGACTGGAGTTTCCTGTAGTCTTTATCGTGGGCTTGGAGGAGGATTTGTTTCCCTCTGCTTTGAGTCTCAACACCCGTAGTGAATTGGAGGAAGAGCGGCGCTTGTTTTATGTGGCCCTGACCCGAGCAGAACAAAAAGCAGTTTTGACCTATACCCTTTCCCGTTACCGCTGGGGCAAACTGGTGGATGCAGAACCTAGTCGTTTTATTGAGGAAATTGACGAGCAGTATTTGGATTATGTCATCCCCAAAGACGACTATGTTTTTAAACCCATGATCGGCAAGGGTATCTTCGGAGTTTTTAATCCACCCAAAAAGCCAGTTACGGAAAAACCACAAGCAACCAAAATGAATACGGCTCCCAGTCAAAATCAATTGGGAAAACTGAGAAAAATTAATGCTTCGGAGACTCCCCAACCGTTAGCTGTTCGTTCTGAAATCGCACAACTCGAAGAGGGCATGACAGTAGAACACGTCAGGTTTGGTTATGGAAAAGTTGTTTCTATTGAAGGAAAGGGAAGCGACAAAAAAGCCCTGATTGATTTTAGTGGATTGGGACAAAAACACTTATTGTTGCGCTTTGCCAAACTCAAAATAAAAAGTTGATGGCAGAGCTCTTAAAATTTTACCAATCCAAACCCAATCTCAAATTCCTAAAAAAAGCAGCAGATGCACTGGAACAAGGAGGACTAATTATTTATCCTACCGATACGGTCTATGCCTTGGGATGTTTGAGTGATAATATAAATGGCCTGCAACGGTTGGCTGATATTAAAGAGATCAAATTAGACAAAGCTCCGTTTAGTTTTTTTATGAGAGACTTTAGCAATTTATCCAAGTACGTAAAACCTTTGGACAATTCTACTTTTAAGCTGTTAAAACGTTGTTTACCGGGGCCATATACTTTTATTCTGCCTTGTTTAAAACTTCAAAAACCTTTCGAAAAGCGGAAGTCAATTGGTATTAGAATAGCCAACCATCCCATATTGGAGGCGCTTATGGGCTTACTCAAAGCTCCTTTGATTACCACTTCATTACACGATCAAGACGAAATCTTGGATTATACCACAGATCCCGATATGATTTATGAGTGTTGGGAAAGTGATATTGATCTGATGTTGGAGGACGGTTTTGGTGGTAATGTTCCATCAACCGTGGTGGACTTGTGTAGTTCTGTCCCTGAGATTGTGAGGGAGGGAAAGGGAGACTTGGATTTGTTGTAAAAAAAAACATCCGCCAATGGCGGATGCTTTCTTTAAACCGTTTGAAGGTTCTTATTTCATACCTTGTTGAATCAGATCGTAGAATTGATCTAGTTTTGGAAGTACTACAATACGAGTTCTTCTGTTTCTGGCTCTGTTGGCGGCATTGTCGTTGTCGGCAAGTGGAATATAGTAGCTGCGTCCAGCAGCAGTCATTCTCGCTGGACTTACACCGAAATCGTTTTGAAGTATTCTGACAACAGAAGTGGCGCGTTTAACACTTAAATCCCAATTGTCTTCAATTCCGTCAATTTTGATCGGAACATTGTCCGTATGTCCTTCTACCATAAATTCGATTTCAGGTTTGTCGTTTACTACTTTGGCAACTTTACCCAATACCTCTTTGGCTTTTTGAGTAACGGTAAAACTTCCGCTTCTGAACAAAAGCTTGTCAGAAATAGAGACATATACAACTCCTTTTTCTACATTAATCTCTATGTCGTCATCACTCATATTACCCAACACACCTTTTAGGCTGGTGACTAAAGCAAGTGTAACAGAATCTTTTTTGGTAACGGCTTCTTGCATGGATTGAATTCTCATGTCTTTTTCCTTCATGCTTTCCAATGACATTTCCAGGTTTTCGGCACCTTTTTGGGAGAGGGTAGTCAAATTTCCAATATTGTTGATCAGGTCTTGGTTGTTGGCCTGTAGAAAGTTTACTCTGTCTTGCAAGGAGGCCAATCGAGCTTCAGCAGCCTCTTTCTCCTCATTACAAGTATTCAATTTGACAGTGGCACTATCCAACAAACCTTTAGTGTTTTGTTGAAGGGTTTCCAGTTCAGCGTATTTCTTTTGAGAAACACAAGACGATAGAAGAACAGCAAAAACTGTTGCGATTGCAAGGTATTTTTTCATTGTTGATTTTGTTGAAATGTTTATTAAACTCCGGTAAAAATAACATAAAAACCCAAAAAAACCCTCCCGACCCTTACAAATTATTTCTTTTAAGAAAAAAATAACCAAAAGGCAGATGCGATTGCGTGTAATAGTCAATAAATGCTTTTTTTTTGGAGCGTTTTTTATTGATTTTGCTGTAGTTTTTGTAAAATGAAAGGTGGGCTTTTATCACTGCAAAAGCATTTAAAAAATTTAATTTTAGAATGAAAAATAAGATCGCTACTCCATCCCAAATCATACGCTCAAAAACTCTAATCCCTCTTTTTTCTGGTAAATTTTTGAGTAAAAGGTATAGGGAGTTTCTAAAATTGAGATAGGTTTTTTGGGGGGACGGCTTCAATGTACCACCACCGAGGTGATATACTTTGGTTTGATAAAGGGAATAGACGTTTAAATTTTGATTGAATGCTCTCCAGCAAAAGTCTATTTCTTCCATATGGGCAAAAAAATCTTCATCAAAGCCTCCCAAGGATTGAAAAACCTTTTTTCTGACAAAAAAACAAGCCCCACTGGCCCAGAATATTTTTTCATTTTTGTCGTATTGTCCCGAGTCTTCCTCTAAGTTACTGAACATCCTCCCCCGGCAATAGGGATAGCCTAAGCGGTCAATGAATCCCCCTGCTGCTCCTGCATATTCAAATTTACGAGGCTGGTTCAAATCCATAATGTGAGGTTGAGCGATGGCTGTTAGCGGATGGTTTTCGAAGTGATCCAAAATAGGTGGTAACCATCCGGGTTTTACCAAAACGTCATTATTGAGTAAACAAATGATGTCCTCTTCGATGGAAAGCAGTCCATTGTTGTACCCTCCGGCGTAGCCGTAATTGTCGTCCAATAAAATGATTTTAACAGTGGGGTGGTTTTTTTGGACATAGCCCACTGAATCGTCTGTGGAGGCATTGTCAATGAGGTATACCTTGGCTCCCGGACTGTTTTCTTCTACATCCTTGAGAAAACGTTCTAACAATATTTTCCCGTTCCAATTTAATATGGCAATAGCAATTGAACTCATTCGCTAGAGTTGTAAGAGGGTAAATTGGGTAAAAAAAGATATTGGCCTTTTTTGAGATCCATTTTACAAAAAAAGTGAATTAAACCATTGGTGAGCATAAGATAGTCACTTTTTAATACAGTATTGTATCTCGCAATTTGATCAAATGTTTTTTGGGTCAAATTTACGGTAGGGGCTTTGCATTCAACAAGAACCGCAATGGAGAAGTCAGGCTTGAAGACTACCAAGTCGTATCGTTTTTCGGTATTATTGATTTTCAATTTCTTTTCCACCTGTATAAAACCCAAAGGAACATTTTTGATTTTCAACAAAAATTGAATACAATGTTGACGCACCCATTCTTCGGGGGTTAAAACCAGCCATTTTTTTCTTATGGGGTCGAATATAAAGGTTTTATTTTCCTTACTTTTAAACGAGAAATCGAAATCGGGAAAATTGAGTTTTTCCATGATGCAAAATTGCATATAATTTTTTAGGATGCAGGAATTTAATCAGCTAATGTCTTCTATAGATCGGGGAGAATATAAACCTTTCTACCTCTTATCGGGCACAGAGCCTTATT
>CALKCR010000016.1:0-13248 GCA_938082715.1 uncultured Flavobacteriaceae bacterium | reverse complement strand
ATTATATTATAATTATTGATTGCAATAAAACATAAATAATTTAATAATGTAAAAAAATGATTTAGAATCAAGTTTTCATTTTAGTTGTTTAATTATTTAGACTCTAATTATCAAAAAAAGTTTAGATTATAATCAGGGAGGCTGCAACTTTGAATAATAGAGGGAGCAAGCGTAGCCGCTAGACTTCACTAACGATAACAACCAAATAAAGTCCTTCACTTTTGTGAGGGGTTTTTTCTTTTCTGCCCACAGATCTGCCCCTTAAATATTCTAAATCTGGAGTTTTAGCCAAAATCTCATTTGATTTTATAGCTATTTTAGAGTATTCTAATCCAATATAATTAAGTCCTGAGACTAAAGAATAGGCAGAAAATGCCTTAATGTCTTCTATTGCCTAAACTCAAGATTATGAAAATGAATAACGTATACGCTGAATTCCTGAGAATGTTTGATTGGAACTACTTTATTACTTGTAGAACCCATTACAAAGTACACTTAATGACTGCACGGAACTGGATTAACAAACTTATTTCCTCTACATACAAGGTAGAAAATGTTTTCTATGTGAGTGAGAGTGATAAAGGTGATCACACTAATAAGCATGTACACATGCTAATTGATACTAATACAGATATGACCTATAAAGAGATTAGGTTTGGACTAGGGAATGTATCTGTTGGAGATTACCAACCTATCTATGATAAAGATGAGGTATGCAAGTATATTGTAAAGCACTTCGGTAAGGATGTCGACTATGATTTTGTATTTAAAGAGAAAAGCTAAAAACTTCCCTTCCTATTTGATTAGCTGTTGAAGGGGTGGTTTAGTAGAATGGGTTCCTTTTACTGTAAACTCTAAGTTTCTATATTTGTGTATAATCCTACCCGGCTATGAAGATCATTTGTTTTTTGATTGTTTACTCGTTTTGCACCCTACTGGGATTTTCCCAAACTCCGGAGGTTGATCAAAAAGTTTTTTTGATCACACTTGACGGATTAAGATGGCAAGAGCTATTTTCAGGAGTTGATTCTTTACTGGTGAAAAACCCAAAATACGTAAAAGATCCTGATTCACTTTATGGTTGGACATGGGCAGTAAGCCCCCAAGAAAGAAGAAGGAAACTAATGCCTTTCGTCTGGAACCAAGTGATTAAGATGGGACAAATTCATGGCAATAGGAACTTGGGAAGCAAGGTTAACCTTACAAATGGTAAGTGGTTTTCCTATCCAGGCTATAATGAGATACTTACTGGAATGGCAGACGATCAAAACATTGACTCTAATGCCAAGACCCCCAATCCCAACGAAACTGTTTTGGAACAATTTGCAAAAGCCTATGGCAAGGAAAATGTTGCGGCCTTTGGCAGTTGGGATGTTTTTGATGCTATCGTCAATGAGGAGAGATCTGGAATTTATACAAATTGTGGCTTTGAACCCTCCACCGATCTTCCACTAACTCCACAGGAGAAATTACTCAACGAGCTTCAGCGACAAATTCCCAGTCCTTGGGGGTCTGTTAGACTTGACGGTTTTACCCATCAATATGCCAAGGCATATCTTGATAAACACCAGCCCAATTTGATTTATATTGCCTACGGGGAAACAGATGATTTTGCCCACAATGGAGATTATAAATCCTATATAAAGTCCACTAAAAATACCGATGCACTTATTGAGGATTTATGGAATTATACCCAACAAAGTCAATATTATAGAGGGAAAACTATCTTTATCATCAGCACAGATCACGGTAGAGGAACAAACCCTATCGATAGCTGGAGAAGTCACGGCGCAAAAATCAAGGGATCAGATCAAACCTGGATCATTGTTTTTGGAAAAGGAATAAAGGCTTTGGGAGAAGTGGCTACTGAAGGTCAACTCTACACAAATCAACTGGCTCCTACAGTGCGTATGATATTTAATTTGCCCCAAAAGACAGAAAAAGGTTATGGGCTTCCAATGCTCGTAAATTATTAATCAATAGGAATCAAAAATTGATATTTATAATGGTTATTAATTGTCCACATTCAATTCAATCTTGTAAGTGTGCATTTGATTAGAAATTCTCTTTGATGAAAAAACTTCAAAACTTTTCGCTCTGACAGATTCTATCATGGTGGGGTGGGTTTAGAAAACGGTTTTTCTTTTATTTGAAGTAGTAAAAATGCGTACAGTGGATCGTTTATACATTTCAGGGAGAAAAAAGCTTTACTATCCTTTATTAGCCACTCTGTTTTTTTGCATTTATCTATTCTTGTAATTCGGATGACGATGATCCAAACCCTAAAATTTCATCAACAATCTTCGCATTAATTTTTAAAAGCTAAGGTGATAATGATAATTACACACATAATCATTAATTTTAAATTATAATAAAATCTCATGCTAACACAAAAAGAAAAACAATTCCTTGAGGAAAATGGATATCTAAACCTAGGAGTGCTGTTAAGTGAATCAGAGGTAAATTCTATTAACGCCCGTATGGAAGAGTTGAAAGAGATTGAAGGGGAAAATGCCGGTAAAGAATTGGTTGAATCTAAATACATCAGACATCCAAAAGAAGAAGGAGCAGACCGATTGGCCGATTTGGTCAATAAAGGGAAAATATTTGATGTATTCTACACCCACCCTAGGGTATTGGAGGGCATAGAGACCGTTCTTGGTAGAGAATTCAAATTATCTTCACTAAACTATCGGGCCGCCAAACCGGGCATGGGACTTCAAAAACTTCATGTAGATTGGGGAAATACTGTTGTTGACTCCAACTACAAAGTTTGTAACAGCATATGGCTTTTGGATGATTTCACCATTGAAAACGGTTCTACCAGGATCGTTCCAAAATCGCACAAGTTCAAGCATTTGCCCGATCAAGCACTTGAAGATCCTTTTGAGGAACATCCCGATGAAATAAGAATTATGGGGCCTGCTGGTTCCGTATTTATTTTTAATTCGCATGTTTGGCATGGGGGAACCACCAACCACACTATCGCTGATCGTCGAAGCATTCACAGTTATTTTTGTTCAAGAGATCAGCCTCAACAAATTAATCAATCAAAATACATCACCAAAAATACTGCCCATAGAATTGGAAAAAAGGGAAGATATATTTTAAACGTTTAACCCTATGAAAAATAAATATATCGTTCTTAATGAACCCGGAAAATTCCAAACTAAGGAAAACACCATTGATTTAAAATTGTCGGAAGGAGAAGCCTTGGTGAAAATAAAAAAGATTGGGGTTTGTGGAACAGATTATCACGCTTTCAGGGGCAACCAACCTTTTTTCACCTACCCGAGGGTACTCGGTCATGAACTGGGTGCTAAAGTTATTCAACTGCAATCTGCCTCTGATGATCTTGCAATTGGAGATCGTGTGGCTGTTGAACCTTACCTAAATTGCGGTAGATGTCAGCCTTGTCGCAATGGTAAAAGCAATTGTTGTGAGCAATTAAAAGTACTGGGAGTTCATGTCGACGGTGGTATGGCAAGCTACCTTAAAGTACCTGTTAATAAACTTCACCGCTCTTCTGTATTGAGTTACGATCACTTGGCTACCATAGAGTTTTTGGGGATTGGTGCACATGCAGTTGAAAGATCCAACATTAAAAAAGGGGATACCGTTTTGGTCATTGGAGCCGGGCCTATAGGGCTATCTGTAGTTCAATTTGCAAAGCTAAAAGGTATCAAAGTCGTGGTGATGGATTTTAATAAAAATCGTCTGAATTTTGCTCAATCTCGATTGAAAGCTGATGAAATCATTTGTCCTGACAAAGGTTTTTTACCAGAAAATTTAAGAGAAGTATTGAATGGTGACTTACCAGATGCTGTTTTCGATGCCACTGGAAATAAAACCTCAATGGAAAACTCTTTTAATTATTTGTGTTCTGGAGGTAAATTAATCTTTGTAGGGTTATTTATTGGTGAAATTCAGTTTCACGATCCCCTGTTTCATAAAAATGAAGTTACATTGATGGCAACAAGAAATGCTTTACCGCAAGAATTCAAAAAAATCATTCATTTGATGGAGCAAAAGAAAATCAATATCAACCAATGGATCACCCACTCTTGTAATTTTGACGAATTTCCCAATACCATCGAAAATTGGATCGATCCAGAACAAATAGTTATCAAAGGGATGATATCACTTTAATCATTAAGATCATTAAACAATGAGCGTTGTAAAAACAATACGTATTTCCGCAGCGGAAATGAAGTTACATTTTATCAAAAAATTATCGGCTTTTGATTTTTCAATTGAGGATGCTGAAAAATGTGCAGATATTTTCACCCAAAACAGTTTAGATGGGGTTTACTCTCATGGAGTAAATAGGTTTCCAAGATTCATCGATTTCCTGAAAAAAGGTTATGTAATACCAAAAAACAAACCCACATTGAAAAATCGATTAGGAGTGATAGAACAATGGGACGGTGCATCTGGTCCGGGCCCTTTGAATGCTTTTTTTGCAACCGATAGGGCATTGGAATTGGCCAAGGAATTTGGAATAGGATGTGTGACGCTCTCCAATACCAACCACTGGATGCGTGGAGGTTATTACGGTTGGCAGGCAGCAAAAAAAGAGCATATTTTTATTGGATGGACCAATACAACGGCCATTATGCCAGCTTGGGGTGCCAAGAATTCCAAACTGGGAAACAACCCTCTGGTCGTTAGTATTCCTTATCATGACGAAGCAATAGTACTGGATATGTCCATGTCTCAGTTTTCCTATGGTGCCATGGAATTGACAGAACTAAAAAATGAAAAATTACCCGTTACTGGAGGCTACGATAACAATGGGAATTTGACTAATGACCCAAGCTTGATATTAAAATCTCTAAGAACCCTTCCGGTAGGGTTTTGGAAAGGATCAGGACTGTCTTTCGTATTGGATGTAATGGCTGCGATTCTATCAGACGGCCTGGCTGTTCATCAAGTTGCCCAAAAAGAAGACGAAATATCTTGTTCCCAAGTTTTTATCACCATCGACCCTAAAAAATTGTTGGGATACAATGATAAAGACAATGTAATTGATAAAATTGTAAAAGATTTGAAATCTTCAACACCAATAGATGAAGAGTCCCAACTCAGATTTCCCGGTGAAAGAGCTGTACATAATAGAAAAGAAAACACTGAAAAAGGGGTTCCTGTTTTAGAGTCTGTTTGGAATGAAATTCTCAACTTATGATTAATTTGTTTTAATTATTCTAAACATCATTTGATCATTTAACAGTGTTATCTCCTTAATTCAACTGGCCCACTCTTGTACTTATTTTAATTTATAATCCTTTAGGATTGAGTTTGATATTATGGCAAATAAAATAATGGATAGACCGATATAAAAACCTGAACTCATCAATTCATCATCTCCAAAAATAAACAGTGCCAATATGATACCATAAATGGGTTCCATATTGATGATAAGCATGATTGTAAATGGATTCAATTGTTTCATTACTTGGATAGAAAAAGTAATAGCATAAGCTGTACATACCGAACCAAGGATTATTAGATATAAAAAATCTGAAGTGGTGATTGTAAAAAATGAAGTGTCAAAACCTCCACTTAACAAAACATATAGGGAGATAAAACCCACGCCAATCGTCATCTCACCAAGCGTTATAATCACTGAGGCATTGTCTTTAATTAAAACCCCATTGATTAGAGTAAAAAAAACACCCAAAACCGTGGCAATTAGAGCAACAAACATTCCCAGCCAATCTTCAGGAGAAGTTTTAAAAATAATGAACATGCCAATCATCGTAATCCCTCCAAATAAAATCTCAGAAAACAAGATTTTTCGATTGTAAAATACTGGCTCTAATACAGCTGTTATCAATGCTCCAGAGGAAAGCATTGCTAATGTTGGCGACACCCCAACCATTTTTATAGCATAGAAAAATGACAACCAATGGGCTGCAATTAATAACCCAGCCGCAACCAACATATAAAGAAGATTATAATTGAATTCAAATTTTTTCTTTTTAAAGAATAATAAAACAGTTAAAAAAAGAGAAGCCATCAACATGCGATACCAAACCAAAGAAACCGCATCCTTGTCGATCAAAACTCCTAAAATTGATGTAAAACCAAATATAAAAACTATAACATGAAAATGTAAAACACTTTGGGCCCTTTTGCTTAGCATTATTTAAAATAATAATTTACAAATATGACAAAAATCATTAAATCTATTTAAAGGAAAATAATGTCTTTTATTCCTTTATTTATTTATATTTATTAGAAATCACAAATAAAGTATTATGAATGAATTAGACATTTTAAACCATTTTCAACTGAGTTTTATATCAAATGCAACATATATGCTCTCTTTTACTGGATTGGTTTTTATAACCTTCAGACTTGTTAGATTCCAAAGGGAACAAAACTCAAATGTTTTTGGAAAAATCTTGGTGACCATTTTTGGGCTTTGTACTGCCTTTTATGGATATACCGTTTTTTCATATTTAAGAAATGCTCAACTTGCACAATCCTATCGCTTATCCGAATTAAAAGAAAGTGGAGTTGAATTGTCCGTTGTAACGAACAGTTTTATTGAATTTACCGGACATTCCGTTTCAGATGGATGGCCTCCTTCATTTATGCCTGAACCTGCTGCAAATATTTTTTTAATCACGTTCGCTTTAATGATTATTGCAGGAACTTGGGTCAAACTTTCAAAAGATTGAAAAAAGATATTTCAACGCTATCCTTTGGTGTTTATTAAAGGGAAGGATCACATAAATGATCTAAACAATCTAAAATTAAACCCAAAATCTCATTAATTTTACAATTAATGAGGGTTTAAATATTGAGTATATAAAAATTAAGCATCTCAAATGCGCTATCTGTTTCTTTTTTTGGTTTTTATACTCCTGACCCAATGCGGTACGTCTCCCCAAAACAGTGGTAGTAAAAGTTTCTATGAAAAATGGCAACACTATCTCGGGGATCCAGGAAGGAGCCATTACAGCACACTTTCAGAGTTTAATTCTGAAAACATTAAGTCCCTAAAAATTTCATGGGAGTACCAGAGCAAGGATTTTGGACAGATGCAGATGAATCCGATAGTGGTCGACAGCTTACTTTACGGTGTTAGTGCTGCACTAAGAGCATTTGCGCTGGATGCGCGAACAGGCAAAGAGGTTTGGGTTTTTGGAGATTCACTAAAGACTTGGTTTTCTACCAGCAGAGGCGTTACCTATTGGGAATCGGGTGAGGATAAACGGATTTTTTATACGATCGGTTCTGATCTTTGGGCTTTAAATGCCTTGACGGGTAATCCGGTACAATCATTTGGAGTAGACGGAAAAATTGATTTACGAAGCGGTTTACCAGCCGCCTCAAAAGAAAAATTTGTTATCTCGACTACTCCAGGGACTATTTTCAAGAATTTAATAGTTATGCCACTGAGGCTCTCGGAAGGTGCGGGTGCCTCTCCTGGAGATATAATGGCGTTTGATGTAAAAACCGGAAAATTAGTCTGGTCTTTTCATACCATTCCCCATCAAGGAGAAGAGGGAGACGATACTTGGGGAAACCCCAACATTTCACAAAGTACTGTTGTAGGAGCCGCTAACAATTGGGCTGGAATGTCACTGGATGTAGATCGTGAAATTCTTTACGTCCCCACTGGTTCAGCAGCACCAGACTTTTATGGTGTCATGCGACCTGGAAAGAATCTCTTTTCAAATTGCCTATTGGCACTCAATGCCAATACCGGTAAATTAATTTGGCACTATCAATTTACCCATCACGACTTGTGGGATCGAGACCTTCCTGCTCCACCCAATTTATTAACAGTAAATCATGGAGGCAAATCCATACCCGCAGTGGCTCAAATAACCAAACAAGGCTTTGTCTTCCTTTTTGATCGACTAACAGGTCAGCCGCTGTTTGAAATTGAAGAAGTTCCTGTCCCAAAATCAGACTTGCCCGGGGAACAAACTTGGCCCACTCAACCAATTCCTGTTAAGCCATTTCCCTTTGCACGACAATCAAATGATATAACCGCAGAGGACATAAGTCCCTATGCCCCAAACCGCGACAGTTTACTCCTTCTATTTGAACAGGCGGACAAAAGACGCTATGCACCCCCTTCCCTAAAACCCGTTCTCTTGTTACCAGGTTATGATGGAGCTGCCGAATGGGGAGGTGCCGGAGCTGATCCAGATAAAGGAATTCTGTATATCAATTCCAATGAAATGGCTTGGTTTCTGAAAATGAAAAAAACTAAAGTTTTTGGGGCTGAAGTTCCTCAAGGAGAGCGGATTTATCGGCAAAATTGCGCCAGCTGCCACAAAGCCAATCGAGCCGGAATAGCCCTCAGTGGATATCCCAGTCTTGTCGGAGTCAGTAACCGTTTATCTGAAAAGCAGATTCAAGAAATCATTACCCGTGGCAAGGGGATTATGCCAGGTTTCCCTCAATTATCAACAAAAGATCGTCAAATGCTTATAAATTTTTTAACTGACAAAGGAAATAAAAATAAGGCCAGGGAGGGAATACAGGATAAGATCGAAGAAACCTACCTACCTTTTAAATTTACAGGCTACAATAAATTTCTTGACAAAAATGGTCTTCCGGCCATTGCTCCGCCATGGGGAACACTACAAGCTTTGGATTTAAATACCGGAGAATACTTATGGAAAGTCCCACTTGGCGAAACAGTTTCCTTGCGAAATCTCGGTTATCCTACAACCGGAACCGAAAACTACGGAGGGCCTGTTGTTACCAAAAATGGACTCCTGTTTATTGCTGCTACCAAGGATGGTTATATTAGATCATTTGATAAGAAAACAGGAAGCTTAATATGGGAATTTAAATTACCCGCTCCCGCATTTGCTACGCCTTCGATTTATGTTGTTGATGGCAAACAGTATTTGGTAATTGCATGTGGTGGTGAAAAACTCCAAACTAAAAAAGGGAATAAAATAATTGCGTTTGCTTTGGAAAAATTGAGATAAATTAAGTCTATTTCGTGACTTACTGTTAAATTTTTTAACTTAAAGTCTGAAGTTGGATATATAGTAATCTAGAATTTAAATTTTATATGTTATGAAAATAAGTTTATGGATTTTGATTTTGACGTTTTTTCTCCCAATAAGCGCTTCAAAAAAAATAATATCAAATATTTCCGCAATAAATTATGCCGATAATAAGCCAGTTGTAATTGAATTAGAGAAAGGTAAAATTTCAAACATTACAGACCTAAAAATAGATTCGGTTATTCCAAGTTTGTTTGTTGCGCCGGGGCTTATTGATATTCAAATTAATGGATTTGTTGGAGTTGATTTCTCGGGACCCAATTTAACTGTAAAAGAAGTTAAAAAAGCTACGAAAGCACTTTGGAAAGCTGGTGTTACCTCATACTTTCCGACTATTATTACTAGTGACTTCTCTAGAATGAAAGAAAATTTTTCTGTTCTGGCAAAAGCAATGAAAGATCCTGAATTAAAAAATTCAATACTAGGTTTTCACCTGGAGGGGCCTTATATATCTCCAATCGACGGCTTTAGAGGAGCCCATTTGAAAAAATATACCAGAGAGCCAAATTGGCAAGAGTTTTTAGATCTTCAAAATGCAGCAAACCATAATATTAAATTAATTACTGTTGCACCGGAACTAAATGGAGCTATTGAATTTATTGAAAAATGTGCAAATAGTGGAGTTATTGTTTCATTGGGACATCACAATGGCACTGTATCTGAAATTAAAGATGCTGTTAACGCAGGGGCCAGAATGGCGACTCATCTAGGCAACGGTTGTGCAAATATGATAAACAGGCATTATAATCCACTATGGCCTCAATTATCCGAAGATCTTTTAACTCCAAGTATTATTGCAGACGGTTTTCATTTAACTCGTGAAGAGGTCAGGACATTCTACAAAACTAAAAGTGCTGATAATTTAATATTAGTTTCTGATGCATTAGATTTAGCCGGATTGCCCCCTGGGGAGTATATCCGTGGAGAAAGAAAGCTTTTACTCACTCCTAACGTAGTTAGATTTCCAAAAATAAATGCATTAGCTGGTGCAGCATCACCAATAAGTAAGTGTTTAGAGGTCATAATGGAATTCACTGAATGTGATATGTCAGAAGCCGTCAAAATGGCTTCTACTAATCCTGCTAAGATGTTTTCTCTCAATCACCTTGGATCATTAACTGTTGGTAAAAGAGCCGATCTAATTGTTTTCAGTAGGGTAGGAAATAAAATTGAAATTCATAAAACTTTTGTTAATGGTGTAGAGGTTTATTCAAAAAGTGAATATTTGGGTGCGAATTGATCTTGAACTCTATTTAAGAATCTGTTTGTGTTTTAATAAATTAAGCTTTAATTGATCATAGGGAATATGTTGTAGATCCCAATCATTGTCAATGGCCATTGCTGCTGCAATTGCTGCCGACTGACCCAAAACCATAAATACCGGCTCCATCCGGATCGATCCAAAAGCAATATGAGATGCCGAGAGGCAAATTGGTACCAGAAGGTTTCTCACCTCTGATTTCTTTGGAACAATACTTCGGTAACTGATGGGGAAAGGATTTGCCACATGAGCCTCTACATTACCCTCATTTTTAACATATCCGTTGACATCAACATAGCGCTGAACGTGATGCGAATCCATTCCGTATGCTGCCAAACCAATAGCATCTTCGGCCAGCTCTAATTTTTCACAGTTTCTTTGGGTCATCACATAGTCACTGATCATCCGTCTGGCCTCCCGGATATACAACTGAGAGGGCCAGCCATCTTCACGCTCATACTCATCTTTGCAAGTTCCCCATTGAGAGACAATTGCTCTCACTTGGGCAGGAATACGAGGATGATAGGCCAAAGTCCACATCAAACCCTGTTGATACTTTTTGTGACGCTCCGCTATCTTTTCCCGTTCCTCATACAATGCTTCTGGATACAAATAATTCTGCCCGATAAAGTCTGTAGAAAAACCTTTTTGGTTGTTCGTATCAGTTTTACGGTTGGGCATTTTTGAATTGATCCATGGAACTAAGGGATCCCCGTAACTATACATTTTTTCATGGGATCCTATAGCCGCTTCATAGTTTCTAAAAAGCAATTCATACTCGATTTCTTGATATCCAGTTGGCTTGCAAAACGGAATCCTATTATCGGGGTGATTGGTCAAAGTCATTCGATAGCAGTAGGCTTGAATTTTATCATCTCCAACTCCGTCAACTCCTGGTTTTCCTGGGTTGATAAAAGGCAGTAAGCCACTTTTTGGATCACCTTTTTTGATGTAAGGATCAACACCCTCTATGAAATTATGATGCGCAGCATTCATGGAAATTGTTTTTTTAAGGGCCAGACTCACATTATTTGCCTGCACCCCATTTAATGACTCTCCGTATTGTGAGTTAGACTCGCGACCCACGGTATAACTAACTCCAGACGTAGCCATTAAATCCCCCTCATAGGTGGCATCAATGAATATTTTACTTTGATATATTTGACCGCTTTCCATTTGAATGGATACTATTTTACCCTCCGTTTTTTTTACCCCTGATTTTCGATTTAATCGCTGAGAATAGATCAAGGTTATGTTCTTTTCCTTACTTATCATGTCCTTAAAGACCTTTAAGGCTGCCGAGGGTTCAAACGTCCACATGGCATCTTCCATAGAATCAGAAGTTGTCTGACCACCATCTCTATAAGACTCGCGCTTTTGCCATATCCAATTTTTCTGTTTTTGGTAATGACTTTTAATGTTTTGATAAAACTCTCTAGATATTCCGCCGATGGCTTGTTTGTTCCCGATATCCGTCTGACCCAACCCTCCGGTGGTTAAGCCTCCTATTCTATAACCAGGTTCGATCAATAATACTTTTTTATCCAATCTGGAACTTTGAATTGCAGCGGTAATCCCCGAGGAGGTGGCACCATATACGACAATGTCATAAGATTGAATGCTTTGGCAAAAAACCTCAATATTGAACAAGAGGAATAAAACCATAACCAAAAAATTAATGTTTTTAAAGGATTGCAATTTGAAATTTACTTTCAACATCATAAACTGTGTTTTTTCAAGATACTATTAAAAGAAATTTAATGAATTTGTCAGCATTGACAAAATGAGGAACCTTCCTATAATTTATCCCTTTAAAAGACTTATCATTAATAAACATTATTTGGCTTTGGAGATTTTTTTGGATTGGCAAGGTGATAGGTCGTCTCTCAAGCCCAATAGAAAAATTACCTTGTGTAGTCTCAAAACCGCTGATTACCATTTAACCCTCGGTCAATTCCAACGTTTCCTAGGACAAAAGGGAACAGAGTCAGGGGTGCATTAAGTTAAAAAAACTATATACTTGCTTTTTAGAATTAAAATAAGTAGGGTTAACGATTAACCATCAGATAATTCCAAATGAAAAAACTATTTTTATTCCTAACCATGTCCATCATGGTCTTTTCACTTAATGCACAGGATGAATGGAATTATTTGACAATTGATGGGTTTGACAGTAAAGAAGATGCCATGAAATCATGGAGCATTCCCAAAAAAGTTAGTGAAGCATCCAATAAAAAATATGGCACAAATTCAAGTATGAGGGTGATTAGAAAACGAATGGCATCTACTTTAATAATGCATTTGAATTAAAAAACTAAAAATCCGTTTTAAACCCTCCATATTGGAGGGTTTTATATTTAGCTCAGCAATTACTTTAGCTGTAGATTGTGGAAAGAAAAAAAACTTTATCCCATGCATTGGAGTAATTCAAAAACAGCAAGTTTACCCTAAATCCATTTTTTACAATAAGTTGAATTGAAAAGTAAGGCAGGACTTTAGGCAAAACCCTTGGGTATTTCGTATATTCTGATCAATTATGAAAACCATTTTACTGAAAAGAGGTTGGGCATTGGGGGTGCTTTTGGAAGTATTACTTTTGCTGATATTATTGCGTATAGAACCGGACATCAATGAGGTGTTCAGGTATGCTGCCCGATATTCCGGGCGACTTTCACTAGGGATTTATCTATTGTGTTTTTTTCTCTTCAGAGCAACCTCCCTCAAAAACAAATCACTTGAGATTACCAAAAAAGCCCTTGGAGTATTTGCCATCATGCATTTGATCCATTTTTTCTTTTTAGCCTATTCGATCTATTTAAATCAAGTCCCCATTGTCCCTACACGACTGGCAGGGGGTTTTATTGCTTATTTAATGATTATTATGTATCCCTTTCTCATCAAAAAAATAAATCGAAAAGCCTATCATTTGATCTACTTCTACTA
>CALKCR010000015.1:0-84154 GCA_938082715.1 uncultured Flavobacteriaceae bacterium | reverse complement strand
AGATATAAACCAATCCGTCTACTCCTTCTTCCAATTCAATAAACACACCGAAATTGGTAAAGTTTCTAACAATTCCTTTGTGTTTTGAACTTACAGGGTATTTGGTGGTGATATCAGTCCATGGGTCAGGAGTAAGTTGTTTGATCCCCAATGACATTTTTCGGGTTTCGCGATCCAAACTAAGTAAAACAGCATCTACTTCATCTCCTACTTTTACG
Organism: uncultured Flavobacteriaceae bacterium; assembly: GCA_938082715.1. Classification (GTDB taxonomy): domain Bacteria; phylum Bacteroidota; class Bacteroidia; order Flavobacteriales; family Flavobacteriaceae; genus UBA8316. The sequence goes on along the minus strand of CALKCR010000015.1, from coordinate 83,936 downwards.
AAATCTTGTGCAGACCTCAAATGAGTTGACCATGACATTTCAGAAACGTGAACCAATCCTTCTACGCCTTCTTCTATTTCGACAAAAGCACCATAATCAGCGATTACGACAACTTTTCCTTTGACCTTGTCGCCTTCTTTAAGCTCATCACTGAATCGATCCCATGGGTGGGCACTCAATTGTTTCAAGCCCAATTGAATTCTTGACTTATCGTCATCAAAGTCTAGGATTACAACGTTCAATTTTTGATCCAATTCCAAAATTTCGTTGGGATGGTTGATTCGGCTCCAAGACAAATCTGTAATGTGAACTAATCCATCGACACCTCCCAGGTCAACAAATACACCATAGGAAGTAATGTTTTTGACAGTTCCCTCCAGAACTTGTCCTTTTTCCAACTGTCCAATGATCTCTTTCTTTTGTTCTTCGAGATCGGCCTCGATCAGAGCTTTGTGAGATACGACTACATTTTTGAATTCATGGTTGATTTTAACCACTTTAAATTCCATTGTTTTATCTACATACTGATCGTAGTCTCTGATGGGTTTAACATCAATTTGAGAACCGGGCAAGAAAGCTTCGATTCCAAAAACATCTACAATCATTCCCCCTTTGGTACGACATTTCACAAAACCGTTGACAATTTCGCCATTGTCGTGAGCATTGTTAACTCGATCCCATGCCTTAATGACTCGGGCTTTTCTATGTGATAGAATTAATTGTCCCGTTTTGTCCTCGCGGGTATCAACAATTACTTCAACTTTATCTCCCACTTTAAGGTGAGGATTGTATCTGAATTCGTTGAGAGAAATTACCCCCTCTGATTTGGCGTTGATATCAATAATGGCCTCACGATCTGTCAGGTGAACAATTGTTCCATCCAATACGTCTTCATCGGCAGTATCAACAAAGTTTTCAGCGACCAACGCTTCAAACTCTTTTAACTGCTCATCTTCGATTACATCAATTCCTTCTTGGTAATTGTGCCAATTAAATTTTTCTAAAAACTCATCTTTCTCATCCGCTGCTTTGGCTTTTGGAGCAGCAAAAGCGACCTCTTGGGCAACAATTTCCTCTACAACTTCAGCCTTTTTTGCTGCGGCTTTTTTAGTTGCTGGAGCCTTCTTGGTAGCTTTAGTCTTTTCGGCAGCAGCAGTTGTTTTCTTGCCAGCTAATGTTTTCTTAGCAGTGGTCGTTTTTTTTGTTGTAGTGGTTTTCTTGGCAGCTAATGTTTTCTTAGCAGTGGTCGTTTTTTTTGTTGTAGTGGTTTTCTCGGCAGCTAATGTTTTCTTAACAGTGGTCGTTTTTTTTGTTGAAGTGATTTTTTTAGCGGCAGTAGCTTTTTTAGGAGCCGCTTTTTTTGGTTCTTCAACTTTTTCTGCAGTAGCTTTTTTAGTTGAATTGGTTTTATTCTCAGCCATGGCTGTGATAAAATTTGTATTCTGCTGTCCGGGAAATTTAATTGAAACAACAGAAGGTGTTAAACATATTTTCTTTACTCTCTTTTTTCCCCTGTCAATTTAGAGTGTGCAAATTTAATAGGAATATGCTTATTAACAAACAATTAAGGATTTTATTTGGCACCAATTTTTTCGAGCAAATCAGCAAACAATTGCTCTGTAGTCACCTCTGAAGTATTGATCTCAAAAGCATCGTCTGCCTTTCGAAGTGGGGCGGTCTCTCTAGTGCAGTCGGTCTGGTCACGAAGAATGAGGTTGTTCAAAACTTCCTCAAAAGTGATTTTTTGACCCTGGGCCTTAAGCTCTTCATAGCGCCGACGGGCCCTAACCTCGGGTCGGGCGGTAAAAAAAAATTTGTAATCGGCATTGGGAAATACTACCGTTCCAATGTCTCTCCCATCCATCACCAAACCATTTTCACTTGCCATATGACGCAGTTGGTGGAGTAAAAATTCTCTGACCATGGTCAAAGCAGCAATGTTACTGACATGATCCGACACTTGGGGAAGCCGAATTTTTTGGGAAACATTCTCGTCATTTAAATACAATCCTCCTGTCTCGGGATCAAATCTCAAGTTTAACCCATCCAAGGCCTCGCTCAGTGCCTCTTGATCGAGCTTGTCATCTTTAAAAAAACCTTTTTCTAAAGCATAAAGGGTGATCCCCCGGTACAAAGCACCGGAGTCAATAAAAGGGATTTGATAATGACGGGACAGCATTTTGGCCAATGTGCTTTTTCCCGTAGAGGCATATCCATCGATGGCAATTACTGAGCGTGAATTCAATGGACTAAGATTTAAATGTCTTTGGATGCAGTACTTTTTTGGAAATTATGGCAATATCAAGTACATCTTTCATTTCCCTTACATATTGGAAAGTCAAACCTTTCAGATACTTTTGATTGATTTGGTCGATATCCCTCTTATTGTCCTCGCACAAAATTATCTCTTTGATTTTGGATCGTTTGGCGGCAAGAATTTTTTCCTTAATTCCTCCTACGGGTAAAACTTTCCCCCGAAGGGTAATTTCTCCAGTCATAGCCAATTTACTTTTTACCCTTTTTTGGGTAAAGAGTGATACCAAGGAAGTGAGCATGGTAATTCCTGCACTAGGGCCATCCTTTGGAGTCGCTCCTTCTGGAACGTGAATGTGAACATTGTACCGATCAAAGGCAAAATCATCCAGACCCAAAAATATTTTATTGGATTTGATAAACTCCATGGCAATGGTGGCCGATTCTTTCATAACCTTGCCCAAGTTTCCAGTGACGGAGAGCTGTCCTTTTCCTTCAGAAATTGCAGACTCAATAAAAAGGATGTCCCCTCCTACTGAAGTCCATGCCAAACCGGTAACCACTCCAGCCACGTGATTGTTTTCGTAAAGATCACGGTGCACCTTTTCCGGGCCTAAAATTTCAACCAAATCCTCAGGAGCAGGATTGATTTTGTAATCCTCTTCCATCGCTATGGACTTGGCGGCATAACGAACCGCCTTGGCTACTTGTTTTTCGAGGCCTCTTACCCCCGACTCTCGCGTGTATCCTTCAACCATTTTATCCAAAACAGCCTTGTTCAAGGTCAATTGTTTGTTTTTTAATCCGTGTTCTTTGAGCTGTTTGGGCAGTAAGTGTCTTTTGGCAATGGCAGACTTTTCTTCCAGGGTATAGCCGGAAATATTAATCATTTCCATTCGATCCCTCAAAGCAGGGTGTATGGGTGATAGGCTATTGGCGGTAGCAACAAACATTACTTTGGACAAATCATATCCCATCTCCAGGAAATTATCGTAAAAGGCTGTGTTTTGCTCCGGATCCAAGACCTCAAGCAAAGCCGCTGCAGGGTCACCCTGAACTCCGTTACTGACCTTATCAATTTCATCCAAAACAAATACAGGATTTGATGTACCGGCCTTTTTTACACTTTGAAGGATACGTCCCGGTAAGGCGCCAATATAAGTCTTTCGGTGGCCTCTTATTTCGGCCTCATCACGCATTCCCCCCAATGAGATTCTAACATAGGAACGACCCAACGCTTCTGCTATGGATTTTCCAAGAGAGGTCTTCCCCACTCCGGGAGGGCCAAACAAACACAAAATGGGGGACTTCATATCATTTCGGAGTTTTAATACTGCCAAATACTCAATGATACGTTTTTTGACATCCTCCAACCCAAAATGGTCACGGTCGAGAATTTTTTGGGCATTCTTTAAATCAAATTTATCCTCCGAAAATTCATTCCATGGAAGGTCGAGAAAAAAATCCAAATAATTCCTCTGAACAGAATACTCTGCTAACTGCGGGTTCATGCGCTGTAATTTGGTCAATTCTTTATCAAATTGCGCTCCAGCGGCTTTGTCCCATTTTTTTTCCTTGGAACGCATACGCATTTCATCTACCTCATGTTCAAAAGAAACTACCCCTAATTCCTCTTGGATGGTTTTCATTTGTTGGTTGAGATAATACTCTCTTTGTTGCTGATCCAAGTCTGTCCTCACCTTGGATTGAATGTCATTTTTTAATTCTAATTTTTGATATTCAATATTCATCAATTTCAAGCATTCAATGGCACTCTCTTGTAGATCAAATATTGACAAAACCCTTTGTTTTTCTCTAACGGGGAGATTCATGTTGGAGGAAACGAAATTGATTAAAAAAGCATGACTTTGTATGTTTTTGATGGCAAAAGAGGCTTCAGAAGGGATGTTTGGATTCTCGTGAATAATCTTCAGCGCCATGTCCTTTATGGAGTCAATAATGGCCTTGAACTCGGAGTTGTCCTTCTTGGGAAAGGTTTCTTCGACGGGTTTAATGGAGGCTTTTAAATAGGGCTCTTCTTTGGTAATACTTTGGATCTCAAACCTTCTTTTTCCTTGAATGATGACGGTGGCATTGCCATCGGGCATTTTGAGAACCCGCAGTATTTGTGCCACCGTTCCTAATGAATATAAATCAGAGGGTGAGGGATTTTCGATATTCTGATCCTTTTGAGCCACCACTCCAATAATTTTATCAGATTTGTTGGCATCCTTGATCAATTGAATGGACTTGTCCCTTCCTGCAGTGATGGGAATAACCACTCCAGGAAAAAGTACTGTGTTTATTAAAGGGAGTACGGCAACTTCTTTGGGTAATTCTTCATTTCTGAGTGCCTCCTCATCTTCGGTGGTTAGCAAAGGGATAAGCTCTGCTTCTGCTTCAATGTCTTGAAGTGTCAAATTGTCAAATGATGTAAAACTAGATTTGGCCATATGTGAATTTTCAGTCAAATTGTCATGTAATGTGATCTGTACGTCTAATTATTAATACAAAAACACTATAAAAGGTCTTTTGGAGTAGGTATGTTCAATTGTTATGCCAACCCGGCCTTTTGGATTTATTTTCCTTTGCGATCATTGGGAATACGAGATAAAAGTAAAGCCCCAGAGATAAATAATAAGATAAAAAAAAGAATCGCATTACGCATACTTCCTGTAATCTGATCAATGGTTCCAAACATGGACATCCCGATAATGATTCCCACCTTTTCTGTCACATCATAAAAACTAAAAAAAGAGGTTGTATCATTGGTTTCGGGGATTAGTTTTGAATAAGTAGACCTGGATAAAGCTTGAATTCCTCCCATTACCATCCCTACGCCCCCCGCAGCTATGTAAAACTCTATAGGGGTTCTGATAAAAAAAGCAAAAATACACAGCACAGCCCATATAGAATTGACGACTACCAGAGTAGAAATATTGCCAAATCTCTTGGAGGCTGCGGCGGTGGCATAAGCTCCAAAAATGCCAACGATCTGAATCAACATAATACTGACGATTAGGCCGATCGTTTTTTGTTCACTGCTGGACCACACGATTTCTTCCTCCCCAAAATAGGTAGCAATCAAAATAACGGTTTGTAAAGCAGTACTGTAAACAAAAAAAGCGGGTAAGAATTTTTTGAGGATCGGAAGCTTATCCAATTGATACCATACTTTTTTGATTTCTAAAAAACCATTCCAAAGAACGTCTTTGGTGACTTTTCCTTCACTATTTCCCTTGGGTAAGTGATAGAATGCATATTGGCTGAACAAAGCCCACCAAAGACCTACAGTGATAAAAGAATATTTCATCGCCTTAAGAGATGATTCCAATGGTGTGCCTGTAATTCCATACCAGTCGGGTTGTAAGACCATTGACAGGTTTAGAATCAACAATAAAATACTCCCTACATAGCCCATAGAGAAACCTCTGGCACTAGCAAAATCTTGCTGTTCGGGATGGGCGATATCCGGCAAATAGGAATTGTAAAAAACCAAACTGGCCCAAAACCCAATCAATGCGAAAAAATAAAACATCATACCCATGTATATACTATCCAATTCAAAAAAATAAAGCCCCATACAGGAAATGGATCCGGTATAGACAAAAATTTTCATGAATCTTTTTTTGTTTCCAATATAGTCGGCTATTCCCGAAAGTAGAGGGGAATTGAAGGCCACAACCACAAAGGCCATGGCTGTTACAAAACTGATCAAAGCTGTGTTTTTAAAGTCGTAGCCCAAAAACTCGATGGTGCCGATGTCTTGAGATATCGCGCTATAGTAAATAGGAAAAACGGTAGAACTGATGACCAGTGGATATACAGAATTGGCCCAATCATAGGAAGCCCATGCATTTATTAATTTGGAATTTCCTTTTTCCAATCTATTTTTTCTTTTCATTGCTTCCATTAAGAAATTGGCACAATTTATGAATTCATTTGTTCTGACCTCTGGTAATAAGTTTATTTTTTAAAATCGATTACCTTTAGTTTATAATTTAACCTCTAAAAAATGTAGATGAAAAATAAGTTTCTATTTTTAATCACACTTGTTCTGATAAGTTGTAATGGGTTATCCCAACAAAAGGAATCCAAAGAGAACAAAAGCTATGCGGTAGAGAAAACCGATCAAGAATGGAAAAAGGAGCTTCCAAAAATGTCTTATCTGGTGCTCAGAAAAGCAGCCACTGAATATCCCTTTACAGGCAAATACAACAATCATAAAGCAAAAGGGACTTATACTTGTGCAGGTTGTAATAGTCCGCTGTATGAATCGGAGAACAAATACGATTCTAAGTGTGGATGGCCTTCATTTGATCGTGCTGTTGAATCCAATATTGAGTATGACGTAGACTATAAATTGGGATACGCAAGAAAAGAACTAAAATGCAACAAATGTGGAGGACATTTGGGACATGTATTCAACGACGGTCCCAAAGAAACTACAGGAAAAAGGCATTGTGTCAACTCTGCGTCCCTTAATTTTATTCCAAATGAGTAAAAACAAAAAATACCCCATCGAAAAATCCCAAAAAATTTGGAAAGCGGAACTCAGTCCCGAGGAATTTAAAATTCTTAGGGAGAAAGGCACAGAATACCCCTTTACAGGCCAATACAACGATCACTATGAAGAGGGAACCTATCTGTGTAAGGGTTGTGGAACTCCACTATACAAAAGTGAAAGTAAGTTTGACAGCCATTGTGGATGGCCCAGTTATGACAAATCCATCGAAGGGGCTTTGGAGATGATTCCAGACCACTCGGCAGGGAGGGTCAGAACGGAAATTGTCTGTGCCAATTGCGGGGGGCATCAAGGTCATGTTTTTAATGATGGCCCCACCAAAACGGGGCTGCGCTATTGTGTGAATTCTGCCAGCATCAATTTTATTAAAAAGCCCGACCAGACAATAGGCAAAAAATAACTTACAGTTTCTTAAATTTGTGCTGAATTTAAACTTCAACCCACATGAATGAATATGACGTAATCGTAATTGGAAGCGGTCCGGGGGGCTATGTAACCGCCATCAGAGCTTCGCAATTGGGACTTAAAACTGCCGTAGTCGAAAAAGAAAGTCTAGGAGGGGTTTGTCTCAATTGGGGGTGTATTCCTACCAAAGCTTTACTGAAATCTGCCCAAGTTTTCAATTATTTAAAACATGCAGAAGATTACGGATTGAAAGTTAAAGAATATGACAAGGATTATGATGCAGTGGTCAACAGAAGTAGAAACGTAGCTGCCGGCATGAGTAAGGGCGTGCAATTTTTGATGAAAAAAAATAAAATCGATGTCATTGAAGGTCATGGAAAAGTATTGGCCGGAAAAAAAATCAGTGTCACCAAAGGAAAAAAAACAGAAGAGTACAAAGCCAAACATGTGATTATTGCCACCGGAGCTCGATCAAGAGCACTTCCCAGCTTGCCCCAGGACGGGAAAAAAGTAATTGGGTATCGTGAGGCCATGACCCTGCCCAAACAACCCAAAAAACTCATTGTAGTGGGGTCTGGTGCAATAGGGATAGAATTTGCTTATTTCTACAATGCTATGGGCACCGAGGTCACCATCGTTGAATATGTGGATCGTATCGTCCCTATTGAGGATGAGGAAGTTTCCAAACAATTGGAAAAAAGCTTTAAAAAGAGTGGCATCAAAATAATGACCAGCGCCGAAGTAACCGCTGTGGACACCACTGGTAAAGGTGTTAAAGCTACAGTAAAGACCGCTAAAGGTGAAGAAATCCTAGACGCTGATGTGGTACTTTCTGCTGTGGGCATCAAATCCAATATCGAAAACCTAGGACTCGAAGATTTGGGCATTGCAGTAGATAAGGATAAGATATTGGTCAATGACTTTTACCAAACCAATCTACCCGGACACTATGCTATTGGAGATGTGACTTCTGGACAAGCCCTTGCTCACGTGGCCTCCGCTGAAGGCATTCTCTGTGTAGAAAAAATTGCGGGGCTACATGTTGAGCCACTTGACTATGGAAACATCCCGGGCTGCACCTATTGCTTCCCCGAAGTGGCCTCGGTGGGATTGACCGAAGCCCAAGCCAAGGAAAAAGGCTTCGACATCAAAGTGGGAAAATTTCCCTTCTCTGCCTCAGGAAAAGCACAAGCAGGTGGAAACTCAGAGGGATTTGTCAAAGTAATATTTGATGCCAAATACGGCGAATGGCTGGGGTGTCATATGATTGGTGTTGGAGTAACAGACATGATCGCCGAGGCAGTTTTGGGTAGAAAACTCGAAACGACAGGAAACGAAGTACTCAAAGCGGTACACCCCCACCCCACCATGAGTGAGGCTGTTATGGAAGCCGTAGCAGATGCCTACGACGAGGTCATTCACCTCTAAGACTTTAGAAAAGACTCCACACCCAATCGGTAGCTGTCCAGCCCAAAACCAACGATGATCCCTTTGGCTACAGGAGTGATGTAGGATTTATGCCTGAAGTCTTCTCTTGAAAAGGTATTGGATATGTGAATTTCTATAACAGGAGTGTCAATGGCTTTGAGGGCATCTCCAATTCCTACAGAGGTATGCGTGTATGCCGCTGCATTCAGTAAAATTCCATCACATGAAAAACCCACCTGCTGGATTCGATCTATAAGTTCACCCTCTATGTTGGATTGAAAATAGTCAAATTCAACCTGAGGAAATGATGATTTCAGACCTTCATAATACTGTTCAAAGGTTTTGTTTCCATAGATCCCTGGCTCACGTGTTCCCAGAAGGTTCAGATTGGGACCATTGATGATGACAATTTTCATTTTTTTGTTTTGTCAAAATTAACCATAATAAATCGTTTAAAATTAATTTTAAACGATTGAACCAAAAAATTAAATACTTATTTATAAATAAATTGATTAAATTTATGTGACCTCAAATTTTATCATTATGTCTAAAAATTTACGATTCCCCGAAAACAAAGAACCTACTTCAACCACTGAAGACAATCCCATTTTTATTCCTACAGAAAGCTATATAGAGGGTTATCTTAAATCGAGTAAATCCATTAAACTGGAATGTAGTTTTACAAGGACGATTTTTACTTCAAAAAAAATGCTGATCGAAAGATCTGCATCTAAGAAAGGTGATGCTATATGCAACGATCTGGTTTTAAACGGAAAAATGGACGGTAATATTTTTTGCAGTGGACATGTTGAGTTTTCCGAAGGATCAATCTTCAACGTAAAAATTTACACCTCCACTTTTAAAAATTTAACCCTAGAAAATTCAGATTTTGTAGTCCAAATTCCCAACCAAAAGATTCTTTCTGAAGTGAAAAATAACATCAACGAGCTGAACACCAATATTGGTCTAACTACGAATGATATTTTATCAAAAGTCAGAAACCTGTTTTATGATAATATTTTCTCTGCTCGGAAGAATCCTCATGACGAAATCATCAATCCCTTTACAGAACAACTGAACAAGGGAAGGAAAAGGGTAACCAAAAAACGCCCCCTTCTGCCCGTTGGAGAAACAGTTTCACCACCAAAAAAATCTGAAGAAAGTTCCAAATCATCTCAACCAATCGACAAATCAAGTTATGATTTTTAAAATACTTAACTTTATGATGATTTGAATTGGAAAACGCTCATCGTTGATTACGAATTCTACCTCCGAATTGAGCGAGGTTTGGCAGAGAACACGGTCAAAAATTACAGTGCGGACATTGTCGCTTTGGCTCAGTTCATATCCTCCAACAACATAGAGGAACAGCCCAAAGATTGCTCTAAAGAAACGCTTCAGCAATTCATCTATCAACAATCAAAATCTGTCAGTACCAACAGTCAAGCTAGGAGAATTTCTGCGATTAAGAGTTTTTTTAATTTTTTGATTTTTGAAAAATTAAGAACAAATTCTCCCGCCGATCTGATCGAAGGGCCCAAGTTGGGGAGAAAACTTCCGGTTACACTCAATTTGATGGAAATTGAAAAGATTCTTCTAGGAGTTGAGTTGAATCTTTCCAATGGACACAGAAACAGAGCCATCATAGAAACGCTTTACGGAAGCGGTTTAAGGGTCAGTGAGTTGGTGAATTTGACTTTGTCTAATGTTTTTTTTAAAGAAGACATCATCAGGGTAGACGGTAAGGGAGATAAACAAAGACTGGTTCCTCTGGGCAGTTATTCTAAAAAATTCATCCAAATCTATAAGGAAGAAATCAGAAGCTTAAAAAAAATAAAAAAAGAGGACAACGATTATTTATTCCTCAACAGAAATGGCAGGAAAATGACCCGTGCCATGATTTTTACCATCGTCAAGGAATCAGCAATAAAAGTAGGGATCAAAAAAAAAATAAGCCCACATACTTTCCGCCACTCCTTTGCAACCCATCTCCTGGAAAATGGTGCAGACCTAAGAACCATACAAGTGTTGATGGGGCATGAAAGTATAACGACTACAGAAATTTACACCCATCTGGACAATAAGCACCTAAAGAAGGTGATGGAGGAGTTTCATCCGAGAAATCAATGAGTTGTCTGACTAGTTTTTGACAACCAATCTGAAACCTTCTCCGTGGATGTTTAGTATTTCAACCCCACTGTCCAATTTAAGGTATTTTCTCAGTTTGGCGATATATACGTCCATACTTCGGGAGGTAAAGTAATTGTCATCCCTCCAAATCTTATTTAGTGCCATTTCTCGCGGGAGTAAATCGTTGATATGCAAAACCAAGAGTCTTAGCAATTGATTTTCTTTTGGGGAGAGTTTGACGGGCTCCTCTTTACCAAAGGAAAGAAAACGGAGTTTTGAATTGAATTTAAACTTCCCAATCTCAAATTCATAAATATCAGATTCAAGCGCATTGTAAAGATTTTTCCGATTTAGAATGGCCTTTATTTTTGCAAGAAGCACCTCAGAGTCAAAGGGTTTGGTTAGGTAGTCGTCAGCTCCAATTTTAAAACCTCTCAAAACATCCTCTTTAAGTGTTTTTGCAGAAAGGAAAAACAAAGGGATATTTTCATTTTTTTCCCTTATATCTTTTCCTAAAGTAAAGCCATCTTTAAAAGGCATCATCACATCGAGTATACAAAGGTCAAAATCTTCCTTTTGAAACTTTTCCATTCCTTCAATTCCATTTTTGGCCAAAACCACAAAATAGTCGTTGAGAATCAGGTAGTCTTTGAGAATATTTCCAAAATTGAAATCATCTTCTACAATTAAAATTTTCTTTTGTTCGGCAGTCATAGGCATAAGTTTTTAAATGATATTAGAGCAGTGGCACTGAAATTATAAAAGTCGTTCCCTTGCCGATTTTACTGATTAATTTTATGTCTCCGCCATGGAGTTCTATTACTTTTTTGACATAGGATAGACCCAATCCATGGCCTTTCACATTGTGAATGTTCCCGCTTTGTTGACGGAAGAACTTTTCGAATATATGTTTTTGGGTATTGACATCCATACCAATTCCCTCATCTCTGATATTTAAAATAATTATCTTATCCTCATTAGAGGTACTGATGGTAATGACAGGAGCTCCATCGGAATACTTTATCGCGTTATCCAATAGATTAACAATAAGATTTGTGAAATGATTCAAATTTCCCTTGAATAGGGTATGATTTGCGTGGAGTTGAGTGTAAATTTTTCCTTTTTGATTTTTCACGATTAAATCCACTCGCCGGAGTGCATCCTCTAGGGCATGGTGTATATCTATCTCTGATAAATCGATAGGTGATGAACTTTTTTCGAGCCTTGATATCATTAAAATGTTTTCAACTTGAGAGAGCATGCGTTGATTTTCCTCTCTTATCATCTTGACATACCCCAACAGTCTGGTCTTAGTACTTTGTGTTTTTGGGTTTGAAATCGCATCCAGTGCCAAATTGATGGTGGCTATTGGTGTTTTGAATTCATGAGACATATTATTGATGAAATCAGATTTCATCTCCGAAACTTTTTTTTGTCGTATGATTTGATAAATCGCAGTGGTTGAAACTATGATGATGAATAATGTTAGAAAAATTGATAAGCCTGCCACACTGAGTATGGAGGAAAAAACAAACTGATCCCTGTCTGGAAAAGTAACGACCAATTTGTAGGGGGTTTGACCTTTGTCTTGCGTGAAAATGGGGGTTTCATATTTAGACCCTCTATGTTTCTCGGTATACTCATTGGATTTTACTTTGGTTGCTAGACCATTGTTGTAAATACCAAATTCATAAAAAGTAAAAATATTTCTGGCTTTAAACTCCCTGTCCAAAAGGAACTTCAATTCTTCAGTTCTGATGCGCTTGTGAACCGGAATGGTGGAGGAATAATCCAAGTAGGCCGAACGAAAGATCTCTTGATCAAATACGCTCATTCTTTCGACCGATTTCAATTTGGTGATCGAGGTTGCGACCCTATTCTCCCGATTGAAGATTTTATCCTTACTCAATATGGTTGTCGTTTTGACTTGTTTGTAGTCCTTCACATTCTCATCCCCTAGGTCTGGATTAATGTCAGAAAGACTGATATTATAGTCCTCTTCAAGAATACCAAAAGCGTAAAAGGAAGTCAAATTCGAGGTAATGTCGTCTTCGTTATCGACAAACAGAAAGATATCGGTAAAATTGGACTCGTCAGGGGTCCCAATGGAATCGATTAATTGCTGATAAGCAGCAATATAATCTGAAATCTCCAGATCCTGTAATTTTGTAGAGACGGATTGAAGGGACTGGCTTACTGCCAAAGAGAACTCTTCTTCTTTGTTTTCAAATGCAGAGTTTATCCAATAGGCTTGAACCACAATTACAGCCACTAGGGATACAATCATTAAAGTCACCAATAAAATGAAAAAATATTTTTTCAAACCCTCTGTTCTAATTGTCTGTAAATTTCATCAAAATAGCTTATTCCAATGCTTAATGTATTGTTAATAAATATAATTATTTGATACGCACTAACTTTTGATGAATTTCCTCTACTTTTTTTAACGTTTTATCCCAATCAATATTGTTAATCACATAATCAGCCATTGGAATCTTCTTTTCATCACTCCATTGATTACGCATTCTGGATTTTATGTGTTCCACCTTTGATTTTTCTCTTTTCATCACTCTTTCTATCCTGAGATCTTCGGGGGCGGTCACCAATATGGTGACATCGTAATCCTCTGCTCCTCCGGTTTCAAAAAGAATTGCAACCTCCTTGATAACATAGTCAGCATTTTGTTGGCTCAAAAACAACTGAAAATCCTCCTTAACCCTAGGATGAACAATAGCATTCAAACTTTCAAGCTTACTTTTGTCAGCAAAAACTACCTCGGCCAGTTTGCCGCGATTCAATTTTTCACCCTCGTATAGGTCATCTCCGAATAGAGCTTTGATTTGATTGATCAGCTCCGGGTCTTGCTGCATCAGTTTTTTGGCGCTGCTATCGGATTGGTAACAGGGCACCCCTAGTGAAGAAAAAACCGACAATACCGCCGATTTCCCACTTCCAATACCTCCAGTAAGACCAATAATTTTCATTTTCGAATCAAATAATCCACTTTTTTGGGTTTCCACCTTACCTTGCTCACTCCCTTTGGTTCTCTTTCCAAAAGCACATCTAAAGTATTTTTTTTAATCCTTTGGGCTTGATTAAAATCGCAGCTGAACTTGAAGTCACCTGCTGTAATTCCCTCCGCCTTGTCAATTAAAACCAAAAAGGTAACTTTTAACGATTGAGGAAATAATTTGATGGCCAACGAATCCGGTAAGTTTTTGATGTTGATAAAAGCTTCTATGGATTTTTCTGTAAAGCGTTTGACGCTTGTTTTTATCATAACACTTTCGGTTTCATATTTGATTTGATCCACTGCTAAAAGCTTGACATTTTCATCGATATCATCATCAACATTCTCCTCAAGCAAAGGTTCAATAGACAATCCCTCCAACGTATTTACTTTTTGGGATGGTCCGTAAACCCATACACTATCGGGCCGGATCACCCACTCCCCTGATTGAGCATATCCGGGTTTAAAATTGATTATATCAGGAGGTGTTACAGGAATTTTCATCCGCTTCAACGAACCATAGGAAAAAGTCAAATAAGGAGGAGAGATCAGATTAAGTCTTGCATTTTGATACAACTGTTGTTGTAGGCTGAACTTTTGCCCCATGAGGTCGATCTTAGCAACATTACTACTGTAGTCGGCATTTCCGATTGAGACATCAATTTCTTTTTTAAAAAAGTGATAGATCAACAGTTCAAAACCACTGGCTGTGATATCGGCCTTCACTTTTGCCTCTAAATCCTGATCCAAAACAATTAAATCGGGAGTATTGACAAAGTTGACTTCGAATTCAACGGAGGAACTGTAGGTATTTGAAAGTTTGGTGATGATCCAAAACAGTAGGGAGAGTGCAAAAAAAAATGAAAAAAACCTTAATCTCTTTTTTGCTGGAAATCTTAATCTGAAATATTCAAAATTTCGCTGCATTTTTATCATTAATGATCCTATCGGAAAAATTATTGGCCTTTTTCCAGGGCATCGATAATTTCTTGACTGACTCCAACATTTGAAAATCCTCCGTCGTGAAAAAGATTCTGAAGGGTTACTTTTTTGGTGTAATCAGAAAACATCATAATGGTGTATTGGGCGCAATCTTCAGCAGAAGCATTTCCTAAGGGGGAAGTCTGTTCGGCATAATGTAAAAATCCATCCAATCCCTTAACCCCTTTACCGGCTGTGGTCAATGTGGGTGATTGAGAGATGGTATTGACCCTAACTTTTTTATCTTTCCCAAAGAAGTAGCCAAAACTTCTCGCTATGGACTCCAAATAGGCTTTATTATCGGCCATGTCGTTGTAGTTGGGAAAAGTTCTTTGAGCAGCGATATAGGACAGGGCTATGATACTACCCCAAGGATTCATAGCATCTTTTTTATAAAGCGTCTGCAACAGTTTGTGAAAAGATACAGAGGACACATCCCAACCTTTGGTCATCCAGTCGTGGTTTAGGTCAGTATAATGTCTGCCTTTTCTCACATTTACGGACATTCCGATGGAGTGCAAAACAAAGTCTAACTTACCGCCCAAATGCGATATGGACTGATCGACGAGATTTTCCAAGTCATCCATTTTCGTAGCATCTGCAGGAATAACAATACTGCCTGTTTGCTCAGCCAAGTCATTGATGGCTCCCATCCTCATGGCAACCGGTGCATTGGTCAATACGAATTCACCACCAGATTGCTTGACAGCCTCTGCAGTTTTCCATGCAATGGATTGATCATCTAATGCACCAAATATGATTCCTTTTTTACCTTCTAAAATTTTATGAGACATGGGTTATGGTGTTTATTTGTTTTTTAAAGATACAGCTAATTGAGTAATTGTTTGGCGTGGTCTAGGGCAGTTCGTGTCAATTCTTCTCCAGAGAGCATTTGAGCCAATTCTTTTATTCTTTCGTCTTGATTTAATTCTTTGAGTTTGGTCATGGTGGTGTTGCCCCTTACCTCTTTATAAACCAAAAAGTGTTGTTTTCCCTTGGCAGCCACTTGTGGCAGGTGAGTAATAGTAAATACCTGCATATTTTTCGACATATGAGCCATGATGTTGGCGATCTCATTGGAGACTGCTCCGGAGACCCCCGTATCAATCTCATCAAATACAATACTGGGTAATTGTTTGAATTGGGATAAAATCGCTTTGATCGATAGCATGATTCTTGACATCTCCCCACCCGAAGCCACTTTCTTAATGGGTTTAAAATCAGAACCTAAATTAGCAGAAAACAAGAAATCGATCTGTTCCTTTCCATTAGTTAAAAATTGATCTACTGAAGAGAGATCAATCTTAAATCTGGCATTTTGCATGCCCATTTTGGAAATGATTTGCTCCATTTGATCACAGAGCTTGGGGGAAGCCTCTTCACGGTTGTCATGCAATTGTTTGGATAAACCATCCAACAATTCTTCCAGTTCAATGAGCTGATCTTTTAAGGCCTTAATCTTTTGTCCGAGGTCTTGTGTTTCCTCAAGCTTTTTCTCAAGATGATCTCTAACTTGAATCAAATCCTCGATATTATCAACCTGATGTTTTTGAAATAGACTTTGGATTTTGTCCCACCGACCGGAAAGTTTATCCAATAGAGTGGGGTTACTTTCGAGCATTTCCTGTTTGTTGATCAAATCATCCAATATGTCTTTCAACTCAATAGATAGGCTGTTGACTCTCTCTTGGAAAATACTCAGATTTTTGGATTTAGATGCAGCTTCATTGAGCAGCGCATTCAAACTGGCAAACTGCCTAAGCAGTCCTATTTGTTCCTCATCAATCAAGTGAATCCCTTGGGAAAGATACTGCTGTAGCGCCTCGACATTTGACAACTGATCAATCTCCTCCTCCAGTGGGGTCAACATATTGGGCGTTAAATCCTCACCGGCCAGTTCGTCGTACAAAAACTGGTTGTAATCTTGAATTTTGGCAGCATCCTCGTTGAGTGTCTTTAATCGGTCATACTCCTTTTGTATATTTTGATATTGGCGGTGTTTGTTTTTGTATTCTTTAAGAATGTCTTGATTTCGGGCTATGGCATCCAATACCAAAAACTGATACTCATTTTTGAACAGGGACTGGTTTTCTAATTGGGAATGCACATCGATTAAGACCTCACTCAGTCGGCCTAAAAGGTCAAGTGTTACGGGGGTGTCATTGATGAATGCCCTCGATTTTCCACTGGGAATAATTTCTCTCCTCAATAGGGTTTCCAACTCATAGTCAAGTCCTGACTCCTTGAAAAATCCCTGAAGATTGTACTTGTCAATCAAAAAACTGGCCTCAATTACACATTTTTTTTCATTGTCTTTCAATACACTTAGGTCTGCTCTTTTACCCAAAACCAAACCCAGCCCCCCCATAAGAATGGATTTTCCAGCACCCGTCTCTCCCGTAATACAGGTCATACCTGTATCGAAGGATATATCCAAATGCTCAATAAGAGCGTAATTCGAAATCTTTAGACTGGTGATCAATCTTAATTTTTATTGCGGTTAGGTATCAAAGATACTTGAGAAAAAAAATAATTTCAAAAAATGGAACTATTTAATTTGTTTCCATTGAGGTTGATAAAAAGGAGCAATTTTTTTTAACATTTTCGAGGCCCTATCAAAATCCACTTCCGGACCATCTGAGAAAAGATTCACAATTTCATCTGCCTTGGCATCAAAAAACATTTGTAAAAGCATCGCATTGGGTCGACGATCGTAAAGATTCTCCAAGGGAAGTAAAGCATTAATGATATTATTTTTGGCTTCCATGGGATTTTCGGTCATTAGATCCAAACCCTTGCGGTGATAGTTGTAAAGTGCTTCTCTGTATTCTCTGAAGGTATTGGACCTCATCGTATCACTCAGCCAAAAACGGTTCCGATTGCTGTCGTTCTGTTTCCATCCCATGGCACCACTTTGTTGTGACAAATTCACAATCCGTTGGGCTTGCTCAAAATATGAATCTCCACCTTTGAATTGCAAGCTGTCCGAATTGATCCCCATGATGATGTACACATAAAAACTAATCAGAGAAACCAAATTGGATTCATAGGAAGCAGGACTGTAGAATAAGGGTTGAAATTCTTGATAAGTAAAACTAATGTCCTTGTCTAGAAAATTTAAGACAGGACTGTCATAATTGGAATCAAAAATTGTTCTTTGTGACTGAATTTGCAGTGTCCCCTCGAATTTGGAGGCATTATAACTCGATAGATTAAGTACAAAACTACAAGTGATTTTTTCTTGTGGAAAAAAATCTTGAGTGGACCAGGATTGTGAATTGATGAATTCGTTAAGCGAGCGCTCCAAGGTCTCAAAAATTTGTTGATTGGTTTGATTGACTAGGTCAGCATTAACTACAAATTGAGCATTGAGTTCTTGTGCATCGGTTTTTGTCAATGACAGGGTCAATAAAAAGGATAATAGGATTTTACGCATTTTGGATCAGTATTTGGGAAAAGATATCTTTTGCAACCAAAATCTTGGACTTTAGCTCAAAAGGGATAGTAGTTTCATTTTTGTCAATATATGTTACCTTATTGGAATCTACAGAAAAACCTGCGCCGGGGTCATTGAGTGAATTTAACACAATGGCATCCAAGTTTTTGGATTTTATTTTTTTGATGGCATTGGATTGTTCATCCTCGGTCTCCAGTGCAAAACCCACCAGGAATTGTTTTTGTTTCAATTGGCCCATCTGGGCCAGAATATCTCGGGTAGAATCCAATTCAATGGACTGTATCCCTCCTTCTTTTTTGATTTTTTGTTTCCCCACTTGTCGGGATTTAAAATCCGCCACTGCAGCAGCGGCAATTACAATGTCTGCATTAGTGAAATGTTTCAATGCAAGGGTATACATATCCTGGGCAGTCACTACGTTGTGTCGGTCTATATCGGGGGAAGCTTCAAGCGCAGTGGGCCCGGAGATGAGTGTCACCTGAGCCCCCAATCGAAGGGCTTCCTCTGCAAGAGCAAATCCCATTTTACCACTGGAGTGGTTGCCGATAAAACGAACCGGATCGATAGGCTCGTAAGTTGGGCCTGCGGTGACCAATACTTTTTTACCGTGTAGTGGTAGTTCTACTTTTAAATCTTTGCTGATGTGATGTATAATTTCCTCCGGCTCCAACATTCTTCCCTTGCCGTGTAATCCACTGGCCAAGAATCCTTCACCCACGGACAAAACCTTCTTTCCAATACGATTCAATTCCTTGATATTCTGTTGATTTGCCGGATGCGCATACATATCTAAATCCATTGCGGGAGCAATATAAACCGGACAGGTACAAGACAAATAGGTAGCGATGAGCAGGTTGTTACATTTGGCGTGAACCATGGCAGATAGGGTGTTGGACGTTGCAGGAGCGATCAGAAATAAATCCGCCCATTTTCCCAAAGCCACATGATCGTTCCAAACGGGATTATCGTGCAATTGCTCGGTAAAGGTTGAATAAACTGGATGGTTAGAAAGGGTAGAAAGTGTGAGGGGAGTGACAAAATCCTTAGCTGAGGGTGTCATGACAATTTTAACCTCTGCAGCTTGGGACTTTAATAGTCTAACTATAAGTGGAGCTTTGTAAGCGGCTATACCACCGGAGATGCCCAGGAGGATTTTTTTTCCGCTTAAAACGCTCATGATTTATTCGTTGTTGTCCTCTGTGTTTCTGTGGTAAATTTTATCATTCAACCACTCTTCAATCGCGATGGCATGCGGCTTAGGCAAACGCTCATAGAACTTGGATACTTCTATTTGCTCTTTGTTTTCGAATATTTCCTCCAAACTATCGTTATGGGTGGCAAATTCGTCTAGCTTCTCATGCAGTTCTTTTCTTATGTCCAGATTGATTTGATTGGATCTTTTGGAAATGATCGACAAAGCCTCATAAATATTTTCTGTAGGAGACTCGATGGTCTCTCTGTTGTAGGTTGATGTTGAGGTGGGGGCGTTAGAATTTATGTATTTTGTCATGACTTATTCTGTATTTATTTGGCAAAGGTATTAATTTCTTTTTCGACAGTCTTTATTTTTTTACTCAGGTCTTCCTCAAAGAGTGTTTCAGGATAATAACGAACAATGTTGTTGTGTAATTGTCTAAGATCCATCAATCTTTGAAATTTTTTGGATTGAACGCTGTTGATGGCAATTTCGTAGGAGGCCAAAAATTTGTAGTATAGAGCCTCTTCTCTGAATTTGGAACCGACAAACTCTCCTATAAAATTATCCAAAGATTTGATCGCAGCTCTGTAGTCGTAGATGGTGTAATATTGCTTGGCAACTTCAAACTCTTTCTTTTCGATTTTATTCTGTAACTCACTGATGAGTTGGTTGCATTCTTCGGTGAAGTTGGATTCGGGGTAATTGTTCATGAAAATCTGAAGTTTTTCGATGGCCGTATTGGTTTCCTCCTGATCCAAACTGTAGGTCGGTGACATCATATAATGAGACTTTGCGGCGAAAAAACTAGCTTCTTCCAGTTTTTGAGATTTTGGAAATGATTTGATAAAACTTTCAAACTGATAGGACGCCAGGTAAAAATTTCTGGTTTGGAAATAAGAGTCCGCAAAAAAGTATATCAGTCTTTCCGCCTGAGGCTTCCCCCTGTAGGCGGGTACCAACTGTTCCAGAAGCCGATTGGCCCTTCGATACTCCCCATTATTGTAGTACTCCTCTGCCATTTTATACTTTCGGTTGTTATCGTCGCTGTTGAGTATTTTTTGATACTCATTACAAGACGTAAGAAAGGTGAAGAAAAGCGATACAATAAGTAATAGGTTAAACTTTCTAGACATGGCGTGAAATTAATAAATTAATTACAGTTTTGATCAATTAATCAAGACGATAAAGTGCTGAAATTCAATTAAGATTGGGGCGTTTGTACGTGCATCACATTTTTCAACTCGTCTTTCAGCTGAAGAGTCAAGTGTTTGGACGCTTGAACCAGAGGAAGTCTCAAATTGTTTTTACAAAGGTTTAAAGTCTCCATTAAAACTTTAATTCCTGTAGGATTTCCCTCAAGGTATATCATCCGAATCAAGTCCAACAACTGATATTGAATTGAATAGGCCTCATCAATATTTCTCAAAAGCCCCTGATGTATAATTTTTGAATAGTGTTCGGGCAAGGCATTGCCAATGACTGAAATTACCCCTTTTGCTCCGGCCAAAATCATGGGTAAGGACATTTCGTCATCACCCGACAAAACAGAAAAATTAGCAGGGCATAATTTGATCAAAGTTTGCGCTTGTTGAAAATCCCCGGAGGCTTCTTTTACAGCGAGAATATTTTCGAAATCTTTGGCCAGGCGCAAAACCGTTTCCGGAGCTATGTTTACCCCGGTTCTCGAGGGTACATTGTATAGAATTACCGGAAGACTGGAGTGCGTCGCTATGGTTTTATAATGCTGATATAATCCTTCCTGATTGGGTTTATTGTAGTAGGGAGTTACCGAAAGAAGTGCAGAAAAAGCAGACAAATCAAACCATTCAAACATGCCTAAAAGTTCTTGGGTGTGGTTTCCTCCCAAGCCCAACACCAAGGGCAATCGCCCCGAATTGGCATCGATGATACGGCCAACCAAAGAAATTTTTTCTTCTTTGGAAAGTGTCGCGGTTTCTGCTGTAGTCCCCAATACTACCAAGTAGTCAACCCCTCCGGCGATAAGATGATCCACAATTACCGGTAGGGCATCAAAATCAACGGTACCATCTCTCTTGAACGGAGTAATCATCGCCACGCCATGTCCCTGAATTTCTTTCATTTCTTGTTGGTAAAAAATATTTCTAAGTATTTGATACACTCACTGATAAAAACATCAATGTTTTGAGCGTCAACTTCAATGATCAAATCGTTTAATGCATGATCAACACTCTTAAAACCAATACTCAGTTTTTTATTAGATTTTGCACTTAAGTATTTAAGGTTAACATCATCTTGATCATAAAAATTTATCAAAATATCAGAATTCTCACTGCAAAAGTCAACCAATATTCCATTTAATACTCCCCAGCCTGAAATGTTTTTGGGAGTAAAACTGCTAGCATAATTGGCTTCATTGATTTGATTTGGTGATTGGAAAAAAGTCAATACCCTCACATTTTTTCTTGGAATATTAAAATGGCTTCCTATCTTTTTAAAATGCTCTTTGTCAATTCCAAGTCTGTGGTCAAGAATGACAGATATGAAATTTAATTTTTTTGAACTTTCTTTTTTGTAAACCACAGAATTCTGTTTGATCGTCTTTCTGTAGATACGACTTAAAAGTGCCCGTTTTAACCAATTAAACATTACTAAAATTAAATATTAACACAATTCAAGAATTAAAAATTTTTTTATATCAATTTATAATGTAAAATGTTATAAATCAAACAAACCACAGAATTAAACCTTAATCATGTTGAAGAAAATAGATTCATCAATGATGGGGATTCCTAATTTTTCGGCTTTTACTTTTTTACTGGGCCCAATACCCTCTCCCGCCACCAAATAATTTGTTTTGGCAGAAATGGAACCCACTACTGTTCCACCCATGGATTCAATTTTTTCTTTTAAGTCTACTCTGGAAATGTTTTTGAATACCCCCGAAATGACAAATTTTTGATCCTCCAACACATTGTTGACTGTCCCTTGTTGTTCATCGGATTCAAACGCTACACCTTGCTGTCTTAATCGTTCTATGAGCAAAATATTTCTTTCGTCATTGAAAAAATCGAACAAACTATAAGCGATTCGATCCCCAATCTCGTCCACTTCAATCAATTCCTCACGACTAGCTCCCCTGATACGGTCAATAGACGAAAAAGCCTTTACCAACTTTTTGGCAACCGTTTCCCCCACATATCTGATTCCCAAACCGAAAAGCACTTTCGCAAAAGGTTTGTTCTTAGAAGCCTCAATGCCTTGCAACAAATTATCTACCGATTTATTCGCCATCCGTTCCAAGGGCAATAACTCATTCCTATTCAAATGGTATAAATCGGCAATATTGGAGATCAAATGATTCTCATAAAGCAAAGCCACTGTTTCGTTGCCCAAGCCATCAATGTCCATGGCCTTTCGTGAGATAAAGTGCTGAATTTTACCCACAATTTGTGTAGGACACCCGTATTGATTCTTACAATAATGTTGGGCTTCCCCCTCTTCTTTCACCAACTCGGATTGACACTCAGGACAGTGGTTGATAAAAATTATTTCTGCGGATTGAGGCGGACGACTTTCTTTATCGACACCTACAATCTTGGGGATGATTTCTCCTCCTTTTTCGACATAAACGGAGTCCCCAATTCTGAGGGCCAACTTTTCAATTTGGTCAGCATTGTGCAGTGAGGCTCTTTTAACGGTAGTTCCGGACAAAAGTACCGGACTCAAATTGGCTACAGGTGTAATGGCACCGGTTCGACCAACTTGGTAACTCACAGACTCCAGTTGAGTCAAGGCCTGCTCTGCCTGAAACTTGTAAGCGATGGCCCAACGTGGAGATTTGGCAGTATAGCCCAAGCGATGCTGTTGGTCAAAACTATTGATCTTGATGACCACACCATCTATTTCGTAGGACAAGTCTAACCTATTTTGATCCCAGTGGTCCAAATAACGAAAAACCTCTTCTACAGTAGCGGCCATAATTTCTGTCTCCGGAACTTTAAAACCCCAAGACCGTGCTTTTTCCAATCCCACTATTTGCGAATCGACTCCCAAATCCTCTCCTGCCAATGCATACAAAAAACACTCTAAAGGTCGTTCTGCAACCAATTTGCTGTCCTGAAGCTTGAGCGATCCCGAAGCAGTATTCCTTGGGTTCATAAAAGGCTCTTCACCCAACTTTATGCGCTGCCGGTTCATGGCTTTAAAACCTTCGAAAGGCAAAACAATTTCTCCCCTGATTTCAAAAAAATCGGGATAATCCCCTTTCAATTCCAAAGGAATGGTTGGAATCGTTCTGAGGTTCAATGAAACATCATCTCCCTGAGTACCATCACCTCGTGTTACACCTCTTAAAAACTTACCCCCCTGGTAAGTAAGGCTTATTGAGGCTCCGTCATACTTTAATTCACACGTAAATTCAAATTTTTCGTCCCCCAATGCCTTTTCCACTCGACCCACCCATTGTAATAATTCCTCTTTAGAATAGGTATTTGAAAGGGAGTACATGGGGTAGCGATGGGCTTGTGCTTTAAAATTTTTGGTCACCCCACCTCCGACACGCTGGGTAGGAGAATTGGAATCAAAGAATTCTGGATATTGACGTTCTAAATCCTGAAGAGCTTTGAGCATTTGGTCAAATTCAAAATCAGTGATCTTGGGAGCATCCAATATATAGTATAAGTAATTGTGCTCATGTAAGGCCTCCCTTAGCTGCTTGATTTTTTCCTTGATCTCCATTTATGATTTGACCGCTTTGAGCATTCTATTTTTTCCAAAAATATCATTTCTCACTTCAATATCCTTAAAAGTTGCTGTTTTAATGAAAGTCAACAAATCTTCTTCAAATTTTGGATTGATCTCTAGATACAAATATCCATTACTGTCTAGGCCAGACTGGGCCAAAAGAATTATTTTTTTATAAAAATAAAGGGGTTCGTTCTCTGGCGTAAACAGGGCCAAATGAGGTTCGAAATACAACACATTGGGCAACATCTCCTTTTTTTCGTCGGGCTCAATATATGGTGGATTGGAAATCATAATATTTAAAGGCTTGTCCCAAACCTCCAACTCCCTCATGTCTTGGTGAAAAAAGTCTATTTCTACATTGTGATTTAGCGCATTTTTTTGAGCAACACCAAGTGCAGCCTTAGAAACCTCCAATGCTTCAATATGGAATTTACATTGCTCTTTTGCCAAACTTATGGCAATACAACCACTCCCTGTTCCCAATTCCAATACATTATAATAATCCTCTGCATCCTTAAAATCACTGAGAACCCATTTAACCAACTCCTCGGTCTCTGGGCGTGGGATCAATACATGCTCGTCCACATAAAATGACCTTCCATAAAAATAAGACTCGTTAATAATGTATTGTATCGGTTTGAATTTTTTTAATTCATCCAAGGCAAAGAATAATTTTTGCAGTTCTTCTTTGTTGAGTTGATATTGGGGGTTTAAAACAGAAAAAGTCGGAGGCCATTGAAAATAAAAATCTGTTAAGCGACCATAGAAAGCGGTGATCTCAGATTTTGGGTAATGATCTGTCAAAGAAGAATGAAAATGATTTCTGAATTCATTTAAAAGCATGTGTAAAATTAACACAATCTTTTTTGACTAAATTTGACCTCTTGAAAGAATTTACCTCAAAGAATGAATAATGCCTTTTATATGGAACGATGTCTTGAGCTGGCAAAAAAAGGCTTGGGATATACCTACCCCAATCCGTTGGTGGGCTGTGTCATCGTTCATAAGGGGAAAGTCATCGCTGAGGGCTGGCATAAAAAGGCGGGTAGTAACCACGCCGAAAGGGAGGCCATTATTAAAGTGAAAGATACATCCCTACTGTCCAACAGCACCTTGTATGTCAACCTTGAACCCTGTGATCATTACGGCAAAACCCCTCCCTGCACGGATCTGATTTTGGAAATGAAAATTCCACGGGTGTTCATTGGATGTCTGGATCAAAACAAAAGAGTCTTAGGCAAAGGGTTAAAGAAACTCAAAGCAGCCGGATGTGAGGTCGAAATTGGCGTTTTAGAATCCAAATGTCAAAAGCTTAACCGTCGTTTTTTCAGCTTTCATCAAAAAAAACGACCCTATGTCATTCTAAAATGGGCCGAAAGTGTTGATGGTTTTATCGCCCCAAAAGAATCCGATCAGGAATATTGGTTGACCAATCCCCTTTCAAAGCAACGCGTCCACCAGTGGAGAAGTCAAGAACAGACCATTATGATCGGGGTACAAACAGCACTGAATGACAACCCAAAATTAAACACTCGCTTGTGGAAGGGGAAAAATCCGCTGCCAATAGTAATTGATCCTCACCAAAGATTTTTAAAATCAAAAGAGGATTTTTTTTTATCCCAAGGGAAAATTCTCGCAATAAAAAATAAAAATCAAACCGAAAACAACGAGCATTATCCCCTCACAGCCCAGGAAATTTTAGATCAGTTATATGATAAGAAATTACAATCTGTGATTATTGAGGGGGGAGCCAAAACCCTTCAACATTTTATTGATGCCGATGTATGGGATGAGGCAAGGATTTTTGTCACCAAAACAAAATTGAAGTCCGGGCTAAAAGGGCCAAAGATCAAAAGGGGTTTGATTTATTCCACGTCCAAAATCAAAGAGGACAACCTTATTACCCTTTATAGAGATTCAACGATCTCCAAAAGCGATTGAGGGCATCTTACAGGTCTATTGTTCGCACTGTTTAAAAAAGCCAAGGTGGTGGAACCGTTGGCTATTTCTTTGTCCATCTCGTTTATGATGGTGTAATCAATTTTAATGGTTGCCATAGGAATATCCTCTATTGTTAATCTTATCCTGAGTGGGTCATCAAAATATGCAGGAGATTTAAAGTTAATTTTGGCAGAGACAACGGGCATTACGATACCCTGTCGCTCGAGACCTGCGTAGGAAAAACCGATACTGTTGAGCCATTCAATTCGGGACATTTCAAAATAATTGAGATAATTGCTGTGGTGTGCAAATCCCATTTGATCTGTTTCTGTGTATCTTATTCTAAATATTTGTGTTGTATATGTTATCAAAGAGATAGATTTAGTTAAAAATTGCGAGTATTGGACGACTTTTAATTTCAAAAAAAAAAATTAAAAAATCAAACAAAAAAAAAAGTTTTTTTTAGATTTTTATTTCAATATTTGTAAACTGATGACTTGTTCATTGCCCCACTACATTTCGCATAAAAAAAACCAATTTTAATAAATTAAATGGAGGCTTCTGCTGAAAAAATTTGGAACAATTGCTTGATTTTTATCAAGGACAATATTCAACAACAAGCCTTTAAAACTTGGTTTGAGCCGATCATCCCGCTTAAGATCACCGAAAATTCACTCAGCATTCAAGTGCCCAGCAAATTCTTTTATGAGTGGCTTGAGGAGCATTATGTGAAAATTTTAAAGATAGCACTGACAAGGGAGTTGGGAGATGAGGCCCGTTTGATTTACATCATCAAAATGGAAAATACTTTTGGGAACAAAACACCTTTCACAGAAAGTATTCCCAGTAGTAATCAATCCGGAGTCAACGCACAACAAGTTGATGCTCCCCTCCAGGCTTTTTCCAGTGAACTCAAAAATCCCTTTGTAATTCCTGGAATCAGAAACCTTCAAATAGAATCTCAACTCAACCCCAACTATAACTTTGAAAATTTCTTAGAGGGTGACTCCAATCGATTGGCTCGATCTGCCGGTCTGGCAGTTTCCAACAAACCCGGAGGAACCTCCTTCAACCCACTGATGATCTTTGGTGGCGTAGGTTTAGGCAAAACACACCTCGCTCATGCCATAGGGGTTGAAATCAAAAATAAATACCCCGACAAAACCGTACTCTATATATCTGCCGAAAAATTTACTCAGCAGTACATAGAATCCGTCAAGAAAAACACCCGCAATGATTTTATCCACTTTTACCAATTGATCGATATTCTCATCATCGACGATGTTCAGTTTTTCTCCGGCAAGTCCGGAACCCAGGATGTTTTCTTTCATATTTTCAACCATTTACACCAAAATGGGAAACAGGTCATCATCACATCCGACAAAGCACCTGTGGATATGCAAGACATCGAACAGCGATTGCTTTCCCGATTCAAATGGGGGCTCTCTGCCGAACTGCAAATACCCGATTTGGAAACAAGAATTTCCATTCTTAAAAATAAATTATTCAGAGACGGTGTTAGCATAGGAGACAACATCATAGAGTACGTTGCAAAAAACATCAAGACCAATGTTCGGGAGTTGGAAGGCGCCATCATTTCATTGATCGCTCAATCTTCTTTTAACAGGGTGGACATTGACTTAGAATTGGCAAAAGAAATTGTAAATAAATTTGTCAAAAATACCAAACGAGAAGTATCCATCGACTACATCCAAAAAGTGGTTTCGGAGTATTTCCAAATGGATGTTGCCACGCTTCAGTCCAAAACCAGAAAACGGCATATTGTTCAAGCCCGTCAGCTGGCCATGTATTTTGCCAAAAAATTTACCAAAGCCTCACTTGCCAGCATTGGAACACAAATTGGTAAAAGAGATCACGCTACCGTCTTGCACGCCTGTAAGACAGTAGATAACCTAAGTTTTACGGACAAACAATTTAGAAAGTACGTAGAGGATCTCAACCAAAAACTTTCTCTCTAACACCACAAAGTGAAAACATCAGTTTTAATGGTTTGCTTGGGAAACATTTGTCGTTCTCCCCTGGCCGAAGGTATTCTAAAAAGCAAATTACCTCAAGACCGCTTTAGCGTAGAATCGGCAGGAACCGCGGGATACAATATCGGTCGGGCTCCTGACAGCAGAAGTATTGTGGTGGCAGCTCAAAATGGAATAGACATCAGTAGTCAAAAGGCCAGAAAATTCTCTCCCGATGATTTCGATCGATTCGATAAAATCTTTGTCATGGATCACAGTAATCTCCGCAATGTAAAACAAATGGCCCTCACGCCGGAAGATCAAAACAAGGTAACTTTATTGCTTAAAAATGACGAAGTGCCCGATCCTTATTACGGAAATGAAGATGGTTTTAAAAAGGTTTTTGACCTCATTGACCAAGCCTGTGAACAATGGAGTGATACATTACAAAAAACCCGGTCATGAACCCTACCCTATATCTTATTCCCAGTCCATTAGGTGAGGAATTCCATCCCGATGCTTTTCCCAACGAGATAAAATCCATTATCGAAAAACTGGATTACTTTATTGTAGAAAATGAAAAAGAGGCGCGGAGATTCATCAAAAAAATAACTCCCGATAAAAAACAATCCACCCTCAAACTTTACCTCCTCAACAAACACAGCTCTGCCGATGAAATGGCAAGCTATTTGGATCCCTGTTTGAAGGGCAATGATATGGGATTGATTTCAGACGCCGGATGTCCGGGCATTGCCGACCCCGGTGCAGTAATCCTCCAAAAGGCCTATCCCTTAAAAATCAGAGTAAAGCCTTTGGTAGGGCCTTCTTCCATCCTTTTGGCCATGATGAGTTCCGGACTCAACGGTCAAAATTTTGCCTTTAACGGTTATCTTCCCATCGGTAAAAACGAACGTAAAAAAGCCATAAAAATCTTGGAAAACAGATCACAAAAACTAGATCAAAGTCAAATCTTTATGGAAACCCCATACCGAAATGAAAAACTTTTAGAAGATTTAAAACGGGTCCTGGATAGGGAAACAAACCTATGTATTGCCTACGATCTTACCCAGCCCGGTGAATTCATCAAAACAATGGACATGAACCTATGGAAGAAAAAAAATATCCGTTTTCACAAAAGACCGGCCATTTTTATCATTCACAAAGAGGGCTAGCGATAAACCCGATTGCGTTCAAGCCAATTGGTATAGATTTTTTTATTCCTGTTGTGTTCCCTCCCGTTTTTGGCAAATAGGTGATATCCGGGATTGTTGGGGTTGGCCACAAAATACAAATAACGATGTTGCTCTGCATTTAAAACCGCCTTGATGGATGAGATATCGGGCATGGTAATGGGGCCCGGTGGCACCCCTCTGTACCGGTAGGTATTGTATGGGGATTTGATCTTTAAATCTTTATAAAGCACCCTTTTGATGACCGTATCAAAGTTTTGATGTTGGAGTTTCATGGCATAGATGACGGTGGGGTCGGCCTGCAACATCATTTTTCTTTTCAATCGATTGAGATAGACCCCCGCCACACACTGACGCTCATCTGCCTTTTGGGTTTCCTTCTGGACGATGGCCGCCAAACTCATCACTTCCAAAGGCGTCAAGCCCAATGCAGCCGCTTTCATTTTTCTTTTATCTGACCAAAAATCTTGATAGGATCTCCACATTTTGTCCCTAAAGTTTTCGGCAGTGGTATTCCAGAAAAAATCATAACTGTCGGGCAAATACATCCCCAATGCATTTTCATTGGTAAATCCTTTTGCCTTTAAAAACTCAGTATCCAAAAAAGCTTTTAACAATTTAATACTATCGGGTGCGATCTGTTGGGCGATCCTCCCGGCCAGATTTTCCAAACGCTCATGATTGTTAAAGGTTACCCGAACCGTTTGACTTTTTCCGCGAAGCGCATTAATGATTTCGTTGTTGTTGCTCCCCTTTAAAAGTACAAATTTCCCCGATTTTACGCGGGAACTATACCCCTTCTTCTGTGCCGCCATACTAAAATCTGAAATGGATTTTAAAAGCGGTCTCATAGTGGATATCACCTTGCTAAAGTCATCTCCCTCATTGATGTAAATATATACTTTTGGCTCATCGAAGATCGTGTTGTCCCAAAAAAAGGTTTTGCCGAACAGGTAAACAAAATAGAGACCAAAAGCCAGTCCCATTAAAACAATGATGCTGAGTATTTTTTTTCGATACTTCATTCGATCAGTTTTTGATAAATAATCTCGTCGTGATACTGTCCTTCATAAAAATTCCAATCCTTCTTTTTTCCCGCAAAACAATAGCCCTGACGTTCAAAAAGTTGAATACTGATTTTATTTTGCGCAGCAATGTGGGCATAGAGCTGGTGCAACTGCAAATGCTTTTGGGCATAAACACCGATCAACTCCAGTGCTGCTCCCCCATATCCCTTGCTTTGGTCTTGATTTTGTATCACCATTCCCACCCCTGCCCTGTGGTGCAAAGGTTCGTAGTCAAATAGATCAATAAAGCCCACAGCAGTGTCATCATGGGCAATGATGGTAAACTTGATTTGACGGATTTCGAAAATGTCTTTATGGGCATTGGCAATATAGTTTTGGAGCAAATCTCTGGAATAGGGCTGCGACCGATTGGAATATTTCCACAACTCGACATCGTTCTCCAAATCAAACAGGAGGTCAATGTCCACGGGTTCTATGGCCCTTAGGCTTACGATTTCATTTCGAAGTTGAATCATTCAGTATTCAAGTTACCAGAAAAAACAAAGACTGCAGGGCCGGTCAATTGAATGTTTTTGTATTGTCCCGAATCGGGAGTAAATGAGACTTGCAAGCGGCCCCCCAAAGCATTTATGTTTACCGCGTTTAAAGGAGTTAATTCTGAAAAATGAACTGCAATGGCTGCAGCAACTGCTCCGGTTCCACAAGCCAAGGTTTCGTCCTCTACTCCTCTTTCGTAGGTTCTGATGTTGAATTCGTTTTCATTTACTTTTTCAACAAAATTGGCATTAGATCCGGCCTCGAAATAGGGAGCACCGTATCGAATGGCCGCCCCTTGAACTTTAACATCTATGGACGATACCTCATCAACAAACGCAATGTGGTGAGGGGAACCTGTATCCATAAATATGTCCGCACCCCTTTTTTCAATTTCCAGTACATCTCCCATTTCAATACAAATCTGATCATCGGGGGTGATTGATCCTTTGTGTATTCCATCGGAAGTCTCAAACGTTCCCTGATCACTGACAATTTGATGTTTTTTGGCAAAGGCAAACACACACCTGCTGCCATTACCGCAAAGGCTGCTGGGATGACCATCGGCATTAAAATAAAGCATCTTAAAATCTGAACCTGTGGAATCCCTTAGCAAGATCAAACCATCGGCACCGATCCCAAAATGACGATTACAGATGTTTTGGATCAAACGATGGTCCTGATCCGGGAAACTTTCTTCACGATCATCGATGATAATAAAATCGTTACCAGCACCTTGGTATTTTTCAAATTGAAAATTCATATGTCAAATTTAGGGAAAATTTAACCGCAATTAAATCTGTTAAATAGTCGTTAAATTAAAGATCAGTAAAGAATAGAATTTTTAATTTTGTTTTAAAGAATAAAAAATGAATATGAAATCTACATTAAAAACCCTTATGGTTGCTGTCTTAAGTGCCTTGGTCACTTTAGCCGCTCATGATTATTTCTCGGAAGAGAAAATTGAAATTGTAGAAAATGAAAAGCCTAGCTTAATTCCCACTTACTACAGTTTCAACACCAACAGCGTAGCTGCCGAAATGACCGATTTTACCCGAGCAGCCGAAAAAACAGTCAATGCTGTAGTTCACGTAAAAAATACTAGCATACAAAAAGGCAACGTATCCGGTTGGCTGAGACAATTTTACGGTGATGATTTTGATGAAAAAAGAATCGGAACCGGATCAGGTGTGATCGTTTCCCCCGATGGATTGATCATTACCAATTATCATGTGATAGAGGATGCTACAGAAATCGAGGTCACTTCCAACAAGAACAAAACCTATGCGGCAGAAGTGATTGGATCTGACCCTAGTACTGATTTGGCCGTCCTAAAAATAAAAACCAATGAGTCATTGCCCTTTATTCCTTTTGGAGACTCAGAAGTGGCCCGTATAGGAGAATGGGTATTGGCTGTAGGAAATCCTTTCAATCTCAACTCGACCGTAACGGCCGGGATTATCAGTGCCAAGTCCAGAGACCTCAATGACAGAGACAGTAAAAACCAATCCTTTATCCAAACCGATGCAGCCGTAAACATGGGAAACAGCGGGGGTGCATTGGTCAATACAGAGGGTGAATTGATCGGTATCAATACCGCCATATCTTCCATCACCGGTGGTTTTGTGGGATACTCCTTTGCCGTACCCAGTAATATTGTCAGAAAAGTATTTGAGGATTTGATCGAATACGGAAATGTACAAAAAGGTCTACTGGGCGTTTCCGGTAGTGCACTCAATGCGGAATTGGCTGAAAAATTTGATGTAAAAGAAACCCAAGGTTTCCTCATTGGCGAGGTGATCGAAGGCATGGGCGCTTCCGAAGCCGGTTTGCAAAGCGGAGACATCATCAAAAAAGTGGACGATGTCAAAATTAATACCTTTTCCGATTTGACGGGTTATCTCTCCACCAAAAGACCCGGCGAAAAAGTGGAAGTCAGTTACAGCAGAGACAATACCAAAAACAAAATCAAGGTAACCCTTAAAAAAACCAATACCACTAAGTTTTTGGGGATGTACCTCACCAACATAAATTCGGAACAAAAAGAATATTTTGACTTGGATGAGGGGGTGATCATCAAGGAATTGGGGAATCAACGCCTCTATCGTTATGGTGTGGACGAAGGATTTATTCTATTGGAAATCAACAACAAAAAGATCAAAGATGTAGCCGATGTGGATGCAGTCGATTTTGATAGCCTTTCCAGTATCTTATTCTTAAAGCCCAATGGAGAAAAAGAAAGGATCATTTTTGAATAACATACCAACCTAACCCTCCTCTAAGAGCTGTCTTTTGGATAGCTCTTTTTTATTCCCAATAATCGGTTAAATAAATGAGTACCTATACATATTAACGTGCTTTTGCTTTTTAATGGTTAGAAATAGGTACTGATTTACGTAATATAATGAAGTTGATGGGACTGTGGAATTCAAAAACTACTTGGATGTATACTCATCATATGTCAAAGATCTCTAGCAAAGATCAAAAAACAAAGCCTTAAAAAGTCCCCAAAAATTTTGGTAGCTTTTATATTTATAAAATCTTTGCATTCCATGCAGATAGAAATCATTACCCTTTTTCCGGAATTGCTCAGCAGTCCATTTGAGGCCTCCATCCTAAAACGTGCCATTGAGGCCCAAAAGGTAGTGGTCAATTTTCACAACCTCCGAGATTATGCCCAAAACAAACAAAAACAGGTGGACGATTATCCCTTTGGCGGCGGCGCGGGTATGGTCATGAAAATAGAACCCATAGACCTTTGCATCAGCCAACTCAAAAAAGAAAGAGCCTATGACGAAATCATTTACCTTAGCCCCGATGGGGAACAACTCAGTCAAGGCATATCCAATACGCTTTCCACTAAAGAAAACATTATCATCCTGTGTGGACATTATAAAGGGGTGGATCAACGGGTGAGAGACCACTTGATCACCCGAGAAATTTCGATTGGTGATTTTGTCCTTTCGGGAGGGGAATTGGCAGCAGCGGTATTGTGTGACAGCATCATTCGACTGATTCCCGGTGTTTTGGGAGACGAGTCCTCTGCCCTTACCGACAGTTATCAAGACGGCCTATTGGCGCCTCCCATCTATACCCGTCCGGCCAACTACAAGGGGTGGGAAGTTCCCGAAATCTTGACTTCGGGCAACACCCCCGAGGTTGAAAAGTGGAGAGAAAATCAAGCCCTGGAAAAAACAAAAAATACAAGACCCGACTTGATCGACGATCCCGATTGATTTTTTTATCGGTTAAACAACAGATGGGAGTTGTTTAAATCAAAAATAGTCTTAAATTTGCACCCGTTAATCAGATATCAACCTCCAATTCGAGTTGATCAACAGCAATCCAATGGAAGCACTTGTTAATTTTGTTCAAAAAGAATTCATCCAGAAAAACGACTTTCCAGAATTTTCTGCTGGAGACACCATCACCGTCTATTATGAAATTCGTGAAGGAGATAAAGTAAGGACTCAGTTCTTTAGAGGGGTGGTCATTCAAATCAAAGGTCAAGGACTTTCCAAGTCATTTACCATCCGAAAAATGTCGGGCACTGTTGGGGTAGAGAGAATTTTTCCCCTTAATTTGCCTACCATTCAAAAAATTGAAATCAACAAAAAAGGTAAAGTCAGACGCTCAAGGATTTATTACTTCAAACAGTTACGAGGTAAGAAAGCCAGAATTAAAGAGCAATAAAATAATCAAACCGCTTTAGAGCGGTTTTTTTGTGTGACAAAATCACATATGATTTGCCAAACTATGCTGCTCCTTCATTATATTTGTCAAACCTTAATTGAATTTTAAATGTCGAAAATTGTTGTCCAGCTTCCGGTCGTAGAGATTGACGGTGACGAAATGACCAGAATCATTTGGAAATTTATCAAAGAACAACTAATCCTTCCCTACCTAGATGTCGAACTTTTGTACTATGACCTTGGAATAGAGTCCAGAGATGCTACAGAGGATCAGATTACTATCGATGCCGCAGAAGCCATCAAAAAACATAAAGTGGGAATCAAATGCGCCACCATTACCCCCGATGAAGATCGTGTGGAAGAGTTTGGCCTTAAAAAAATGTACCGCTCCCCCAACGGAACCATCAGAAACATTGTGGGTGGAACTGTATTTAGAGAGCCCATCATCATGAAAAACGTACCGCGTTACGTTCAGGGATGGACCAAACCCATTTGTATAGGAAGGCACGCTTTCGGCGACCAGTACAAAGCCACAGATGCCGTCATTACCGGCAAAGGAAAACTCACCATGACCTTCACTCCCGAAGACGGCAGTGAGACCACTACCTGGGAAGTTTATGACTTTCAAGAAAATGGGGTTGCCATGAGTATGTACAACATTGAATCCTCCATTTTTGGATTTGCAAGATCCTGTATGAACAGGGCTCTTGACAAAGGTTGGCCACTTTACCTATCGACCAAAAACACCATCATGAAAGCTTATGACGGACGCTTTAAGGACATCTTTCAGGAAGTTTTTGACAACGAATTCAAAGATAAATTTGAAACCGCCGGCATTACCTATGAGCATCGTTTGATCGATGATATGGTTGCTGCTGCCATGAAATGGAACGGAGGTTTCGTTTGGGCTTGTAAAAACTACGATGGAGATGTACAGTCCGATACAGTTGCACAAGGTTTTGGCTCTTTGGGACTTATGACCTCTACCTTGGTTACCCCCGACGGGGAAATCATGGAAGCCGAAGCAGCGCATGGAACTGTGACACGGCACTTCCGACAACATCAAAAAGGTAAAGAAACTTCAACCAATCCCATAGCTTCCATTTTTGCATGGACAAGAGGATTGGCTCACAGAGGTAAACTGGACAACAATCAACCGCTGATCGATTTTTGTCATACCCTAGAAGCTGTTTGTATCGAAACCATTGAAAGTGGAAAAATGACCAAGGATCTGGCCTTGCTCATTCACAAGGGAAATCTAAATGATTCTCATTACTTGACCACACAAAAGTTTCTCGATGCCATAAAAGATAATTTAGAGGCCAAGCTTGGGTAAACTCCAAGCTTGTTTGAACTAAAGATTGATGGATTCGTTGTAAAAGTTTTTATAACGTCGACCGTATAGCTTTATCCATGTAATCATCTGTGAAATCCAATAGTATCCGATAAGTATTTTGAATAATCGGAGCATATATTTTAATTTGATAAAGTTTAATTAACGCTAAGTTAACAATTAATTTACATTGGAGACTATTTTAATAGAAAAATAACTTCTTATTTTGAGCATGAGCTTTGATAAAATAACAGAAAAAGACTCCCATTACGATGCTTTGGAGACTAAATCAACCCGAGAACTTTTGTTGGGAATCCATCGGGAAGACAAGGTGGCAGTAACGGCTGTAGGCGAGGTTTTGGATAAAATCGAAAACCTCATCGATCATTTGGCACCAAAAATGAAAGCCGGTGGACGCTTGTTCTATATGGGTGCAGGAACCAGCGGCAGGTTGGGTGTATTAGACGCTTCGGAGTGTCCCCCTACCTTTGGAACCAACCCGGAAATGGTATCGGGTATCATTGCCGGTGGAATGGATGCACTTCATCAATCCATCGAAAATGCTGAAGACGACCCCATACAAGGATGGAAAGATTTACAACAACATCAACCCGATCAAAATGATTTTGTAATCGGAATTGCCGCCTCGGGAACCACCCCCTATGTGGTGGGTGCCCTAGAACAATGTCAGCAAAATGGCATTACCACTGGTTGTGTTACTTGCAACCCAAAAAGTCCCATCACTCAGTTTTCCAACATCCCCATCGAAGTCGTCGTGGGGCCGGAATTTGTAACAGGAAGCTCCCGAATGAAAGCCGGAACCGCCCAAAAACTCATCCTTAACATGATCACCACTTCGACTATGATTCAATTGGGAAGGGTCAAAGGGAACAAAATGATTGACATTCAAATGACCAATGAAAAGTTGGTGGATCGGGCCGCTCGAATTCTTATGGAGGAATTGGAGATTGATAAAGAAACTGCAGCTGCACTGCTTCACAAGCACAAAAGCATCAGAGCAGCCATAAAAAATTATTCATGAATGCTAAAAAACTAAAAAAAGGGCTGTTCAAAATGGGAACCTTTATCGTGCTCTGCTTTGTTGCACCGGTAATCGTCTATCAAGCCTTTAAAAACCAAGGACATCCTTTTTACTGGCCAGTACTCGCCCTGGGAATAGCTTTTTGTTTCACCGCAATTGTTTATGGTTTTTGGGCCATCAAAATTTTACTAAATGGTATGCTGGGCGAGAAAAAAAACTAAGCCCATTTAAAAATTGTATCACTCGGGGGAGTAAACTATATTTGCTGTGATTTTCAGTATATGATTCAGATAAAATTCCCGGACGCCACGGTAAGAAGCTTTGAAACCGGAGCTACCGTTCTCGAAATAGCCAAAAATATCAGTGAAGGATTGGCACGAAATGTTCTATCTGCCAAGTTTAATGAACAAGTTGTTGAGGTATCCACTCCTTTGTTTGAAGATGGACAGATCCAATTGTTTACATGGAATGACGGTCAAGGAAAAAATGCTTTTTGGCACTCTTCCGCCCATGTATTGGCACAGGCTATTCTTGCCCTTTATCCTCAAGCCAAACTCACCATCGGACCTGCCATCGAAAATGGATTTTATTATGATGTTGATTTCGGGGATTATTCCATAACTGAAAAAGAACTTAAAGACATTGAAAGAAAATTTCTGGATTTTGCCCGACAAAAGTTTGAATTCAAAATGAGATCTGCCTCCAAACAAGAGGCACTCGATTTTTATCATAAAGACGAAAATCCCTACAAAATTGAACTCATAGAAAATTTGGAAGACGGTACCATTACCTTTTGTGACCATGCCGATTTTACGGACTTGTGTCGTGGAGGTCACATTCCCCACACGGGTTTTATCAAGGCCGTAAAGCTTTTAAATGTTGCGGGAGCCTATTGGAGAGGAGATGAAAACAACAAGCAGTTGACCCGAGTCTATGGTATATCCTTTCCCAAACAAAAGGAGTTGACCGAATATCTAGAGCTGCTGGAAGAAGCCAAAAAACGCGACCACAGAAAGCTGGGAAAAGAATTGGAATTGTTCACTTTCTCCCAAAAAGTTGGACAGGGATTGCCCTTGTGGCTACCCAAAGGAGCTTCCTTAAGAGGCCGATTGGAAGATTTTCTAAAAGTCGCTCAAAAGAAAGCCGGATATGAACAGGTCATCTCCCCCCATATCGGAAATAAAGAGCTTTACATGACATCAGGGCATTATGAAAAATACGGAGAAGACAGTTTTCAACCCATAGAAACGCCTGCCGAAGGGGAGGTTTTTTTGCTCAAACCCATGAACTGTCCGCACCACTGTGAAATATACAATGCCCGCCCTTGGAGTTATAAAGAATTGCCCAAACGATATGCAGAGTTTGGGACCGTATATCGGTATGAGCAAAGTGGAGAACTCCACGGTCTCACTAGAGTAAGGGGTTTTACCCAAGACGATGCTCATATTTTTTGCACCCCCGAACAGTTGGATCAAGAATTCAAAAACGTCATTGATCTGGTTTTATATGTATTCGGGTCTTTGGGCTTTGATCATTTTCAGGCACAGGTTTCCATCCGTGACCCCAAAAAGCCCGAAAAATACATCGGAGATCCCCAAAATTGGGAAAAGGCAGAACAGGCTATTATTGATGCTGCTCGAGAAAAGGATTTGGATTTTGTTATCAAAGAGGGAGAAGCAGCCTTCTATGGTCCCAAACTTGATTTTATGGTCAAAGACGCTCTAGGAAGAAAATGGCAACTGGGAACCATACAAGTCGATTATAACCTCCCAGAAAGGTTTGAGCTGACCTATAAAGGCAGTGATAACGAACTCCATCGACCCATCATGATCCACCGCGCGCCCTTTGGAAGTTTGGAGCGATTTGTTGCCATTTTGTTGGAACATACCGGAGGTAATTTTCCATTATGGCTCTCCCCTACACAAGTGAACTTGTTGAGTGTAAGTGAAAAACACGAAAAATACGCTCAAAAAGTTTTAAATTTCCTTGAAAATAACGAAATTCGCGCCTCCTTGGACAATAGAAATGAGACCATCGGGAAAAAGATCCGAGAATCTGAACTTAGTAAAGTTCCTTTTATGTTGATCTTGGGAGAAAAAGAAGCAGAGATCGAAAATGTCTCTGTAAGAAAACACCGAAAAGGTGATGTGGGTGCGATGAGCCCAGAAAGTTTCGTCGAACTCATAAAGGAAGAGATATCGGATAGTATCTCTAAATTTGAAAATTAATTTAAAATTAGTAAGTCATAGCAATACGAAGGAGAAGATCGAATAAGCCTGCGAGGATCATTAAAGAAAATCCTCACAAAATCAACGAAAAAATCACAGCCAATGAGATCAGACTGGTTGGAGACAACGTTGAGGTTGGAGTTTACAGACTTCCCGAAGCCATTACCCTTGCCGAGGAACTGGAGTTAGACCTGGTTGAAATTTCTCCAAAAGCATCCCCACCGGTTTGCAAAATTTTGGACTATAAGAAGTTTCTATACGAACAAAAAAAGCGTGAAAAGGCACTAAAGTCCAAG
Source organism: uncultured Flavobacteriaceae bacterium (assembly GCA_938082715.1). Taxonomy (GTDB): domain Bacteria; phylum Bacteroidota; class Bacteroidia; order Flavobacteriales; family Flavobacteriaceae; genus UBA8316. The sequence continues at coordinate 44,564 of CALKCR010000015.1, read as the reverse complement.
GCAACTAAGGTGATCATCAAAGAAATACGATTCGGTCCACAAACCGACGAACACGATTATGAGTTTAAGAAAAAGCACGCTGAGAAATTTTTAAACGACGGTGCCAAACTCAAAGCTTTTGTGTTTTTTAAAGGTCGGTCCATCGTATTTAAGGAACAGGGACAGATCTTGCTTTTAAGATTGGCACAAGACCTGGAAGAAATTGGAAAAGTAGAACAAATGCCCCGATTAGAAGGAAAGAGAATGACCATGTTCATTTCACCAAAAAAGAAATAAAAATAAATATTCGACGTAATGCCTAAAATGAAAACAAAATCCAGTGCCAAAAAGCGATTTAAGCTTACTGGGACCGGAAAAATAAAAAGAAAACACGCTTTTAAAAGTCACATCCTGACCAAAAAGACAAAAAAGCGTAAACTGAAATTGACCCATTCCACATTGGTTCATGACAGTGACGCAAACAACATCAAAGAACAATTAAGATTGAAATAAATCAATCACGGTTAATCCATGTATCACCCTGATATGAGGCCCAAAAGTGTTGAAAAACCGCCCATGTCAAAAAACTAAAATAAAATGCCAAGATCAGTAAACTCAGTGGCTTCAAGAGCCCGTCGAAAAAAAATCCTCAAACAAGCCAAAGGTTATTTTGGAAGAAGGAAAAATGTTTGGACCGTCGCCAAAAACGCAGTCGAAAAGGCCATGCTTTACGCCTACCGTGACCGAAGAACGAAAAAGCGAAATTTCAGATCTTTATGGATCGCAAGAATCAATGCCGGAGCCAGAGAACACGGTATGTCTTACAGCCAATTTATGGGCAAAGTAAAGTCCAATAATATCGAACTCAACAGGAAAGTTTTAGCCGATTTGGCCATGAACAATCCCCAAGCTTTTAAAGCTGTCGTTGATAAAATCAAATAATACCTAAAACACCACAAACCATCTCAAAAGGACGGGTTTTTTGTATCATGACATTAACCGTTTACCACAATCCCCGGTGCAGAAAGTCTCGTGAGGCCATTCAATACCTTGAAGACAAAGGAGTTTCCATTGACATCATAAAATATCTGGAGCAGTCTTTTGATAAAAACACACTGGGAGAGGTTTTAAAAAAAATCGACAAGAAACCTTCCGAGATTCTTAGAAAAAACGAAGTCATTTGGAAACAAGAACACGCTCCCAAAAACCTCAGTGAAGACCAAATTTTACAGCTGTTGGTCGAACAACCCAAATTGATTGAAAGACCCATTGTCACTACCACCGATAAAGGGGTTTTGGCTCGGCCCATCGAAAATCTGATAGAATTTCTAAACATGGGTTAAACCTTTTGAAATTAAGTGGGTCTTAAGAGTATTATTCATGCTATGAAAAAAGTTTTCTTACTTGCCCTGGTCTGTTTTTCTTATTCCCTTTTTGGTCAGCGTCCGGCCGGAAATATTCCCAAGCTTAAACTTACGGGAATGGTCATCGATCAAGAGACCCAACAAACCCTAGAATACGCTACCATCAGCCTAAAGAACCCCAAAAATCCTAATCGCCTGCAAGGAGGAATCACTGGTTTTGATGGAAAATTTAACGTGGATGTTTTTCCCGGTACTTACGACATTATTATAGAATATATCGGCTTTGAGAATTATACTAAAACCGGAGTGGTCATTAAGAGCAATCTGGATTTAGGAATTGTAGGTTTACTCATCGCCAGCACAGCTCTGGAAGGGGTTGAAGTCATGGCCGAAAAAACCGAAGTAGAAATCAGACTCGACAAGCGCATCTACAACGTCGGAAAAGACCTTACAGTTCGCGGGGGAAGTGTGGCAGATGTCCTGGACAATGTCCCTTCGGTAACCGTAGACATCGAAGGGAATGTGGCCTTGAGGGGAAATGACAATGTAAGGATACTGATCAACGGCAAACCTTCCGGCTTGGTGGGAATATCCGGACCCCAAGGATTGCAACAACTTCCGGCCGAATCCATCGAAAAAGTAGAGGTGGTCACCTCCCCCTCTGCCCGTTATGGCGCAGAAGGAACCGCTGGGATTTTGAACATCATCTTGAAAAAACAAGAACTATTGGGATTCAATGGAAATTTTGTGGCCAATACTGGACAAACTCATTCCAATGTCATTCCATCTAACTATGGTGGCTCCGCCAATATCAACCTTAGAAAAAATAAATTCAACATCTTTTCAACCAATTCCTACAGCAAAAGGATGACCGTAGGTCGGGTGTTCAATGAAAATGAATATTTTAATGGTGATCAACCCAGTACTTTCCTTGAGGAGTCCCGAAAGCCGGAGCGTGAAAATTTTAGTTTTTTTTCCAGCTTAGGTGTAGAGTATTACCTCAAAGAAAAAACCTCCCTGATCCTTAGTGGATTTATCCGCGACCGTTCGGGAGATGACTATTCAAAAAACATCCTGAAAAGATTCGATGCCAATAAAGAATTGATTTTTCAATCCGAATTGATCGAATTGGAAACCGACAAAGATGACGCCCGTCAGATCAGCCTTAATTTCGATTCCGAAATCGATGAGGAGGGACAAGAATTTACAGCAGTATTCCAATATGAAGAAAACAAAGAGGATGAAAAAGCAGAAATTGACAGCAGTATAAGAGATAAAGATGAATTGGTCAATCAACTTGAGAGTGAAAAGAGAATACTGTTGCAAGCAGACTATGTATTACCATTAGACAAGAACACCCAGTTTGAATTTGGATACAGGGGAAACTTCTCCAATCAAGAAAACGACTATCAAGTTTTCCAAATCAAAAATGGTGCTTTTGAGAAAAATATGGGTTTGTCGAATGTACTAGTCTACAAAGAACACATTAATGCTCTATACACTCAGTTTGGAAAAAAGCTTGATGCTTTTTCCTTCCTTCTCGGTCTGAGGATGGAAGATTCTAAAATCGTAGTCGATCAACGAACCATCAATGATTATAACGAAAAAAAATACTCTAATTTCTTTCCCACTGTCAATTTATCCTATGAGTTTGGCGAAAGTGAAAGCCTAATTTTGGGCTACAACAGGAGAATTTCCAGACCCAGAGGAAGGTTTTTAAATCCCTTTCCCTCCAGAGCCAGCGTGGCCAATTTTTTTCAAGGAAATGCAGACTTAGATCCGAGTTACTCTAATACGGTAGACATCGGCTACCTGAAAAGATGGGATAAGGTGACCTTTAACTCTTCCATTTATCATCAGAGGTCTACGGATGTATTTACTTTTATTGCCGAGGACAGCGGACAAACAGTTGAGGTCAGTGAAAATAATGGAAGCGATGACCTCGTTAAAGTGCCCATCATCATCAGAAATCCTATCAATTTGGCTGAAAACAACCGAACCGGATTTGAATTTACACTCAGTTACAACCCCTCCAGAAAATCAAGGATTTTCGCCAACTTTAATCTTTTTAATTCCGAAACCATAGGTGTCCATGAAGGCTTAGACCTGAGCAGAACCAATCTGAGTTGGTTTTCGAGAGTTAACGGAAAGTTTACCATTTTTAAGGATATCGACTGGCAAATCCAGATTTTTTACAGAGGGCCCAGAGAAAATGCACAATCCAAAAGCAAGGGGATGATCTTTACCAGCATGGCACTTAATAAAGATATCTTTAAAAAGAAAGGAACCCTTTCCTTCAGGGTAAGTGACTTATTCAATTCGGCCATGTATCAATCTCATACTTTTACACCTACCTTTCAGAATGATGTAGTTTTTAGAAGAAGTTTACCATCATTCAATCTTTCTATGACCTACAGGGTCAACCAAAAGACAAACCAACAGAGGCGAAGATCATCCGGCAATCGCGGTAGTAATGATGAAGGTGGTTTTGGTTTTTAAAAAACCTAAGATTTATTCTTTTCCCTGCGATCTTTGAGATATTGCATCAAAGACCCAAAAAGCCAATAAGGAATGACAAAGGTCAAAAGGAAAATCATCAGCCAAAAGCCGAGCGTTAAAATGGATAGGAAAGCAAGAAATCCTAAATATTGATCAAATTCAAACATGGTCTAAAATCTTTTTTAAATTTACCACTTTTTCTTTTTCGTTTTTAGTATCGTGGAAAATTATTTCAAAAGCCTCAAACAAAAGGCTTATTTTTGTAGAAACGAAAGCAGCACACCATGGATCACCGCATAGAAAAAGATACCCTTGGAGAAGTTAAAGTCCCTGTAGATACCTATTGGGGAGCCCAGACCGAACGCTCAAGATCTAATTTTAAGATTGGTCCAATGGCTTCCATGCCGATAGAAATTATATACGGTTTTGCCTATTTAAAAAAAGCTGCGGCCTACACCAACTGCGATGCAGGGGTTTTGGATCAAAACAAAAGAGACCTCATCGCCAGCGTTTGTGACGAAATTCTCAAAGGAGAATTGGACGATCAATTTCCTTTGGTCATCTGGCAAACCGGATCCGGGACCCAGAGCAATATGAATGTCAATGAGGTCATTGCTAATCGTGCCCATGTACTGGAGGGAAACAAATTGGGAGAAGGAAATAAAACCTTAGCCCCCAATGACGATGTTAACAAGTCGCAGTCATCAAACGATACCTTTCCCACGGGCATGCACATTGCCGCTTACAAAAAAATTGTTGAGACCACCCTTCCGGGACTGGAAAAACTAAAAAATGCCTTGTCAGAAAAATCTGAAAGCTTTCAATCGGTTGTCAAAATCGGACGTACACACCTGATGGATGCCACTCCCCTCACCCTGGGTCAAGAATTTTCGGGTTATGTCTCTCAACTGGATCATGGCATCAAAGCCCTCAGAAATACCCTCGACCATCTGTCTGAACTGGCCCTCGGAGGAACCGCCGTTGGTACCGGAATCAACACCCCTGCTGGTTATGCCGAAAAAGTTGCAGCCTATATCGCAGAATTTACGGGCCTTCCATTTGTCACTGCCGAAAACAAGTTTGAAGCCCTGGCAGCCCACGATGCCATAGTAGAAACCCACGGTGCACTCAAACAAATTGTAGTTTCACTCAATAAAATTGCCAATGACATTCGGCTTTTGGCCTCCGGTCCTCGCTCCGGAATCGGAGAGATCACCATCCCCGCCAACGAACCCGGCAGCTCCATAATGCCCGGAAAGGTCAACCCCACCCAGTGCGAGGCCATGACCATGGTCTGTGCGCAAGTGATGGGTAATGACGTAGCCATTGGCGTAGGAGGACTTCAGGGACATTATGAATTGAACGTTTTTAAACCTGTTATGGCCGCCAATATTTTACAATCGGCTCAACTCATTGGAGATGCCTGTGTCAGTTTTACTGAAAATTGTGTGGTGGGCATAGCACCCAATCACCAACGCATCGAAAAACTCGTAAACAACTCTCTGATGTTGGTCACAGCACTCAATATCAAAATAGGTTATTACAAATCCGCAGAAATTGCCAACAAAGCCCATACAGAAGGAACCACGCTTAAAGAAGCCGCCCTTTCATTGGGCTACCTTACCGCAGATGAATTTGACCAATGGGTAAGGCCGGAGGATATGACCCGTGGTTGATTTGTTAAGTTTTTGTTTTCTCCGAACTACAATTGGAATTGTTTTAATCCCTTCATTAATTTAAGGGATTTGATTTTTCTAAAAGAAAAAATCTTAAAACAATTATCAGGTGAAACACAACAAAATCTCAAAAAAAGTGTTTAGCTTAGTTTGACCGTATATATTTGCACAAAATCAACACAAAAAAATTGGGGCAAAAAACAAATCTCGCCTTAGAAAAAAACAAAGACCAGAACAAAATATTGGTCTCTGAACTCAATCAAAAAATAGTCCAAATCAAATTGGGTGGAGGCAAGTCAAAACTGGAAAAAATCAGGTCGCAAGGTAAAATGACTGCACGTGAACGGGTGAACTACCTCCTTGATGAAGGATCAGAAAGTATAGAAATCGGGGCTTTGGCTGGATACGAAATGTATGAAGAAGAGGGGGGTTGTCCCGCTGCAGGAGTGGTCGTTGTCATGGGCTATGTCGCTCAAAAGCTGTGTATCGTCGTCGCCAACGACGCCTCAGTAAAAGCTGGCGCATGGTTCCCCATCAGTGCCAAAAAGAATTTGAGGGCCCAGGAGATTGCATTGGAAAACAGAATTCCCATCATTTACTTGGTGGACAGTGCCGGGGTGTTTCTCCCACGACAAGATGAAATCTTTCCCGACAAAGAACACTTTGGCAGAATTTTTAGAAACAATGCCCAAATGAGCAGTGAGGGTATTGTTCAAATTGCAGCTGTTATGGGCAGTTGTGTTGCCGGTGGTGCCTATTTACCCATCATGTCCGACGAAGCCATTATCGTAGATAAAACTGCCAGTATCTTTTTGGCAGGAAGCTATCTGGTAAAAGCCGCCATAGGAGAAGACGTTGATAATGAAACTTTGGGAGGAGCCACCACTCACTCAGAAATCAGTGGTATTACCGATTACAAAGCCAAAGACGATTCGGACGCCCTCAATCGCATCAAAGCCTTGATAGAGAAAATGGGAGATAACCCTAAAGCAGGTTTTAACCGAATTAAAAGCGTAATGCCTAAAAAAAAGGGTGAAGACATATATGAGATACTCCCTTTTGATAAAACCCTTCCTTATGACACTTACCAGATCATTGACTGTTTGGTAGATCAAGGTTCTGTGGAGGAATACAAAGCAGATTATGGCAAAACCATGATCACTGCCTTTGCCAGAATCAATGGTTGGGCAGTGGGTATTGTGGCCAACCAAAGAAATATGGTCAAAAATAAACAAGGAGAAACTCAGTTTGGCGGCGTCATCTACGGGGATGCGGCCGACAAATCCACCCGTTTTATTGCCAACTGTAACCAACGCAAGATCCCTTTGATTTTTTTACAGGACGTGACCGGTTTTATGGTGGGCAGTAAGGCCGAACACAATGGCATCATCAAAGACGGAGCAAAAATGGTCAATGCCATGGCCAACTCTGTGGTACCAAAGTTTACGGTTGTGATGGGCAATTCCAGTGGTGCAGGCAATTATGCCATGTGTGGTAAGGCCTTTGACCCGCGGCTGATTCTGGCATGGCCGGGTTCTAAAATGGCCGTAATGGGAGGCGAACAAGCCGCCAAAGTTTTGATGCAAATTGAAAAATCAAAACTCAAAAAAGTGGGAGAAAAAATTGATCCCAAAACAGAAAAAGCCCTTTTAAAGGAAATCAAATCCCGATACGACAAACAAACACGCGCCTATTACGCCGCCTCCCGAATGTGGACCGACACCATCATTGACCCCGTCGAGACCCGAAAATGGATCAGCATGGGAATCGAAGCGGCCAATCACGCTCCCATCAATAAGCAGTTTAATATGGGTATTTTACAGGTCTAGGTGATTTTCAAAGTGCCAACGGTCTTAGCCCTAAGGTATTTTCCGTTATTTCTTAGAATTTCAGAGACAAAGCACAATGCCTTGGGCACTTCGAATTTATCCAAGGCCTCGCAAGCTGCCATCTGTTTTTCTACTTCCTCGGATTGATCATCGTTCCCCTCAACCACCATAATGAGCTTTTGACCCAAGGCCTCATCCGGAATGCCGAAAAGAAAAAATGGAAATTGAATATGATGCGCCAACTTTCGTTCGGCAACCTCAGGTGAAATTTTAACGCCTCCACTGTTGATCACATTGTCTCTCCTGCCCAAATAAGTAAAGGTTTTTTCGTCGTGCATTTCAACCAAGTCATTGGTGTGAATCAATTGATCTGTTATGTCGGGAGCGTCTACCACAAGACAACCTTCCCCATCTATCTCAAGATGTATACCGTCCAATGCATGAAAGGGTGCTTTGGGTATCGAAAGTTTTGAAGCCGCAATATGCGTAATGGTTTCTGTCATGCCGTAGGTCTCAAAGCAATTATCGTGTAGAGCAACCAACTTCTCATTCAATTCAGGATAAATCGGTGCCCCTCCAATGATTAGGGTTTTGATTTGGTGGAGTCTTCCCAAACTATGGTTGGCTTGCATGGGGGTCATAGCCACAAAATCATAGGAATTATTGACATCCTTCATGGGTTGGGTGGAGGGTTGTACTAAGTCCAATGACAATCCCAAAATCATCGCACGAACCAGCATCATTTTCCCGGCAATAAAATCGGCTGGCAAACAATGTAGGGCGGTATCACCAATTTGAACATCAAAAAAATCTCCGGTTCGAATGGCAGAGTTGACCATGGCCTGTTTGGAGATTTGAATGATTTTAGGATCACCTGTAGAACCGGAAGTTTTTACATTGATATGATCTTCCTTATCCATCCAGTCCATGATGAAATGGCCAATGGCGACCTCATAGGGAACTCCCTCTTTGATAAAGTCATAGCCTATGTCCTTCAATTCATCTGCAGAAAAATAGTATCCATTGAGTTGAAATCGGTTGTGAATCTTGGTGTAGTGTGGTGTATTCATTCAAATTAATGGGTTAATTGAGCCATCCAGTTTTTCCATTGGTACTTTTTTGCAAAAATAAGGGCCAACAATGGATAAATAACTGCTAAGGTAAAGATGAGTTCCATACCCAAGGAAGGCTCTGAGTTATCAATAAGTAAGGATTCTGTTTGAAATGCAGTCCAAGAAGCCGTTACCAATAAGGCTGTCACCAAATTGTTGGCCGCATGGAACCCCAAAGCCAATTCAATGCCCTCGTCCATAAGGGTAATCACTCCCAAAAACAATCCCGTACCAATGTAATACCAGATCAAGTGAATCCCCAATTTGTCAATCTCGGGATTCCAGATGTGCAACAATCCAAATAGTATTGAGGTAATTAATAAAGGCATCCAACGGTTTTTAAAAAGCACCCCAAAGCCCTGCATTAAATAACCTCGAAAAATAAGTTCCTCCATCGATGTCTGGAGGGGAATCATCACAACACTGATCAATAATAAGATCAAAAAAGTTAGGGGTTTAAAGTTCCAGACGTAATCCTCAGGGCTCATCATGTAATCAAAAATCACCATCAAGGCAGAAACGGTTCCCCACAAGAAAAAGGAAAAGAGGATTTTTTTGTAATCCACTCGATCTCTGGAGGTAATCAAACTTAAAAATGACCGCTGATGTAGCCGGGTCACTACCAAATAAATAAACGGTAGTACAACAGCAAAGGGTAGTAAAATCAAAAATAAGGTCGGGTTGGAAGGCAGTTTAGAAAACAAATCCTGATGACTAGTAAATTCCCCAACGAGATTCGATTGGGAAATGATATAAAGCGAGAGTGGAATCTGTCCAACAAAGTTGAAAAAAATAAAAATAAGCGACCCTTTGAGGTAATCAACAAAGGGTTTGTTTTCGGTCGTGGTTTGCTCTAAATACTTCATAAGAAAGGCATTTCCCAATTTTGATTTGAATTAAAAGTAAGATAGCCGTGTCGAACTTCCAAAGGGGATTTAAAATTATTCGTAAACAAGCCTCCTGTACCCAGCCCCTGATGATTTTTGACCGACAGTGAAAAAGTCCACTGAGCAATGGCGTTCAACCCAATATTACTTTCCAAGGCGCTGGTCACCCACCAGCCAATGGCGCGTTCTTCGGCCAAGGCAATCCACTCTTCACAAGATAGAAATCCTCCCAATAATGAGGGTTTTAAAATCAAGTACTGCGGCATAATTTTATCCAATAAAGCACTCCTGTCTTCTTTTTTAATGACCCCAATGAGTTCTTCATCCAAAGCAATGGGAAGGGGAGAATTGATGCACAAGTCTCGCATGGCATGGCCTTGACCCGCAGCAATGGGCTGCTCGATTGAATGAACCCCCAAATCTGCCAAAGATTGTAGTTTATCCATCACCTCCGAGGGAGCAAAAGCACCGTTGGCATCTACCCTCAACATTATTTGTTCCGGATCATAATTTTTTCGAATTTCTTTTAATAAAGAATATTCATCATCGAAATCCAAGGCACCGATTTTGAGTTTGATGCAATCAAACCCTTGGGCAATTTTTTGATCAATTTGAGTTTTCATAAAAGAGCGATCTCCCATCCAAACCAACCCATTGATCGGTATCTTCTCTGCTCCTCGGGTAAAGGGTGAGGGAAAAAGCTCGTAAGGATCTTTTGATTTCAATGACAATAAAGCCGTTTCATAGCCCATCTGAATGGATGGGAACATTTGAAGTGAATTGACGGAAACCCTTTGATTTTGATTGATCCGATCACACAAATGTTTGAGTTGATCCTCATAATCAGGTCGGTCGTCTGCACTTAACCCTCTGAAGAGACCACACTCCCCTACTCCTGTTTTTTTTCCATCGGTCAAAAACAAAAACCAGCTTTCTTTCTCCTTAAATATCCCACGAGAGGTACCTCCCGGACACTTAAACTTTAAGACATATCTTTTGTAATGGGCTTTCATTGGTAGCGGTAATAAATTACAAACAGCACCAGAGAAACAAAAAAAGTTGACATTGCAAGTTGTTTTAACAATGGATCATAGGCTTTGGGCTCCCAAATTTTAACGACCTGATAGAGATGAAATAAAATCGGAAGCAAAATCAATAGTGACAGCGGGTTTTCTTTTACCCATGCCGTCCCCATTCCTAAAAATAAAAATAAGGCAGCCAGCAGCAGCAAAAGATAATGGTAGCGTTTTGCTTTTTGGCTTCCCAGTTGAACCACCAAAGTATTTTTTTTTGAATTCTTATCGTTGGCGATGTCTCGCATATTGTTGAGATTGAGTACACCCACACTGAGGAATCCGATGGCCGTTCCCAAAAACAAGGCGGTGCTATCGACCGTTTGGGTCTGCAAATAATATGACCCCATGACACTTACCCAGCCAAAAAAGATAAAAACGAACAAATCTCCCAATCCGCGATAACCATAGGCAGCTTGACCGACCGTATATTTGATTGCAGCCCAAACAGCCGACGCGGCAAGCGCAATAAATATTAAAGAAACCAACAATTGTTCCTCTCCCAAAGCTGCATAAATCAAACCAACGGCAAGGAGTATTGAAATCAATGCAGCAATTACAATCCCTTTTTTTAGGGCTTTGGCCGAAAGCAATCCCTGCTGCAATGTTCGTCCAGGCCCCAACCTATTGGCATTATCTGTGCCCTTTATTCCGTCTCCATAATCATTGGCAAAATTGGAAATGATTTGAAAAGCTATGGCGGTCAACAAGGAAAGTATAAAAATCGCAGATGAGAAACTTTCTCCCTTGAATGCAATGGCGTTGCCGGTTATGATCCCTGCCACAGAAAGGGGTAAGGTTCTAAGACGGGCGGCGGCCAACCAAACTGAAAATTGAGTGCTCAAAGAATTAAGGAAATTTAGGATACTGTTTGAAATTGGGGTCTCTTTTGTCCAGAAAAGCCTGTTTGCCCTCCTGTGCCTCGTCCATGAGGTAATACATCAAGGTGGCATCTCCGGCCAATTGCATCAATCCGTGCTGACCGTCCAATTCGGCATTCAAACACCTCTTGATCATTCGCAAAGCCAAAGGACTCCTTTTTTGCATGAGCTTACACCATTCCAAAACGGTAGTTTCGAGTTGATCTAAGGGAACAACCTTATTGACCAATCCCATTTTTTCGGCTTCGGCAGCGGAGTATTGCTGACAGAGAAACCATATTTCCCTGGCTTTCTTTTGTCCCACATGCCTTGCCAAATAGGTGGAACCAAAGCCTCCATCAAAGCTGCCTACTTTAGGGCCGGTTTGACCAAAAATGGCATTTTCACTGGCAATGGTCAAATCGCAAACCACATGTAAAACATGCCCGCCTCCAATGGCATAGCCATTGACCATGGCGACAACAGGTTTGGGCAACTCTCTGATGCGTTTGTGTAAATCCAGTACGTTCAATCGGGGTACACCGTCTTCTCCGACATATCCTCCGATCCCTTTAACATTTTGATCTCCCCCACTACAAAAAGCCTTATCTCCCGATCCGGTAAACACCACCACATCGATGTCATTGCGTTCGCGGCAGACTTCCATCGCTTCCAGCATTTGTATGTTGGTCTCCGGGCGAAAGGCATTGTATACTTCGGGTCGGTTGATGGTGATTTTTGCAACACCTTCGAATAACTCAAATTTTATGTCACTGTAGTAGGCTAGACTCTCCCATTCTATTTTTTTCATAGGTTGTATTTAGATTTCAAATTTAAGACTTTTGCATAGCTTTAAAGAAATTTAGTAGAATACTATCGTTGATTTTTCTTGGGGTTTTTATCTCAAGAAGCTTGGGTCGATGCGAAGGCTTAAAGAAGTTTTTTAAGGCCCATTTCAATCCGTTATTGGTTTTTACTGACTTGTATTTAAGGCCAAATGCCTTGGAAATTTGCCGGGCATTTCGACCGTGAATGGTTTCAAAATAAGTGTCGTATTTGGGACTGTCCTTTTCTCCGGGTAGAATTCTAAAAATCCCTCCTCCCTGATTATTGATCAAAATAACCCTAAAATTGGAGGGAATGTGATCGTTCCACAATCCATTGATATCATAAAAGAAACTGAGATCTCCCGTAACCAATAGGCTGGGGTTTTGATTGATCAAAGCGGCCCCTATCGCAGTAGCCGTTGACCCGTCAATGCCACTGGTTCCTCGATTGCAAAAGACCTCTGCCTGCATAGGTATATTAAAAAGCTGGGCGTAGCGCACCGTTGAGCTGTTGGCCAATTGGAGGTGAAGTCTTTGCGGAAGATTAGAAAAAATCGTTTCAAAGGCTTTTAAGTCAGAAAAGGGAACAGAATTAAGATAGGCATTCCCCAGATTGAGTTGGACCCGATACTTATCCAAAATCAAAGATTTATAATCACTCTTCGGACAGCGGTAGTCTTTAAATAATTCAGAAAAAAAAGCATTGACAGACATGGAAAAATGTTGCTTTAAACAATAGTACGTGTCATAAGCTTTGTAGGGATCGACGTGCCAGTGCTCTTGCGGTGAATGATCCCTCAATAGTTTTTTTATTTTTTTGGAGACTACCATCCCTCCGAAAGTCAATAAAATTTGGGGTTGTAGGATTTTAAAAAAATTAGAATCCCCCTTTTCAAGCGGAGCAATCAAAGAGTCGATGGAATTGATGGCATTGGGCAAACGCAAATTGGAAGTGGTTTCGGTGAGCAAAATCACAGAGGGGTCAGCGTCGATCAAATCCAACCACTGTTTATCAATCCTGTCGGGATCATTGACCCCCACCAACACGAGCTTTTTCTTTGCCTCCTGCCATTGTTTTTTAAAAGTTTTAAAGTCTACTTTGGGATGGGAAAGCTCGGGTGCAGTATTCTGAGTGATTTCTATAGGGGAGGTGGTCATTCCATACAAGGGTTCTTCCATGGGAACATTAAGGTGGACGGGGCCACTTTTTTGAATGGCATGGTTTAATACCCCATTGATTTGTTTTTCATTTTCCTTTTGGATTTCCTGCTGCTTGTTTTCGATCTGCTTTAGAGTCGCTTTTGGAGGAATCAACCTTTGATTGGGGTTTTCCGGTAAGGTGTCGGCAGCGTGTGTTACATCGGGACTCAGATAGGCAAAATTGACCAAATGCGGCTCGAAAACTCCTTTTTGTTGAATGGTTTGACCATCTCCAATATCAATGCGGTGGGGCATACGGTCGGCAGAAATGACGACCAATGGAATATTGCTGTAAAAAGCCTCAGCTACGGCCGGATAAAAATTGAGTAACGCAGAACCGGAGGTACAAACCACTGCCGTGGGGGTATTGAGTTGCTGCGCCATGCCCATGGCAAAAAAAGCTGCCGAGCGTTCATCTACGATACTGTAGGTTTTAAAGAAAGGATTTTCAACAAAACCGTTGGTCAATGGTGCGTTTCTGGAGCCAGCACAAATCACTATGTGCCGGATGTCCTTCATTTGGCAGAATTGGACAACCGTCTGGGCTATTGGAATCTCCGGGTATTTAATCGATCTACTCCCTGAATTTTTGATTTTCATCGCCTTACAAAAATACAAAACGCAAAGGGATTGAACCGCTCAAAAACGTTAAAGGGCGGCCAATAAGGTTTTGGATTTGTTTTGTGTTTCCTCCCACTCCTTTTCAGGTTCGCTGTCTTTGGTAATTCCAGCGCCCACATACAAGACCAAGCCTTCTGAAATGATTTGCGCACAGCGAAGATTCACAAACAAATCGATTTGCACCTCCCCCTTTACTGGCCCCAAAAATCCGGCATAGTAAGCGCGATCGAGGTTTTCGTGATCGGCCAGAAAACGCATTCCCTCATCTACAGGAATCCCACCTACTGCAGGGGTGGGGTGTAATTTTTTGAGCAATAATGTTGTGTTGATGTTTTGTGCTTCTACCGACAATTCATTACATAAATGTACCAAATTACCTGCCCTAAGGGTAAAAGTTTCGGAGCATTTGACCACTGAAGATGGAAAAATATCTTGCAAATCCCTTTCAAGGGTCTCTTTGACCCAGCCTTGTTCTGTTTTTTCTTTGTCCCCCCAATGGTATTCTTCCTCAGGATTATGGGGTAAAGTTCCCGCCAGTGCCATGGTAGTGAGCCGACCGGAGTGCACCGAAAAAAGTAGTTCGGGGCTGGCACCGACCCATGTCTCCGCTTTGGGATGATGCCAAAAATAGACCATGGCATTGGGATAGAGGTTCAACAAATAGGTGAAGAATTGTAAAGCATCTACCTCCTCTTTTTGGGTGATTTTTCTGGCCACCACCAATTTTTTAAGGCGGCCCGATGCGATGGCCTTTTTGGTTTCATTAACTACATTTATAAATGATGATTTATTTTCTAAATCCAAAATGGTAACTGCCTCTTTTCTTTCAAAAGCTTGGGTATTATACTCAAATTGTAAGTGGTTTTTATCGGAAATATAGACAGCAGGTAGAGGCGAATCAAATCGACTCATCACAAAGCCATTGATTTTTAAATCGTCTGTAAGGGTCAGTGAGGCATCTTCTTGAAAATGGCAATGCACGGTCCTGCCTTTTGGTAATCTGTAAAAAACAAAGGCTTGGTTAGCCGACAAAAGCTGATTGAATACCTCCTCTAAACCGGGCTTACTCATTTATTTTTTGGGTCGGGAGAAAGTTGAAAGTTTACAGTGAGAAATCAAATTGTCATCCTCGTCTGTTACTCTGATCTCCATCAACTGAATGTTTTTTCCCATGCGTAAGGGTTTGGCGGTAGCCGTAACGTATCCGCTGCTTACACTTTTGAGGTGATTGGCTGAAATTTCAATCCCTACGATAGAAACGGTAGGATCTTGACTCAAGACGGGAACTGCTGCACTGCCCACTGTTTCTGCCAAGGCCACTGTTGCCCCTCCGTGGAGAACACCGTGAATCTGATGTACTTTGGGGGTAACAGGCATTCGTGCAGATAGAAAATCTAATCCCACATCCACAAATTCAATATCCATGGTTTCCATCAAATTCCCTTTTACCATGGCGTTACAAATCTCAAGTATTTTTTCTTTATCCATTACAACAAATTAAAAAATAAAAACCTTCCGTAGGTCTGTACGGAAGGTTTATTATAAAATCGAAGATCAAAATCAGTCTTTTACTTCTTCAAAATCTACGTCCTGGACGTCATCCCCCCCCTTGGCTTCTTCCTTTGCTCCGGCGTTAGGTGGTGGAGTTGCTCCTTCTGCACCTTGACCCGCTTCTGCCTGGGCTTTGTACATTTCCTCAGAAGCATTTTTCCAGGCCTCGTTGATTTTTTCCAAAGCCGCATCAATGGCAGTCAAGTCTTTGGACTCATGGGCTTTTTTCAACTCTTCCAAAGCAGCCTCAATGGGTGCTTTTTTGTCGTCAGAAAGCTTGTCTCCAAATTCCTTGAATTGCTTTTTGGTTTGGAAAATCATTTGATCTGCACTGTTAAGTTTATCAACCTCTTCCTTGGCTTTTTTATCGCTTTCGGCATTAGCTTCGGCCTCTTGTTTCATTTTTTCGATTTCCTCCTCGGTCAGACCTGAAGAAGCCTCGATACGAATATCTTGGGATTTCCCTGTTGCCTTGTCAGCAGCACTTACTTTGATGATACCGTTGGCATCAATGTCGAAAGTTACCTCAATTTGAGGGGTTCCTCGGGGTGCCGGCGGAATTCCGTCGAGGTGAAACCTTCCAATTGTCTTGTTATCTGCTGCCATCGAGCGCTCACCCTGTAATACGTGAATTTCTACCGAGGGCTGATTGTCGGCTGCTGTAGAAAACACCTGTGATTTTTTGCTTGGGATGGTGGTATTGGCATCTATCAGTTTGGTCATTACACTTCCCATGGTTTCAATACCCAAAGACAGTGGAGTAACATCGAGCAATAAAACATCTTTAACGTCTCCGGTCAATACCCCACCTTGAATGGCAGCACCAATGGCCACCACCTCATCGGGATTTACTCCTTTGGAAGGTTTTTTACCAAAAAAATTTTCGACCTCTTCTTGTATGATGGGAATCCGTGTAGAACCCCCTACGAGAATTACCTCGTCGATGTCTCCAGTGGAAAGTCCTGCATCGTCCAAAGCCTTTTTGACGGGCGCCATGGATCTTTTGACCAATTGATCAGAAAGTTGTTCAAACTTGGCACGTGTCAAATTGGTAACCAAATGTTTGGGTCCTGATGCTGTTGCCGTTACATAGGGCAAATTTATCTCGGTTTGAGCTGAGGAAGACAATTCAATTTTGGCTTTTTCAGCAGCCTCTTTCAAACGTTGTAAAGCCATTGGGTCTTCTCTCAAGTCGATTTGTTCGGCTTTCTTAAAATCATCTGCAAGGAAATCGATCAATACCTGATCAAAATCATCCCCTCCCAAATGGGTATCTCCATTGGTGGACAGCACTTCAAAGACACCATCACCCAATTCGAGAATGGAGATATCAAAAGTACCTCCCCCCAGATCGTAAACAGCAATTTTGCTATCGCCTGCGTTTTTCTTGTCCAATCCAAAGGCCAATGCGGCTGCAGTAGGTTCGTTGATGATCCTCTGTACTTTAAGTCCGGCAATTTCACCCGCTTCTTTGGTGGCCTGACGTTGGGCGTCATTAAAATAGGCCGGTACGGTGATCACTGCTTCGTTTACATCTTGCCCTAGGTAATCCTCTGCTGTTTTTTTCATTTTTTGCAAAATCATGGCAGATAGTTCTTGGGGCGTGTACAAACGACCGTCAATGTCAATTCTTGGGGTATTATTGTCTCCTTTGACCACTTTATAGGCCACTGTTTTGGCCTCCTTAGAAGATTCGGAGAATTTATTGCCCATAAATCTTTTTACGGATGCAATGGTTTTGGTGGGGTTGGTCACTGCTTGTCTTTTGGCAGGATCACCTACTTTTATTTCGCCTCCCTCAACAAATGCAATGACAGAAGGAGTGGTTCTTTTACCTTCGGCGTTGGGAATGACCACGGGTTCGTTTCCTTCCATTACAGAAACACATGAATTGGTGGTTCCTAAGTCGATTCCTATTATTTTGCTCATAATTTAATTTATTTGAAAAATATATATTTCAAGCATTGTGCCATAGTGATATCTCTGACACCTTGTCATATTCATGCAAGGGAATGAAATAATTTTTACGACATCAACCCAAAAAAAACTATTTTTACAACACTATGTCAAAAGCAAAAGAAAATTACGCTAGAATTACCACCCGAACGCTGTCAGAGATGAAAGCCCAAGGGGAAAAAATTGCCATGCTTACCGCCTATGATTACACCATGGCGGGGATTGTTGATAAGGCGGGCATAGATGTAATATTGGTGGGCGATTCGGCTTCGAATGTCATGGCAGGTCATGAGACCACCTTGCCCATTACGTTGGATCAGATGATCTACCACGCCGCCAGTGTGGTTAGAGGTGTGGAACGTGCACTGGTTGTTGTTGATCTTCCTTTTGGCGCCTATCAAGCAGATTCTAAAGAGGCCTTGCGTTCGTCGATCAGAATCATGAAAGAGGCCGGAGCCCATGCGGTCAAACTAGAGGGGGGCAGTCAAATACAAGATTCTATCAAACGAATTCTCAAAGCCGGTATTCCCGTTATGGGTCATTTGGGATTGACCCCCCAATCCATCTACAAATTTGGAACCTATACGGTCAGGGCCAAGGAGGAAGCCGAAGCGAAACAATTGATCATTGACGCTCAAATGCTTGAAAAAGCAGGTTGCTTTGGCATTGTCTTGGAAAAAATCCCGGCCAAATTGGCTAATAAGGTTTCTCAAATGGTTAATATTCCCATCATTGGAATTGGCGCAGGAGCCCAGGTGGATGGACAAGTTTTGGTCTTGAATGACATGCTGGGTATGAATAAAGAATTCAGTCCGCGGTTTCTTCGCCGTTACCTCAACCTCGATGAAGAAATTTCCAATGCCGTCAAAAATTATACGACCGACGTTAAAAACCAATATTTCCCCAACATCAAAGAACAATATTAGCCTCCGTCATTAGTCGTGCTCAACATCCTATACGAAGACAATCATCTTATCGCGGTCAACAAAGTCGCCGGTGATCTGGTTCAAGGTGATCAAACGGGAGATGAACCCTTGGTCGATAAAGTCAAATCCTACATCAAAAAAAAATACAACAAGCCGGGAGCGGTATTTTTGGGTGTAATTCATCGGCTGGATCGACCCACCAGTGGGGTGGTTCTTTTTGCCAGAACCTCCAAAGCGCTGAGCCGAATGAATCAGCAGTTTAAAGAAAGAAAGACCGACAAAGTCTATTGGGCCATAGTGGGACCTGACATTGCTCCCCAAACCGCTACCCTAACCCATTGGCTGAAAAGGAATACAAAAATGAACAAGTCTTTTGCCCATGAACATGAAATCAACGATTCTAAAAAAGCCGTGCTTCACTACAAAAAGTTGATGGATTTGGATCGCTACGCGGTTCTGGAAATTACACTCGAAACGGGAAGGCACCACCAAATCAGAAGTCAACTGACGCAAATTGGTTTTCCCATCAAAGGTGATCTTAAATACGGGGCAGAAAGGAGTAATCCCGATGGCAGCATCGATCTACACGCGCGTTGGTTGCGTATTGATCACCCCACAACAAAAGAAAGTATAGAGATCGTGGCTCCTCCCCCGCTTAAACCACAATGGAACTTCGCTCTTTCCGATTGATGACTTTGGCTTTTTCGCGGATAATTTCTCCTACGGGACGATTTTCTATTTTACTCTCCAACCAAGACAAGATATCGAGGTACAAAAAGGCCCGACGTTCATAAGGGTCGTCTTCGTATTGCTTTAATTCCTTGTGGAGTTTTACAAAAGCGGCCTTAAGCTCATGGGGATAGATGTCACCCAAAGAGCGAACAAAACGTATCATGGCTTTTTGCACTTCGTGCAGATCGTTCATTTTGATGAGAAACTTATAGGTTTCGCGCAAGTGTGTTTCCAGATGATAATCAAAACCAGCTTCATAATGCGCTACTACACTGAGCACTCGGGTAAAACAGAGTAAATCCTCCCGCATCCTCAGGTGCTTGTTGTTGATGATTTTATTCAGATAAACAATGCATTTTTCATAGTCCTCCAAACCAAAATACAAACAGGCAATTTTGTAATAAAACATCATCACGTGGTGGGGATCAATCTGATTTTTAAACTTTTCAATCCCTTGGGTTACCTCGGGTATAATGCATAAACCTTCCTTGAATTCACCCTGGAGGAAATACATGTTGAACCGATTGTTATAGGAATATAAAAAACTCAGGGCGGCCAGATTATCATTTTTTGGAAACTC
The DNA here is from genome assembly GCA_938082715.1 of uncultured Flavobacteriaceae bacterium. Lineage (GTDB taxonomy): Bacteria > Bacteroidota > Bacteroidia > Flavobacteriales > Flavobacteriaceae > UBA8316. Next base: position 24,892 of record CALKCR010000015.1, on the reverse strand, counting down.
CTCAGAATTGACCCTAACCGTCATATTGTGTAGGGTTTCCATAAACTTTTCGGGGTACTTGATCAAGGCCAAGGATTCCATCAAAAAGTTATTTCCCTTGAGATAAAAAACAGGGTGGATGGAAATCATCTCGGTATTATCGTTAAACATATCTACCCACTTGCTTGAGAATTTAAAGCAGGACAAAAAGTCCTGAACCAAAAAGCTGTACCAGACGTGGGCTTTGTAGTACCACAATTTTTCTCTAAACCCGAGTTTGTCCAGTTCGAGTACCGGCATTTTTTCGTAGAAAAACTTGGTGATTTCCCTGAATTCGTCATCACTTTTGGCATAGCCGGTTTTGATCAATTGTTCGTAGAGCAAAAGAGATAAATTGGACAATTGGCTGGTCAGATCATTGTGGGTACGCAAGTTATCGGCCTCAAGGATCAACTCTTGTGCTCGGTTGGATAGACTGCGTGTGATGTATTGGGATTCTATAAGTTTTTCGAATTCTACGATATCATATGCCGCGTATTTTTCTTCATTTTTCAGGGCCAATACTTTGGCCTTATCCAATATTTTCAAACTCAATTTATACAATCCTTTTTGATACAATATGGCGGCGAAATCCATTTGCTCTCGGATTTGAATTCGAATGTTCTGGTGAATGGGATTGAGCCTTAAACTGATCAATATTTGTTTGTAGAGGTGTGCTTTGAGGTTGGAAAGCTGTTGCTTGGTCACAATTCCCTTGACCAGGATTGCTTTTTCGCTATACTTCTCTAACTTGTCCAAAAAATTGAAAAGACTCAAAAATTTTGCGTTGTTGTTGGAGCCCATCCGACCCACATACAACTTAAATTGACGCTTTTCTGATTTTGTCAAGGACTTGATCAACTGAAATAAATTGTCTTTTTGTTCATTAATCATTGTAACAAAAACTGGTTTAAGAAGTTGTTATATAGCTATTTATACCCAAATCAAAGGTAGAGAATATTGTAATAAAATTAAACAATTAATCTTAGTATTTAGCATTTCACACTACATTCGTTTTGGATTATAAATCTATCCTATTAATGGCCAAGGGACAAGTACAAATTTTCGACACCACTTTACGAGACGGAGAGCAAGTCCCCGGCTGTAAATTAGACACCCACAACAAGCTGATCATTGCAGAACGCCTGGACGAACTGGGGGTAGATATTTTGGAGGCAGGATTTCCCATTTCCTCTCCTGGAGATTTTGACTCAGTTGTCAAAATTGCACAGCTGATCAAAAACGCCAGAGTGTGTGGATTGACCCGTGCCGTAAAAAAAGACATAGAGGTTGCTGCAGAGGCACTCAAAGATGCCAAAAAATCAAGAATCCATACCGGTATTGGTACTTCCGATTCTCACATCAAATTCAAATTCAACTCCAACCGAGACGAAATTATAGAACGTGCCGTGGCGGCCGTGAGCTATGCCAAAAGTTTTGTGGAGGATATCGAATTTTATGCAGAAGATGCCGGAAGAACCGACAACGAATATTTAGCCCGCGTCTGTGAAGCTGTTATCAAAGCAGGGGCCACCGTGCTCAACATTCCAGATACCACAGGCTATTGCTTGCCCGATGAATACGGAGCAAAGATCAAATACCTTAAAGAAAACGTAACCGGAATCGACAAAGCCACGCTTTCCTGCCATTGTCACAACGACCTGGGATTGGCCACCGCCAACTCTATTGCCGGGGTAATGAACGGTGCGCGGCAAATTGAATGTACCATCAACGGTATTGGTGAAAGAGCAGGCAATACCTCTTTGGAAGAGGTGGTGATGATCATGCGCCAACACCCCGATTTAAATCTGGACACCCATATCAATTCCAAACTGCTTTATTCCACCAGTCAACTGGTCTCTGAAAGCATGGGAATGCCTGTTCAACCGAACAAAGCCGTGGTAGGAGCCAATGCTTTTGCCCACAGCTCGGGCATCCATCAAGACGGGGTCATCAAAAAACGTGAAACCTATGAAATCATGGATCCCCATGATGTGGGAGTAACTCAGTCTGCCATTGTCTTGACTGCCAGAAGCGGTCGAGCCGCACTGGCTTATCGCGCCAAAAACATTGGATTTGAATTGGACAAACTTCAATTGGATAAAGTTTACAAAGAATTTTTAAAAGTTGCAGATCAACAGAAGGAAGTCGGTGATGATGACATTCCTAAAATTATTGATGCCTGCGGATTATAAAAACCCTTATTTTTACAGCATAATGAAAAAAACACTTTTTGATAAAGTTTGGGACAAACATGTGGTTCAGCAAATAGAACAAGGTCCTGATGTATTGTTTATCGACCGGCATATGGTGCATGAGGTGACCAGTCCGGTTGCTTTTTTAGGTCTTAAAAACCGAAACATCAAAGTGATGTATCCGGAGCGAACTTTTGCTACGGCAGACCACAATACTCCCACCATCAATCAACACCTTCCTGTACAAGATCCCCTTTCGGCTAAGCAATTGGATGCCTTAGAAAAAAATGCCGCCGAACACGGTATTTCGTTCTGGGGATTGGGACATGAAAAAAACGGAATCGTGCATGTGGTCGGACCCGAATACGGGATTACTGTCCCCGGAGCCACCATTGTTTGTGGAGACTCCCATACTTCTACTCATGGTGCTTTTGGCGCCATTGCATTTGGGATTGGAACTTCTGAGGTAGAAATGGTTTTGTCTACCCAATGCATCCTACAGCCCAAACCTAAAAAAATGAGAATCACCATCAATGGAGCTCTTGAAAAAGGAGTGACTCCAAAAGATGTCGCGCTTTTTATCATCTCCAAATTGACCACCTCGGGTGCAACAGGGCACTTTGTAGAATATGCAGGTGAGGTTTTTAAAAATATGAGCATGGAAGGTCGGATGACCGTTTGCAACCTGAGTATCGAAATGGGTGCAAGAGGTGGAATGATCGCTCCCGATGAAAAGACCTTTCACTACATCAAAGACCGAGAGTTTACCCCCAAAGGAGCTGCATGGGACAAAGCCATGGACTACTGGCAGGAACTCTACACGGATGAAGGAGCCGAATTTGATAAGGAATTTTTCTTTGATGGAAACGAAATAGAACCCATGATCACCTTTGGAACCAATCCCGGAATGGGAATGGGCATCTCCAAAAACATCCCTGCAGCCGATGCTATTGAGGGCGGTGCTGCGACCTACCAAAAATCGCTCAACTATATGGGCTATAACGAAGGGGAAAGCATGATCGGTAAGGACATTGATTTTGTCTTTATCGGTAGCTGTACCAATGGAAGGATCGAAGATTTTCGCGCTTTTACCGAAATTGTTAAAGGACGTAAAAAAGCCGACAATGTCACTGCCTGGTTGGTTCCGGGATCCCATAAAGTAGAAAAAGCCATCAAAGAAGAAGGTCTTTTGGAAATACTCCAAGCTTCGGGATTTGAACTGCGCGAACCCGGCTGTTCGGCTTGTTTGGCAATGAACGACGACAAAGTCCCTCAGGGGAAATATGCCGTGAGTACCTCCAATCGAAATTTTGAAGGACGACAGGGCCCCGGTTCCAGAACCCTGTTGGCCAGTCCTATCATGGCGGCGGCGGCGGCAGTAACCGGAAAAGTAACTGATCCACGAACCCTAATCCACTAAAAATGGCATACGATAAATTCGACATACTCAACAGCACTGGCGTACCCCTACCCATCGAAAATGTGGATACGGATCAAATCATCCCCGCACGTTTCTTAAAAGCTACCGAAAGGGTGGGTTTTGGGGACAATCTTTTTAGAGATTGGCGTTACAACATCGATGATACACCCAAAAAAGATTTTGTTCTTAACAACCCTACCTACAGCGGTAAAATCCTTGTGGGAGGAAAAAACTTTGGTTCCGGTTCTTCCAGAGAACATGCAGCCTGGGCGATATACGATTATGGATTCCGCTGTGTAGTATCCAGTTTTTTTGCTGATATTTTTAGGAACAACTGTCTCAATATTGGCGTGCTGCCCGTTCAGGTCAGTCCCGAATTTTTGCAACAGATATTCTCTGCCATAGAGGCCGATCCCAACAGTACTTTTACGGTAATCCTACCTCAGCAAAAAATCACCATCGACAGCACCGCTGCCGCAGAAACTTTTGACATCAATCCCTACAAAAAGGACAATATGACCAATGGCTTCGATGACATTGACTACCTTTTGAATATCAAAAAGGACATCAAAGACTTTGCACAGGACACGCCCCTTTAGGGATATTATTTTGGATTTAAGGCGATGAAACCCCCACAGGGGGATTTAAAACAGACAAGATAAATTCCTCAGCAAAATAAAATGATTAAATACCGGTCAGTGAACCTAAATTTAAATCTGTGAAAAAAAGAACCATTGAGATCATGGATACCACCCTGCGGGACGGGGAACAAACCTCTGGTGTGTCTTTCTCGGTTGCAGAAAAGATGGCCTTGTCCAAACTCTTGCTGGAGGAACTCAATGTAGATCGCATAGAAATCGCTTCGGCGCGTGTATCGGAAGGTGAACTGAATTCCGTTAGGAAAGTTACCCAATGGGCCCAAAGCAATGGTCAAGACCAAAGGATAGAGATATTGACCTTTGTCGATGGAGGTACTTCCATCGACTGGATGATCCAATCCGGCGCGAAGGTTCAAAACCTTCTTACCAAAGGTTCACTCAATCACCTCAAACACCAGCTTAAAAAAACCCCTGACCAACACTTTAAGGCCATCGAAGAAAACGTCCTGGCCGCCCAAAAAGAGGGCATCAGCACCAATGTATATTTGGAAGACTGGAGCAATGGTATGCGCAACTCACCGGACTATGTCAAAGACTATTTGTCATTTATTTCCAACCTACCCGTCAAAAGGGTATTGCTGCCAGATACCCTGGGTGTAATGACTTATTACGAAACCTTTTCTTTTATTTCTGAAGTCGTAAAAAATCACCCTCAAATTCACTTTGATTTTCACGGACACAACGACTACGACCTCAGTGTGGCCAATGCCATGGAAGCCGTTAGAGCCGGTTGTCATGGGCTGCACCTTACCGTCAACGGTATGGGCGAACGCGCCGGAAACACCCCCATGGCCAGTACGGTGGCCACCCTCAAAGACTTTCTTCCTGAGGTGGAAATCAATATCAACGAATCATCGCTATATAAAGTTAGTAAGCTGGTGGCCACCTTTACCGGTTTTAGAATTCCGGTCAACAAACCCGTGGTAGGACAAAATGTTTTTACCCAAACCGCCGGAATCCACGCCGATGGAGACAAAAAGAAAAACCTCTATTTTAACGACCTGCTTCCGGAACGCTTTGGAAGAACAAGAGAATACGCCTTGGGTAAAACTTCCGGAAAGGCCAACATTCAAAAAAACTTACAGAAACTGGGGATCACCCTTAATGATGTCGAAATCAAAAAAGTGACCCAACGCATCATTGAATTGGGTGATAAAAAAGAAATTGTCACCACCGAAGACCTTCCTTACATCATCTCCGATGTGCTCAACAGCAATACAGATCACAAGGTAAGGGTAAATTCCTATGTGTTGACTCATGCCAAAGGACTGCAACCCAATACAGTCGTCTCCCTGGACATAGAGGGTGAAATATTGGAGGAAAGCGCTGCGGGTGACGGACAATTCGACGCCTTTATGAATGCGCTGAAAAAAATATACCAAAAGAAAAAAATGGCCCTGCCTGAATTGACAGACTATGCCGTTCGTATCCCCCCCGGGAGTAATTCCGATGCCTTGTGTGAAACCCTGATCACTTGGAAAAATGGGGATAAAGAATTCATTACCCGTGGATTGGATTCCGATCAAACCGTATCGGCCATCAAAGCCACAGAAAAAATGTTAAACATCATCTCAACCTAATGCAATTAAAAATCGCCTTATTGGCCGGAGACGGCATCGGTCCCGAAGTCATTGACCAAGCCGTAAAAGTTTGCGATGCTATCGCACAAAAGTTCAATCACAACATCCAGTGGATGCCGGCACTGACCGGTGCCGCTGCCATCGACACTGTTGGAGAACCCTATCCCGACGAGACCCATGAAATTTGTGTCAGTTCCGATGCCGTATTATTTGGTGCCATTGGTCACCCGCGATTTGACAATGATCCCTCGGCCAAGGTCAGACCCGAACAGGGACTGCTCAAGATGCGGCAAAAACTCGGTTTGTTCGCCAATGTCCGTCCTACCTTTACCTTCCCTTCCCTGATCGATAAATCCCCCCTAAAAAGAGAACGCATCGAAGGCACTGACCTGGTGTTTTTAAGAGAGCTTACCGGTGGGATCTATTTTGGCGAAAGGGGACGTAAAGATGATGGCCATTCCGCCTTTGACACCTGTACCTATACCCGGGAGGAAATCCAACGATTGGCCAAAAAAGGTTTTGAACTGGCCATGACCCGCAGCAAAAAATTGTGCTGTGTTGACAAAGCCAATGTCCTGGAAAGCTCCCGACTGTGGCGCGAAACCGTTCAAGCCATGGAAAAAGACTATCCCGAAGTGGAAGTGGCCTATGAGTTTGTCGATGCTGTGGCCATGCGGTTAGTACAATGGCCCAACAGCTATGACGTATTAATCACCGAAAACCTTTTTGGAGACATCCTTACCGACGAGGCCTCGGTCATCTCCGGTTCTATGGGCTTGATGCCCTCTGCCTCTGTGGGTGCCAATATCGGTTTGTATGAACCCATTCACGGCTCTTTCCCCCAGGCCGCCGGAAAAGACATTGCCAATCCCCTGGCCACCGTACTCTCTGCCGCCATGATGTTTGAAATGTCCTTTGGATTACAGGAAGAAGGCGCTTTGATTCGTAAGGTGGTGGATCAATCCCTTGCCGAAGGGATCGTGACCGAAGACTTGGTAGAAGGGGATACCAAAGCCTATAAAACCAGTGAAGTAGGAGACTATTTGGTTTCAAAGATCGTGTAGTCAATCCCTTTATACTGTTGAATTTTAACCCTCCACTTAGGAGGGTTTTTTTGTGCTTTAACTGATTTTTCCTACTTTTAGAGTACCCCAAACCACTACTGCCATGTTGACCCTACGGCTATTACCGGCATTACATAGAGAACAAGCCATTATAAAGGTTAGTTTTCCTTACAACCGTGATCTAATTGATAAAATCAAACGATATCAAGGTGGTTATCCTCCCAAATCTTGGTGAAAAAAATATCATTTACCCATTAAGGTTTGGAAAAATTCCTTTTTACAAAAGCATTTTTTTAAATTGAACAAAAAACCAAATGAAGTATCGGATCAATACAATTTTACTGCTGCTCAGCCTAAGTGCATTTGGCCATACTATTGGACAAATTACTCCTCCCACCTACGTGATTGTCCACGGTGCTTGGGGCGGGTCTTGGGCCTTTAAAGAAGTGGATCAATTGTTGAGTGCCACCGGAAACACGGTTTATCGGCCCAGCCTAACGGGACAGGGCGAACGGGTCCACTTAGCAGATGAATCCGTCGGATTAGAAACCCATATTATGGATGTGGTCAACACCCTCCTTTTTGAAGAATTGGACAACATCATCTTGGTGGGCCACAGCTATGGGGGCATGGTGGTGACGGGCGTGGCCGATCGCCTGCCGGATAGAATCAAAAAACTGGTCTATCTCGATGCTTTTGTTCCCGAACACAACGAAACTGTCAATGAAGTTTTTGTCAATGACCCCAAAAAATACATCATCAAAGACGGAGGGATCGTTCCTCCTTGGGTGGCCGAAAATCAACCGCCACCCTCCGATGTTCCCCATCCCTACAAAACCTTTACCGACCGTATTGTCTTGAAGAACCCTAAAAGGCTTGAGCTTTCCAGCCATTATATCCATACGGTAGAAAGAGGGCAAACTCCGGAATCAGACGACTTTATCTTACACGCCAATCGTGCCAAAGAAAAAGGATGGCGGGTTTATATTTTGGAAGCGGATCACAACCCCCAATGGTCTGCCCCCAAAGCCTTTGTGAAACTGCTTAAACAAATAGAAAAACAATGAAAATTAAAAATCTAATAATGGGGCTCTCCTTTTTATTTTGGGCCTGTCAAACCACTCCCCCAGCCGATCTTACCGCCAATGCGGTGATCCCGAATCAAAAATTGATCACTTACCAGCAAATAGAATTGATCGGTTTTATCCACTTTACGGTCAACACTTTTACCGATAAGGAATGGGGCTACGGAGACGAAAGCCCTGAAATTTTTAATCCCACTGCCCTAGACGTCGAGCAATGGGCACAAACCGCTCAGGCTGCGGGAATGAAACAATTAATCCTCACCGCCAAACACCACGATGGTTTTTGCCTGTGGCCCAGTCAATACACCGAACACAGTGTAAAAAACAGTCCCTACAAAGGTGGGAAAGGCGATGTGGTAGGAGAGTTTGTCGCTGCCTGTAAAAAGTACGACCTCAAAGCAGGACTCTACCTCTCTCCCTGGGACCGTAACCATAAAGACTACGGTACTCCGGCTTATATCACCTATTACAAAAATCAGTTGGAGGAGTTATTGACCAAATATGGTGAAATCAATGAAATTTGGTTTGACGGAGCCAATGGTGGCGATGGTTATTATGGGGGTGCCAACGAGATCCGAAAGATCGACAGAGACACCTACTACGGCTGGGAAGAGATTATTGCCTTTGTCAAAAACCTACAACCCAATATTAAAATATTTTCCGATGCCGGCCCCGATGTCCACTGGATTGGTAATGAAAAAGGCTTTGCAGGAAGTACTTTTTGGTCCACCATCAATACAGACAGTTTGACCATCGGCGCCTCCAAGACGGACTACCTCAATACGGGTGATCCGGAGGGTACAAAATGGATCGTGGGGCAATGCGATGTCTCCATACGTCCTGGTTGGTTTTACCATGCCGATCAGGACAGTTTGGTCAAAACCCCACAACAGTTGGCCGATATCTATTACAAATCCGTGGGACGAAATGCCTTGCTACTGCTCAACCTCCCACCCGACAAGCGAGGGATCATTCACGAAAACGATGTAAAAGCACTTACTGAATTTAAGGCGATTATTGACGCATCTCTTGCCACAGACTTGGCAAAAGGGCAAACGTCTTCCGCAAACAATACCCGTAAAAAACACCCCAAGTTTGCACCTCAAAACACCCTTGATGGAGACCCCATGACCTATTGGGCCACCGATGATGACGTTTTTCCTGCAACACTGGAAATTGATTTGAAAGAAAATACCATTTTTGACCGTATCATGATCCAAGAACCCATTCGTTTGGGGCAACGCATCAGTGAGTTCGAAATTGACATAATGGGAAGCAATGGCTGGAAAAATATTTTTAAAGGATCCACCATTGGTTATAAAAGAATTCTTAGAATCCCTAAAGTAAAAACTAACAAAATAAAATTGCGAGTAAAAGCGGCCAACAATACCGTGGCCATTTCAAATTTAGGGCTCTTTGAGTCCTCCTCCAAAGAAGTATCACAATAAAATCAACACATAATGAAAACTACAGCATATCTACTCTTAATCCTTGGACTTACCATTTCCTGTGAGCTCGAAAATCGTTCCGGAGATTTTAAACTACTGCCCCAACCCCAGGAATGGGAAATCACAGGCAAGAGTGAACTCAACACCTCCGACCTAAAGTATTACCATAACGCCTCAGGCCTTACCCTTCCACCCGGAAGTGATTTTTTGGCGGAAGCAGAAGCTAGCGATGATAAAAACCAAGCCCAGTTGGTCTATGCCATAGACCCACAACTGGATCTTAAGGCTGAAGGCTATCTGATGGACATCAACAAAAATCAAATCCAAATCACCGCCAAAGATCAGGCAGGGCTGATCTATGGATTGGCGACCTTGGAGCAATTGATGGAAGACGCAGAAGAGCAAGAGGTTTATCTCCCCTTATGCCAAATCAAAGACTATCCTCTACTCTCCTACCGCGCCATCCATTGGGATGTCAAACACCATATGGAAACCTTGGATTACTATTATCGGATGATTGATAAACTCAAAAAATATAAAATCAATGCGATCATTGCCGAAGTAGAAGATAAAATAAAATACAAAAGGCAGCCCACAGTAGGTTCGTCCGACGCCTTGACCATCGAACAATGGCAGAAACTGAGTGAATACGCCCATGCGCGCAATATTTCCATTTCACCCTTGGTGCAGGGATTGGGACATGCCTCCTTTGTTCTGAAGCATGAACAATACAAATCCCTCCGAGATGATCCGGAGAGCGATTGGGCCTTTGATCCCCTCAATCCCAAAACCTATGAGGTACAATATGACCTGTATCTCGATGCTTTGGAGGCCCTACCCCATGGAAAATACCTCCATGTGGGCGGTGACGAAGTTAAAACTACGGGGAGAAACAGCGGAAAGACTCCCCTTGAACTCCAATTGATTTGGTTAAATAAAGTATGTCAATTTGCCGAAGAAAAGGGAAGAACCCCCATTTTTTGGGATGACATGCCCCTAAAACAAACAGGGGTTTATCGCCCCATGTTCCGACCGGAAATGACAAAAGCCAAAGTGGACAGCATTTGGAATGCCAATGAGCAAAATCTTGAAAAAGTTTTGCCAAAATTCCCCACAAATTGTATCTATATGCGTTGGAATTATCACAGTCCCGAAGCTTATGGCAACACCAAAACCATGCAATGGTTTCGGGATCACGGACTTAAAGTAATGGGAGCCACGGCCGGACAAACCCGATGGGTATTGATGCCCCAAAGGGAGGGCAATATGGACAACATTCGTTCTTTTGCCTTATCCTCTATCGAAACGGGACTCAACGGACTGTTGTTGACCCTTTGGGACGACGACTCACCCCATTTTGAATTGTATTACCGCGGGATTATTGCTTTTGCCAACGATACCTGGTCAGGGGATCACCTGAACAAAAGCGAACTCAAAAGTGCCTACCGTCAAAGAGAATTTTCATTTCTATTGGCTGAAAATGATTTTGCTTTTATCGATTCGCTGGAGCAATCCGTCGGTCAATGGAAAAATATTTTACTACAAGGCAACAAAAGAAACTACCTGAAAGAGATGGAAAATCCCGAAGAGGAGGGATTGATCTCTCTGCCGGACAGCAGAAACTCCGGTCAATGGTCCATTGAAAATAAAGAACGTCTATCCATTGCAGAAAAAATGATAGAAAACACAACCAAGGTGGGGCAAAAAATCAAACAAATGCAAAAGCTGGCCAAAAGGAATTCTTATGCCCTTGAGGTTTATGAGCGGGTAAACGAAGTAGCGGGTTTTACCCCCAAAATCCTATTGGCCCTAAAACATTTTGATCATGCCGCTAACGATGAGGAAAGACTGATCGAAAAAGCAAAAATCATTCAGTTGAAATTGGACTTTTACAATTTGAGAGACAAGGTAGAGGAAACCTATTCCAAAACAAGGATCATTCACAAACCCAATGACTATATTTTAGATCAAGACCATCATCACCATTTGGCAAATCAACTAGACGCTTTTGATTGGCAGTTTTACTCCGAATTACTGATGTTCGATAAGATCGATAAACAACTCCAGTGGCAAAGGAAAAAAATTGATTGAGATCACGGATCATATTTTAAAATATAATCCTCAAAAAACATGATACAATCCTACAAACGAAAGTTTAAAACGGAGGAAAAATATGATACCATTGTCATTGGCTCTGGTATTGGCGGACTGACCGCCGCCGATTTTTTATCCAAAGAAGGCCAAAAAGTTTTAGTTTTGGAACGACACTATAAGGCCGGGGGGTTTACCCACATTTTTAAGCGAAACGGCTATGAATGGGATGTAGGGATCCATTATATCGGGGAAGTACAACGCCCCAATAGTGCCATCAGAAGAATGTTTGATTACATCAGCGATGCGAAACTTCAATGGGCCGATATGGGGCGGGTCTATGACCGGATCATCATTGGTAAAAAAGAATACGAATTCGTCAAAGGAGTCGAAAATTTTAAAGAAAAATTGATCGGCTATTTTTCGGAAGAAAAAAATGCCATCAACCAATACGTAGATTTGGTTTTTGCTGTGGTAAAATCAATGGGATCCTATTACAGTTCCAAAGCACTTCCTCCTTTTCTCTCGCGCTTGTTGGGGGGTAAAATGAGAAAAAAATATTTGGAATTTGCAAGCAAAACAACCGATGAGGTATTGCGATCGATCACCAGAAACGAAACCCTTATAAAGGTCCTTACGGGACAATACGGAGATTATGGCTTACCGCCCAAACAGAGTAGTTTTGCCATGCACGCTACCGTGGTAAGGCATTATTTTAATGGAGGCAGTTTTCCTGTAGGCGGGTCTTCACAAATTGTCCAAACCATAGATCCGTTGATCGAAAAGGCCTGCGGTACGATTTTGATCAATGCTGAAGTGGACAAAATCCTAATCGAAAAAAACAAAGCCATAGGGGTGCAAATGAAAGATGGTAGAAAGTTTTATGCAAAAAATGTGGTGAGTAGCACAGGAATTTTTAATACTTACGAAAAACTAATTCCCTCCGCTGTTCTCAAAAAACACAAAATGCAAAAACAACTCCAAAAGATCAATCCTTCTGTGGCTCATGCCTGTTTATACATTGGATTAAAAGGCAGTCCCGAAGCACTGCAACTGCCCAAAAATAATCTGTGGATCTATCCTGAAAAGGGAGATCACGACAGTATTATTGCCAACTATCTCAAAGACCCTCAAGCTCCTTTTCCCGTAGTGTATATTTCTTTTCCCGCTGCCAAGGATCCCCTTTGGTTTGATCGCTATCCTGACCGCAGTACCATCGACATCATTACCCTTTTGCCCTTCGATTTGGTCAAACAATGGGAAGGAACCCAATGGATGAAAAGGGGAAAAGATTATGAACAGTTAAAAGCAGAAATGTCAGATAGATTGTTGGAAATATTATATCATCAGCTGCCCCACTCAAGGGAAAAGTAGATCATCAAGAGCTTTCTACCCCCCTGACAACGCAGAACTTTGTCAACTATAAAGAAGGTGAGATTTACGGTATCGATCATACCCCCGAACGATTTAAACAAAAGTTTCTGGAACCCCGAACACCCATCAAAAATTTCTATCTAACCGGTCAAGATATCGTGTCAGCAGGCGTTGGTGGGGCAATGTTTTCGGGCGTGGTTACCGCCTCCGCAATGCAAGGAAAAAATTTGATCAAAAGGATTTACAAAAACTAAGTACTACAGTATGTAATCAGAGGAAACAAAGTTGGACTCATTGGAGTTCAACAAGCTTTCCAGAATTTCATTGTTGTAGGGATTGTCTTTGGAAGCAACAAAAGTTCTGATCGAAAAAGACCTTAAGGCGTCAAATACACTCAAGGTGCTTACTGCAGAATTTTTTCTACCGGTAAATGGATAGACGTCCGGTCCTCTTTGGCATGCACTATTGAGGTTAACACGGCAAACCAAATTGGCCAATATATCGATGAGCGGTCCAATTTTTCGAACATCTCTTCCAAACAGGCTGACCTGCTGACCATAATCAGAGGCCGCCATGGCGTCTAAAGGCTCGTTGATGTCCTTGTATGGGATGATGGGAATGACAGGGCCAAACTGTTCTTCGTGGTATAGATTCATAGAATCATCAACCGGGCACATGACTGCTGGATAGGTATAATTAACTGACATATGACCTCCCTTTTTGTTCATAACATTCGCCCCTTTAGAGGCAGCGTCATCAATGAGGTCTTTAATGTATTGAGGTTTGTTGGGTTCAGGTAGAGGTGTTAGAAACACGTCTTTTTCCCAAGGCAATCCAAACTTTAATCCGTCAACCGCTTCGGAGAATTTTTTGTTGAATTGATCGATTATGGACTCATGAACATACAACACCTTTAGTGCCGTACAACGTTGTCCGTTGTAGGACAATGTTCCGGAAATACATTCTTTTACGGTATGATCGAGATCAGCATCGGGTAAAATGACACCTGGGTTTTTGGCTTCTAATCCCAGTACCAGTCTCAGTCTGTTTTTGTTGGGGTGCTCGTCTTGTAATGCCACCGCTGAAGAACTGTGACCAATCAACGCCAATACGTCAACATGTCCTGTTTTCATGATGGGTTGGGCAATTTTTCTTCCACGACCAAAGAGGATGTTTACTACACCGGGAGGAAAACATTCTTTAAACGCTTGGAGCAAAGGGGTAATCAAAAGCACGCCGTGCTTGGCGGGTTTGAATACTGCTGTATTCCCCATCACAATAGCGGGAATCAACAAGCAAAAGGTTTCGTTCAGGGGATAATTGTAGGGCCCTAAACACAGTACCACGCCCAGTGGACTTCTTCTGATGTGTGCATGGATGCCGCCTTCTTTTTCAAACTTGGCACTCTTTTGGTCCAGCTTTTTGTAGGCCTCAACAGTATCGTATATATAATCTACCGTTCGGTCGAACTCTTTTTCAGAGTCATTAAGTGTTTTACCAATTTCCCACATCAACAATTTGACTACCTCATCACGGTGGTTCTTCATTTTGTCGGCAAAACGTTGAAGACAATTCAACCGCTCTCTTACCCGCATGGTAGGCCATTGGCCTTTACCTCTGTCGAAAGCTTTCTTGGCAGATTCTAGTGCTTCTAGGGCAGGTTCAGATTCCATATCGGGGACAGAACCCAAAAGGGTAGGAACCATTTCACCATTTTCATTTTCAGTTCTGATGGTGGAATAAACATCTGCCATATTGCCATTCCAGGTTTTTAATGCTCCATCAATAAGGTATTGATTGAAGTTGGTCAATCGTGGCCGATAGGCTTCAGGGATGTCACTGATTTTAAGAGATTTGATGTCGGGTTGGGTCAAAACATTACTCATTGTTGTGGTTTTGTTTTATGTTTGTTTAACAAAGTTAAACATTTTTTTGCATCAAGAGTAAGGAAATGAATTTCCAGCTAACCCTTAACTAAAAATTAACTTTAAATGGATTGGAAAATAGGAGGATCTCAGTTGCTTGTTAAACGATCTTCTTCATTTCAGTCATCGACTCTCTCAAATCATATCCGATGATCTCGACCGGATGAAAGCGAATGATTTCGTTGACGTCGATCAATTGACGATTGTCTACACCATTCCCTTTACCTTCAGCAAAAGCTTTTCCAATAACATCGGTATCAATGTCTTTCATAAAGTCAACCAGCAAAGGTTTGGCAGCGTGATCAAAAAGATAACAACCATACTCGGCCGTATCTGAGATGACACGGTTCATTTCAAATAATTTCTTTCTGGCGATGGTATTGGCGATTAAGGGTGTTTCGTGTAGTGATTCGTAATAAGCAGATTCTTCTTTGACGCCTGAGGCCACCATGGTGTCAAAGGCCAATTCTACTCCTGCACGAACAAAAGCAACCATCAAAACCCCGTGATCAAAATATTCTTGATCCGAAATTTCTTGATCGGTAATGGTGGTTTTTTCAAAAGCTGTTTCGCCTGTAGCAGCTCTCCATTGCAAAAGGTTTTTGTCGTCATTGGCCCAATCCTCCATCATGGTTTTAGAAAAATGACCGGACATAATATCGTCCATATGCTTTTGGAACAATGGTGTAAGGATTTCTTTAAGAGATTCGGAAAGCTCGAAAGCTTTAATTTTTGCAGGATTGGAAAGACGATCCATCATATTGGTGATCCCACCATGTTTGAGTGCTTCGGTGATGGTTTCCCAACCGTATTGGATCAATTTTGCAGCATAAGAAGGGTCAATCCCTTTTTCAACCATTTTATCAAAGCTGAGAATGGAACCGGTTTGCAATACCCCACAGAGTATGGTTTGCTCTCCCATCAAGTCAGACTTAACCTCAGCAACAAAAGAGGACTCTAGAACACCAGCACGGTGCCCTCCTGTAGCTACGGCATAGGCTTTGGCATAATCCAAGCCGTGACCGTGAGGGTCATTTTCGGGGTGAACAGCAATCAATGTCGGTACACCAAATCCTCTCAAGAATTCTTCTCTAACCTCGGATCCGGGACATTTGGGTGCCACCATGATCACAGTCAAATCTTTTCGGATGGTCATCCCCTCTTCTACAATATTAAAACCGTGAGAATAAGAAAGAGTTGCCCCTTTTTTCATCAAAGGCACTACGGCTTCGATAACAGAACTATGGTTTTTGTCGGGGGTCAAATTGATAACCACATCGGCAGTGGGAATCATGTCTTCGTAGTTTCCAACATTAAAATTATTGTCAACAGCATTTTGGAATGAAGCTCTCTTTTGATCGATAGCACCTTGACGCAAAGTGTAGCTTATGTCCAAACCGGAGTCGCGCATATTGAGACCTTGGTTGAGCCCTTGAGCACCACATCCTACGATGACGATTTTTTTCCCTTTAAGCGCATCAACGCCTTGGTCAAACTCTGACTGATCCATAAAGCGGCATTGCCCCAGTTGATCTAATTTTTGTGCTAATGAAAGTTGATTGAAATAGTTGGCCATTATAATGATGGATTTATATTAATTATCTGATTTAAATTTTTTGAGGATTTCGCTGATTCCCATTTTAGATTTGGTAATTGAAATTCGTCCGGATCGAACAAATTGAAGCAAACCAAAGGGCGCAAGGTCTTGATACAAACGATCGGTTTCTTTTCGGAATCCTGTTTTTTCTATGACAAAATACTCGGGAGAAACGGTTACGATGTTTGCGTGACTTTCTTTGATGATGTTTTGAATGTGCCGTTCTTCAAACAAAGCACTGGATTTGACTTTGTAGAGTGCACTTTCTTGAAAAATGGTTTCCTCATCGGTGTGATAAAAAGCCCTGATCACATCGACCTGCTTTTCTATTTGCTTGATCAGTTTTTTTACATTATCCTCCGGAACTTGGACGATGATAATGAATCTGAAAACGTCTTTGATTTCGGACTGTGAAGTTGTCAAACTTTCAATATTAATGTGACGTTTTAAAAAAATAGCAGAAATGCGATTCAGCAAGCCTACGTTGTTTTCGGAGTAAATCGAAATGGTAAATGTTTTATCCATTATAACTTCATTTATTTGAGCCGTATGTCAGAGACTGAAGCTCCGGTTGGGATCATGGGAAATACATTGTCTTCTTTTTCCACACATACCTCAAGGAAGTAGGGCTTATCGGAGGCAATCATTTCGGCCACTGCAGCATCGAGATTTTCTCTTTTGTCTACTTTTTTGGCATCCAGATAATAGCCTTTTGCTATGGCAACAAAGTCGGGATTTACCATTTCGGTCGAGGCATAGCGTTTATCAAAAAACAATTGCTGCCATTGTCTTACCATTCCCAAAAACTCATTGTTGAGAACAACAATTTTAACAGCGGCTTGGGTTTGGAAAATGGTTCCCAATTCTTGTATGGTCATTTGGTATCCCCCATCGCCGATCACAGCAACGACTTCTCTCTCTGGAGCTCCCATTTTAGCACCTAGAGCAGCGGGCAGGGCAAAACCCATGGTTCCCAGTCCACCTGAAGTAACATTACTTCTTGAACGAACAAAATCCGTATATCTACAAGCCACCATTTGGTGTTGGCCAACATCGGTTACTAAAACAGCATCCCCCTGGGTGTTTTTGTTGATGGAAACGATGACTTCTCCCATGGTCAAACCCTCTTTTTCCGGGCGCAGATCCTTGTCGATAACTTCCTTGACCTCCACCTTCATCAATTCGTCAAAACGCCCCATCCATTGGTCGTGGGATTTTTTTTGAATCAGGGGAATCAAAGCTTCTAAACTTTTTTTACAGTCCCCCAAAACCGGAACATCAACCATTACATTTTTATTAATCTCTGCCGGATCAATTTCAAAGTGTATGATTTTGGCTTGCTTGGCATAAGTTTCCAAATTTCCGGTAACCCTATCGTCAAACCGCATACCTACTGAGATGAGCAGGTCGCATTCATTGGTCAGTAAATTGGGTCCGTAATTACCATGCATCCCCACCATACCCACATTGAGTGGATGGGCTGTAGGCAATGCGGAAAGTCCCAGTATGGTCCAGGCAGCAGGAATCCCGGACTTTTCTACAAAGGCTTTGAATTCCTCCTCGGCATTCCCCAAGATGACCCCTTGTCCCCAAACGATAAAAGGTTTTTTGGACTTGTTGATTAACTCAGCAGCTTTTGTCACCGCATGGGTGTCCATAGGAGAAACAGGTTTATAACTTCTAACCCCAGTACATTTTTGATATTTAAAATCCAAAGTGTCGAACTGAGCATTTTTTGTTATGTCAATCAAAACCGGACCAGGTCTGCCGGATCTGGCAATGTAAAAAGCCTTGGCAAAAATTTCGGGTATTTCGGCGGCATTGGTGATCTGATAATTCCACTTGGTAACCGGGGTTGAAATCCCAATGATGTCGGTTTCTTGAAAAGCATCGGAACCCAAAAGATGAGACCCCACCTGACCTGTAATGCAAACCATGGGTGTGGAGTCGATTTGTGCATCGGCAATTCCGGTCACTAAATTGGTTGCTCCGGGACCAGATGTTGCAATGGCTACTCCCACCTTTCCTGAAGTTCTAGCATATCCTTGAGCGGCATGTGTAGCCCCTTGCTCATGGCGTGTCAATACATGATTCAATTCATCCTGAAACTTGTATAATTCATCGTAAACAGGCATAATCGCTCCACCGGGATAGCCATAGATCAAGTCTACCCCTTCGGCCAAAAGACACCTTATTACGGCTTCTGCACCGGAAATTTTTATGCTTTCGCTTTCGACCTCTTGCAAGGCGATTTGTTCTTTTGTTTTCATCTAATTAATTATCGGTTACACAACCCTCCGAGGCTGTCGATACACTTTTTATGTATTTGTACAAAACGCCCTTCGAAAATTTGTAGGGAGGTTGTACCCAATTGTTTTCTCTTTTTTCTATTTCTTGTTCGGATAAATCCACACTCAAGGTATTGGTTTCGGCATCAATAGTGATGATGTCCCCATCTTGTAACAAACCGATGACCCCACCTTCTTGAGCCTCGGGTACAATATGTCCCACCACAAAACCGTGGGTTCCACCGGAAAATCTCCCGTCAGTGATCAAAGCAACCTCTTTCCCCAATCCAGCACCCATGATGGCTGCAGTTGGTTTTAGCATTTCCGGCATTCCCGGACCTCCTTTGGGCCCTTCGTATCGGATCACCACTACATCTCCTTTTTTGACTTTTCCAGCTCCTATTCCGGCGTTGGCGTCATATTCACCATCGAAAACTCGAGCAGGGCCTACAAACTTCAACCCTTCTTTTCCGGTGATTTTGGCAACAGAACCCTTTGCGGCTAAATTTCCCTTAAGGATTCTCAAATGACCGGTAGGTTTAATGGGGTTGTCCAAAGGTCGGATCAGGTCTTGCCCTTCTTTTAAACCATCTACATCGGCCAAATTTTCCACCAAAGTTTTACCGGTAATGGTCATACAGTCTCCGTGGAGCATATCATTTTCGAGCATGAATTTGAGCACCGCTGGGATACCCCCAATGGCATGAAGATCCTTCATTAAGTATTTTCCACTGGGTTTAAGATCAGCCAAAAAGGGTGTAGAATCACTTATTTTTTGAAAATCGTCGATGGTCAAATCTATATCAGCGGCGTGGGCAATGGCCAAAAAGTGTAAAACAGCGTTGGTGGACCCTCCCAAAACGGCAATGAGTCGCAAGGCGTTTTCAAGCGATTTTTTGGTAACGATATCCAAAGGTTTTAAGTCCTTTTCGATCAGTTGCCTCATCACCATACCTACGGCTTTACAATCTTCTATTTTTTCATGACTTACGGCAGGATTAGAGGAACTGTAGGGCAATGACATCCCCAAAGCTTCAATGGCCGAAGCCATGGTATTGGCCGTGTACATTCCCCCACAGGCTCCCGCACCGGGACAGGCATTACGGATCACCTTTTTGTATTCGTTCTCGTCTATTTTTCCGGCTACTTTTTCACCCCAAGCTTCAAAAGCAGAAACCACATCCAATTCTTTGTCTTTGACACAACCCGAGGCAATGGTTCCCCCATATACCAGTATTGCGGGGCGGTTGAGTCGTAACATCCCCATCAAGGCTCCGGGCATATTTTTGTCACATCCCACTACCGTAACCACACCATCATAGGACATGGCTTGGACTACAGTCTCAACCGAGTCGGCGATCACATCTCTGGAAGGTAAAGAAAAACGCATGCCGGGGGTTCCCATAGAAATTCCATCACTCACTCCAATGGTATTGAAGATTAAACCCAACATGTGGTGGGGTGCAATACCTTCTTTAACGTGCACCGACAAATTGTTGAGGTGCATATTGCAGGGGTTGCCTTCGTAGCCCGTACTGGCGATGCCAATCAATGGTTTTTCAAAATCCTCATCGGTCATACCGATGGCGTGAAGCATGGCTTGTGCCGCAGGTTGCGTGGGATCTTGTGTTACACGTTGACTGTATTTATTAAGTGCCATATTACGAATTTGATGCTAATTTAATGGCTAGCTACCGTTAGCCGTGATTTTTCAATTATTTTACATTATACCCAAATTAATTAAAATCAATATAATTAAATGATTATCAGTTATTTAATCTATGTTTAACAATACATTCAAACCAATAAAAAATAAAAAGAAATCTATTTGAGTTATATTTATAAAATACAAGCCCCAAAAATACCAAACAATGGAATACAATTCAGACAAAGCCGTTGATAATTTATATCAAAAGCAAAAAGTATTTTTTGACAATCAAGCCACAAAACCCACTGCTTTCAGGATTAAAAAACTAAGGGCATTACTGAAAGAGATCGGTAAAAGGGAAAAAGACATTTACGAAGCCCTTAACAGGGACATGAGAAAATCGGCCTTTGAATCCATGACCTCCGAAACGGTCTTGGTGGAAAAGGAGATCAGTAAAATGATCAAGATGCTGCCTCTTTGGAACCAACCTCATCGGGCCAAAAGTAGTTTGATCAATTTCCCTTCCAAGGACTACATCCTGCCTGAGCCTTTTGGAAACACTTTGATCATCAGTCCGTGGAATTATCCTTTCCAACTGGCCGTAACTCCATTGGTAGGAGCCATTGCGGCGGGAAACACAGTGATATTAAAACCCTCGGAGTTTGCCCCTCATACAGCCCGTGTGATCCAGTCCATTATTGAAGTTGTTTTTGACGAAGATCATGTTGCCGTGGTCGAAGGAGATGCCTCAACTGCCACGACACTACTGAAAAAAAAATGGGATTACATCATGTTTACCGGTAGCACCTCCATCGGAAAGATCATTGCCAAAGCTGCTGCTGAACACCTTACCCCTACGACCTTGGAATTGGGTGGAAAAAGCCCCTGTATCGTTGATGAAACAGCACCCATTGATATCACGGCCAAAAGATTGGTTTGGGGAAAATTCCTGAACTGCGGACAAACTTGTATTGCACCAGACTATCTGGTGGTTAACGAAAAAGTTAAAGATGAGTTGACCCAAGAATTGATACTCCAAATCCAAAAAGCTTTTGGGGAGAACCAACAAAACTCCTCTGACTATGGTCGGATCGCTCACCAAAACCATTTCAAAAAATTAAAAACCTCACTTGAAAATCAAAATGTCATTTACGGTGGACAAACGGATAAAAAGGATTTATTCTTCGGCCCTACCTTGGTCGATAATCCACCCTTGGACAGTGAATTGATGCAAGAAGAGATATTTGGCCCCATTTTGCCCATCATCAGCTACCACAAAGATGAAGATATACATGAGGTTCTCAAAAATAGGGAGCGTCCGTTGGCTTTTTATGTCTTTTCTAAAAGAAAAAAATTCATTGAAAAGCTATTCCAACGTTACTCCTTTGGGGGGGGTGTAGCCAATGATTCGATCATACAATTTGCCAATGATAATCTTCCCTTTGGCGGGGTGGGGCACAGTGGCATGGGATCTTATCACGGCAAGTACAGCTTTAAAAATTTCTCTCACGAAAAACCCATCATCAAACGCAGTTTTTGGTTTGACCTCCCGGGACGCTATGCACCTTATCCAAAGTCCTTATCTTTGTTGAAATTTTTATTAAAAAATCTTTAATGTCCGAAAAGAAAGTAAGTGAAGCCATCGAATATAGACGCTCGGTTAGGGTTTTTGATGATGAAAAAGACATTGATCCTAATGTTGTCAAAAAATGCATCGAACAGGCTATTCTTGCCCCCACCAGCAGTAATCTTCAACTTTGGGAATTTTATCACATTACCGATGCTAACTTAATCAAAAGAATCGCAAGGGCATGCTTTAATCAGCCTGCGGCCAAAACCGCCAAGCAATTTGTCATTCCTGTGGTTAGGAAAGACCTTTGGAAAAAAAGAATTGCCTCCAACGTGGCTTTTATCGAATCTGAACACAAAAAGTCTAAGAGCAAAGACCCTAAAAAAATTAAAGCGGCAATATCTTACTATCAAAAAATCCTTCCAAAAATCTATGGTATGGGCAATCTGAGGGGGTGGATCAACAGTTTCATCACCAACATCAAGGGATTAAAAAAGGTGGTTTACCGACAGGTAAAAAAATCGGATATGCGTGTCGTAGCACATAAAAGCACAGCCTTAGCCGCTCAAAATTTTCTGGTGAGTATGTCGGGTTACGGTTACGACACCTGTTCCATGGAGGGCTTTGATTCCCAAAGGGTCAAAATAATATTGGGCTTGCCCAAAACTGCAGAGATCAGCATGATCATTGGCTGTGGCATCCGAACTCCAAAAGGGATTTACGGACCGCGTTTTAGGGTTCCATTTGACGAAGTTTATTTTAAAAAGTAAATCAACTTCTGCCTAAGCCAACCAACCCTCACGATCCAGACTTCTGTATTGGATCGCTTCGGAGATACGGTCAGAATCAACATTATCCTTTCCTGCTAGGTCGGCCAAAGTTCGCGATACTTTTAATATACGATCGTAAGCTCGGGCAGACAACGACAAACGTTCCATCGGTGATTTGAGTAGTGCTGAGGCTCCTTGGGAGATCATCGACGCCAATCGCAAAACAGAGGCACGCTTCAAAACCATTGAATATATTTTGGATCAAATTCCACATCAAAATAAATCAGTTAGATAAGGTTCCCTTTTACCATTTGTGTGACGGTGGGATTTATTCTGTTTAAAATAATAGTGTAAATTCGCAAACAATGAGACCTTATATCCTAAGCGAGTGTAACTGGAAAGATCTAAAAAACCATCGGTTTGAATTGGCTGTTTTGCCCTGGGGAGCCACCGAGGCGCACAATTACCATTTACCCTATGGGACAGATGTCTATGAAGCCGATGCCATAGCTGCCGGATCGGGAAGAAAAGCATGGGAAAAAGGGGCAAAAGTGGTGATTTTACCAACCATTCCCTTTGGGGTCAATACCGGCCAGACAGATATTTATTTGGATATGAACATGAGTCCCTCCACCCAAATGGCGGTGCTTAAAGATGTTTTGACCGTACTCAAACGCCAGGGCATTAAGAAATTTTTGATCCTCAATAGTCACGGGGGCAATGATTTTAAAACAATGTTGAGAGAGTTGGGCTTGGATTTTCCTAAAATGTTGCTCAGTAGTTGCAATTGGTTTCATGCCTTGGACAAATCGCAATACTTTGAGGAAGAAGGAGATCATGCAGATGAAATGGAAACCAGTATCATGATGCACATTCATCCCCAATTGGTCTTACCACTTTCAGAAGCAGGGATGGGCCTAGAAAAGAAAAGTAGCATCAAAGGGTTTCGTGAAAAATGGGCCTGGACAGAGAGAAGATGGTCTCAAGTTACCAAAGATACGGGCGTGGGTAACCCAAAAAAATCAAGTCCCGAAAAAGGAAAAAAGTTTTTTAATGATGTAACAAATAAGATCAGTGAACTGATGCAAGACATTTGTAAAACTCCACTGGATGAATTGTATCAATAAGCCTTTCTCTATAAATTTTTCTTACAAAGCTTTTTTAATTCCTTTGCTTTTACTGTTCTTTTTTCAAACCGCCAGGGGTCAAAAGATCAATGAGGATTACGTCCTAAAAATCGGAAAAACTTCGGAAAAAATCATTTTAGACGGTGAACTCAACGAAAGCATTTGGGAACTAGCAGATGTGGCCGAAAATTTTTCCATGATCCTCCCACAAGACGACCGAAAAGCCACCCAGTTTTCGGAGGTAAGGATGGCATATGATGACAAAAATATTTACCTCGCTGTCATTTTCTTTAACAATACCATAAAAGGAGATTATGTGGTAGAATCTTACAAAAGGGATTTTAGTTTTGGGAAGAACGACAATTTTTTGGTGGCCATTGACCCCTTTAATAACATGACAACTGGTTTTGCTTTTGGACTCAATGCCTATGGTGCCCAGTGGGACGGGACCATGTATGACGGTCGGAGTGTTGACCTGAATTGGGATACCAAATGGTATTCAGAGGTAGCTTTCGATGAGAAAAAATGGACGGCAGAAATCGCCATTCCACTCAAATCTATTCGTTACAATTACAATTTGGAACAGTGGGGTATCAGTTTTAGTCGTTTGGATCTCAAAGCCAGTGAAAAGTCGGGATGGACTCCGGTTCCCCGTCAGTTTCCATCCATAACGATGGCCTATTCTGGAGTATTAGAATGGGACAACCCTCCACCTACCCAAGGTTCTAACATTTCCTTCATTCCCTACCTCTCTGGCGAAATGGACAGTCCTCAAAAGGGGACAACAAACCAAGAACTTAATGCAGGGGCTGATGTCAAATTCAATTTGACCTCCTCCCTTAACTTAGACATCACTCTAAACCCAGACTTCTCTCAGGCAGAAGTTGACCAGCAGGTAACCAACCTCGATCGCTTTGAACTGTTCTTTCCCGAAAGGAGACAGTTTTTTCTTGAAAACGCCGACCTCTTTGCCAACTTCGGTTATGAAAACATACGACCCTTTTTCTCAAGAAGAATCGGACTCAACAATCCC
>CALKCR010000014.1:0-25854 GCA_938082715.1 uncultured Flavobacteriaceae bacterium | reverse complement strand
GAAATCGAAATCGGGAAAATTGAGTTTTTCCATGATGCAAAATTGCATATAATTTTTTAGGATGCAGGAATTTAATCAGCTAATGTCTTCCATTGATAGAGGAGATTACAAACCCTTTTATTTATTATCAGGAACAGAGCCCTATTTTATAGACCGTCTTGAGGCTAAAATCACAGAGAAATTAACAGACGAAGCCTCCCGATCTTTCGATTATTCATTGTTTTACGGCAAAGAGGTAGCACCTCGACAGATCATTGAAACCGCCAAACGATTCCCGCTTTTGGCCACACATCATTTGGTAGTGGTCAGAGAGGCGCAGCATTTGGACAAATCTACCGATTTGATTGCCGAATACCTCTCACAGCCTCAAACACAAACGGTTATTGTTTTCTGTTTTAAATACAAAGCTTTTGACAAAAGAAAAAAGCTATACAAAGCTGCCAAGAAGGCAGGGGCGCTGTTGGAAACCAAAACTTTGTACGACAACCAGGTGGGGCAATGGATTGCTGATCGCTTGCAGGCGGCTCAGTTTAAAATTGATGCCAAAGCCCTTCAAATTTTGGCCGAAGCACTGGGCAACGATTTGAGTAAAATTGAAAATGAAATTGGGAAGTTAAAAATCGTTTTGGATGAAAATACCCAAATCACTACTGAGCTCATAGAGCAGCATGTGGGTTTCAGTAAAGATTACAACAACTTCGAACTTTATAAAGCCGTTGCTAAGCGTGATTTTCACCAATGCGCTAAAATCGTCAAGTATATGGCCGAAAACCCAAAAAACCACCCTTTGGTACTGACCATTTCAGGCTTCTATAACTTTTTTAGAAGGGTGTTGCTGTATCATGGTTTGGGAGATAAATCAAAAGCCGCTGCTTTGTTGGGGGTCAATCCTTACTTTGTCAGAGACTATGAGCAGGCTTGCAGAAAATTTAGTCTTAAGCAGGCCAGCAAGGCCATCACATTGACATTAGAAGCTGATTTGAAAAGCAAAGGGGTAGGGGTTAAGTCAGGAGCTCCGTATGGTATACTTCAGGATCTACTTGTCAAGGTTTTTGCCGCTTGAGATCAAAGCAAAGGAAATTGATTGGGGTTGATTTCGTGCATCATTCCGTAAACACATTCAAATATATCCTCGGCAGAGGGTTTTGAAAAATAGTCCCCGTCTTCGGCATATGCAGGACGATGTTCTTTAGCCGAGAGTAACTTGGGTTGGCTGTCCAAAAGAGGGTAGACGTTTTGTTCTTCCAATAGTTGTTGCAAAATATAGGCCGACGCTCCCCCCGGCATGTCCTCGTCTATGATCAGCAAACGGTTGGTCTTTGCTATGCTTTGTCTAATTTCTTTTTCCTTGTCGAAAGGGATCAACGTTTGAACATCGATTACCTCTGCGCTGATATCATAACCTTCCAGTTTTAGGGCTACTTCACGGACAATCCTCAGGGTGGATCCGTAGGAAACCAAGGTAATATCAGTCCCTTCTTTTAGCACTTCAATTTTACCGATGGGTAAACAGTACTCTCCCAGGTTTGAAGGGAGTTTTTCTTTGATTCTGTAACCGTTGAGGGATTCTATGACAACTGCAGGTTGATTGGCTTTGAGTAAAGTGTTGTAAAATCCGGCAGCTTGGGTCATGTTTCGGGGGACTAAAAGTTGTATGCCCCTGATCAAATGGATCAAACCGGCCATGGGAGAACCCGAATGCCAAATGCCCTCCAGTCGGTGGCCTCTTGTTCTGATGATCAGAGGTGCCAACTGTCTTCCTTTGGTTCGATAACTTAGTGATGCCAAATCATCACTTAAAATCTGAATACAATAGAGTATATAATCCAAATATTGAATTTCTGCAATGGGTTTCAACCCTCGAATAGACATACCAATTCCTTGTCCTACTATCGTGGCTTCTCTTATTCCGGCATCGGCAACCCTTGTATCACCGTATTTATCCTGTAATCCTTCTAAACCTTGGTTTACCCCTCCAATTTTTCCACTGTCCTCTCCAAAAATGATCAAACGGTCTTCGTTTTTGAGCAATTGGTCAAAATTATCTCTCAAAACAATCCTTCCGTCTACCATAGGGGCGTATGTTTGATATTTTGGGGGAACCGATTCAACATGGTCAGTTCCGTTGATCCCTTCACTAAAAAGGTGGGAGGAGTATTTTTCCTGCAAAATGTCTTTGATGTCTTTTAACCACTTTTTAAAAGATTCTGTGTTTTTGATCTCGTTTTTGACCAGTAGGGGAAATGTTTTCCTGGCAGTGGCAATAACATCGTGAAAAAAGAGTTCTGTTTTTTCATTTAAATTTTTGTGAAGAATTTTTAATTCCACATCGTTGTTGGATTGTGTCATAAATGCTTCCAAAAATTCATTGAGCTGATCTCTTTGACTAAAAATGGGTTTTTGGTAGGCTTTCCAGGCTTTGTTTTTGGCCTCCTTGACTTGGGTCTTAATTTCGGATTCTATTTTATTGAGGGATTCTTCATTCGATATTCCATTGGAAATAATCCATTCTCTGAACTTTAAGTTACAATCGTGTTCCTTTTCCCATTGGAGCCTTTGCTTGGACTTATACCTTTCATGAGAGCCGGAAGTAGAGTGTCCTAGTGGCTGTGTAAGCTCTGTAACGTGAACCAAAACAGGAATGTGTTTTTCACGAGCAATTTTGGAGGCGTAGTTATAGGTCTTGATCAGTGCTGAATAATCCCACCCTTTGACATTCAAAATTTCAATTCCCATATCGTCTTCTCTGGCAAAACCACTCAAGGCTTTGGAGATGCTTTCCTTGGTCGTTTGTTGTTTGTTGTCTACAGAAATCCCATAACCATCATCCCAAACACTCATCACCATTGGGATTTGTAATACCCCCGCTGTGTTGATGGCTTCAAAGAATAAGCCTTCGCTAGTACTGGCGTTTCCGATGGTTCCCCAAGCGATTTCATTTCCATTATTGGAAAACTTCTTGGCTTTTTTGATTTTTGAGTTCCTGTATATTTTCGAGGCTTGAGCCAGGCCAATCAAACGTGGCATTTGGGCAGCTGTAGAGGAAACATCCGAAACGTGATTTTTGGTAAGGGTCTGGTCCAGCCAAAGCCCTTTTTCATCGATCAGAGTATTGGAAAAATGACCGACCATTTGTCTGCCGGCAGACATAGGTTCGTTTTCGATATCTGGATGGGCATAGATGGCTGCAAAGAGTTTTTCTGGATTGAGATGGCCTTGCGCAAAAAGTAGGGTCTGATCTCTGTAGTAACCCGAACGAAAATCACCCGGTTGAAAGAAACGATTGAGGACAATTTGAGGTAATTCTTTACCATCGCCAAAAATCCCGAAAGTCCCTTTACCACTCAACACTTCTCTACGACCAAGTATACTGGTCTGGCGACTGGTAAAAATAAGTTTGTAATCATCAAGGATCTGTTTTTTGTAATCCTCAAAGCTCAATGTAGTATTACTTTCTTGGCTCTCAATCATAATTTCGGTCGGTAAATTTACAAAATTTTGACTTGGTAAATTGCGCATATTTCTTTAGCCTACAATTTAAAACTACTCTAAAACCACCTTCTTGAAAAAAGTTTGGACAATTGTTTTGGGCTGAACATTAGTATAAAACGTATTTTGGTTTCATACGGAATCTCATTGAATTCCCACCCTTTATTGGTGTGAAGGGGAAAAAAGATTTCCAAATAATCAGGAAGGATGTTAAAACGAATTCCAGAGCCATACAAGGAGTGAGGATTACTCTTGCGATTTTTGAGTATTCCCAAATCTATATAGGCTTCAATCCACTTCCAAATCCCCATTGTCAGATTGGTGGTCAACAAGTAATCATTGGCAGTGGTGGGAAACAGGATAGATTTAAAGCCTCCTTCAGCCATCACAATTTGTTGACTGAAAAAACCATCTTTTTCTGATCGTCCGAAATAGTTGTATCGGAAGAGATAATCTTGTGGACGATTGAGGTTAAAATCAAAAAAATTCGTCTCCCGTTGGTTGTGACTTAAAAATTTTCCAGCAAAAATCCTTGCAGTGAATTGACTCCCATTGGTCAGCAGTTTTCTGTAGTCAAATGTCATTTCCACTTTAGTGAATTTTTTTGAATACTGTAAACCGGTTTCTAAAGTGGTGTGTTTTAGTGCTCCACGGTTTGAATACACATATCGGAGATTAAAAAGCTCGTAGTTGGGATTGGTAATTGGATCCGGTGGGCTGTCTCTCTTTACGCTGAAATAGTACAATCCAATTACATTTTGCTTATTGGATCTAAAATCATCAGTCCTGAAATAAAGGTTTATCCCGGGGGTTATGACTTGATACCTCAAATCTTCAGTGTAGTGGTAACTGCTGCTGTAGAAACTCAAAGTGGTTACGTAATTACTTTTTCCGATGTTGTTAAGACGGTAAAACATTTTTACTTTACCCACCAAATTTTTTTGAAGTGTAGAGTATTGAGGCATCAATTCAAAGGTGAATTTTTGAGTCAACAAGCCCTTGTCGTAAAATCTAGACCCCAGTGATAATCCGTCATACAGATTGTAATTTACCACAGGATTGTAATAGATTTGATTTCTTTTGGGAGATTCGTAATCCCTCAAAAAGTTGAATTGAAGGGGTTTGAGGTTTAGAAAGTTTTTGGCGTGGCGCCAATTGTTATTCTTATTGGACTCGGGCAATCTTATTTCTGGATTAATGGCCACGAAGTCGGGATTTAAATCTTTTAGTTTTATGCTGTAATCAGTTCCCATGTCATCAATCCACATTTGATCAATAATTGAATCGTTTTTGACTTGTGAGAGAATAAAAGGAATCTTGTCATCGGAGTGTCTGGAGAGCTTTACCTCAATGCTGTCATTGTTTTTTTTCAGGTTTTTGATTTTAAGGTCAATGGGCAATCGTTCTTTGAGATAAAATTTTCCAAACCAATCAATGTCTTTGGAGCTGTGTTTTTTCATTAAATCAAGCAAACTCAATGGTTCCAAAGGTTGGTTGAGATATTCTTTTAATACTTGATTAAGAGGTTCTTTTCCTATATAATGCTCGATGTACCTAAGTCCAATACCAACGTGATAGGGAGAACCAATTTTTTCATTAAACTTGACCAACTGATCTTTGGGTAAGAAATCGGACTGATGAAGATTGGCCCGTTCCATAAACTCATAATACATCCAAAAACTTTCGTTGAAGTCGATGTCTGCCAAAGTGTAGGCTTTCATTAGCCAAAATCCTCCAACACGGCCCAGGTATTTCTCATTGGGATAATAGGTTTCGATGTACTTGATCATCAAGTAGGTTTGAAGTCCCCCAATAATCCAATGGTCTTGCCTGAGATCTACCGGTAAGTTATTCGATAAGTAAAAATGTAAATAGGATTTTAAAAAGCTTACTTCATCTAAAAACAAATCGTTAAAAGGTGCCAAAAATTCGGGCAGGTCATTCAGTCCAAAAAAAGGACTTTTGTCGTAGATCAATGCCGGTACCAAATACTTGTTTTTTCCTTTAAAGTCGAATACATTGGAGGTAAACTCATCAATCCGCTTGACCTTGGCAATATTGACTTCTTTGTTTTTAGTTTTTTTAAATATATCGGTTAATATAACACGATCACCGGCTGTTTTAAAAGCTTGAAATGGGCTGTCATTTGAAAGATAAAGGGTTACTTCTCTGGTGTGTTGACCGGAAAAGTAATGCACCCCATCTTCTACCTTGTTTTTCTGAAGGTTGGTTTGGACAGTGCGCCCGTTGGGAACGCTGAGTTTCAGGCGATATTCGGCCACTTGGATGCTGTAGTCGTCAAGGTTGAGGTGGCTGTAGTTTTTCCATTGGTTTTCATAAATCGGACTTAAGGCAATATACCAATATCTCAACAGGGTGTCTCCTTTGGCATTGTATCCGTATCCTGTAAATTTAGCATCTGGTATCACCACTTGATAGTCAAGGGATAGGGTCAATGTGTTGTTTGCCTTGTCTTTTGAGTCATAGATCACCTTAATGATGTCGGGCTGGTTTTCCATTCTTTCCCATTTGGCTTGCAAACCATTGATTTTTATGGAGTTGATGGCTGTTGCACCCAACTTGAGTTTGTTGGACAGATAAAAGCTTCGATCGTATTCCTCTACAAACCTTTGAGCTAAAGGGGTTTTGGTATTAGAATAGGCATTGGACCAATCCGTAAGATAAAGGGTGTCCCCACTCTTTGGAGAGGGTTTTTTAAAGAATATCTTTTGACGAATTGTGATTTTTTTTCCACTGTCATCAATGGAGGCATCTATATCATATGAAATCCTATCCTGTGCAAAAATGAAACCACCTCCGATCAAAATGAATACGATAAAATATGCTGTATTTTTTATAATGACAATATTAGAAGTTTGGTTTAAAAGATTCCTGCTTGTAAAATTTTTGAAGCTGCTCCACAACTTCTTCTTTCGATTCTACCACATCAATTAAATTCAGGTCATCAGGATCAAGCTTATTTTCTTTTAAAAGGACAACTTTAATCCAGTCCAATAGTCCACTCCAGTATTCTTTTCCTACCAATAAAATCGGAAATTTTTTGATTTTTTCAGTTTGAATTAATGTCAATGCTTCGAACAGTTCATCGAGGGTGCCCAAGCCACCTGGCATAACGACAAACCCCTGTGAGTATTTAATGAACATGACTTTTCTCACGAAAAAATATTCAAAATTCATCAGTTTATCATCGTCGATATATTCATTGTGTTTTTGTTCAAAGGGCAGATTAATGTTGAGTCCAACAGAAGTTCCACCTCCTTTTTTTGCGCCCAAATTGGCAGCCTCCATGATGCCCGGCCCCCCTCCTGTAATGACTCCAAGCCCGGATTTAACTATGGCCTCAGCAATGTCAACCGTCAGTTGGTATTGAGGATCACCTGAAGCTGTTCTGGCAGAGCCAAAGAAGGAAACACAGGGGCCAATCATATTCATTTTTTCATACCCCTCTACAAATTCTGCCATGATTTTGAATAATGCCCAAGAGTCATTGGCCTTAATTTCGCTCCAATTTTTACTTTGGTTTTTAAATAGGTTCATTTTAAACAGTTTTAAGTTCTTTCGCCAGATATTTACCGGTATAACTTTTTTTAAGTTTTACAATTTCTTCGGGGGTACCTTCGCCTACTAGAGTTCCTCCGTTTTTACCCCCTTCAGGGCCTATATCAATCAAATGATCTACCAATTTGATTACATCCATATTGTGTTCTATGATCAACACCGTATTACCTCTTTTGACGAGTCGCTCCAATACCTCCATCAACACCCTAACGTCTTCGAAGTGAAGTCCGGTCGTAGGTTCATCCAATATATAAAGGGTTTGTCCTGTATCCTTTTTGGATAATTCGGTAGCCAATTTGATGCGCTGTGCCTCACCTCCGGATAGGGTTGTAGAGGATTGACCCAAGGTAATGTATCCCAAACCGACATCCTGAACTGTTTTTAATTTCCGATATATTTTGGGATGGCTTTCGAAAAAATCGCAGGCCTGATTGACCGTCATTTCCAAAACGTCGGCAATGGATTTACCTTTAAACCTTATTTCTAGCGTTTCTCGGTTAAAACGTTTGCCATTACAGGTTTCACATTCTATATGTACATCGGGCAAAAAGTTCATTTCGATCACTTTCATTCCTCCACCTTGGCAGGTTTCACACCTTCCTCCTTTGACATTAAAACTGAATCTACCGGGCTTGTAACCTCTGATTAGCGCCTCCGGTGTCAAAGTAAATAAGGATCGTATTTCGCTAAAAACACCGCAATAGGTGGCCGGATTGCTTCTGGGAGTTCTGCCGATGGGAGACTGATTGACATCTACCACCTTATCCAAGTACTTTAGTCCCTCGATTTTTTTATAGGGCAGTGGAGTCTTGACACCGGTGTAGATGTGTGCATTGAGAATAGGGTAGAGGGTTTCGTTGATCAAGGTTGATTTTCCACTGCCCGATACACCGGTAACACCAATCATGATTCCCAAAGGAATGTTGATTTCAATATTTTTCAAGTTATTTCCGGTACAGCCAGACAAAACAATGCGCTTACCATTGCCCTTTCTCCTTTTTTCGGGTAACTCTATGTTCTTTTGATGGTTTAGATATTGTGCGGTCAGTGTTTTCTGTTTTTTCAGCATGTTGGGGCTTCCCTCGGAAATGATTTCACCTCCGTTTTTCCCGGCCATGGGCCCTATATCAATGATGTGATCAGCACGTAATATCATGTCCTTGTCGTGCTCCACAACAATGACTGAGTTGCCAATATCCCTCAATGACTCAAGCGAATTGATAAGTTTTTCGTTATCCCTCTGGTGCAAACCAATACTGGGTTCATCTAAGATATACAGTACACCTACCAATTGAGACCCTATTTGAGTGGCCAATCTGATGCGTTGTGCTTCTCCTCCGGATAGGGATTTAGAAGAGCGGTTTAATGACAGGTAATTGAGGCCTACATCCAACAGGAATTGCAACCTTGTTTTGATTTCCTTGATGATTTCTACTGCCACTTTAAGCTGGTTAAGGGACAATTTTTCGGATAAATCTTCAAACCACTGAAAAAGGTCCCCCAAATCTAAAGCGCTGACATCGGCAATGTTGAGATCGTCAATTTTAAAGTTTAAAGATTCTTGATTCAAACGGGCTCCCTGGCATACACTGCACTTTTTTTCATCCATAAACCCATAGGCCCACCGTTTGATACCGGCAGCGTCAGTATTGTCAAATTGGTGTTTGATGAAATTTTCGATGCCCTCGTAGTCGATTTTGTAATCTCTGGTAATACCCAGGTCTTTGGAGGCTATGGAGAACTTTTCATTTCCCCCTTTGAGAATGACCTCTAGGGCCTCTTTTGGTATTTTTTTAATCGGATCGGAGAGGGAAAATTTATAGCGTTTGGCGATCACTTCCATTTGTTTGAATCCCCAATTACTTTTCTTTTCTCCTAATGGAGCGATCCCTCCTTTTTCTAAGGAAATACGATCATCAGGAATGATTTTTTTTCTACTTACGTCAAACTGATTTCCCAAACCTTTACAATTCAAACACATTCCTTTGGGGGAGTTAAAAGAAAAAGAGTTGGGTTCGGGAAGTGCATAAGAAACCCCGGAGGTGGGACACATCAACTTCCTGCTGAAATAGCGAGGTTTTTCTGTTTCTGCATCGATCAAGACTATGGATTCCTCACCATAATGTATGGCCGTTTTGATAGATTCGTTCAGCCTTTTGAGATCATTTTCTTCTTTTTTAACCCTTAACCTGTCAACAATCAATTCGATATCATGTGTTTTGTATCGATCCACACGCATACCGGGTTTTAAATCCAGGATTTCACCGTCTACCCTTACCCTCAGAAAACCCTGTCTTGAAAGAGAGTCAAACAATTCTCTGTAATGTCCTTTACGAGCCTTAACCAAAGGAGATAAAATGATGACTTTTTTTTCCATATATTCCTCCAATATCAATTGAAGGATTTGATCGTCACTATAGTTAACCATTTTCTCCTGGCTTACATAACTGTATGCTGTTCCCACACGTGCAAAAAGAAGTCGGATGTAATCGTATAGCTCGGTTATGGTGCCTACAGTAGAACGCGGACTTTTAGAGGTGGTTTTTTGTTCAATGGCAATTACAGGAGAAAGACCATCTATTTTATCCACGTCGGGTCTTTCAAGATTGCCTAAAAATTGTCTTACATAGGCCGAAAAAGTTTCCATATACCGACGTTGTCCCTCTGCATAGATGGTATCAAAGGCCAATGAAGATTTTCCACTACCTGAAAGTCCAGTAATGACTACTAATTTTTCCCTGGGTATTTTAAGGCTTACATTCTTAAGGTTATGAACCCTTGCTCCCTGAATGTCAATACAATTATCGCTTTCTTTCATAGTCAATCTTGCAAAAATAAGAATTTATATAGGTAAAATTATATAAGTGAGCATCTTAACTTATCACCAAGTGAATAAATAAAACTCTGTATGTGACTTTACGAAAGATTTTCTTTTTCGCGCTTGACAAAATCTTCCAATTCATTAAAAAAAAACTTAAAGTCAAAGGCTATATTTGAGTAATTTTTTTCCAGATTTAGAATAGCTAAGGACATATTGGAAGGGAATCTTGTTCGCTGAGACATTTGATAAAGAATGCTTTCCAAGCCCTGCAGAGATCGATAAGCCACAAACCAATTGTATTTTGCGATGACCGGTAATATTTTTTTGGTTTTATCGGGGAGCCTCCCCGAGTATTCTTGCATCATGAGGTAAAACTGCCTGCTGAAGTCCTCCAGTGGGTCGGGATAATAAAACTCCCATTGAGCCGCCAAAAAATGATCAAAGAACATATCGACAATGACCCTGCTGTAGTGACGGAATTGAGGAAACAATAGGGTGACATTTTTTTTAAATAAGGGGTGTTGATCGGTAAAATGATCAATTTTTCGATGCAGTAAAATCCCCTTTTGAATGGTCTCAGGATAGTCTAAATAAGCTTTTCCTTTTACATGATCTGCTATAAAATTACCAATGGTGAGGGCTTTATCAGCCCCGGAAAGGTAGACATGTGCCAGGTAATTCATTCGATTCTTTTTCTAAAAATTTGATTCAAAATTAATACAATTGGCCCAGTCAAGTGATAAATCAACAATGTGGATTAAGAAGAAAAAAAAATGAGCAGGTTAAATATAGAGCATTCATTATCTTTGACAATGACTTTAATCAAATCTATTTCTGGGATCCGAGGTACCATTGGAGGAAAAACTTCTGACAACCTCACTCCACTTGATACTGTTTTATTTACTTCAGCTTATGCCTGCTGGTTAAAGAAAAATTCAAAGGCAAGAGAATACAAAGTAGTGGTAGGTAGAGATGCCAGAATTTCAGGCAGTATGGTTCAAGGTTTGGTCAATCAAACTTTGGTAGGCTATGGGATAGAAGTGTTGGATTTGGGGCTGTCCACCACACCCACAGTTGAGGTAGCAGTGACACAACATCAAGCTCATGGCGGTATCATCATCACCGCCAGCCACAATCCAAAGCAATGGAATGCACTGAAACTACTCAATCAAAGGGGCGAGTTTCTAAATGCTGCCTCGGGAAAAGCCATACTAGAAATTGCTGAAAAACAAGATTTCGAATTTGCAGCAGTCGATCATTTGGGTAAAGTAACCCCAGTTAAAGGAGCAATAGAAGATCACGTTCAAAAAGTTTTAGAGTTGCCCTTGGTCAATTCAACGGATATTCGCCAAAAGAAATTTAAGGTGGTGGTAGATGCCGTTAATTCTACCGGAGGAATCGCCATCCCTCTTCTTTTGGAATCACTTGGTGTGACTACCGTTCCCATTTATTGTGATCCTACAGGACATTTTCCTCACAATCCCGAACCTTTAAAGGAAAATTTAACAGTGCTTTCTGAGAAAGTAGTAGAAGAAAAAGCAGATTTTGGAATTGTTGTCGACCCTGATGTTGACCGACTGGCCTTTGTCGATGAAAACGGCGCGGTTTTCGGAGAGGAATACACATTGGTTGCTTGTTCTGATTATGTTTTGTCAAAAACACCGGGAGATACCGTTTCTAACCTTTCCTCAACCCAGGCATTGTCTGACATAACAATTCAAAGAGGCGGCACCTACCATTACAGTGCTGTGGGTGAAGTGAATGTGGTTGAAAAAATGAAGAAAGTAGGGGCAGTAATCGGAGGTGAGGGCAATGGAGGTATCATTTATCCCGAATTGCATTACGGTCGAGATGCGCTGGTGGGCGTTGCATTATTTTTAAGCCTTCTGACAGAGAAAAACCAAAAAGTATCTTTAATAAGGGCTTCCTATCCGGACTACGCCATGAGTAAAGCAAAAGTTTCCTTGTCAAAAGGAATGGATGTTAATGGAATTCTCAAAAAAGTAGAAAAAAAATATTCCGAAAAAAATCCCACCATAATAGATGGGGTTAAAATAGCATTTGAATCCTCATGGGTACACCTTAGGGAATCCAATACCGAACCCATCATTAGGGTTTACACAGAAGCAAAAAGTCAAGTAGAGGCAAGTAAATTGACACAACGCTTTCTGAAAGAGATTGAAGAAATGGTTTAATCCTTTGGGGCTTTATCCATATGTTTAAAACGTTTATGGGTCCACAAATACTGAGTAGGATCGCAGTATATGTCCTGCTCTAACCATTCGGTGAAGGTATCTGTAATTCTATTTTTTTTAGTTTTTTTTGGCTGGTCACTGATCAACTCAAAACTGGCCTCATAATATCCCCTTTTAACACGATTAATTTTGGCGTATACCACTCCAAAATCAAATTCTCGGGCGATCATTTCAGCCCCCAGAAAAACAGGAACCTTGACTCCCAAAAAAGGCCTCCAATAAGATTTAGGTTTGGGGTGTGGAGATTGATCACTGACAAAACCGTAGACCGCTACAGTACCGCCCTCGTGTAGATTTTTAATTTTTTGAATCGCACCATAACGGGAAAGTAATTTCCCTCGGTGCTTTTTCCTGATTTCAATGATCAGTTCATTGAGGTATTTGTTCATGATGGGAGTGTAAATACCATATCCCTGAGAGACTGTGTGATATCCTATGGACAACATCCATTCCCAACTTGCATAATGCCCACACATGATGATGACACTTCTGTTTTCTTTCTGAAACTGCGTCAAAACATCCAGGTTTTTAAAAACCATTCGCTTTTGCATTTCCTTTGAACTCATTTTAAAGGACTTAAACGCTTCTAGTGTAATGTCACAAAAGTGTTTGTAAAATCTTTTCTCGATCCATATGAGCTCCTCGTTACTTTTATAGGGAAAGGCTTTCTTAAGGTTAGATCGAACTATTTTTTTTCGATAGCCCAGCAGATTGTAGATCACCAATCGTAAAAAATCGGATAAAACATACAAAACACTAAAAGGGATGGAGGCAATAATATAGATAAAAGGGTAGGCGAAAAGGTAAACGGCTCTTTGCAAGTCTGTTTTTTTTTCAAAGATAGTATATTTGTTACTGAAAAAAACCTCTCCATGTCCACGCTTCCCTCGGTTGTAACAGCCATCATAGTTTCCAATGTTTTGCTCTCTTTTATAGGGTTTAAAAATCAAGGTATCTTTAATAAGTATCAATTTCAAATGTCAAAAATTAAGGCGGGAGAACAAATTCGCATGTGGAGTTCCGGCTTTCTTCATGTAGACTTCAACCATTTGTTTATCAATATGTTGTCCTTATATTTCTTTGCTGGATATGTGGTTTACAGCTTGGGAGAAATGAAGTTTTTGGCCTTGTACCTGAGCAGTCTATATTTGGGAAATTACCTTTCGTTTCGTTATCACAATCAGCAGGATAACTATACAGCTGTAGGAGCCAGTGGAGCTGTTTCCGGAGTCGTATACAGTGCAGTCCTATTGTACCCGGACATGAAAATGTTATTACTGTTTTTTCCAATTCCAATGCCGGGTTATGTAATGGCTACACTCTATTTGATTTATACAATTTATGGGATGAGAAAACAGAAGGACAACATCGGTCATACCGCTCATTTTGGCGGAGCCATCTCTGGATTACTGGCCACAATTGCCTTTGTGCCCAGTGTATTGGTTGATTCCGGGCTGACCCTGGCCATATTGGCAGTTACCCTAATAATTGCCGCTTTTTTATTTAAGCGAGAGAATTGATAAAGAATTAGTTGTTGAGTAACTCTTCAACTTTTTGTTCAAGGGCAGCTCCCCTTAGATTTTTAGCCAAGATCTTACCATTTTGATCCAGAATAAAAGTAGCCGGTATCGATCTTACCTCATAGGCTTTGGCAATGGGCTCATTCCAATATTGAAGATGAGACACATGAGACCACTGTAGACCATCGTCCTCAATGGCCTTGATCCAATTTTTTTTGCTTTTGTCGAGCGATACGCCTACTACATTGAGCCCTTTGGCCTTAAGTTTATTGTAAGTCCTTACCAAGTTGGGGTTTTCAACACGACAAGGCAGGCACCAAGAAGCCCAAAAGTCTACTATCGTTATCTTCCCCAAGTTTTCTTGCAGTTTTACCAATTGACCTCTTGGGCCAGGACCCTGAAAATTAGGGGCAATTTGTCCCACCTCGGCAGGGGGTTGAGGGGCATTGATGGCTTTATCTAATTTTTCCCCTATTTTACTTTTTTTGATTCTGGGGTTAAAGTTATCAAATATAAGTTTGGCCTCTTCATTTGTCATTTGTTTGGTCATCACAAAACGCTCGAGGATTAAAGCAGACACATAAGAATCCGGATTATCTCTAATAAAGCGAATCTCATAATCCTTAATTTGATCTTGAACGTCTTTGTATTGATCTTGAAGATCAGCTGCCAAAAGACTGTCTCTGGAAATATTGGCCTGTTGTAATTCCCTTCCAATGCCATTCATTGAATTTACAAAAACCTTGGTTTCTGATTTGTATTTCATAAAAGCATCGTTGGACACTGTTCCCAATGCCTTAGAACTCATCAAACTATCTTTGTACAAAGAAATACTGATTTCACCTGGTTCCAGAACGAAAGGAAAGTTACCACGGATGTTTTGAACAGAGAAAAAGTTAATATCGGGCGACTCAACCATACCACTCATTTCAAATGCACCACCTTCCACAGCAATGGAATCAATTATTAAAGGTTGTTGATTGGCATCGGCAACAATGCGGTAAACCATGTTGCCATCTTTTAAATCGACAGAAGCTTCAATGGTAAACTCGTTATTGTTGCTGGAACAAGCCAGAAAAATTAAAGCAGAGAATTTAAAAAATATTTTTTTTATCATAGAGCTAAATTATGAATTTTAAAGCTTTTATCTTCTAAATAAGCTTTCATATATTGACAACGCAAATGTAAATAATAAATTATCTTTACTTGTTGAGTTTTTATTAATGTCAAAATACAATTTTAATACCCTCAAACGTATCCAGGTTAAAAACGATGTCCTCCATCGTCAATTGTACGCTACAGATGCTTCGGTGTATAAGATTTACCCTGAAGGTGTTTGTTTCCCAGAGAACAAAGAGGACATCATTGAATTGATCCATTTTGCACGTGAGAATAAAGTCCCTTTGATTCCCAGGGCAGGAGGCACTTCATTGGCTGGTCAGGTAGTGGGAGAGGGTTTGGTTGTAGATGTTTCAAAACATTTCAATCAAATCATAGATTTTGATCCGAAAGCCAAAACAATCACTGTTGAACCCGGAATCGTTCGGGATGACCTCAATGATTTTTTAGCCCCTCATCAATTGTTCTTCGGCCCCAATACCTCAACCTCCAACCGTTGTACTATTGGGGGGATGACCGGAAACAACTCTTCCGGAACTACCTCCATCAAATACGGGGTTACACGAGAAAAAGTAATTGCTTTGGAATGTGTTTTATATGATGGTAGTGTAGTAACCTTCGAAGATTTAAATGAAGAGCAGTATCGCAAAAAAGAAAAACAACAGGATTTAGAAGGTGCTATTTATAAGTTTTTTACGCAAAAACTCTCTGAACCTTCTCATCAAGAAAACATCCGCAATGAATTTCCCTTGGCATCAGTTCACCGTCGCAATTCAGGTTACGCTTTGGATACACTCCTCAATGACTTTATCGACCCCGCTTTATCAGTCCTGAACCTTTCTAAGTTGTTGACTGGAAGTGAAGGTTCACTGGCATTTGTTACCTCCATCACACTCTCACTAGACTCGATTCCTCCTAAGGAGGCAGTAATGGTTGCAGCTCACTATGACAGCATAGAAAAGTGCTTGCAATCTGTAGCCCCTCTGATGAAACATCCGCTTTACACCTGTGAGATGATGGATAAAACCATTTTGGATTGTACGAAAAATAATCTTTCTCAGACCAAAAACAGATTTTTCCTTAAAGGGGATCCCAAAGGCATACTGATGCTTGAACTGAGGGCCGCCAATGAAAATCAACTTCAGAAGGAATTA
This sequence comes from uncultured Flavobacteriaceae bacterium, assembly GCA_938082715.1. GTDB lineage: Bacteria > Bacteroidota > Bacteroidia > Flavobacteriales > Flavobacteriaceae > UBA8316. The sequence continues at coordinate 9,917 of CALKCR010000014.1, read as the reverse complement.
GAATCTTTAATGAATACCCTTGAAAAAATCAACCTCTCCTACGATTTCTCCGTACTTAAGTGTGGGGAAATACAGTCTGCTTTAAATCTCAGAAGTGCCGGTTTAGGTCTTTTGGGAAATATTGTTGGCGATAAAAAAGCAGTTGCTTGTATTGAGGACACTGCTGTACCCGTGGATCAATTGGCAGACTACATCGCAGCATTTACCAATTTGATGAAAAAATACGATCAAAACCCGGTTTACTATGCCCATGCAGGGGCAGGGGAGTTACACTTGAGACCCATTTTGAATTTGAAAAAGAAAGAGGATGTGGATCAATTCAAAGCGATTACCACTGATGTGGCCCATCTGGTCAAAAAATATAAGGGATCGATGAGTGGAGAACATGGCGATGGTATTGTTCGTTCAGAATTCATTCCGCTTATGTTGGGGGAAAGCAATTATGAGTTAATCAAAGCAGTAAAGCATATTTTTGATCCCCATGCCATTTTTAATCCGGGTAAGATCATTGATTCCCTGCCCATGGATCAAAATCTGCGTTATCAACCCGACCGAAAAGAACCTGAAATCGATACCTATATGGATTTCAGCGCCGATGAGGGCATACTGAGGGCTGTCGAAAAATGTAATGGTTCGGGTGATTGCCGCAAAACCACTACAGATGCGACCATTTGTCCCAGCTATCGCGCTACCAAAGATGAAAAAGACAGTACCCGAGGGAGGGCCAATGTGCTTCGAGAAGCGTTGACTAATACCGACTCCAATAACCCCTTCGACAACCCCCAGATCAAGGAGGTAATGGGTTTGTGCATCAGTTGTAAAGCCTGTGCATCGGAATGCCCCAGTAGTGTCGATATGGCGGCTTATAAAGCAGAGTTCCTATTTCAATATCAAAAAGACCATCGTCCCCGTTTAAGGGATCGGATTTTTGCTTACAATGGAAAAATGAGTGAAATACTCAATCCCATCAGAGGGTTGCAAAATACGGCTTTTCAAATGCCTCTTTTAGGAAGCCTTATCAAAAAAACCTTGGGCATTGCCTCCGCTCGTTCCCTCCCCAAACTTTTTGCACCCCTAGACAGGCAATTGTTCAAAAAACAACAACAAAAATCAAAACGTCAAGTTTACCTCTACCTCGATGAGTTTACCAACTATTTGGACGTTAAGACCGGAAGTGATGCATTTCAAATTCTAACGCGTTTGGGATATTATGTCCATGTCCTTCCTTCGACGGAAAGCGGACGTGCCTACATTTCAAAAGGGTTTTTGGAAGAAGCCAAAGTCTGTGCCAATCGCAATGTGGACTTGTATAAAGACCAAATCAATGCTGAAACCCCCTTATTGGGGATAGAACCTTCGGCACTTTATACCTTTAAAGATGAATATCTAAAACTGGCTACAGACCAAAGCGCTGCCAAAAAATTGTCTGAAAATTGTTTTTTAATCGAAGAGTTTTTAGCCAAAGAGATAGATAAAGGTAAGATATCTAGCGACGTTTTCACCGATCAAACCAAAAGCCTGAAAATACACACCCATTGTTATCAAAAATCTTTGGGTAATCCGGCAGATACCTTTAAAATACTCAATCTGCCAAAAAACTACAAAGTCACCCTTTTGGCAACCGGCTGTTGTGGTATGGCCGGTTCTTTTGGATACGAGGCAGAACATTTTGAAATCAGCCAAAAAATAGGAGAGGAGCGCCTTTTTCCCGCCATCAGAAAAATGGATTCAGATACACTATTGGCTGCTAATGGAACCAGTTGCAGGCATCAAATATCTGATGGAACAGGCAAAGTGGCACTGCATCCCATTTCTATCTTAAACGAAGCATTGCGTTGAATCTAAGCAGAAAAAACATGATTCATCTTCAATTGTTAGACAAAAATTATGCATTAAGCCTAGATCAGATCGATTTTTATCGCAACAATGGTTTTATCAAATTGAAAAATATTTTCGATTCAGAAACATTGACGTATTTCGGAAGATTGATTGCTGAAAAAGTAGCTGAAAAGATCAAAAATGTAAGTGATCTAGATGATCGAGATACCTATGGTAAGGCCTTTTTACAAATTTTTAATTTATGGACTGAGAGTGAGGAAATAAAGAAATTTGTATTTTCCAAACGATTGGCCAAGATTGCCACCGAATTGATGGAGATTGATGGGGTAAGGATGTACCACGATCAAGCCCTATTCAAAGAGGGACATGGAGGGTTTACCCCTTGGCACGCCGATCAATATTACTGGCCTTTGAGCAGTGATAAAACCGTAACCGCCTGGATACCATTACAAAAAATAGACGCAGAAATGGGGCCCTTGGAGTTCAGTGCCGGGAGTCAGGCCATCAGTGAAGGAAGATCATTGGCCATTAGTGATGAAAGCGAAGAAAAAATCGAAAAAAGGCTCAGAGTTTCAGACTTTATAAAGGTTTCCGAACCTTTTGAATTAGGTGAGGTTAGTTTTCATTCGGGTTGGATTTTTCACCGGGCAGGCCCCAATACCACTAATGAAACCAGAAAAGTAATGACTGTCATTTACATGGATATAGACATGCGGTTGGAATCACCTTCTAACGATGGACAAGTCAATGATTTGAATACTTGGTGTCCCGGTGCCAAAATAGGATCAGCGATCGACACCTATCTTAATCCCATCCTTTATAAAAAAGACGTATAAAATGCTTACTTCTAAACTTTTAAAAGCCAAACACTTTGTTGCCGGTAAAATATTGAAAAACATTAATATAAAGGGGTTGAATCAACATGGGGTGGAGGGAAAGCACATCGCGCAAGCTTTTTTAAAAACATCCAAAGGTGAATACACACACGATGAAAAACAACTTTTTGAAACACTGAATCAATTCAGATCAGAATTGTATGCCGACCAGCGTAAGATCAGTTTTGAAGAAATTGGGTCCTCTGCAGAAATGACCGTAGCCGAAGTAGCCCGTCGCGCTGCATCTCCGGAAATTTGGGTACGGTTTTTTTATCAGCTCTCCAAGACGAAAATTGTAAATAATATTTTGGAGATCGGAACCAATCTGGGGGTTTCGGGTCAGTACTTTATCAAAGGATTGGAGGATAAGAAGAATACAAAATTCATAACCCTAGAAGGGGTAAAAGGACTTTGTGAAATTGCTTCATCCCGATTTGATACTCTTTCGAGTCGGGATCGCTTTGAGGTGATACACGGATTGTACGATAAAACATTGCCAGAGGTAGTAAAGAGTAAGACACGCTTTGATTTGGTTTTTATCGATGGAAATCACCAGTATGAAGCAACGTTAAACTATTTTGAAATGCTAAAAGATAATATGGCGGACAAGGCTATGGTTGTTTTCGATGACATTCACTGGAGTGAGGGGATGAGAAGGGCATGGCGAGAGATATGTGAGCAGAAAGGCATTGTCTTTTCGATCAATTTCTTCAAATTAGGTATGGTGGTATTTGATCCAAAAAAATCGGATACTAGTTCCCATCACCATCAATTATTTCTGTCTGTCTAAGGGATAGGGTCTTTTGGCTCAAGCTTAATCAAAACTTTCCCATTATATTTGTATTTTAAAAACACATGTCAGGTAATACATTTGGAAAACTGTTTCAATTAACTTCATTCGGAGAGTCCCACGGGCCTGCGATTGGAGGAGTGATCGACGGTTGTCCCTCCGGGATTGAGTTGGATATGGAAGCCATACAAAGAGATCTCAACCGCCGAAAACCCGGTCAATCGACCATAGTAACACAAAGGAAGGAGCCCGATGAAGTTGAGTTTTTTTCCGGGATATTTGAAGGCAAAACCACCGGAGTACCCATTGGTTTTGCCATTTTCAATACCAACCAGAAATCAAGGGATTACGACCACATCAAGGATCAATACCGTCCTTCCCATGCCGATAAGGTTTATGATGACAAATACGGTGTCAGAGACTACAGAGGAGGTGGAAGAAGTTCAGCCCGAGAAACGGCCAGCAGGGTAGTGGCAGGGGCCATTGCCAAGCAGTTCCTTAGTGACATCAAATTTACCGCTTATGTGTCTGCCGTGGGTGAGATTCACATGGATAAATCCTACAAAGAGGTCGATTTTGAAACCATTGAACAAAACCCTGTTCGTTGTCCGGATCCCCAAAAAGCATTGGAGATGGAGGACTACATCAAGCAAATCCGTAAAGAAGGAGATACCGTAGGAGGCGTGATCAGTTGCGTGATCCAAAATGTTCCTGCCGGATTGGGTGAACCTGTTTTCAATAAACTTCATTCAGAATTGGGAAAGGCCATGCTCTCGATCAATGCCGTAAAAGGTTTTGAATACGGAAGTGGTTTTGCAGGCGCCAAAGACAGGGGCAGCAATCACAATGATTTATACAATGCCGATGGAACGACCCAAACCAACCAATCTGGTGGAATACAAGGGGGTATTTCCAACGGGATGGACATCTACTTTAAAGTGGCTTTCAAGCCTGTAGCCACCATCATGCAATCACAGCAAACCATCAATAACAAAGGAGAAACTGTAGAAATGCAAGGTAAAGGAAGACACGATCCCTGTGTTGTTCCCAGGGCTGTTCCCATTGTAGAGGCCATGGCCGCTTTGGTTTTGGCTGATTTAACTTTGGTCAACAGGGCCGTCAAAAAATAGTATGAAAAAGATCCCATTACACTGGAGAATTATGCTGGGCATGATCCTCGGTGTTCTGGTGGGTGCTGTCTTCACCACATTTGAGGCCGGTCCCAAACTGATTTCCCATTGGGTGAAACCCTTTGGTACCATTTTTATCAATGCCCTAAAACTCATTGCAATGCCTCTAATACTGGGCTCTTTGATCAAAGGGGTTTCCGACCTTAAAGACATTTCCAGACTGTCCCAAATGGGTGGACGCACCATTGGTATTTACATCATGACCACGGTGATGGCCGTAATGATAGGACTGATCATGGTCAATACCATAAAACCGGGGGCAAGCATTAGCCAACAAACCCATCAAGAATTGGTTGAAGCCTACCAATCGGATACTGCAGAAAAACAAGCTGTTGCCCAAAAACAAAGAGATGCCGGCCCACTTCAAGCGTTGGTTGATTTGGTTCCCGATAATATTTTTAAAGCCACCACAGAAAATGGTAATATGTTGCAAGTCATCTTCTTTGCCTTGTTTTTTGGCATAGGATTGATTCTTATTCCCGCCGAAAAATCAAAACCCGTAAAAGATTTTTTCGATGCTTTCAATGAGGTCATTCTCAAATTGATCGATTTGATCATGTTGGTAGCACCCTATGGAGTATTTGCCCTATTGGCAGCATTAGTGGTCGAATCCCCGAGTTTGGATTTGTTCCGTGCCTTGGGCATGTATGCGCTCACTTTAGTGATCGGTTTGTTTTTAATGGGGTTGTTTTACCTTTTGCTGGTTTGGATATTTGTGAAATTTAAGCCTAAAAAATTCATTGAGGGAATAGCACCAGCTCAATTACTTGCCTTTTCTACCAGTTCCAGTGCGGCGACACTTCCCGTAACCATGGAGCGGGTAAAGGAACATTTGGGGGTGGATGAAGAAGTGGCCAGTTTTGTCTTGCCCATTGGAGCCACCATCAATATGGATGGAACCAGTCTATATCAAGCAGTAGCAGCGGTATTTATTGCTCAGGCCTTTGGAATGGATCTGAGTGTAGGCACCCAATTGGGGATCATTATGACCGCTACCTTGGCTTCTATAGGGGCTGCAGCCGTTCCGGGTGCCGGGATGGTGATGTTGGTCATTGTGCTGGGTCAAGCAGGAATTCCTGAAGCAGGATTGGCACTGATTTTTGCCATCGACCGACCTCTGGACATGTGCCGAACCGTTGTAAACATCACCGGAGATGCCTCCGTCTCCATGATGGTGGCCAAATCTGTAGGTAAACTCAGTAAGCATCCCAAATAAAAAAAATGGGACGATCATTACCCGAAAGTGTAAACTTCAATCGAAGAGCCTCTGTCTGTGTTTTGCCTCAAGCAAAAATCATCGGTGATAGGCCTTGCCAAAAATAAATCTATATTTGGCGATAGCATTATAAATCAAATTGTTAAAGCGAAGGGGTAAAAACTTAGAGACCAAACCCAGACGAAAAGGGCCCACAATATTTTTAGAATACCAAAAATCGCTTGTGAGGCCAAGTAATGTTTTTCGTCTTAGAGCAATACAATGCTTTCGGGTACTTCTATGCCCCGTTTTTCAAAAAAAGAAGTAGCCATTTCTCCGGTCAGGGGAGCAAAAACGTAAAAATATCTTTTTTGTCGTATTTAAAAGAGCATTCTAACCCATGTGACAGAAAGGGCAATGACCATCATAAAACAGTATTCGAAGCATCAATTGGCGATTTCCAATTGATCCAAACTCACCTGAGTGGTAAACAAGCCATAGTTGACAATGGCTTTTTGCTTTTCTATGGCATCAATACTGCCCACAGATTTCCCATCCAAAATTCTTACTTTATCACCTACTTTAAGAGGAACTACAGGTTTGGTTTTTGGGGGGGGTGGTGTTGCTTTCTTTTTCTTTTTTTCAATGCGAATACTGGCCAGTTTTTGATTCACTTCTTTGGCGACTTCTTTTTTTACCTCACGGTCTTTTTTGGATTGGGCTGCTGTTTTTCGTTTTCGCTTGGCATTTTCTGACTCGACCAAACGCAATAACTCAGCGATCAGCGGTCTTTTCTTGTTGTTTTGGAAGAATCGTTCGGCAAGATCGTTGAGTTTGTTCCCTAAAACAATCATCCGTTGGTTGTGATCGAACAATTCTTGGTAGTTAACCAGTTTGGATTTCAATTTTTTATTGAGTTTTCCCAATCGCTCTGACTCATTTTCAAACTTATTTTCTTTTTCCTTAAGGGATTTACCGGTTTGGGCCATTTGGTGTCGTTCCTTTTGCATTTTGGCAATGGTGGCATCAAAGCGTACTTTTCCTCGTTCAATTTTCTTTTTGGCGCGGTTGATCAAACTAAAGGGAATGCCATTTTTTTGGGCTACTTCAAAAGTAAAAGAACTTCCGGCTTCCCCTAGGATCAACTTAAAAATAGGTTCAAGAGTTTTATCGTTAAATTGCATATTGGCATTCACCATGGCCGTCTGTTCATTAGCCAGCAGTTTGAGGTTGGCATAATGTGTGGTAATCAAACCAAAAGACTTCCGTTTGTAGAAGTCCTCCAGTATAACCTCGGCCAGCGCACCTCCCAATTCAGGATCAGAGCCAGTGCCGAATTCATCGATCAAAAAGAGGGTTTTGTCGTCGCATTTTCTTAAAAAACCTTTCATGTTTTTGAGACGATAGGAATAAGTGCTCAAGTGGTTTTCTATGGATTGATTGTCCCCAATATCGGTAAGTATACTATCAAACCAGCATACCCTGCTTTTTTCGTTTACGGGAATCAGTATACCACTTTGCAACATTAACTGGAGCAGGCCTACGGTTTTTAGGGTGATGCTTTTTCCTCCAGCATTGGGTCCTGATATCACAACGATCCTGCTCTTGGGATGCAAGTGAATGTCCTGGGGAAAGGTTTTTTTGTTTTCTAACTGATGGGTACGGTAGAGAAGGGGATGATAGGCATTTTTTAATTCCAATTCTTGTTGGTCTGAAAAAATTGGAAGTATGGCATTGATGGCCTGGGCATATCGCGCACGGGCAAAAAGAGTGTCAATATGGATCAGGTAACTTTGATAATACTTGATCAAATCCAATAGCGGACGTAAATAATCCGTAAGTTGACTCAGTATTTTTTTGATTTCCTCAGATTCCTCAAAAACAAGATTTTGAAGCTCTCTGGAAAAATTAAGTGTGGCTTCAGGTTCTATAAAAACAATACTTCCTGTTTTGGAACTGCCCATGATCCCCCCTTTGACCTTCCTGCGGTGCATAGCTTTTACGGCCAACACCCGTTTGTTTTCGACCACCGATTCCCGGATATCATCCAGGTAGTCCAGGTTTTGGTAATGGGACAAGGCTTTGTTAAAGCTTTGGGCTATTTTACCCTTAAAGGCTTGGATTTGTTTTCTCAAGGTGTAGAGATTGTCCGAAGCGTTGTCACGGATTTCTCCAAATCGATCGATCACATTATCGATTTCTTTTTTGATTTCTTTATTGATCTCTATATAACTTCCCAAGGAATGCAGTGAAGGGTAATAGGACTTGAATTTATTAAAGAACAACAATAGGGTATTGACCGTTTGGGAGGCCAAAGCGATATTTCTAAAAGCCGTGATTTCCAATACGCTGTTTTCGATCTTCAACAATTGAAAAGCCGGGGAGAGGTCATCAAATCCGTGATTGGGGATTCTGTTGTCATTGTCAAAAGATGACAAATACTCGGAAACAGCCTGGAGCTCCTTAAGGAGGGTTTTTGGGTCAGGCAGTGGTGCCATAGCAATACAGGACGCCTTACCCATAAGGGTAATGGCAAAATCAGCGATTTGTTCGGTGACCCTGAAGAATTCAAGATCCTCAAGTGTTTTTTTTGGGAGGTACCCCATCTATTTTCTAAATTAGCAATACAAAATTAAGAAATCATGGCAGTAAGCACACATCCGCATTGGGAAAATATATTGCAGGACTCATTCGAATCTCCATATTTTAAAACACTTATTGATTTTGTAAAATCAGCCTATGGTGCTGCCATTTGTTTTCCTCCGGAAAAATTCATTTTTAATGCTTTTGATCTTTGTCCCCCCGAAAAAACAAAAGTGGTGATTTTGGGTCAGGACCCTTATCACGGTCCAGGGCAAGCGCATGGCTTGTGTTTCTCAGTTCCCGCAGGAATTCCTCATCCGCCTTCATTGATTAATATTTTTAAAGAATTGCAAGAAGATTTACAAATCCCTTATCCCAGGAGTGGTGATCTGAGTCCGTGGGCCAAGCAAGGGGTGTTGTTGCTCAATGCCACCTTGACCGTTCAAGCCCACAAGGCAGCTAGCCACCAGGGTAAAGGCTGGGAAAAATTCACCAATCAGGTGATTCAAATACTCTCCGATCAATATGAAAACAACGTATTTCTACTGTGGGGAGGCTATGCCAAACACAAATTAAAACTGATCGATGGTGAAAAACACTGTGTTTTGACCTCAGGTCACCCTTCGCCCTTGAGTGCCAACAGGGGGTACTGGTTTGGCAATGAGCATTTTTCTAAAACCAATGCTTATTTGACTGAAAAAAGAAAAGAACCCATTGATTGGGCTTTATAGGTCAACCTCCAATGCGTTTGGCTTTATGGCCCATTTCCCTAAGTTTATCAATGATTTGATCCCTGTAGTTGCCTTGAATAAGAATTTCACCGTTCTTTGCTGTTCCACCGGTGTTTACGGTTTGTTTTAGTGTTTTGGCTAAGGATTTTAGTGCTTCATCGTCTCCTTCAAAACCTTTGATAAGCGTAACAACCTTTCCGGCTCTGCCTTTTTTGCTATAATGTGCTTCTAAATGTTGCGGGGTGAAATCAGGTTCAGAATCAATGGTTTCCTCTTGATCGGGAACCAATCCATCAAATTTTATCTTGGCCAAATCGGATAGACTATTTAATTTTTTACTCATAAGACTCACTAATCTATTAATTAAACAATGATAATAAATACTCTTTTCACTTCTGTATAGTTTTTTATTAAATGACTTATTTTAATGAAAGAGTAGATGCTTTCTTTTTCTTATTTGACATAATATTAATTATAAAAGAGAAGTGTAATTATTAAAAATGAGAATTTATAAATCGACAGTCGGTCAGCTATTCTTTAGAAAAAATTAATATTAGAAGTAGCACTCAATTTTAAGCAGGGGGAAATTTATATAGCCTATTTCTGTTAAAAGTGCAAAGCCATTAGATAAAGCGTAACGTACTCCCAGATGTCCAACATAAACAGATTGATTTTTTTTGAATTGGTCGTAATCAATAGTGTTTTATTCTGATT
>CALKCR010000013.1:0-4913 GCA_938082715.1 uncultured Flavobacteriaceae bacterium | reverse complement strand
TAATTTATAAATTTTAAAAAAAAATCGGATTAAACCCTTTCACAAATAAACGGTCAAAACAATATAAATTTAAAATGATGAAAAATTTCACTTTCCTATCGCTTATCATTTTTTCATTAACAACCACATTTGCTCAAGAGTTTCAGGGGAAAGCCTACTATATGTCAAAAACCAAAATGGATCCCAATTTTGGGAAAAACATCCCCCCTGAAAGGAAACAAAGGATCATGGAGCGTATGAAGTCCAATCTGGAAAAGAACTATGAATTGGATTTTAACAGCACTGCTTCCTTGTTTTACGAAGAGGAACGTCTGGACAACTCTGGAGGGAACGGACGGTTTAATTTTTTATCGTTTATGAGTCCTTTTCAAGGCATTTTACACAAAGAATTTGCGGCAAAAACCTTTACCAATCGAGTGGAGCTTTTCGGGAAAATTTTCATAATAAAAGACAGTCTGCCCCAAAGCAAGTGGGTGCTTTCGGGCGAGTCAAAGCAAATCGGAAATTATACTGTATACAAAGCAACAATGAGCAGAGAGGTACCCCAAGAGGTTTTTCAGTTTGGCAGGCAAAGCACTGAAGACAGTAAACCCAAAATGAAGACAGTCAATATTACTGCTTGGTTTACCCCTCAGATTCCAGTTTCAACCGGCCCCTACAAACACGGTGGTTTACCCGGGCTTATTCTTGAAATTAACACCAACAATACCACCCTGCTGTGTACCAAAGTCGTCATGAATCCCGAGGAAAAAATGAAAATCAAAGTTCCCTCCAAAGGAACTGTTGTAACCGCCGATGAATACAGTAAAATTCGAACGGAAAAGATTGCAGAAATGCGTGAGGTGTTTCGCAGAAATCGTGGGCAAGGTGGAGGGGGCCAACGCTTCAGATCACGTTAATTCAAAATAATAAAACTTGAGAAAAATATATCTATTAGGATTTTTCCTGATTTCAACACTATTTGCCGTTGCCCAAAATGTAGATTTAGAGGGAACCATCACAGACGCAAACGGAGTTCCAATAATGGGAGCCAACATCGTTGCAGTTGAAAAAGAAACACAAATACTCGATGGCTTCGGTATTTCAAATGAAGCGGGGTACTACAGGTTAACACTTAAAAAAGCAACGGATTATGACATCAAAATATCTTTTATCGGGTTAAAAGAGATCGCTTTTGTGTTCAACCAAGAGAATCACCTTGAAAAAAACTTTGTTTTGGAGGAACAGGCAGAGTCTTTGGACGAGGTAGAATTGGTTTATGAGATGCCGGTTACCATCAAAGGAGATACCATCATTTACAACGCGGATTCATTCAATACCGGATCAGAAAGAAAACTAGAAGATGTACTCAGAAATATGCCGGGAATCGAAGTAAATGACGAAGGACGTATTGAAGTTGAAGGAAAAGAAATTTCGAAAATCACCGTGGAGGGAAAGGATTTTTTTGATGGAGATTCGAAACTGGCTACCCAAAATCTACCTGCCAATGCGGTGGGTAAAGTGGAGGTATTGAGAAACTTTTCCGAAGTCAATCAATTGAGAAGTGTAACCAACAATGAAGACAACATCGCCATCAACATCAGTTTAAAAAGTGGAAAGGATAAATTTTGGTTTGGAGAGTTGATGGGTGGGGTTGGAAATGATGATCGATTCATCGCTGTTCCCAAAATATTTTATTACTCCAAAGACCTCAGTGTAAATCTTTTGGGAAACAGCAATAATATTGGGGAGCCACCACTTTCGCGAAGGGACTTTTATCGTTTTGGAGGAGGTTTCAATAATCTCAACGTCAGAACGGGTACTTCAATAGACATCAGCTCTGACGATGCCGGAATTACCAATTTGCAAAACAACAGGGCCAAATCCATTGAATCCCAGTTTGGGGCCTACAACTTTAGTTATGCTCCTACAGAAGCTGTTGAGTTCAGTGGCTTTGTAATTTATTCCCGAGCAGAAAATATATTGGAGGAAAAAAATACCCGGAGGTATACTGTCTCCAATGCCCTTGAAGAAACCTCGGAGTATACCACCCAAGAAAACGAACAACAGCTGTATAAATTCACAACAGAATACAATCCCAACGAAAACCTCCAGACGGAATATAACTTCCTTTACAAGACTTCAAATCAAAATGAAATATCTGATCTGACCACCATTTCTGGAAGACAAGGTAAGCGGGTTCCTGAACAGATTGGGCAATACCGCCAACAAACACCCCATTCATTAAACCAAGAGCTGAGGGTGTATTACACCTACAATCAGGATCATATTTTTTCGATGGAATTACAACATCTGGCGCAAAAAGAAGATCCCTTTTACAGGGCCATCAAACAATTTCAGCCTTTTGGTGGTTTATTGAACTTAAATGTGGATCAAGAGCGTTTTAACATCAACCAAGATCGTGAGACCAAAACCAATAAGATAGAGGGTAAATGGGACTATTTTTATGTCATCAACCCCAAGGTAAATCTCAATCTTACATTGGGAATTACAGACGTCAATCAAGATTTTAATTCCTCCATTTTTCAGATTTTAGACAACAACACCCAACAAAATTTCTCGGAGAGCAATTTGAAAAATGATGTTTCATTTCATTTTCAGGATGCCTATGTTGCCCTGCATTATCGTTTTATTTCAGGGATTGTTACTTTTGATCCGGGGGTTACCCTTCATTCATATAAGACCGAGACCCAACAGTCGAGTGGTTTGGTCAATACTTCCTTTACCTTTTTTAGGCCCGATTTTCGTGTTCTGCTCAAACTCAAAGAGTCTGAAACCTTAAGGCTTATCTACCGTTCCACCCGACAATTTACTAACATCAACAATTTGGCTGAGGGCTATATTTTCAGAAACTACAATTCCTTTTTCCAGGGAAATCCCAATTTGGAGGCTGCACTTTTTAATGTGGTCAATATGAATTATCAGAGCATCAATATTTTTAATTTCACCAATATTTTTGCCAACCTGAGTTATTCCACAAGGGACGATGCCATTCAGAATACCACTGTGGTAGAGGGCATCAACAGTGTACGGTCGGCTACCAACTCCAACTTCCCCCGGGCCATTTACAATGCTTCGGGAAGAATTGATAAACGATCCAAAAATTTTAAAGGGGGATTAAATGTCAATTTCAACTTTAGTGACTTTAACAATGTGATCAACGATAAACCCACTGAGTCCAGTAATTTTACCCAACGATACAGGGCAAACATCGCAACTAACTTTAGAGACAAACCCAATATAGAGATGGGATACTCCTACAGCATCAGGGATTATAAAACGGGAGCAGTCCAAACCAAGTTTTTCACCGATGCTCCTTATGTACGTGTAGATGCCTACTTTTTAAAAGGTTTTGTTTTCAATTCAAAATACACTTACAATTATTATCGCAACCAGGAACAGACCCTCAACGAATATCGATTTTTAGAAGCGGAATTATCCTATAATCAACAAGGATCGAGATGGGAGTTTGGTGTCAAAGCGACCAATATACTCAACGATACTCAGATCAACAGAGACAGTTTTAATCAATTTTCGTTCACGACCAATTCCTATGTCATTCAGCCCAGGTTTATCGTTTTTAAGGTCAATTATGACCTCACTGCAATAACTGGAAGCAGTAAAGAAAAAAAGAAAAAGTAATCAGTTAAGCATCCCGATGGTTTTGATCCAATCAATCATGTTGTTAAACCAATTGTCCACCGGATAGCCCGTTTTTCTCATTCCAAAGCCGTGATCTCCGTGGTGATAATTGTGCAGTTCGCTCACAAATCCTTTTTCTGCCCAATCGATATAAAGTTTTGCACTGGGGATGGCAAGATTCAATTTATCTGCAGTGGTACAGGCTAAAAATAGTGGAGGGCCATAGGCGGGAGGCTCTTGGTCTTCTACGATCACCATCCATGGGTAAATGGGAGCCAAAAAATCAGGTCTGTTTTTTTCTTCAGATTTATAGGTCGCTTCAATGGTCACTGCACCTCCGGCAGAGAATCCCATAATCCCTATTTTGTTGGGATCGATACTGTATTTTGCGGCATTTTCCCTAACATGAGCAATGGCATTCAGTGCATCCAGATGCCCGTAGGTCAACTGCTTTTTTTCTTTTAAGTAGGGTTCATTCAGTCCTTCATTTTTACCAATCAGATGAGCGGCAACCAATCTGTATTTTAAAACAAAAGCAGCAATTCCTTTTTCATTTAAAGCTTTTGCGACATCCAAGCCTTCGTGGAAAAACGCATTGGATCTCATCCCCCCACCGGGGCATACCACCATGGCCGTAGTGGGTTTGGAACTTCCCTCAGGTAAAAAAACCTGTATAGTTGGAATGGAGATATTTTGAAATTTGTATTCATCGTTCGAATAAACTTTGGTTTTAATCTCGGGTTCCCTGTAGTCTAGCCCACTATTGTCGTATTCCAGGTTGATGATCTCCTGACCACTCAAATGGACAGAAAAAAAGAGGAGCATAAGTAATATAAGGTTTTTCATTTGATTAAAATTTCTTCGATAGAAGGAAAATTTAAAGGTAGCAATAAAGATTCAAGATTTTAGAATTAAATATACTCTCCTCACAAACGATAAATTTTTTTAGTGAATAATAAGATCTTGAATACAACTAAAATATATTTAATTTACTATATTATTTGTTTTTGAAGACTGGGAATTAATATTGCTAAATGAAAAATACTGTCTGGGTTTTATTGTTTTTTTGTTTTGTTGGGGCAGGAGCTCAGGAGGTTCCACCAATTCAGCAGTATAAATCTAAAATTTCTTTTGCCGGGAATCAAAACTGGATGATTTCTCAGGATGATAAGGGCACTTTGTACACTGCAAACAATAAAGGGTTGCTGCAGTTTAGAGGTACAGATTGGAAATTAAATACAAGTCCCAATCAATCTATCATCAGATCTGTA
>CALKCR010000012.1:0-6590 GCA_938082715.1 uncultured Flavobacteriaceae bacterium | reverse complement strand
TTTGTTCCATCATCAATCGGATCAAAGTACATTAGAAGTCTTTTTTGAAAAGAAAGTCCAATCACAAAACCTTTTGAATAAAGTAGGTGCCTTGGGAAGCCACTTTTTTATTTACCAACTGTTTGGAATCGCTGCTTTTATCTTTCCCTATCTACTGGGCTACACCGGTTATTTACTTTTTTTTGATCGCAATAGAAAACAACTGATAAGCCATTGGAGTTGGGCCATGCTCTATATGATATGTTGGTCTGTTTTTTTTGGGTTTTACCATCTGGACTCCCCTTTATTGGGTGGATTGGTGGGCTTCGAGATCAACAGTTTTTTGGTAGCTTATTTGGGCAATGTAGGGGTAGCCAGTCTTCTCATATTTTCGGTGATTGCCATACTGGTGCTCCAATGGCGATTGACCCCCGAAAAAGCCTTGTTGTTTTTTCATTCGCTTTTCAAAAAAGAGAAAACTCCCGCTGAACTTGGCATTGAAAACAGTCTGGATTTAGAAATCAATGATTTTGTGGAAAAGTCCGCTCCTGATATTGAGGTAAAGCAAGCCGAACCCATTGAACTTGAAAAACCATCAGAAGAGGATAAAGTTACCATGGAGGTGAAGACTTATAAAGAAGAAGAAAGTTTGACCGATAACCTGGCGCAATCTTTGGTGGAAAAACACGGTTTTTTTGATCCCAAACTGGAATTGAGCAAGTACCGCTTTCCCATCCATGACCTACTCAAAGATTATGGAGAAAGCTCCATCACCATCGATCAGGAGGAGTTGGAGTTGAACAAGAATAAAATCGTAGATACCCTTAAGAATTACAACATCGGTATCTCAAAAATTAAAGCAACCGTAGGCCCGACGGTAACCCTCTATGAGATCGTTCCCGAAGCGGGTATTAGAATTTCCAAAATCAAAAACTTGGAGGACGATATTGCACTTTCCCTGTCGGCATTGGGGATCAGAATCATTGCTCCCATTCCGGGAAAAGGAACCATTGGTATCGAAGTACCCAACCAGAAACCGAGCATTGTCTCCATGCGATCCGTGATCACCTCCAATAAATTTCAAACCGCTGAAATGGAACTGCCCGTGGCTTTGGGCAAAAATATCAGCAACGAAACTTTTGTCGTGGATTTGGCCAAAATGCCCCACCTGCTTATGGCGGGAGCCACCGGTCAAGGCAAGTCCGTGGGATTGAATGCTGTGCTGACCTCTTTACTCTACAAAAAACATCCCGCTGAGATCAAATTCGTATTGGTTGATCCCAAAAAAGTAGAGCTTAACATTTACAGTAAAATCGAACGCCACTACCTGGCCAAATTACCCGATACCGAAGACGCCATCATCACCGACAACACCAAGGTAATTCATACCCTCAATTCGCTCTGTATAGAAATGGATAATCGGTATGAATTACTTAAAAACGGTATGTGTCGAAACCTAAAGGAATACAATCAAAAGTACCGGGAACGGAAATTAAGCCCGGAAGACGAGCACAACTTTTTACCATACATAGTATTGGTAGTGGATGAGTTTGCTGATTTGATCATGACCGCAGGTAAGGAGGTCGAGACCCCCATCGCACGATTGGCTCAATTGGCACGAGCAGTAGGGATTCATCTGATCATTGCCACCCAAAGACCCTCGGTCAATGTCATCACCGGAATCATCAAGGCCAACTTCCCCGCCAGAATTGCTTTTAGGGTGACTTCAAAAATAGATTCACGAACCATATTGGATTCGGGGGGAGCAGATCAATTGATCGGTCGTGGCGACATGCTCTATACTCAGGGTAACGATTTGACTCGAATTCAATGTGCATTTGTAGATACGCCCGAAGTTCAAAAGATTTCGGATTATATCGGCTCGCAAATGGGCTATGCCAGTGCCTATGAATTGCCCGAATATGTGGAAGAAAATGCCAGCAGTCTAGATCTTGACCCCTCAGAGAGGGATGATCTCTTTAGGGAGGCAGCAGAGGTAATTGTCACAGCCCAACAGGGATCGGCTTCTCTGCTTCAACGAAAACTTAAACTGGGATACAATCGTGCCGGAAGGATCATCGATCAAATGGAAGTTGCAGGAATTGTAGGGTCATTTGAAGGAAGTAAGGCAAGGCAAGTACTGATCTCTGATTTAAATGCGCTCAATGCACTTTTGAATAATGAAGATGCATAAATTTGCAATATGAAATTTAAAAATTACTTGCTGCTCATTATTATTGGAACCACAGCGCATATTTGGTCTCAAACCTCTGTGGAGGCCCAAAACTTGTTGGAGTTGGCATCTAGGCAAATGGAGAGTTATGATAATATTGAATTTGAATTTAGTTATGTCCTTAACAACCGCATGGAGCAAATCAATCAGGAAAGTTCTGGACAGGTAACCGTAGCAAACGAAAAATACAAATTAAACTTTTTGGATGCCATCCAGCTATTTGACGGAAAGGCGCTGTATACCATCGTTCACGAAAATGAAGAAATAACCATTAACCGGGCAGAAGAAGAAGATTTTGGGATCAATCCCAAAGAATTATTACAATTTTACAAAGAAGGGTACGATTACCATTGGGACATCAGTCAAAGGGTAAAAGGAAAAAACATTCAATTCGTAAAATTAATTCCCACAAAGGAGGATGGGGAGATCCAGTCTTTGTTGGTAGGAATCGATACCCAGCAAAACCATATTTACAAACTGATTGAAGTGGGAGACAATGGAACCGTAACAACGCTTACCATCGACAACCTGAAAGTGGACAGTTCCCTGCCGGAAAACTTCTTCGTCTTTAACCAAGCCGATTATCCCAATTATTACATCAACAATTAGTGTATTGAAAATCCTAGATCGCTATATAATCCGCCAATATTTAATTCGCCTGCTGAGTGTTTTTGCCATCTGTATGCTGATTTTTGTGGTGCAAACCTTTTGGCTGTACATTGACGATCTGGCGGGTAAAGGTTTGGATTTTGAAACGATTTTTAAATTTTTGATCTACTTTACCCCCAAGCTGATCCCCATTGTTCTCCCCCTTTCAATATTATTGGCCTCTTTGATGACCTTTGGCAACTTGGCTGAAAATTATGAGTTTGCTGCAATGAAATCTACGGGAATTTCACTGATTCGTTGTATGACGGGTTTGTTTTTAGTTCACATTGCCATTGGTGTAGGGAGTTTTTATTTTTCCAATCACCTGATTCCCTTCGGCGAAGTTAAATCCTACAACCTGAGAAGGAACTTGGCCAAGTTAAAACCCGCCATTGCGATTCGAGAGGGCATTTTTAATGACTTGGGTCAAATGAGCATCAAAGTAAAGCGAAAGTATGGTGAGGATGAAAGGTTACTCGAGGATGTAATCATTCACGAAAAAACCGATGATTATAAAAACCGGATTGTCATCAAAGCCAAAAACGGAGAATTAAAAAGTAAGACCACCGATGCAACGCTACAACTGGTCTTGTATGACGGTAATCGTTATGAAGAAATTGTAGGTAAAAATTATGAGGAAAGAATGCGGTTTTCTCATGCCAAAGTATATTTCGAGGAGTATATAATGAACATAGATATGTCCAAGTTTAATAATGTAGATTTGAGTGAGGAAAATTACACCACCACTTACAAAATGCAAAAAGTTAATCAACTAAAAGTAAGCATTGACACCTTGGAACGTGATTATAGCTCTCAAAGAAAAATATTCAGTGAAAACTTTAATAAAAAACACTATAGCAACCAGATAAAACCGGTAAAAGATACAGAAAGCTATGTTTCTGATTCACTGATTCAGGCTAATATTCTCAATATAATCAAAACAACTGACCATTGGAGGGTCAGTCAGATTGTGGAAAGATCCCTAGGTGATGTAAGAGGGATTTTAAGGAGTCTGGAGAATAAGAAGCGAACCTTTTTTTACTTTCAAAAATTGATCAATCTACACAAAATGATAATGTTGGATAAGTTCACCTTGATTTTCTCCTGCATCTTTCTTTTCCTGATTGGAGCTTCCTTGGGTGCAATCATCAAAAAAGGTGGATTGGGCTTACCCTTGGTTTTGTCGGTCTTGATTTTTTTATCCTATCATTACATCGGAATCTTTGCTAAAAATGCGGCAGAGGACAACAGTGTCCATCCAATATTGGCCAGTTGGATATCCACGATGGTATTGGCTCCATTTGCATTTTATTTAACCAAAAGAGCCTCCTCGGATGAGGGATTTGTGAATCTGGATTTTATAACGGTTCCCATTCAAAAAATTTATTCCAAATACATGGGACCAAAATCATAAAAAATTTATGTCAAAAACATTACTCAATACCATAGAGGAAGCCATCGCATCCATCAAGAGAGGCGAAATCATCATAGTCGTAGACGATGAAGACCGGGAGAATGAAGGTGATTTTGTAGCCGCCGCAGAGGTAATTACTCCAGATAAAATAAATTTTATGGCCACCCATGGAAGAGGGTTGATTTGTACTCCACTGACCGAAAAAAAATGTAAAAAATTAAAATTGGATCGAATGGTAAGCTCTACTTCAGATCCAATGGATACCGCTTTTACTGTATCGGTAGACTACCGAGGTAGTGGTGTAACGACAGGTATTTCTGCCGCAGATCGCTCCCAAACGATCCGTGCAATGATCGATAAAAAAACCAGAGCCATTGACCTGACCCGACCGGGTCATGTATTTCCTTTGATTGCCAAGGACGGAGGTGTTTTGCGTCGTACCGGACATACAGAAGCTGCAATTGATTTTGCGCGTTTGGCGGGATTCGAAGCTGCCGGTGTAATTGTAGAAATCATGAATGAAGACGGTTCTATGGCAAGACTTCCTGAACTGGTCAAGGTTGCCAAGAAATTTGATTTAAAAATTGTTTCGATTGAAGATTTGGTGGCCTACAGAATGCAACACGACAGTTTGATTGAGAAAAAGAGTGATTTTCAAGTAGAAACCCGCTTTGGCCCATTCCGATTAAGGGCTTATCAGCAAACCACGAATCAACAGATTCACTTGGCACTATCCAAAGGCAGTTGGAAAGAAGACGAAGCTGTTTTGACCCGAATCAATTCCCTAAGGATCAGCAATGATGTTTTGAGCATGTTAACAGGTCAAATTACCAAAGGACTGGATGATATTTTTGAGCTCATCAACCAAGCTGAAAAAGGGGCGGTCATTTTTATCAACCAACAACAATCCTCAGAAAATCTACTATCGAGAATCCAAAAACTAAAAGGAATGCAGCAAAAAGGAAAGGTTGACAAAGCACCTCCAATGATAATGGACACCAGAGATTTTGGAATTGGAGCACAAATTTTACACAATCTTAAAATCAAAAAGCTGAACTTGATCAGTAACTCCAGCAAAATGCCCAGGGTAGGTATCACAGGTTATGGCCTGGAAATCGTGGGTTATGTCAATTATTAAACCGGTTGATAATTGTCCAATTTTTTATCTAAAAAATCAATGGATTGAAAATCAATAAATATTATATTTGCAACCCAAGGAGAAATGGCAGAGTGGTCGAATGCGGCAGTCTTGAAAACTGTTGAGGGTCACACCTCCGGGGGTTCGAATCCCTCTTTCTCCGCGATATTCTTTGTAAACCCCTGCCATTAGTAGGGGTTTGTTTTTATAGAGACACATTTAGAGACACTAGAGCCAAAAGTTAGCCTCTAGATCTAGAGCTTCATCATGCAGTTGATGGCAGTTTCTCCTTCCAGGATCAGAGAACATTTTTTTAGTATTAGATAAAGCAGTTTTGATATCAGGAGATCCAATCCATACGAAATGAGTAAAGTCTGCATTTTTACCTACTATTGGATATGCTAAGCCGTAGGAATTATCTTCATACCCTAACTTTTTAGCCATTTTTTGGGAGAAACTTTTAAATTCCTTTAAATATAAGCCTGGGTTTGATACATCCATTTGGTAAAGCATGAAAACATTATCTTCAGCCCAATCTTCTCCATTATACCAAATAGGAGTATTTAATGACTGAGATACAGCAACAGAAAATTCTGCAAGTTTACCATCTAATAGTAATTGTGCCTCAAGTGATTGACCATAAGACATAAAAGCTTGTTCAAAAGCCTCTTCTGTTGGAAAGCACATTTGAAGTGAATGAGTAGATTCATTTGTTCCATTAATAACATACGCAAATAATGACTTTGTCCCTTGAATATTTTTGCCCCATTCAGTATTCATTGCAGTAGATAGCGCTGATACAACCATTTCAGGATTCTCTGCTTTAATGTCCAGAAACAAACAATATTGAGCATTTATTGAAACTGTTCCGAATAATAGTATTGATAATAATAATTTTTTCATATTAAATTGATTTAAGTTTATAGTTCAACGAATAAATAGAGATTGATTTTAATATCAAATTTATTTAGTTATGCCTAAGATGTTAAAATATTAATTATTACATATCTTATAAATTGTTACTATATTTGTAATATATAATTTAAAAAGTAACATTAGTGTCCTCTCTCCTGTTTTTAAAAATATCTGAAAAACTATTCTTCAAATTTGGTTATCGGAGAGTAACAATTAAGGACATCTGTGAAGGAGCATCATTGAGCAAAATGACTTTTTACAGG
>CALKCR010000011.1:0-77021 GCA_938082715.1 uncultured Flavobacteriaceae bacterium | reverse complement strand
TGTGGTGAAATTGGTAGACACGCTAGATTTAGGATCTAGTGCTTCACGGCGTGGGGGTTCGAGTCCCTTCACCCGCACAAAAAAAACCTCTATTTTCAATAGAGGTTTTTTATGGCATTAATTGTAAATTTTATTTACCGTATAATCTTATTTAAAAATTCAACGGTTTATCTGCTGATTACGCTTTTATAACGATAATCTGAGCTTGAGCGTGTAGGGCATTATTTTCTATAGCATGTTCCATAATGTCTTTTCCTTCATCACAAATGGGTTCAATCAACATGGCTCCGTAGGTGGCCAATAACAAAATCATTTCTGCTTTGTCGTGGATGGCAGCATGAATAATCAATGGCTTTCCATTGACTTTCATTCTGGGGTTGATTTTACCCGATTGAAGGAGTTGCTCTATGTATTCATAATTTTCTGTTTGAATGGCCATGAGCGCCTTTTCTTCTAGGAGTGTAATTTTTTCTTCAACAGCTTCAATGGACAAGCTATCTTTGATTGCCAACATCTCAGATGCACTAAGTGTTGTTAGGGAAATCAGGAATGCGGAGAGTAAAAACTTTTTCATTTCTAGTACTATTTAATTTTGATTCAAAGATATTGACGAAACAGTACTTATTATTCATTTTAATTACCTTAATTGTGTACAATATTAACATTTATAGATATTAAATATTGTTTAATGTTAAAATTAACCAATATCATTATTTAACATTGAAGAAATTTTAATTTTTTTCAGTCGATTCTTTTTTTAATTAAAAAACTCCTTAAAAGTGTTTAAATCAGTAGTTGTGATTTGAAATTGCTGATTAAATTTCTTGCCCAAAATGTCGAAATGGTTACTTGTAGTCAGAGAAATCTGGCAAAGGAATTTGGCTGCTAAAGCGAATATGTATTCGGATTTAGACTACTTTGCCAAACTGAAGTTGTTACAGTCTACTTATTAGACCTGTTGACTTTAAAGTAGTCTAATTTGATGTCATCCAAACCGTCTTTGTCAAAGGGGTATTCCATTTGATCTTGAATATTGTAGAGAGAAATCAGGATAAACTCACTGAGGATGATTACAAAATAAGTCAGTCCCATAGGATTTTCCAAACCAATTTTATTGATAATGGTAGGGGTATAAATTACCGGAAACATGTATATAAAGATCAAGCAGTAAGCTTTCAAACTGATTGGAGTCCTGTGTGTATGAATGGCAATAAGATTTTCCTGTGACACATGAACATCTTTGATAAACCTGAATATCTTTTGTTTGGCTCCTCCAGACAATTCCTCGTTGTGTTTTTCGATGAATTGGTAGATTAACGCGGTTTTGCTGTCGATTTTATCTGTATTGTAATTGGATTGCGACAAGTGATCTAAAAATGAGTTGGAAAGATCGTTTAGTATTTCATTTATTTCTTTTTTTGCTTCATCTGTTAATTTAGCACTATTCATGAAATAATAGGAGATGGTTTTGATGGCACCCCTATGCAAACTCAAAAACTCCAAAGCTTTCTCCCTGCGCTTGAATGCTCCCCTGATGGCAAATACCAAGGGGAATATGATCGCAATACTGATTAGTGTAAGGTCAATATTATAGATGATTTCAAAATTGTAAGCACAATAAGGTACTAATAATGAGAGCAATAGTGTTATTAGCGTACGATGATTAATGATGGCAAGATATCTTATCACAAAAATTAGTATTTTAGTTAAAACTATTAACTATATTATGAATAAGCAAATCTTTTTTTGGGTTGGACTATTAATAGTTACTTCTCTAACTGCTCAAGTTGAACAAAAATCAGACGCACTCTTCAAAAATCAGAGTCCTTTAAAAATAAAGTTGAGTTACTCCAACGATGTTATTCGATCGGAGACAGATGATACCACACTCGTTAAAACAACCATGTCTTTTTGGAACGAAGACAAATGGAATGATCTTGAAGTTTCTCTTAGGGCCAGAGGGAATTTTAGAAGGTCTAAGTGTTATTTCCCGCCCATTAAGATGAAAATCAAAAAATCAAAAGCTGAAGGAACTTTGTTTGAGGGAAATAAAAACTTAAAATTGGTTGTTCCTTGCCTACTTCAGAAAGAAAAAAATGACAATATCGTCCAAGAGTTCATCGCCTACAAACTTTACGAAAAAATATCTCCTTATCACTTCCAAACCAGAATGGTTGAAATTGAATTTGAAGAAATCAAAAAAAAGAAAACAATAGTGCATCAACTCAAAGGGTTCTTGATTGAAGACGACAAGCGAGTCGCTGATCGATTTGAAGGAAAGTCTTTTGAAAGGTATATCCATCCCAAAGCCATGGATGACATAACCTCTATCCAAAATACCATGTTCCAATTTATGATTGGAAACACTGATTTTTCTGTTGCCTATCAACACAATGGTAAATTACTTTATGCCAACAAAAAAATCTATCCATTGCCCTATGACTTTGACTTGTGCGGTTTGGTAGATGCCAGTTATGCCATTGTAAACAGAAATCTGGGAATCAGTTCTGTCAAAGACAGAAAATATCGAGGTTTTAAAAGAGATGAATCACTGGTTCAAGAGGTCAGGGATCAATTGTTAAGTAAAAAATCACAATTCTTTCAAATCATTGATGATCAGCAAGCCAGATTTGAATTGGCTTCTGAATTTGAAAGCACAAAGAAGTTCTTATCCAGCTTTTTTGAAATCTTGGAAGATGACAAAGAGTTTGACAAAAAGGTGATCCAAAATATGAGAACCAAGTAAGCTTAGTTAACACCCAGAGCTTCTGTCATTTTGTGGAAGATTTGGGTGTTTTCATAAACTCCAGCAAATAGTTCGGAAAATTTTCCATAACTAAAAACAGGCACCATGGTGGCACTGTGACCAGCCGTGTTAAATCCAGCAACCAACTCAAAACCCTGGGTCATCCCCATGGTAATGGCCAGTCCCCCTGTTTCATGGTCGGCTGTTACGACGACCAAAGTGTTGGCATTGTTTTTTGCAAAATTCAGTGCTGCCTCAATGGCACTGTTGAACTCTATAAATTCTGACGTAATATAATCGATATCATTGGCGTGGCCTCCCCAATCGATCTGTGAGCCTTCTACCATAAGGAAAAAGGGTTCTTCTCGGCTGTCCAACTTATCCAGAGTAGCAGTTAAGTATTCCGCCAATAGCGGGTCTCTTCCATCTATAATCGATAAGGGTTCTTCATCATGAGTAAACAAACTTATTTTTTTGGCTTTCGATTTTTTAAAAGCTCTAAAGTTTTTGACCACATCCACAGTGTTCATTTCTTCGAGAAGGTTTCTGCCGTCCACTCTTTCTTTAAAGTATTTTTTTCCTCCACCGATAAAATAATCTACATCACTTTCACTCAGTTGAATGGCAATTTCTTCATATTTTTTTCTGGAGTCTACATTGGCATAAAAGGATGCAGGGGTTGCATGAACAATACTGGAGTTGGCAATAAGTCCCGTATTGTATCCATTCTCTTCACAAATTTCCAATACGGATTCAAGTTTTTGATTTCTTGAGCTGATCCCAATCACACCATTATATGTTTTTTCTCCACAAGCCATGGCAGTTCCACTGGCAGCAGAATCCGTAACCAAACTTTTTACTGCATGAGTTTTGGAAAGTCCAATGACAGGGAAATCTTCCAAAGCAGTTTGATTGTTATTGGCATACATTCCTGCCGATATTTGACTTAAGCCCATTCCGTCACCAATCAGAAAAATAACATTCAATGGGGGGTCGACTACTTGTTGGGCCTGGGCAAGGGCCAAGGGCAAAAACAAGGATAATAATACTTTTTTCATTTTTACAGATTGTGATGTAAATATAAAAAATGGAAATCTATTTAATACCATGCGTTTTAATTGTTTCGATTATTTGTTGAGTTGCACCCTTTCCCAATGTGACGTAATCTTTATTGATTTTGCCTATTCGCTCAACCAATTTTTCGTCATTTATCAATGCTTTGGATATTTTTTCAAACCCTTCGGAAGATTTCACGCTCCTAATTCCTCCTTTTTTTTCCAATAAGACAGCTTCCTGAAACTTACCAAAATACTTTCCAATGACAACCGGAATACCATAAGCTGCGGGTTCTAAGGTGTTGTGTAAACCACTTTTTTTCATTCCTCCACCCACATAGGCAAATTTTGCATAGCGATAAATCTTAGCCAATTGACCAATAGTATCCACTATCATCACAGCTTTGTCAGCGGCCCTTTCTTCTTCAAAATTACTCCACTTGGTGTAGGGAATCCCAATCCGTTTCTCTAGGTTTTCAATGGACTGCTTCGAAACCTCGTGAGGGGCGATGATAATTTTAATAGGGCTGGTTTTTTTTAGAAAAGTATCCATTAATTCGTAATCCTCAGGCCAAGTGCTACCGGCAACAAAACATTCTTGATTATCAAGAAATTTTTCAATGATCTCCAACTGCTCATGATTTTGGGTCAGATCGTATACTCGATCCATTCGGGTGTCACCACTGATGCTAACGCGGTCGATACCGATTGAGTTCAATAGTTTTTTCGATTCATCGTTTTGAACAAAAAAGTGTTTTACACCATACAATATGCTCCTGTAGGCTTTACCATAACTTTTAAAAAACAATTGATTTGGCCGAAAAATACTTGAGACAGAATAAACGGGAATCTTTCTTTTTGAGAGACCATTGAAGTAGTTCAGCCAGAATTCATATTTTACAAAAATGGCCCGATTGAGATTACAAAAATCAAGAAATCGGTTGACGTTCTTATGAGTATCCCAAGGCAAATAACAAATACAGTCTGCAGAACTAAAATTTTTTTGAATTTCGTAACCCGATGGTGAGAAAAAAGTAAGTAAAATTTTATGCTGGGGAAAAGCCAGTTTATATTCCAATATCAATGGGCGGGCTTGTTCAAATTCTCCCAGTGAAGCAACATGAAACCATACCCAATCTCCTTTATTCACTTCTTGGGATTCCAAATGAGCAAAAACCTCCCTTCTCCCTGAAACAAAAAGACGGAGTTTAACGGAAAACAACCCCAAAAACTTTAATACAGGATAGCTGAGGCCTAAAATCAGATTGTAAGTGATACGAAACAACATCGAATCAAAAATAGTTTTTAATATCAATTGTGTAAAGCAGATTCCTTTTTTTAATTTTATATGCTAATTAAAATTATGAAGAAGATCCAAATGGTTGACCTCAAAGGTCAATATGAACACATCAAAGAGCAGGTCAATCAGTCCGTTTTGGAAACCATCGAATCCACAATGTTTATCAATGGCCCAAGCGTAAAAAGTTTCCAAGATCATCTTGAAAAATACCTAGGGGTAAAACACGTTATTCCCTGCGCCAATGGAACGGATGCCCTCCAAATTGCCCTGATGGGTTTGGGGTTGAAGCCTGGTGACGAAGTCATTACCGCCGATTTTACTTTTGCTGCCACCGTTGAAGTGATTTCCCTTTTGGGACTGACCCCTATTTTGGTTGATGTAGATCCCAAGACATTCAACATCGACATCCCCTCCATTGAAAAAGCAATTGGCCCCAAGACAAAAGCCATCATCCCTGTACATTTGTTTGGTCAAGTCGCTGATATGGAGGAAATTTTGACCTTGGCCAAAAAAAACAACTTATATGTGGTAGAGGACAACGCCCAATCCATAGGAGCGGATTACACCTTTTCTGACGGCAGTAAAAAGAAAACAGGTACTTTGGGTCATATTGGAACAACTTCCTTTTTTCCTTCCAAGAATCTGGGAGCTTATGGAGACGGAGGTGCTATTTTTACAAACGATGATGAATTGGCCCACACCATCAGAGGAATGGTCAACCATGGCATGTACATCAGGTATCAGCACGATGTGGTAGGGGTAAATTCTCGCCTCGATTCTGTTCAAGCTGCCATACTCGATATCAAACTTAACCTTTTGGACTTTTATAATGAATCCAGAAAAGCCGCTGCTCTTAAATACAACCAACGTTTGGCCGATCAACCCCAATTGATCACCCCTTTCAGAAAGGGAGATTGTGACGCTCATGTTTATCATCAATATACCCTAAAGCTGATTGATGGAGATCGAGATGGGCTGGTCAAGCACCTCAATGAAAACGGTATCCCCTGTGGTGTCTACTATCCCATTCCTCTGCATTTACAAAAGGCTTATACCATTAATCACTACAAGGCGGAAGATTTTATAGTAACGCTCAAAATTGTCAATCAGGTGATTTCTTTACCCATGCATACAGAATTGACCGACGATCAAATCGATTTCATTACCGATACTGTAAAGGCATTTTTGGGTTAATGCCTTAAATTTCTGCTCCGGAAATTGCTACTTCCGGAGAAATTTTACGAACCAAAACTTGTAGGACTTTTCCGGGACCCACTTCGACGAAGTCTGTGATTCCTGCCTCAATCATGGCGTTAACACTTTGCGTCCACCTGACGGGAGCTGTCAATTGTGCGATCAAATTTTTCTGAATTGCCTCGGGTTCGCTAACCGCTTGGGCGGTAGTGTTTTGATAAATAGGGCACAGTGGTGCAGAAAAATGTGTAGTGTCAATGGCATTGGCAAGCTCGCTTCTGGCAGGTTCCATCAATGGAGAGTGGAATGCTCCACCTACAGGCAGAACCAAAGCCCTTCTGGCACCGGCAGCTTTTAAATCTTCACAAGCCGATGCTATGGCATCAACATTGCCTGAAATGACCAGTTGTCCGGGGCAATTGTAGTTGGCTGCAACCACCACTCCAGAGGTTTGTTGGCAAATTTCTTCTACGATCTGGTCTTCCAAACCCAGGACCGCAGCCATGGTACCTTCACTCTGGTTACAAGCTTTCTGCATGGCTTCTGCTCTTTGAGAAACCAATTTCAATCCCGATTCAAAATCAATCGCTCCGGCAGCCGTTAAGGCCGAAAACTCTCCCAAGGAGTGCCCTGCTAATGCATCGGGCTGAAAATCACCACCCATCACTTTTGCACTTATGACAGAATGGAGGTAAATGGCAGGTTGTGTAACCCTGGTTTGCTGAAGGTCTTCTTTACTCCCTTCCAGGAGTATGGTCGAAAGGTCAAACCCCAAGATCTCGTCCGAGGTTTGAAACATCTCTTTGGCTATTTCGAATCGATCAAACAGGTCTTTTCCCATGCCGGGAAATTGCGAACCTTGTCCAGGAAATAGATATGCTTTCATAATGGATTTATATTTTAGTATAGGTAATAAAAGAGTATTCAAAATCGGAATGACTCATGCGCTCCTCCTTTTCGACAGACCATTTTTTTAAATCGATTTCCGGAAAAAACACATCTCCCTCAAATTGGGCATGAATTTTAGTTAACTCAAGCACATCGGCCAATTCAATTGCTTGCTCATAAACTTGTCCACCACCAATCACAAAAGGCTGATCATCGTTTTTTGCGCATTCAATGGCTGCTTCCAGACTGTGACAAACAGTGACCCCTTTTTTGGAATAATTCTGGTTTCGCGTCACCACTATATTATTACGGTTGGGCAATGCCTTGGGCAAGGATTCGAAAGTTTTCCTTCCCATGATGATGGCATGGCCTGTGGTCAAACGTTTAAAACGCTTGAGGTCTTCTGGTAAATGCCAGATCAATTGATTGTCTTTTCCCAAAACGCTATTCTCATCAATGGCAGCGATAAGCGTTACTTTAGAGACTTTTGATGATTCACTGGAGATGTAAGCATCAGCTGTTTTAGCGTCTTTTATTCTTTCAGAATTCATAAAATTAATAGGGGAGTTGTTTTGATTTTCGACTTAAAAACGAAATAAACGTCAAAATATATTGAAATAAACTAATTTTGAATCAAATGTACGTTTTTCTAATTTATATATGACCTTCCATAACGATTTCCCAGCGCTGAAATCAAGTACATATTTTAACACTGCATATGTGGGGTTGATGTCCCAGACATTGTTCGACTTCAGGTCAGGTTTTGAAATTAACTATCTGTTGAATGCAGATCAACATAAAATCGAGGCCTATGATCGTTTGGATCAGACCCACCATGCCATTTCTCGTTTTATAGGTTCCAAAAAAGAGCAAACATATTTCGTTTCCAATTTTTCCATGGGCATAAGATTTGTTTTGAATTCCCTGCCCAAAGGAAGTAATGTTTTATACCTAAAAGACGATTACCATTCACTTGTTGATGCTATTGAGGAAAGAGATTTTAATCATTTTAGTTTGTCCATTGAGGAACAGTTGGAGGAAAAAATTGAACATGCTTTATCTCAAAACAATTTTCATGCTTTGATAATCAGTCTGGTTCAGTTTACCCATGGTTTTAAAATCGATTTTGATTTTTTAGCTCAGCTCAAAGAAAAATACCCACATTTACTCATCATAGGAGATGCAACCCAACACATTGGGGCAGATCTTTTTGATTTTAACGCCTCACCTTTTGACGCCATAGCCTGCAGTGGATACAAGTGGTTATTGGCGGGCTTTGGTAATGGTTTTATTGCCTTGTCAGATCAATTTTTTGAGGAGACAAACATCAGTAGTGAAGACTTTCAACAAAAGGTGTTTTCTGGACATTTTAACATATTGGGTGCAGCGTCATTGGTTTTTGCATTGGAATATTTGCAGGCCCATGATTTTGAAAAACTGGTTCAAAAAAACAAAGCACTTAGCGAAAAATTAAGAAGTGAACTCATCAAAATTGGGTGGATACCCGAATACCACCAGCGCAAACTTCAAAGCACTATCGTTAGCATTCCCACCGAGGAAGCTATATTAAAACAATTGGAAGAACAAGGGGTTAGGGCATCATACAGGGGCAAATACCTTCGCTTTTCAATGCACTTTTACAACTCCACTCAGGAAATAGATAAATTAATCGGCCTTATAAAGCCATTGATTGTAGTTTGATTTAGACAGCTACTTTCCCCCGAATCAGTGGGTGTGGATCATACCCATTCAGTGTAAAATCTTCGTATTTAAAATCAAAAATATCCTTTACTTCTGGGTTTAAGACCATTTGAGGCAGTGGTTTTGGGCTTCGACTCAGTTGTTCCTCCAATTGCTCCCGATGATTGGAGTAAATATGAACGTCTCCAAAAGTGTGGACAAAGGTGCCCGGTTTGAGATCACAGACTTGGGCTACCATCAAATTCAGAAGCGCATAGGATGCGATGTTAAAGGGAACTCCCAAAAACAGATCGGCACTCCTTTGATAGAGTTGACATGAGAGCTTTCCCTCGGCGACATAAAACTGAAAGAAAGCATGGCAGGGGGGAAGAGCAGCTTTGTGATTGGCTACATTTTCTGAAAATGACACTGAAGTATCGGGCATCACACTGGGATTCCATGCCGACACCAGCATTCTTCTGCTGTCTGGATTGGTTTTCAAAGTTTCTATCATCGCTTTGATTTGATCAATGCCCTCATCATTCCAATTCCTCCATTGATGACCGTAGACTGGCCCCAAATCTCCTTTTTCGTCAGCCCATTCATTCCATATTCTCACACCATTCTTTGTTAAATAACTGATGTTGGTATCCCCTTTTAAGAACCACAAAAGTTCGTGAATAACAGATTTTACGTGAATTTTTTTGGTTGTTACCAGCGGAAATCCCGCTGCCAAGTCAAACCGCATTTGATAGCCAAAAACAC
This sequence comes from uncultured Flavobacteriaceae bacterium, assembly GCA_938082715.1. Lineage (GTDB taxonomy): Bacteria > Bacteroidota > Bacteroidia > Flavobacteriales > Flavobacteriaceae > UBA8316. The sequence goes on along the minus strand of CALKCR010000011.1, from coordinate 67,393 downwards.
TTTTTGTTCCTGTTCCCGTTCGGTCTGTTTTGCTTACGCCATGATCCTGAATAAACCTGACCAGATCCAAATATTGTTGCATGCTCTTTGAAAAGATAATATCAAAAATAAGTCATGGTGAGATTCCAATGTTTGGAATTGGAAATAGTTTTCAAAAAAAGATTAACAGTTATTTTTTTGACTCTCTTTTTGAAATTTCGTCCCGAATTTTGACGGCTTTTTCATAATCCTCCAAATTCACCAATTTGTTTAAAAGTGATTTCAGTTTTGTAAGAGAAAGTTTTTTTAAATCCTCGGGAACAGCTTTCTGTTTACTTTGTTCCTCAACAAAATTTTGAATCCAGTTTTCACTGCCTTTGTTTTTCTCATCGTCTTTTATGGTACTCTCGTCAAAACCGGCTTGTTTGAGAATGGAATCATAAATGAAGATGGGAGCGCCAAATCGCAAGGCCATAGCAATTGCATCGGAAGTTCTTGCATCGATAATTTCTTCAATTTTATCTCTTTCGCAAATCAAGCTGGAGTAAAAAACTCCGTCTACCAATTTGTGAATAATTACCTGTTTTATGTAAATATTGAATCTTTCAGCAAAATTTTTAAAAAGGTCGTGGGTTAGGGGACGTTTAGGTTTCAGTTCCTTCTCCAAGGCAATGGCAATAGATTGTGCTTCAAAACCACCAATGATGATGGGCAGCCTTCTGTTTCCGTCTACTTCACTCAAAATAAGTGCATAGGCACCTGTTTGTGTCTCGCTGTAGGAAATACCCTTAATGTTTAATTGAATTAATTTCATAGTGTCACGTAATACCAAATTAGTAAAATTATCAAGCAAATCCCTAGAAAAGAATCGTTTTTGTATCCATTTTAACGCAAAATTCTGAATGCAATAACTACTTATCCGTTAGCATTTAATTAAATTTGTGTTGCAAAAAATAATTTTGATGAAAACGATTCAGTTCAGAGAGGCTATTTGCCAAGCCATGTCGGAGGAAATGCGAAGGGATGAAACCATCTATTTGATGGGGGAAGAGGTTGCCGAATACAATGGGGCTTACAAGGCCTCCAAAGGTATGCTTGACGAATTTGGTGACAAACGTGTGATTGATACACCCATCTCCGAATTGGGGTTTGCAGGTATTGGTGTAGGTTCGACCATGACCGGAAACCGTCCCATAATCGAATTCATGACCTTCAATTTTGCGTTGGTAGGGATTGACCAGATCATCAATAATGCTGCCAAGATTCGTCAGATGTCCGGAGGTCAATTTCCTTGCCCTATTGTATTCAGAGGGCCCACAGCATCTGCAGGTCAATTGGCCGCAACCCATTCTCAAGCTTTTGAAAGCTGGTATGCCAACTGTCCCGGACTAAAAGTAATTGTTCCCTCCAACCCTTACGATGCCAAAGGTCTTTTAAAGTCTGCCATCAGAGATGAGGATCCCGTAATTTTTATGGAGTCAGAACAAATGTATGGAGACAAGGGGGTAGTCCCCGAGGGAGAGTACACCCTCCCTATTGGTGTTGCAGACATCAAAAGAGAGGGAAAAGACGTGACCATAGTTTCTTTTGGTAAAATCATCAAAGTCGCTTATGAAGCTGCCGATACTTTGTCAAAAGAAGGTGTCGAATGCGAAATTATTGACCTCAGAACCATAAGACCCATGGATTATGAAGCTATTTTTAACTCGGTTAAAAAAACCAATCGATTGGTCATCCTCGAAGAGTCCTGGCCTTTTGGGAATATTTCTACTGAGATCACTTATCAGGTTCAAAATCAAATATTTGATTTTCTTGACGCACCTATAGAAAAAATAAATACCGCTGATACTCCAGCACCTTATTCTCCTGTTTTGCTGGCTGAATGGCTCCCCAATAGTGATGATGTTATAAAAGCTGTAAAAAAAGTGATGTACATGACCTGATAAATCGCCCTAACCCTCACCCCAAAATTTTATGCTCAAAACCTACTTATCCCTAACGGCAATTGTTCTGTGTACCAGCTTCTGTCTTTCTCAAGATGTAACCAAAGGCCTTGTGGTCGACGATCAAAATATTGCCATATACAACACTCATGTATATTTTACCGGAATTCCCATTGGAGTGATTACCGATGAAAAAGGACATTTTGAGTTGGAGTTTGACCATACTTTCAAAAGTTTTGAGGTGAGTTTTGTGGGGATGTAAACGGCCAAAATCGCCATTGTTCCAAACAAAGCGTTTTACAAAATTAGTCTTGTGGTAGACTCAGCATTTCAAGAGGTAGTGGTGGTTTCCAAACCCAAAAAAAACTGAAGAAAAAAGACCCCCCTACCGAATTTTACAAAAGATCTGGGAAAACAAAAAAAGCAATGGGTTGAAATCGGCAAAGACCTATCGCTATAATCGGATTCGGAATTTACAAGTGGGTTTGAGTAATATCGATTCTGTTCAACTGAGAGAATGGTTGAAAAAGGATTTTGATTCACTCAAAAAAACAATAGCCCCCATAAAAACAGATTGATCTATTACCTTCCTGTGTATGGCAGTCAAACAGTTCGTTCTTTTGCCGGAGACAATTTACTCCACCTTAAAAACGACTAAATAGAAGCCAACTAGAACTGGGGGTGGCACAAGATGGCTTTGTTTTTCAGAGGGTTCAAAATGTATTTCAGGACATCGATGTGTATAAAAATTATATTCCACTGGTTGACCGTACTTTTGTCAGTCCCATTTCGAGATACGGATACATGACTTACCACTATGTTTTAAATGACAGCTTGCAAACCGATTATGGTAAAGAATACGTCATTTACTTTTTTCCCATTCAAGATGGTGACCTCGCTTTTGAGGGGAAATTCAGGGTCTCAGCCAAAGACTACGCCCTCACTCATATAGATATGCGTACCCACCCCCCCAAAGTCAACCTTAATTTGGTTCGTAACCTCTACATTGAAAAAGCCTTTTTGATCAAAGACTCCATTTTCTTGCCGCTAAAAAATGAATACGAAGCAGATTTTACTCTGCTCACCAAAAAGGGGACAAGGAAAAAGGTTTATATGTCAGACAAATAGATCATTTTGATGCTTACCAATTAGATAAGGAAATAACCATTTCAGATTTCAAAAAACCCGATCCACAATTTAGGGCAGATCAATATGAACAAACACCCTTCTACTGGAAAGTCCAAGTACCGAAATTAGCCGAGGATCAGTTGTTTTTCGATCAAATTCAACAAGTTAAGGACAACAGAACTATCAAAAGACTGGTAGGGAATATCACCATGATTTCCACCGGCTATATTCCGGTAGCAAAGCATCACCAATTGGGATCCCTTTGGACAACCTTCGGAAACAATGGCATACAGGGGACAAAAGTCAAACTGGGATTGTGCAGCTTCAAAACCCGCGATGATCGATTCAGAATACAAACTTATTTGTCCCACGGCTTTAGGGACAAAAGCTGGAACTATGGATTTTCGGTAAATTTTTTGGCGGGATTCAAGCCCCGCTGGGTCATAGGCTTTTCCAAAACCAATGACATTCAAGAAATGGGGGGCAAGCTTATGGAAGAAAATGAATTGATCTTGGTTCAATTTGCCAATGCCATCCTAAAAAGAGGAGAAAACCATTATTTGACCGTATTCCACAATCACAAGCTGATGACCGAAGTAGCCATTCACAAAAATTTGCGTTTGAACTTATTGGCCTACCACAAAAGCGTAGCATATGCTCATAGTGGTGTTTTTCCCATGGGATATGTTATCGATAGAAAAATCCAATCAAAATTTAAAGATGTAGGGGTGGAGGCCACCCTGCGTTTTACACCCACCCGAAGGGTCTATGGCTTTGGTGTTCAACAGCGTTTTGGAAGATTTAGATTTCCCACGACTGCCATCAAATTTAAAATGGGAACTTCGGGAATTCTCGATCGTGATTTGGGGTACAAACAACTTTAGTTCTTACAAAACTATCCAATAAGACTCAGCAAATTTGGTATTTTGGATACTACGATCGAAGCAGGAAAATCATTGGATTTGGTGCTTTTACCACTGCTTTTTCCTGTTCCTTCCAATTAAACCTTTTCACTCGAAAAAAACACCTTTGCCCTGCTGAACTATTACGACTACATCACCGATCAGTACCTCAATGCTCATTTTGAACATCATTTCAATGGTTTTGTGATGAATCGTTTACCATTGCTAAAAAAACTAAACCTTAGATTTTTGGCCACATTTAGAATAGCCTATGGAACGCTGAGTCCTGCTTACAAGGATCATTTGATAACCGATCTAGAACTTAAAGCCCGTGACCAAAGGCCGTATTTTGAATACGGTATTGGGCTGGAAAACTTACGGTTAGGTCAGATACGTTTTTTTCGTTTAGACTTTATCTGGCGGGGTCCTCACAAATCATTGAATGGACCTCAATCCCCAGAATTTGGGGTGCGATTATCTGTTAAACCTACTTTTTGACAACTTCTTCGTAACGAATAATGTTGTCCGACATTTCAGATTTTTTTTCTGCCTCGATGCTGATGGTATGTTCAGGTTTTTCAATTTTTCCCCCCATTGCATCTCCATTGATTGCAACCGTTGGAGCGATTACCAAAGCAACTACAGACATCAATTTCAATAAAATATTGAGCGAAGGTCCTGAAGTGTCTTTGAATGGATCCCCAACGGTATCACCTACCACTGCAGCTTTGTGGGCATCAGATCCTTTTCTTCCATCCGACTCTATCATTTTTTTGGCATTGTCCCAAGCACCTCCTGCGTTGGATTGGAAAATCGCCATCAATATACCACAAGTGGTAACGCCGGCTAAGAGTCCACCCAGCATCTCTGCACCACCCAATAGACCAACAGCAACGGGAACCAATATGGCCAATAGACCTGGCATCACCATTTCTTTGATAGAGGCCTTGGTGGAGATTTCCACACACTTTTCATAATCTGCTTTACCGTCTGCTGCATCGAAAATAGCGCGGTCTTCGGCGTTCGCTTTAGAAATATCAGCGTCGTATTTTCGCATGATTTCAAGGGCTGCTTTCAATTCAGGAATATCTTTGAATTGTCTTCTTACTTCTTCGATCATCGACATGGCCGCACGTCCAACAGCATTCAAAGAGAGTGCTGAAAAAACAAATGGCAACATGCCTCCCACAAGAAGTCCTGCCATTACTTTGGGCTTAGAAACATCGATTGCAGTCACATTGGCAACTTGCATAAAGGCAGAGAAAAGCGCCAGGGCAGTTAGGGCAGCAGAGGCAATGGCAAATCCTTTTCCAATCGCAGCAGTGGTATTTCCTACAGCGTCCAATTTATCAGTACGTTCTCTTACTTCGGCAGGTAGTTCTGCCATTTCAGCAATCCCTCCCGCATTGTCAGAGATGGGTCCGTAGGCATCAACCGCCAATTGAATCCCTGTATTGGCTAACATTCCTACAGCAGCAATTGCAATACCATACAAACCTGCATAGTGATGAGAAATTAAAATCGCAGCAGCGATAAGTAGAATGGGAATCATGGTTGACATCATACCCACACCCAATCCGGCAATGATGTTGGTCGCTGATCCTGTTTCGGATTGACGAACAATTGCAGAAACAGGTTTGGTTCCCGTTCCTGTATAATACTCAGTAATTTTTCCAACACCCAGACCGGCAACCAATCCGGAAATAGTAGCCAAAAATACGCCTATTGCTCCAAAAGGTATTCCTTCTATCGATTCGGGAATCATGATGTTGATCACAAAATAGGAGACGATCACCATCAAACCGGCCGATCCAAATTCTCCAATATTTAATGCGGTTTGAGGATTACCTCCTTCTTTTACTTTTACAAAAAAGGTTCCTACGATGGACATGACAATACCCAAGGCCGCCAGTACAAGTGGAAGATAAACAGCACCCAATCCTCCAAATTCAGGTGTTATGATAAAGGCTCCTAATACCATGGTACCAATAATTGAACCTACATATGACTCAAATAAATCTGCACCCATTCCAGCAACATCTCCAACATTATCTCCCACATTATCAGCAATCGTTGCAGGGTTAAGTGGATGATCTTCAGGAATTCCTGCTTCAACCTTACCTACCAAATCAGCACCTACATCGGCCGCTTTGGTATAAATCCCACCACCTACTCTTGCAAACAATGCAATGGAGGAGGCACCCATGGAAAATCCGGTCAATACATTTAAAACAGTAGTTAAGTTTTCGGCACCGGGCCAGATATTCTGATATAATGCGAACAAACTACTCAGACCCAGTACACCCAAGCCAACCACGCCCAGACCCATTACCGAGCCTCCGGCGAAGGCCACCTCTAGGGCTTTACCCAGTGATTTTCTGGCAGCGTTGGTAGTTCTTACGTTGGCCTTGGTAGCCACACGCATTCCGATAAATCCAGCAAGTGCAGAGCAAATGGCACCCACTACAAAGGACAGAGCAACCATTCCGTGAGATCCTTCTTCATTACTTCCTTTGACATACAACAGTAGGGCCAAACAAACCACAAAAATCGATAGTATTCTGTATTCAGCCTTTAAAAAAGACATGGCCCCTTTGGCAATATTTTTGGCAATGATTGCCATTTTTTCATTGCCAACTTCTTGTTTGGCAATCCAATTATTTTTGATAAAAACAAACAACAAGCCCAAAAGCCCGAACGCAGGTAAAAAGTCAATAATAAATTTCATGAAGTAATGGTTTTTTAATGGCTTCAAAAGTAGTAAAACCATTCTTAATAAAAAACAATCTTAAGACTATAAATTACAAGGATTTATAACCTAAAAACACACAAGGTTTTGGATTGTCAAAACAAGCCGTTCAATTCGGCATCAATTTTTTCAATGATTTTCCCCAAATCCTCTTTGTTTTCAACAAAATCGATCTGGTCTACGTCAACAATCAACAATTTTCCCTTGTTATAAGTTGAAATCCAAGCCTCATATCTTTCGTTTAGTCGACTCAGATACTCTATGCTTATAGAGTTTTCGTATTCTCGACCTCTTTTATGAATTTTGTGAACCAAGTTGGATATACTACTTCTCAAATAAATGAGAATGTCCGGACCCTCGACCACCGATTCCATTAAACCAAAAAGAGACTGGTAGTTGTTAAAATCCCTCTGATTCATTAACCCCATGGCATGCAGATTGGGTGCAAAAATATGTGCATCCTCATAGATGGTTCGGTCTTGAATAGAGTGTTTGTTGGAATTTTTAAAACCATTTAATTGACGAAATCTACTGTTCAAAAAATAGATTTGGAGGTTAAAAGACCACCGTTCCATATGATTGTAGAAGTCATCCAAATAAGGATTGTCAATCACATCTTCAAAATGAGCCTCCCAACCGTAATGTTTGGAGAGTAATTCTGCAAGACTGGTTTTCCCGGCACCTATATTTCCGGCTATAGCGAAATACATTTTAAAATTTTGTTGGTTGAAAGATAATTACTTTTTTGTTTTTGGGACTTTTAACTTGTTTGATTTTTTTGTCAAATCTCAGGATTTAATTGCCATATCGTAGCAATATTGAAAAATAATTGTTTTTTTTTAAAATTTTTAAAAATTAGTAATACATTTGCAACTGAATCGAGGAAGGATTTGACTGATTGCAACCTCTTAAAAAAATGCTAAAGCAGTGTTGCTTTAAGACGTACTTTGTCAAATCCCCCATAAAAGCAACATTTAAATGTCCTATTTTTTTACTTCCGAATCAGTTAGTGAGGGCCATCCTGATAAAATTTCCGATCAGATCAGTGATGCGCTACTGGATAACTTTATCGCTTTCGACCCCGAAAGTAAGGTCGCTTGTGAAACCCTAGTCACGACCGGGCAAGCCATTCTAGCTGGTGAGGTTAAAAGCCATACCTACCTTGATGTGCAAAGCATTGCTCGTGAAACCATTAACCGAATCGGTTACACCAAAGACGAATACCAATTCAGTGGAAACTCTTGCGGTGTGATCTCTTTGATCCACGAACAATCACAAGACATCAACCGTGGGGTTGACCGAGACGAAAAAGAAAATCAAGGTGCTGGTGACCAAGGTATTATGTTTGGTTATGCAACCGATGAAACCCATAATTACATTCCCTTGGCGTTGGATTTATCTCATAAAATATTGATTGAGTTGGCCGCCCTCAGAAGGGAAAACAAAGAAATTACTTACCTCCGACCCGATGCAAAGTCTCAGGTAACCATCGAGTACAGCGACCAGGGGCAGCCTTTGCGAATCGACACCATTGTGGTTTCGACCCAACACGATCAATTTTTGGAGGACGATGAACAGATGCTTGAAAAAATCAAAAGCGACATCATTAACATTGCCATTAGAAACGTAATAAAAAAAGAAGCTGCTCACATTCAAAAACTATTCAATGACGACATCACCTATCACATCAATCCCACAGGAAAATTTGTGATTGGAGGCCCCCATGGTGATACAGGATTGACAGGAAGAAAAATTATTGTGGATACCTATGGAGGAAAAGGAGCACACGGAGGGGGAGCTTTTAGTGGAAAAGACCCAAGTAAAGTTGACCGCAGTGCTGCTTATGCAGCAAGACATATTGCCAAAAACCTTGTAGCAGCAGGTGTAGCCAAAGAAATATTGGTGCAATTGAGTTACGCCATCGGAGTGGTGGAGCCCACTTCCATTAACATCAATACTTACAATACCTCCAAGGTTTCTCTTTCTGATCCCCAAATCGCAGAAAAGATCAGTGAAATTTTCGACCTACGCCCCTATGCCATCGAAAACAGACTCAAACTTCGAAACCCCATCTACCTTGAAACCGCTGCCTATGGTCACATGGGAAGACAGCCAAAAGAGATCACCAAGGTCTTTGAATCACCTTACAGCGGTAGGGTTGAAAAAACTGTTGAACTTTTTACTTGGGAAAAATTAGATTATTTAAATGAAATTAAAAAAACTTTCAAATTATGAGCCTAAAACTAGCAACTAATGCACTTCATGCAGGACATGACGTAACACAAACACAAGGAACAAGAGCCGTTCCTATATATCAAACTTCTTCTTATGTATTCAATGACTCAGATCATGCAGCCAATTTGTTTGCACTGGCAGAGTCAGGATACATTTACACCCGACTCAATAACCCTACCAATGATATTCTCGAACAGAGATTGGCAGCAGTCGAAGGTGGAGTTGCAGCAGTTGCCACCGCATCCGGTACAGCAGCTATTGCGACCACATTCATGACGCTACTCAAGGCAGGTGATCACATTGTGGCATCCAACAGTCTTTATGGCGGAACCTTTAATATGCTCAATAATACTTTGCCACGATTTGGGATTACTACTACATTTGTTGATCCGGATGAGGTAGAGAATTTTGCAAAAGCTGTTCAGCCCAATACCAGAGCATTTTTTGCTGAATCCTTGGGAAATCCCAAGTTGGACGTTTTAGATTTAAAAGCAATTAGCGCCCATGCCAAAGCGGCAAAAGTTCCATTTATAGTAGACAATACCATAGCTACACCTGCTTTGTTGAATCCCATAGCCCACGGAGCCAATATTGTGATCCATTCACTGACCAAGTACATTACAGGAAATGGAACCACCATAGGTGGGGTCATCATCGATGCGGGAACCTTTGATTATTCCAACGGAAATTTCCCGGAATTTACCGAGCCTTCTCCTTCTTATCACGGATTGAAGTACCACGATGCATTGGGCCCAATCGCCTTTATCGCAAGAGTAAGAGTAGAGGGTCTAAGAGATTTGGGAAGTGCCCCTAGTCCCCTCAATAGCTTCCAAGTCATTCAAGGTTTAGAAACCCTCGAAATAAGAATGCAAAAACATTCAGAAAATGCCCGGGAACTTGCCCAGTGGTTACAAAATCGTGACGAAGTCAGTTGGGTCAATTATCCCGGATTGGAATCCTCTAATTATGCAGAATTGGCAGAGGAATATTTACCTAATGGTAAAAGCGGAATCGTCACTTTTGGATTGAAAAAAGGATTCGAGGCCGCCAAAAAAGTTACCGAAAGCACTAAGATATTTGCACTTTTGGCCAATATTGGCGACACCAAATCATTGATCATCCACCCTTCCAGTACCACTCATTCTCAGTTAAATGAGGAGGAACAAAAAAGCACTGGAGTAACTCCTGATTTGGTCAGATTATCAGTAGGAATCGAAAATTTAGATGATCTGAAAAATGATTTAGATCAGGCACTAATGGGTATATAGCTTATTTTAATGGCTGAGGTTAAAACCATATCCATCAATAATTTCACTACAGACTCAGGCGCTGTTTACGACAAGGTCGATCTGCACTACCAGCACTTTGGGCAGTCCTCTGACCATGCACCTGTTGTACTCATTAACCACTCTCTGACCGGTGACGCTAACGTTGCCGGTTCACAAGGGTGGTGGAGTGAAGTTGTCGGACCCAATCTCACCATTGATACCTATCATTTTTCCGTACTGGCTTTTAATATACCCGGCAACGGCGTTAACGATTACACGCTTGAAAATTACAATGACTTTCATACCGGTGATATTGCAGAAATATTTTATAAAGGATTACAGATCTTAGGCATTGCAAAACTTTTTGCCCTAATTGGCGGGTCAATCGGTGGTGGAATTGCCTGGGAAATGGCCGCTTTATATCCCACTTTGACCGAAAATTTGATTCCGGTCGCCGCCGACTGGAAAGCTTCCGACTGGATCATTGCCAATACATTTCTCCAAAAAAGGCTATTGGAGAATTCCAGCGAACCCCTCAGGGATGCACGGATTCATGCCATGCTTACCTATAGAACCCCGGCTTCTTTTACAGAGCGATTTGGGAGAACCGTCAACAAAGACAAAAACTTGTTTAATGTTGAAAGTTGGCTCGTCCATCACGGTGACAAATTGGAAAGTCGATTTCAATTGCAAGCCTACAAAGCCATGAATCACCTTTTGACCTCTATTGATATCACTAGAAAGGGGGATAGCTTGGAAAAAATCATTGAAACAATATCTTCCAACATACATCTCATCGCCATTGATAGCGACCTCTTTTTTACGGCCGAGGAAGACCAAAAAACCCTGCAAAGAGTAAAAAAAATCAAAAAGAACATTTATTATCACGAAATAAAATCCATTCATGGACACGATGCTTTTTTGATAGAAAACGAAACAGTATCCCAAATTCTTAGTAGCATTTTTAAACCTAACTCAAATTATACCCAATCTTATGAAAGTTAATCTAAATAGAATCAACCAAGACTATCTTTTTGAAGTCACCAATAACAACGGTCACAAAGTACTGCTGGATAACAAATCCAAAATTGAAGGAAAAGTAGAAGGCGTTAGCCCTATGGAACTTCTTTTAATGGCTCTGGCAGGATGTAGTAGTATCGATATTATCGCCATACTCAACAAGCAAAAAATCAACCCCACCGATCTTAAAATGGATGTGGAGGGTAAGCGAATCGGGGGGGTAGTTCCCTCATTGTTTCACAAAATTTCAGTAGATGTAAGGTTAGAAGGAGATATCCCTCTTGAAAAAGCCAAAAGAGCTGTTAGCCTTTCTTTTGACAAATATTGTTCTGTAGCCAAGACTTTAGAGTTTTCAACACCTATCAAATATTCCATTTTCTTGAATGGAGTAGAATTATGAAAAAACATTTCGAAACGGAAGCCATTAGAACGCAAATGGAGCGTTCGCAATATGCCGAACACTCTGCTCCGATTTATCTGACCTCAAGCTTTGTCTTTGAGGATGCAGAGGAGCTTAGAGCTGCATTTGCTGACGAACTGGAGCGAAATATTTACAGTCGATTTTCCAATCCCAATACACAGGAACTGGTCGATAAAATATGCACTCTAGAGGGAGCAGAAGACGGACTGGCCTTTGCTTCGGGGATGGCCGCTGTATATACCAGTTTTGCAGCCCTGCTCAATAGTGGTGATCATATTATTTCTGTTAGGTCTGTTTTTGGATCCACCCATTCCCTTTTTAAAAAATATTTTACCAAATGGAATATAGAAACTACCTACTTTAATGCCGGTACACCGAAGGAAATTGAAGAGCAGTTTCAACCCAACACCAAAATCATATACATCGAGACACCGACCAATCCGGGTTTGGACATCCTCGACATGGAGTACCTTTCTGAGGTAGCCAAAAAACATCAAGTTTTTTTGGTGGTAGACAACTGTTTCGCAACACCCTACCTTCAAAAGCCCATCAATTTTGGAGCCGATTTAGTCATCCACTCCGCAACCAAACTCATCGATGGTCAAGGGAGGGTCTTGGGAGGTTTGATCGTGGGGAGACAAGATTTGATCACTGAAATTAAATCTTTTTATCGCAATTCCGGTGCTGCACTATCTCCATTCAATGCTTGGGTGCTCTCCAAGAGCATAGAAACCTTAGCCGTTCGTTTGGATCGGCATTGTGAAAACGCACTGGAGCTAGCCAAACATCTCCAAAATCACCCAAAAATCACCAAAGTCAAATATCCCTTCCTGCCCAATCATCCTCAGTATGAAATTGCCATCAAACAGATGCTAAAAGGAGGGAATATCGTCACCTTTGAGTTGAAAGGGGGCATCAAATCAGGACAAACTTTTCTCAATCAAATACAAATGTGTTCCCTCAGTGCCAACTTGGGAGACACACGAACCATCGTGACACATCCCGTAACTTCCACCCATAGCAAACTCTCCCCTGAAGAAAGAGCACGGGTAGACATTACAGATGGTTTAATACGACTTTCCATAGGCTTGGAAAATATAGAGGACATCAAACAGGACATTGACCAGGCACTGGATAAAGCTTAACCGATGATAGAGACCATTTTAAAAGAAAGAATTTTGGTTTTGGACGGTGCCATGGGTACCATGATCCAAAGACTCGAATTCACTGAAGAGCAATTCAGAGCAGATAGTTTCAAGGATCATCCCTGCCCCTTGGGGGGCAACAACGATCTTCTATCCATCACCCAACCTGATGCCATCAAAAACATCCACGAGCAATATCTTCTGGCCGGTGCTGATATCATCGAAACCAATACCTTTTCTTCTACTTCTATTGGCATGGCCGATTATCAATTGGAACACTTGGCCTATGAACTCAATTTTGAATCTGCAAAAATTGCAAAACAAGTTGCCCAAAAAATAAGTGCTGAAAACCCCGATAAACCTAGATTTGTAGCCGGTTCTATAGGTCCTACCAATAAAACTGCCAGTATGTCTCCCGATGTCAATGACCCGGGATTCCGAGCCATAAGTTTCGACGAACTTTTCGATGCCTACCATGAGCAAGTTGCTGGATTGGTTGAGGGAGGCGCAGATTTACTTTTGGTAGAAACCGTTTTCGACACCCTCAATGCCAAGGCAGCACTGTTTGCCATCCAACAATACTTCGAAAAAAAAAAAAAAAATTTACCTATAATGGTCAGCGGCACCATAACAGACAAAAGCGGGCGAACCTTATCGGGTCAAACGGTTGAAGCCTTTGTCATCTCCGTATCACACATTCCGCTGCTCAGCATTGGATTTAACTGTGCGCTAGGGGCTAGCCAATTGATACCCTACATCAAAAGACTATCAAAAACAACCCCTTTCCATACCTCAGTTCATCCTAATGCCGGTTTGCCCAACGCCTTTGGTGAATACGACCAAAGTCCACAGGAAATGGCAGCTTTGATCGAACAGTTCCTTGACCAAAACCTGGTCAATATTGTCGGGGGTTGTTGCGGCACCACCCCAGATCATATTCGCCTGATTGTCGATGCTGCGGCTAAGGCAAAACCCAGAATTCCCCTAATTAAAACCCATGCATAAAACTGAACGCCTACTTACACTTTCGGGTCAAGAATCACTGTTGGTGAGTCCCGAAACCATTTTTGTCAATATTGGTGAAAGAACCAATGTCACTGGATCAAGAAAATTTTTGAGATTGATTGAGGCTGGGGACTATGAGGCAGCCGTCGAAATTGCCCTGGAACAAGTAGAGGGAGGTGCCCAAATCATTGATGTGAACATGGACGAAGGAATGATCGATGGGAAAGCTGCCATGATTAAATTCTTGAATCTCATCGGCGCAGAGCCCGATATTGCCAGAGTTCCCGTAATGATTGACAGTTCCAAATGGGAAATCATAGAGGCAGGTCTTAAGGTCGTGCAGGGAAAAAGTGTGGTCAACTCTATCAGCCTCAAAGAAGGCGAGTCTAGCTTTATTGAACAAGCGCGTAAAGTTAAATTATACGGTGCTGCAGTAATCATAATGGCTTTTGATGAAGAGGGTCAAGCAGACAATTTCGAAAGAAGAATTCAAATTTGCGAGCGTTCCTATCGAATTTTGGTTGATCAAGTAAAGTTTCCTCCGGAAGACATCATTTTTGATCCCAATATTTTCCCTGTTGCAACAGGAATGGAAGAACACAAAAGAAATGCGCTGGATTTCTTTTTGGCCACCAAGTGGATTCGTGAAAACCTTCCTTATGCCAATGTCAGTGGAGGGGTCAGTAATGTCTCTTTCTCCTTTAGAGGAAACAATACCGTTAGAGAGGCCATGCACTCAGCCTTTTTATATCATGCCATTCAGCATGGCATGACGATGGGAATTGTCAACCCCACTCTTTTGGAAGTTTATGATCAAATTCCCAAGCCACTTCTTGAAAAAGTGGAAGACGTATTGCTCAACCGAAAAGAAGATGCGACAGAGGCCTTATTGAACTATGCAGAGCGCATCAAAGGAAATAAAAAACAGTCCAAGGAAGAAGAACAGCAATGGCGCAATGAGGATTTACAGGAACGAATCACCCACGCTCTAGTCAAAGGGATAGACAGACACATCATCGAAGATGTGGAAGAGGCCCGTCTTGCTGCAGATCGACCCCTTCATGTGATCGAAAATAACCTGATGGTTGGAATGAATGTTGTTGGGGATTTATTTGGATCAGGAAAAATGTTTTTACCCCAAGTGGTAAAATCTGCTCGGGTGATGAAAAAGGCAGTGGCTTATTTACAGCCTTTTATCCATGCTGAAAAAACCGGAGCCGTCGAATCCTCCGGCAAAATTTTGATGGCTACAGTCAAGGGGGATGTCCACGACATTGGAAAGAATATTGTAAGTGTTGTATTGGCTTGTAACAACTTTGAAATTATCGATTTGGGTGTTATGGTTCCACCCGAGATCATTCTACAAAGAGCATTAGAGGAAAATGTCGATGTCATTGGTCTTTCCGGGTTGATTACTCCTTCGCTCGATGAAATGGTTTATGTTGCCAAAGAGATGAACCGCATTGGTCTTAAAATCCCCCTTTTGATTGGGGGCGCCACCACCTCAAAAGCCCATACTGCTGTTAAGATTGCCCCCCAAGCCAACGCACCCATAATACACGTCAACGACGCTTCTCGGGCAGTAGCGGTAGTCAACAACCTTTTGAGTGAGGACAAAAACAAAGTTTACACCGCAGAAATTGCAGCAGAGTACCGCTCCTTTAGAGAAAAATTTCTAGACCGAACTTCCAGCAAGAAATACATAGATCTAAAAACAGCTCGAAAGAGAAAATACAATATCGATTGGGAAGGATTTCACCCTGTTGAACCAAGCACTCTGGGTTGCCAGACCATCGAAGATCAGGATTTGGAAACCCTAGTATCCTATATAGATTGGAGTCCCTTTTTTCGCTCATGGGATTTACACGGTAAATACCCCGGGATTTTAAACGATGAGATTGTGGGAAAAGAGGCCACCTCACTGTTTATCGATGCTCAAAATATGTTGCGAAAAATCATCGATGAAAAATGGTTAACGGCCAAGGCCCGTTTTGGGCTATTTCCTGCCAATACTCTAGAGGATGATATACTGGTTTTCGATCCCAATGACTTTGATAAGGAGAAATTTCGATTGATTACCCTTCGGCAACAACTCCAAAAAAGAGCAGGTCAACCCAATTTGGCTTTGGCCGATTTTGTTGCGCCCCTTGAAAAAGGTGTACGGGATTATATAGGTACTTTTTGTGTTACGACCGGTTATGGTGCTGACGAAATTGCAGCGCGTTTTGAAAAAGAAAACGACGACTACAACAGTATCATGGTCAAAGCCTTGGCCGATCGACTGGCAGAGGCATTTGCCGAATACCTCCACCGAGAAATTCGAACCCGATATTGGGGATATGTGCCAAAGGAAAGCCTGACCAATGAAGAACTGATCAGAGAGCGCTACAAAGGGATTCGCCCCGCACCGGGTTATCCCGCTTGTCCCGACCATCTGGAAAAACAAACCCTTTGGGAGCTGATGGAGGTAAAAAAACACATTGGAGTAACCCTGACCGAAAGCTATGCCATGTGGCCTGCTGCCTCGGTTTCCGGTTACTATTTTGCCCATCCCGAAGCCAAGTATTTTGGTTTGGGAAAAATCAAAGAAGATCAATTGTTAGACTACAGTAAAAGAAGAAAAATACCATTGAAAGATGCCAAAAAGTGGCTCAATCCTAATTTAACCTAAGCCTATGAAAGTTACAGATCATGAAAAGAACGCAAAAGGGCGGACACAATTCACCTTCGAAATTTTGCCTCCCCTAAAAGGACAGGACATCCAATCTATTTTTGATGCCATTGATCCCTTGATGGAATTCAAACCTCCTTTTATCGATGTGACCTATCACCGTGAGGAGTTCACTTATGTGGAGCGCGAAAATGGCTTGTTGGAAAAAAGAGTCATACGAAAGCGGCCCGGGACGATAGGGATCTGTGCTGCCATTCAAAACCGCTACCATCTCGATGCCATACCTCATATATTGTGTGGTGGTTTTAGTCAAGATGACACCGAAAACTTTTTAATTGACCTTGACTTTCTGGGGATTGACAATGTGGTGGCTCTTCGGGGAGATGCGGTTAAATCCGAAACCTATTTCAAACCCAGTAAAGGAGGGCATGCCTATGCCAAAGACTTGGTAGAGCAGATCAAAAACTTAAATCAAGGCTGGTATTTGGATCAGGAAATTTTAAATTCTACCCCTACCGATTTTTGTGTAGGTGTTGCCGGATATCCCGAAAAGCATGCCGAAGCGCCCAGCTTGGATACCGATATCCATTTTTTAAAAGAAAAAATCAAAGCCGGTTCGGATTACATCATTACACAGATGTTTTTTGACAACCAAAAGTTTTTTGAGTTTGAGGCAAAATGTCGGGAGGCGGGAATCAATGTTCCCATCATTCCCGGTCTAAAGCCATTGGCTAACTTAAAACAACTCAATATGATTCCCCATCGTTTTCACGTCGATTTGCCTCAAGACCTGATCGATGCAGTGGTCAAAGCCAAAGACAACTCAGCCATTTCTCAAATAGGAGTGGAGTGGTGTATTCAGCAAAGCAAAGAATTAAAAGAACACGGTGTTCCCTTTTTACATTATTACAGTATGGGCAAAACCAAAAACGTTAAAAAAATTGCTTCGGCTATATTTTAATCCCCTTTTGTCAGAGCATTGAATCGCTTTTCAAGCCCTACATTCTTTTGTTGAAGGCTTAAAATTTTAAGGCCATTATCATGGGCAAAGTCAAAAACTGCCGGTCGCATATCCTCCTGTGTTTCAAAGGTCAACTCGTATTCAAAATCAAAGGTATTGACCACTGTTTTGATATAAGGTATTTTTTGTAG
Organism: uncultured Flavobacteriaceae bacterium; assembly: GCA_938082715.1. GTDB lineage: Bacteria > Bacteroidota > Bacteroidia > Flavobacteriales > Flavobacteriaceae > UBA8316. Next base: position 49,775 of record CALKCR010000011.1, on the reverse strand, counting down.
TGCCAGATTTTCTACACGATAATCAAAACTTACAGACACCACCTGACGATCGTCGGTTTTTAATGCCTCAAGTGATTGATTCAACACCACGCTCCCTTTGTTTAGAATGACCACTTTGTCGCACATGGCCTCCACTTCTTGTAGAATATGAGTAGAGAGAAAAACCAATTTTTCTTTTCCCAGACTTTGGATCAATTTTCTGATTTCAACGACTTGATTGGGATCCAGTCCCGTGGTGGGTTCATCTAAGATCAGGTATTGGGGGTCATGAAGCAGCGCCGCGGCCAATCCCACCCTTTGTTTGTAACCCTTGGAAAGGATTTCAATTTTTTTATGAAGATGCTCTGTTAGTCCCATTTTTTCAATCACCTCCTCAAAGGGAGGTTTTTTAAGGCCGTATAAATCCCCCACAAATTTCAGATACTCCTTAACATACATCTCCGGGTAAAGCGGATTGTTTTCCGGCAGATAACCCATTTGTTGTTGGATGTTTTTCGGTTGCTCTCGCAAATCAAAAGTGCCGATCAAAACTTCTCCCTCCCATTGATTTAAATAACCTGTCAATATTTTCATCAAAGTGGTTTTCCCGGCACCGTTGGGGCCCAACAAGCCGATCACTCCATTTTCATCAAAGGACAATGAAATGTTTTTTAAAGCAACGGTCTTACCGTAATTTTTAGACAACTGTTGGATGTTTATACCCAAGGCTTATATTGTTATTGGTTGGTTAAAAAATTCAACCAAATCAGGTTAATGGACAACTTTTAAAAGGATCCTAACAAAGTTAGGGAATAATGATTTTTTGAAAAAGGAAAAATAGGATTTAACATCTTTATGCCTGATGTCGATGCCTGAGAATTTGATCCATAACCCAACTTGTATGGACTGCTGTTTCTCCAGTTGAGGGATGCGAAAAATTTCCCTCTAACAGATGTTTTTTCAAATCTTCGACATGCGTCATTTGAACGTGTTTGGGATGGGTTATAGAAAGTTCGACTATTTCCCCTTCTTTATTCAACACCAATGGGTTTTCCTCAAAAATAGAAAACTGAATCTTTCCTTTACTGCCAAAAATTTCAACCCTATCCATCGGTTCTATTCCAAAGTTCCAAACTCCTACTCCCGTCACACCTCCTTGGTGCAACCAGCAGGCCGATATGGCATCCTTTGCAGCATATAAGCCTTGCTGGTTCAGGCTGATGCCGGAGACCTCTTGAATCTCTCCCAATAAGAAGATAAACAAATCAATACCGTGACTGGCCAGATCATCAAAATAACCACCCGGTGCAACCTTGGGATCAGTACGCCAGTTGTAAGTCCCGGATAAATCAATGGTATTGGGGGATTGACCTAGGTGCCAATTGATGTGCCTGACATCTCCAATTTCATGATTCAGTAACCACTCCCTGATTTGCGTAAACCTGGGCAAGGATCGTCGGTAATAGGCTACAAAAAGAGGAATGTCATTTTTTTTAAAAGCGAGTGCTATCTTTTTACTCTCTTCATAAGAGGGTGCCAATGGTTTTTCGATACAACAGGCTTTCCCTGCTGCAGCGACTTTAAGTGCGTAAAACAAATGACTATCCGGGGGTGTAGCAATGTAAACTGCATCGATTTCCGCATCGTTGATTAAAGCGTCTGCATCGGTATAATATTTTTCTACCCCATGTCGCAGGGCATAGTCCTTGACTTTGTTCTCATTACGTCTCATTACGGCTTTCAACTCAAAACCCACTGTTTTTTGATAGGCCGGCCCACTTTTGACCTCTGTCACATCTCCACAACCGATAATTCCCCAACGCAGTGGAGCGGAATATTCTTTTTTTATCATTTCAATCTTTTGTTCTGTATTGAAAGATATTGTTTTTCGAGAGAACGAACGACCTCCCTTTCCAACTTTTACGATTACATTCCTCCTTTTTTGATCAATACCATTAATAAGGACACCTAGCACTGAGAACACAAAAAAGTCTTTTAGAGGTTTAGGAAAATACCTCCGCTTAAAACTAAGTCATTAATCCCTCCGTTGGGATGATTGAGTCCGGCATTACTGATGTGTCGGAATCCCGATCTAAAGTCAAAATATATATTTTCTAATAATTTCAAATTCAACCCAATCAGGAAGTTATCAGAAAAAATAAATCCATCTGCTTGTCTTTGTGGAGTGCCGGACACATAGATTGGCCCCGACGAAATAAGTCAATAGAGGCACAAGGCTTCCTCAAATAGCATCCTGCGAATCAATACCACTGCATTGACCCCAAACTCATAACCGTTGATTTCATCAGCGATTTTGTCAACATGCCTGAATTTGGTCAAATTGTATTGTGGTTGAACCAAAAGGTCTAATCCCCATTTTTCCCGCTTCAAAAAGCCCGAATAATGTTGTAATTGGAAAAACAATATTTGGTAATCATAAGTTACGTTAAGTCCCGGAGCGTCGGTGTTTTCTCCTTTTGAAAGAATGTGATCGCGTATTTTTTTAATATCCTTTTCATTTATTTCAGAGAGTAATTGATCGACATTTTGCCCACCAAAACCAGAGACCAAACCCAGTCGGTGGGTTGAGAGAGATCGGACTATGATGAAACAAAATAGGGATAAAACACCAAGGAGGGTTAAAATCAGCGTTTTCATGAGTAGTTTTTATGTTGAACAGCGATAAGTTGGGGCTTTACTTTAGCACTAAAATACCAAAACAAGAAATCAAAAATTATTTTTACATCTTAAAACTCAAGATTATTGGTACGAATGATTACTAGGCATTACATCAATTAATCTACAAAAAATTCATAAAATGGTTTGTTTTTGTGAAAAGCTATCATACATTTGTGCCGAAATTAAGAAATGAATAACATTTTTTTTTACTACAACAACGTTTATTACTTCTATACTGATGATAGAAGGACTTTGTAGTAATCTATAAATATAGTAAACAAAAAGTCCTGATTTATCGGGACTTTTTTTTTAGCCATGACACAAAAAATAGCCATACAGGGAATTAAGGGATCTTTCCACGATCAGGTCGTAGAAGAGTACTATCCCCAAGCTCCGCAACTGATGGAGTGCTTGAGCTTTGATACCCTGGCCAAGGCAGTGGCCTCAGGGGCTTGTGATCAGGCAGTGATGGCCATAGAAAATTCTATTGCAGGATCCATCTTACCCAATTACGCCCTTTTGGATCAATACGAACTCGTCATTACGGGAGAGCATTATCTGAGTATCGAACACAATTTAATGGCCCTTCCTGGACAAAAAATTGAAGACATCCAAGAAGTCCATTCGCATCCCATGGCCTTGTTACAATGTAAAAAATTCTTTCGTGATTACCCCCATATAAAATTGGTAGAGAGTAATGATACGGCTGAGGAGGCGTCGAAGATCAGTAAGAAAAAGAGTACAGCTCGTGGTGCCATCGCTGGAAATAGAGCTGCAGAAATTTACGGTTTGGAAATTTTAAGCCCCTCCATTCAAACCATCAAAAACAACGTGACCCGTTTTGTAATTATCCAAAAGGACAAAGCGGAACAGTCAAACGACATCAGCAAAGCAGCTTGGAAATTTGTTTTGGATCACAAACGCGGAAGCTTGGCTACGGCCCTAAATGTGGTCAGCGACTGCAACCTCAACCTGACCAAAATACAATCCCTACCGGTTATCGAAACCCCCGGGAAATACGCTTTTTTCGTGGATGTCACTTTCGACAACCCCAAAGACTATTTTAAAGCCAAATCACTCTTACAAATAATGGCCACCGCCTTTAAGGTGTTGGGCGAATACCGTTCCGGAAAATAATGAAAGCACGACGATTAAATACCGTTCAAGAATACTACTTCTCCAAAAAGTTGAGAGAGGTTGCCACCATGGTGGCAGCGGGTAAGCCCGTCATCAATATGGGTATTGGCAGTCCGGATCTTCCTGCCCACCCAAAAGTTGTCGCTGCACTCAAGGACAGTTTCGATCATCCCAAGGTACATCAGTATCAAAGTTATCAGGGGCTTCCGGAGTTGCGTCAAGCCATTGCCGACTTTTACCAAAAATACTATCACCACACTGCCGATCCCAACAGTGAAATCCTTCCCCTCATGGGGTCTAAGGAGGGAATAATGCACATTTCCATGGCCTTTTTAAACCCCGGTGACAAAGCCTTGATCCCCAATCCCGGTTACCCCACCTATCTGTCGGTGACCCGATTGGTAGAGGCAGCACCCGTTTTTTATGATTTAAAAGCGGATCATCAATGGCAACCCGACTTTGAGGCTTTAGATCAAATGGACCTGACAGCAGTCAAACTCATGTGGGTGAACTATCCCCACATGCCCACAGGAGCCGATGCCCAAAAGGACACTTTTGAGAAATTAATTCGCTGGGCAAAGGAAAAAGACATTTTATTGGTCAACGACAATCCCTACAGTTTTGTTTTGACCGATCAACCCCAAAGCATGATGTCTGTCCCTGGTGCAAAGGAAGTAGGCATGGAATTGAACTCCTTGAGTAAGTCATTCAACATGGCCGGCTGGCGTGTGGGAATGCTTTTGGGAAATAAAGAAAACATCAATGCAGTTTTAAAGGTCAAAAGCAATATGGATTCGGGCATGTTCTATGGCATTCAGAAGGGTGCCGTTGTTGCACTTCAGGCCCAAGAATCTTGGTTCAAAAAATTGAATGATGTATATACCCAAAGGAGAAAATTGATCTTTGAATTGGCAACTCTTTTGAATACAGATTTCGACATTCACAGCAGTGGACTTTTTGTGTGGGCCAAGCTGAGATCCAACTCCAAATCTTCGGTCGAATACATAGAGGAAATTTTACAAAAGCACCATGTTTTTATAGCGCCCGGCAGTATATTTGGCAGCCAAGGCGAGGGATACATCCGTTTCTCCCTTTGTGTGGAGGCGGTACAAATCAGCAAGGCCATAGAAAGAATCAGTAAATCATGAAAGTAGGTATAATAGGTGTTGGATTAATAGGAGGTTCGCTGGCGCTGTCTGCCCGGGAACACATTCCCGACGTAGAAATCTACGGAAGCAATAGAAGTGAAGCCAATTTGCAAAAGTCTTTGGACTTGGGATTGATCGATTTCAGATTAGAGGATGCCCTGATCAAGCAAATGGATGTCATTCTACTGGCCATACCGGTCGATGTGGCAATGGAACGATTGGTTGACTTGTTGGATGAGGTCAACGAAAATGCGTTGATCATGGATTTTGGATCTACCAAAGCTGCGATTTGTCAGCAGGTGGCTTTACATTCAAAACGGGGTCAATTTTTGGCCACCCACCCCATTGCAGGTACCGAGTATTCCGGCCCTGCGGCAGCACTGCCGGATTTGTTTCAAGACAAGATTCAAATCCTTTGTGAAACTCAAAAAACCCGCCCCGATTTGTTGGAATGGGCCCATGATTGGTTCAAAAAAACAGGGATGAACCTCAGGGAAATGGATCCCGTGGAGCACGACCAACACATTACCTACGTATCGCATTTGTCCCATATCAGCTCCTATATGTTGGGTAAAACCGTAATGGAAAAAGAAAAAGATCAGTCCGCTATTTTTGACATGGCCGGGAGTGGCTTTTCCTCCACAGTCCGTTTAGCAAAAAGCTCCCCACACATGTGGATTCCCATTTTCAAACAGAACAAAGAAAACATCAGTAAAACACTATCACAATACATCAATAATTTAAATCAATTTAAACAACTTTTGGATGCTGATAAATTTGACATATTGCACAAGCAAATTCTTGAAATCAATCAAATTCGTCAGATTTTAGAGGGCATTACCAACACAAAAAACAACAAATAAAAATGGAAAATAGCAAAGAAATGAGTAGCTGGTTACATGATTTCGGACTGGATCATCCATTGGTTATTGCCGGCCCATGTAGTGCAGAAACCGAGGAGCAAGTACTGAAAATTGCACACCAACTTAAAGACACTGATGTTACAGTTTACCGTGCAGGAATATGGAAACCCAGAACCCGACCTGGTATGTTTGAAGGGGTAGGGGCTATAGGTTTGGGCTGGCTCAAAAAAGTAAAGAAACAAACAGGACTGTTGACCTCAACCGAGGTGGCCAACAAAGACCACGTAAAATTGGCATTGGAAGCAGACATTGATATTTTATGGATTGGGGCTCGATCTACAGTGAGTCCATTCATCATTCAGGAAATTGCCGACGCACTAAAGGGAACGGATAAAATCGTTTTGGTCAAAAATCCTGTCAATCCTGATTTGGCCCTTTGGATGGGTGGTCTGGAAAGACTCTACTCTGCCAAAATCAAAAAACTGGGGGTCATTCACAGAGGTTTTTCTACCTACGACAAATCAAAATACCGCAACAATCCTGAGTGGCAAATTGCAGTTGAGTTCCAAAATAAATTTCCCGATATACCATTGATCTGTGATCCATCGCATATTGCCGGATGTAGGGACTTGATTTTTGATCTCAGTCAAAGAGCTTTGGATCTTAATTTTGATGGTCTGATGATCGAAACCCACTGGGACCCGGACAATGCGTGGAGTGATGCCAAACAACAGGTTACCCCTTCCCGCTTGGTAGAGATCATGAATGATTTAAAGATAAGAAAAGTGACTACTGACGAAAAAAGTTACCAAACCGAATTGGTTACCCTACGTGAGCAAATTGACGTGAATGATCAAGCAATTTTGGATGCTTTGGACAAACGAATGAAAGTCGCTCAGTCCATTGGTCAACTCAAAAAAGACAACAACGTCGCGGTGCTACAAAACAAACGTTGGAATGAAATTTTGGAGACTATGCAAGCTGAGGGCGGAGAAAGAGGTTTGAGTGAGGAATTCATCACCCGCATCTTTAAAGCCATACATCAAGAGTCGATCAATCACCAAGAAAAGGTGATCAATGGATAAATAAAAAGCCTCCCTTGTGAAGCTTTTTTAATTAGCTTAGAGCGTTTTTGATTCTTTCTACAGCAGTCTTAATTTCCTCTTCGGAGGCGGCATAGGAAATCCGTATGCAATCAGAATTTCCGAAGGCCTCGCCCGTAACCGTAGCTACATGAGCTTCTTCCAATAAGAACAAGGCAAAGTCATTGGCATTTTCGATGGTTTTACCTTTAATAATTTTGCCAAAATAAGAGGACACATCGGGAAAAACATAAAAAGCGCCCTGAGGTTCATTGAGTTTGAATCTGGGAATTTCAGAAAGTAGCTTCAAGATCAGAGCTCTTCTGTTGTTGAACTCATCCACCATGTATTGAATTTCGCTTGTAGGGGCTGAAACTGCTGCAATGGTTGCCCTTTGGGCAATACAGTTGGCACCAGAAGTCATTTGTCCCTGCATTTTGTTACATGCTTTTGCGATCCATTCTGGTGCACCGATATAACCAATTCGCCATCCGGTCATGGCAAATGCTTTGGCTACTCCATTGACGGTAATGGTTCTGTCGTACAATTCAGGAATGGCAGCAATACTGAAATGCGGTGTGCCGTAATTGATGTGTTCATAAATTTCATCTGACAATATATAGATGTCAGGGTATTTTTGTAAAACGGCTCCCAGGTCGTGGTACTCTGCTTCCGTATAGATGGTTCCACTGGGATTGTTGGGAGAATTGAACATCACCAGTTTGGTTTTGGGGGTGATGGCCGCTTCGAGTTGTTCCGGTGTAATTTTAAAATCAGTTGCTATGGATGAGGGAATGATGATGGATTTGGCTTCTGCCAAAGTAGCAATGGCCGAATAACTCACCCAGTAGGGCGCAGGCAATAAGACCTCATCACCTGGATCGAGCAATACCATACACACATTGGCAATGGACTGCTTGGCTCCGGTAGAGACAACGACCTGTGAGGCTTGGTATTCCACTCCATTATCGCGTTTAAATTTTTCGCATATGGCAGCTTTAAGGTCGGCATAACCATCGACCGGTGAATAGGAGTTGTAATTGTCCTTTACCGCCTGTATGGCAGCCTCTTTGATAAATTCAGGGGTGTTGAAATCGGGTTCTCCCAGACTGAGACCTATGATATCAACACCTTGATTCTTTAATTCTCTCGCTTTTGCCGCCATAGCTAAAGTGGCCGAGGCAGGCAAGCTCTTGATTCGATTGGATAACATTAAAAAAAATGACTTATGATTGAACGTAAACAGGCCGCATGCCCATTTGTTTTAAAAATTTAAAATGTGAAAGAATAGCACCGCGAGTGGTTTTGTATTCATTGTAGGGCAAATTGAATTCACGCGCAGTTTTTTTGACGATCGCTGATATTTTGGTGTAGTGGATATGCGAAATATGGGGGAAAATGTGATGCTCAATCTGGTGATTCAGCCCTCCGGTAAACCAATTGACAATTCTGTTTTTGGTAGAAAAGTTTACGGTGGTTTTTAGTTGGTGAACGGCCCATGAATTTTTCATATTCCCTGTTTTAAAATCCGGTAAGGGCATGTCTGCTTCGCCAATGACGTGAGCCAATTGAAAGACCAAACTTAGGATTAAGCTGGCGGTGTAATGCATCACAAAAAATCCGATCATCACCTTCCACCAAACGATGTTAAAAACCAGAACGGGAAATACAATCCAAACAGAAAAATAGATGATTTTGGAAATGATCAATCCGAGCCACTGTGCCGAATGACTTTCACTGTTGGCATAGGACAGGTTCTTTTTTTGGTAGCGGCTAAGTCGAACAAAATCCGAAATGATGGCCCATTTAAGGGTCAACAAACCATAAAGTAAGATGGAATAAAAATGTTGAAAACGGTGATGGGGTTTCCAATCTGCATGTTTGGAAAAACGCAAAACGATGCCTGCTTCAAGATCTTCGTCATGGTCTTTGATGTTGGTATAAGTGTGGTGCAATACATTGTGTTGTACCTTCCAGTTGAAAACATTTCCTGCCAGTATGTAGATGCTGCTGCCCATCAGTTTGTTGATCCAAGGGTATTTGGAAAAGGAACCGTGGTTACCGTCGTGCATCACATTCATTCCCACTCCTGCCATTCCTACTCCGACGACTACTGCCAGTAATAACTTGTACCAATCACTGATGTTTAATGATAGGATGAGGACAAAGGGGGCGATCAACAGCGCGAACATGATCACCGATTTCAGGTACAATTTCCAGTTACCGGTTTTGGCCAACTTGTTGTCTTTGAAATAATGGTTTACCCTTTTGTTGAGGGTTTGGAAAAACTCTTGCGATTCTTTTCGGGAAAAACGAGGGATTAGTCTTTTGGTCATAGTTAATTGTTGTTGGTGGAGTAAAATTATTGAATTTTAAAGCATTCTCTCTATTTTTAACAAAAAACTAACTTGAATTTTATTTACGACTACTTCTCAAATTTCAATTCTCAACAAAAACAGCAGCTGGAATCTCTTTTCGGACTTTACAAAAATTGGAATTCCCGCATCAATGTAATTTCCAGAAAAGACATGGATTATTTTTATTTACACCATGTTCTTCATTCCTTATCAATAGCTAAATTTCTTACATTCAAACCCAGAAGTAGTGTGTTGGACGTTGGGACAGGTGGTGGTTTTCCGGGGGTGCCATTGGCCATAATGTTCCCCGGGGTATATTTCCATTTGGTGGACAGCATTGGAAAAAAAATTAAAGTCATCAATGATGTAAAGGAAAAACTTGCATTGGACAACATTACTGCCTACAATGAGCGGGTCGAAAATTTAAATTTTAAGGTTGATTTTGTGGTTTGTAGAGCTGTTGCACCACTGCAAACATTGATCAATTGGTCGGCGGATAAGATAAGCGCTCAACAGAATCACCCCATAAAAAATGGTTTTTTGTGTCTCAAGGGAGGCGATCTAAAAGAGGAGCTTTCAGCCTATGGGAATGCTACGATAGTTCCGCTGAATGAATATTATGGCGAAGCCTTTTTTGAAACGAAAAAGTTGATTTATTATCCCTTAGATTAATTGAGAACAAATGGGGCAGAGAGCCTAAAGGGTGGGATTTCTACGTTGAACTTTTTGGTAGAAGAAAAATCAATCATGATGTAGGCTCCTTTCATGGCACCTACAGCCGAAGAGAGCAAACAACCGGATTTGTATTTGTGAATCTCACCGGGATTGATGACAGGTTTTTTACCCACCACACCATTGCCGTTGATATATTGGGTTTTGTTAAGGGCCTCAATGATTTTCCAATGACGGGTCAACAATTGAACTGAATTCTTGCCTTGATTTTCTATTTCAATTCGGTAAGTAAAAGCATAGTGAAGAACGTTATCTTTTAGAAAACTTCCCTCATAATCCGTTTCCACTGAGATTTTGATGCCTCTTGTTACTTGTTGAATCATTAAATGAATTTAAAAGTTACAGTAGCTAATATAATTAAAATTACTGTGATTGTCAACTGAAAAAGTTAAATAAAACCTTATCAATCAGTAATTTCAAAAGATGAAGTTTCCCCCACACCAATCAAAGAATCGTACTGATTTCCAAAAAACCTGAAGTAAACCAAAATCAAATATCGATTTTCGGTCAGGGCATGAGAACCACAAATGACATTTAAAAGTTTGGACTGTGGTGTTTTGGCCACGAATTTATAGTTGTATATTCCTTGTTTGAGCAACATCACCCCTTCATAAATTTCCAAGGAGGGATTGTAATACATTTTATTTTCCTCCTCCAACTCATAATTGTTGAATTTCCCATAAACATAAATTTCTTGGTCTTTTAACAAGGCGGGGGCAGACAAACTAAAATGAACCCAACTGTAGTCCGCTTCAATAGCCCCATTCTCTGATCCTTGAAGGGTCTGGATGACGAAATCTCCATTGAGGTCTTGGGTAAAGCTGTAGGGGTATCCCCTGCGCAGAAAGTTTGTAGTCAGGTAAGATTCATACAAACGATTCAGTTCCACCATGCTAACATTGGCACTGGTAACTTGAATGTTCCTGATACTAAAAAAAAGGTATTCATTGCCCCCCTCAAATCTACTTTCTGCGTCATAGCGGTATTCCAAACGACTGCCGTTGTTATATTGTGGCTTCAGATGGTTTATGGAGGTATTCCATTGTTCATTTTGGAGGATGGTGACGTGCAATTGGTTTTGAGGATCACGAAAATATTCTCCCCGTGGTGGACTAACGGAAAATTGAACACTTTGGTGGGTTTGGTAATATTTCAGATCACGGGGTCTGAAAACGCCTGCATTTACTGTAGCTCCATCTTCATAAATCACAAATTTTCTGGAAAAAACCATTTCATCGGCTTCGTCGTAGATTTCCAAATGGTAGTTACCCGAAATTAAAAACGATGTTTGTTCATTGGGTAAATTGAGTTGATAATGGGTGTAGGGTTGAAGTGTGTTGAAGGAAGTTTGATAGTTTTCAATTCTCAAATTGTCAAAACCCTTTAGGTATTCATTTTGAGACAAGGTGGAAGGCGTCCAATCGTGATTAAAGTATTTGACCCTGTAATAGTAGTTTCTTTCATCCCCGTTCAGATCGTCGAAGTGCAATTCGAAAGGTGCACCCAGTTTAACGATGGGAAATTGAATTTCTGAGTCTTGATTTTTAAAAACAACGGATTTTATAGATTGTGCATAAATGGTTTTTTGGGGGGGTTGTGCCAAAACCATTTGTATAAAGCTAGCTATAAATACAAAACGTTTAAGCTTGTGATTTTCAATCATACTGTAAAATTATGAATTTAAATACATTTAGTGGATCTTTCTTAGGCCGCTTGAGTAAAAAGTTAAACGACTATTTAGAATTATTATAAATTATTAAACTTTGCCATTTATTCATTTCAAGGGGTGAGGCTTTATTAGTAAATTTGACAGATTTTAGAAACTTTCATATATGTCTGTAGGCATTCGCATCCGAAGAGGTGCAACAATCCAATTGAAAGGTGAGTCTGAAAAAATCTTATCAGATGCATCCCCTTCCAAAACATTTGCTCTAAAACCCGACAATTTCTTTGGAATTGTCCCCCGACTGATGGTCAAAGAAGGAGAGAAAATTGAACAAGGGGCGCCTGTTTTTCATTCCAAAAAAGATCCGAGGATTTTATTCGTTTCTCCTGTAGCCGGAACTGTCAAAGAGGTCGTTAGGGGAGCCAAAAGAAAAATTTTAAAAATCGTCGTCGAGCAACAAGAGGGTGATATTATTTCTCACAAAATACCTGCAGACAAATCTTTGAGCCGTGAAAGCGTTACCGAGATTTTGTTAAAAAGCGGTGCCTGGCCTTTTATAAAACAAAGGCCTTACGGGATTACTGCCGACCCCGATGCTACTCCAAAGGCCATTTATGTTTCTACCTATGCCTCTGCTCCTTTGGATGTTGACTTTCAGTTTTTACTCAAAAACCACAAGGACGATTTCCAAAAGGGGATAGATGTTATAAACGCTTTGGCCGACACGCCCGCGGTACTTTCTATAGACGCTACTTTTTCAGGATTTTTTGAAAGCATTAAAGGTGTTGAGTTGTTGAGGATCAACGGGCCCCACCCCGCTGGGAACGTCAGTGTTCAGATACACAAACACATGCCCATCAACATGGGGGAGAAGGTTTGGGAAGTTCGTCCCGAAGACGTGGTCAACATCGGAAAACTTTTTACCGACGGGCAATACAGTGCCCAGCGAACTTTGGCCGTGGCTGGAGAATCGGTTCTACAACCCCAATACATCAAAACTAAAATTGGCGCCCTTATCAGTTCTGTAACAGACATTACCGGATTTGACAATAGCCTGCAAAACCGTTTTATCAACGGTGATGTTTTAAGCGGAAAGGCTGAAGCTCCCGACGGTCATTTGGACTTTTACAACAACCTGTTGACCATTATCGCCGAAGGAAACCACTACAGAATGTTTGGATGGTTGCCCTTTATGGACAACAAAATCCCCAGCTTGTCAAAAACCTCTTTGTCTTGGTTGTTTGGCAATAAAGGATACAGTGTTGATACCAACATGAACGGTGAAGAACGCGCTTTTGTGGTCACCGGGGAAATGGAAAAAGTTTTTCCAATGAACATTTACCCCATGCAGTTACTCAAAGCCTGTATGGCAGCAGATATCGAAAAAATGGAAGCTTTGGGCATATACGAAGTAATCCCCGAGGACTTCGGATTGATTGACTATGCCAATACCTCCAAAATCGAGGCCCAGGAAATTATCAGAGAAGGAATTGAATTAATGATTAAAGAAGTAGGATAATATTTACAGTATGAGTTTTTTGAGGAAAAAATTAGACGATTTAAAAAGACCTTTTGGCAAAGGTCAAAAATGGGAAAAGTATGCTCCGGCCATCAATGCCTTTGATACTTTTCTTTTTGTACCCAACCATACGACCCATACCGGGGCACACATTCGGGATGCGGTAGATCTAAAAAGAACAATGGTAACGGTCATCATTGCATTGATGCCTGCATTGATCTATGGGATTTACAACACCGGATACCAACACTACATTCAGACCGGAGAGGCTTTTACCTTTATGGATGCATTCATTCATGGCTCATGGAAAATTGTTCCCATGATTATTGTATCCTATGTGGTAGGATTGACCATTGAATTTATTTTTGCCGTCTATCGCGGGCACGAAGTCAATGAGGGTTACCTGGTAACAGGTCTGTTGATCCCTATGATCATGCCTGTGGACATTCCCTTGTGGATGGTTGCCATCTCAGTAGCCTTTGCGGTATTGATTGCCAAAGAAGCTTTTGGGGGAACGGGAATGAACATTTTAAATCCCGCGCTCACCGCCAGAGCCTTTGCATTTTTTGCCTATCCAACCTATATGTCAGGGAACAAAGTTTGGGTTTCGGAAGCCTCTAATATCGATGGGATTTCCGGGGAAACCATTTTGGGAACTTTGGCTGCCGGAGGCAATGTCAATTATAGTTTCTTTGAGATGTTTCAAGGGTCCATACCCGGCTCTATTGCCGAGACTTCAGCCCTGTTTGTCCTGATCGGTGCAGCCATTTTGATTGCCACAGGAGTGGGCAGTTGGAGAATTATGGTAGGAAGTATTCTTGGAGCAGCACTGGTAGGCTTTTTGTTTAATCTTTGGGGGGCCAACGCCCTGATGAGCTTTTCGTGGGTCAATCACCTCGTAGTGGGCGGTTTTGCTTTTGGTGTCGTCTTTATGGCCACTGACCCCGTCTCTGCTGCTCAAACCAACAAAGGAAAATGGGTTTATGGAATCCTCGTTGGTGTATTTTGTATTTTGATCAGAGTATTTAACCCTGCCTATCCCGAAGGGGTGATGTTGGCCATATTGTTGATGAATGTTTTTGCTCCCACCATCGACCATTATGTCATACAAGGAAATATAAACAAACGTAAAAAAAGATGGGCTTCAGCCCTTAAAACCGCATAGTCATGAACAGAGACTCCAACGGATATACTTTTATTTTTGCAACGGCAATGGTGCTGGTGGTCGCTACCACTTTGGCCTTTACTGCCAGTTCACTCAAATCCTTACAGGCCGAAAATGTCAGAAAGGAAAAAATGCAGAACATACTCTCAACCATTGGTATTCAGACCGACAGAGAGCAGGCAGAAACCCTCTACAAAAAATATATCAACGGAACCCTTGCACTCGATCACTTGGGCAATGTTGATGAAGCTGTAGATGCTTTTAAAATCAAGCTCAACAACGAGATCAAGAAACCGGCACAAGACCAACGATTCCCCCTCTACAAAGCGGTGGTGGACAATATGAGTTATTACATCATTCCCCTTCGCGGTTCGGGATTGTGGGATGCCATTTGGGGTTATATCGCCCTAAAGTCCGACATCAACACCATTCAAGGTGCGGTATTTGACCACAAAGGAGAAACCGCAGGACTGGGTGCAGAAATCACCCAGCAATGGTTTATGGATCGATTTAAAGAGGAAAAAGTATTTGATACTTCCGGTCAATTGGTGGGGATCAATGTTTCCAAAACCAACAACGACCCCAAAGATACTGACAAAGACGATCACGAAGTTGACGCCATTTCCGGTGCAACCATCACCGGCGACGGCGTTACTGACATGATCATCGAGCGACTAAAACACTACCTTCCTTATTTTGAAAAGGAAAAATCAACAATGGCCTCGATAAACTAACAAACTATGGCAGACAAAGAAGCAAACCCTTCAAAAAAACCAACGCTTTTTTTCCTCAACAAGGAATCTGAGCCCATATTTTCCAAAAAGAACAGGGCATTATTGACCGATCCTTTGGACGACAACAACCCCATTACTGTTCAGGTTTTGGGAATTTGTTCTGCCTTGGCGATTACCGTTCAGCTCAAGCCTGCTTTAGTCATGAGCCTTTCTGTGGTAGCAGTGATGGGCGCCAGTAATGTGATCATCTCCCTTCTAAGAAACTTAATTCCCAACAGGATCCGAATCATCGTTCAATTGGTGGTGGTGGCTTCTATGGTAATTTTGGTCGATCAAATCCTCAGGGCTTATGCTTATGATGTGAGTAAACAGCTTTCCATTTTTATTGGATTGATCATCACCAATTGTATCGTTATGGGGCGCTTAGAAGCTTTTGCACTGGGCAACGGGGTTTGGAAATCTTTCCTTGACGGAATTGGAAACGCTGCGGGTTATGGATTTATCCTTATCGTTGTGGCTTTTTTCAGAGAACTTTTTGGTTCGGGAAAACTATTTGGATTTCAGGTCATTCCTGACGCCCTTTACGAAATGGGATATGAAAATAACGGTCTGATGTTATTGTCGCCCATGGCCTTGATTACCGTTGGTGTCTTTATTTGGCTTCAACGCGCACGTAACAGAAAACTCATCGAAAAGAATTAGATCATGGAAGGATATTTAAACTTATTTGTAAAAAGTATTTTTATTGAGAACATGATCTTCGCCTATTTCTTAGGAATGTGTTCCTATTTGGCGGTTTCCAAAACCGTTAAAACGGCTGTAGGTCTTGGCTTTGCGGTTATTTTTGTTTTGGCCATCACGGTTCCAATCAATTTTTTGTTGGACACCTACCTATTGCGTCCCGGGGCTTTAGAATGGTTGGATCCCTCCTATGCGGAGATTGATTTAAGCTTTTTGAGCTTTATCATGTTCATTGCCGTTATTGCCTCCATGGTTCAATTGGTAGAAATGATTGTAGAAAAATTTGCTCCGGCACTCTACGGAGCACTGGGGATTTTCCTTCCCTTGATCGCGGTAAATTGTGCCATTCTTGGAGGGTCTTTGTTTATGCAACAAAAAGATTTTTCCGGAGTTACTGAATCTGCAGTTTACGGTTTGGGCTCGGGAGTAGGTTGGTTGTTGGCCATTTTGGCCATCGCAGCCATTCGAGAAAAGATTATTTATTCAAATGTTCCGGCACCACTGCGCGGGCTGGGCATTACCTTTATTATAACAGGTTTGATGGCGTTGGGTTTTATGAGTTTTATGGGGATTAAATTATAGGATATTAAAGATGGATTATTCAGTTATTGTTGCGAGTATTGCGGTTTTTTTGGTCATCACCTTCGTGTTGGTGGGTATGCTTTTGGGAGCCAAGGCAAAATTATTGCCTTCGGGGCCGGTAAGCTTATTGATCAACGGTGATAATGATGTTGAGGTTTCCTCTGGGAGTACCTTGCTTACCACCTTGGGGAATAATAAAATATTTTTGCCCTCTGCTTGTGGAGGTGGAGGAACCTGCATCCAATGCAAGTGCCAGGTTCTCGAAGGGGGCGGTGAAATCCTCCCCACCGAGGCACCGCACTTTACCCGAAAAGAAATTGCCGAGGGATGGCGTTTGGGCTGTCAAGTCAAAGTCAAAGAAAACATGGTCATCCAAGTGCCCGAAGAGGTATTTGGGATCAAAAAATGGGAAGCTACAGTGGTCAGAAACTGGAATGTAGCCTCTTTTATTAAAGAATTTGTGGTGGAGATACCAGAAGCAATGGACTACAAAGCCGGGGGTTATATTCAAATTGAAATACCCAAATGTGAAGTCAACTATAGTGACATTGATATTTCTGCACATCCTGAAGAACATCCCGGTGAACCAGATAAGTTTAAGTTGGAATGGGATAAATTTAACCTTTGGCCTTTAGTGATGAAAAATCCTGAAACAGAAGAGCGTGCCTATTCCATGGCATCATATCCTGCAGAAGGACGTGAGATCATGCTCAACGTCAGAATCGCCACCCCACCATGGGATCGTAACAAAAATGGCTGGATGGATGTCAATCCCGGAATAGCCTCATCCTACATATTTTCAAAAAAAGCCGGGGATAAAGTAACCATTTCCGGTCCTTATGGAGAATTTTTTATCAACCACTCCGAAGCCGAAATGCTCTATGTGGGTGGCGGTGCCGGTATGGCTCCTATGCGTTCTCATTTATATGAGCTTTTTAGAACCCTCAAAACCGGAAGAAAAGTTACTTTTTGGTACGGTGGGCGTTCCAAAAGAGAGCTGTTTTATTTAGACCATTTCAGGGCCTTAGAAAAAGATTTCCCCAATTTTAAATTTTACGTCGCTTTGTCTGAACCAATGGAGGAAGACAATTGGAATGTCAAAGAAGGTTTGGACCGAGAGGGTGATGGATTCAAAGGTTTTGTCCATCAGTGTGTGATCGACAACTATCTTAATCACCACGAAGCACCCGAAGATATTGAGGTCTATTTCTGTGGGCCACCCTTGATGAACCAGGCTATTGAAAAAATGGCCGACGACTTTGGTATTCCACCTGAGAACGTTCGTTTCGACGATTTTGGAGGTTAATGCTTAACGAAACAGAAATTCATCAATTGGCGATGAAAGAGGTGGGAGACCATCTCTCCTTCCAAGGATTTGATTTTTTGGCCGTCAATTCTCAACTGAAAAAAGACCCTCAGTTTGTCTGCCTCAAAGACCAAAAGCTTCATTTTATTGTCGTCAGAGGATGTTTGTATCCCGACAACCCCAAAAAATTTGATTTTCAATTGATGGAACAAGTCAGAGAGCACGGTATCAAATACAAAGCGACCACCTATTTTGCAGGAGTGGGTTTTGCCAATGCCAAGGATTATGAACTGACTTTAACGAAAAACGACAGCTATGCGGTCAATTTTGACGGGCTTCAGATTATGGAATAGCCTTGCGCTCTGTTGGGCCGTTTTTTCCTGTAATCAAATTCCTACAAAAGCGAATTACTTACAAGGTTTTGAGCTTGGTACTTTATACAACATCCAATACATATCCAATATCCCCGAAGATAAAGTTCAAAAAGGAATTGATTCAATTTTTTATGTAATCAACAAATCTCTTTCCACCTATCTACCTCAATCCGATATTTCCAAGATTAACAGGGGGGACACCAGTGTGGTGGTCGATCATCATTTTAGGGCCGTTTTTGAAAAAGCTACAGAAGTTTGGAAAGCCACAGGCGGCTATTTTGACCCTACCGTTGGGACGCTGGTCAATGCCTATGGATTTGGGCCCGCAAAGGCGATCAATGAGTTAAACCTCCAACAAAAAGACAGTTTACTGGCACTTACAGGTTGGCAAAAGGTAAAACTCAAGAATGATCATACGGTAGTGAAGGAATCTCCATTGATTTATTTAGATTTTAATGCTTTGGCCAAGGGCTATGTAGTTGATATGATCGGTGACTACCTTCATCAGATGGGCAACAAAAGCTATATGGTAGAAATTGGGGGAGAGATTGTCACCAAAGGCAACAGCCCTAAAACGGGACAAGCTTGGAAAATAGCCATTGACGATCCCCTTCAGGGAGGGCAACGAAATTTTTTACAAACCCTCACGCTTCATAATCAAGCCTTGGCCAGTTCGGGAAACTACCGCAAATACCGTATAGATTCCATCACCGGTGAACGATTTGTACACTCTATCAATCCCCTCAACGGATCTGCTTTAAAAACCAATATCCTCAGCACCTCTGTTAAAGCTCCTGACTGTATGACCGCTGACGCATGGGCCACAGCGCTCATGGTAATGCCCCTTGAAAAAGGAAAAAAGCTTATTGAAAATGACCCTCAACTAGAAGCCCTCTGGTCAGTAGCCGGGGAAGAAGATCTACAGCTGATTAAATCCGGGAACTGGTAGTTTAGAACTTCTATTTACGCATTACCGGTATCTTTTCTTTTTGAGGCAGGGCATATCGCTCAATTTCTTCTGTAGTAAGTTGGCGCTGGAAAAAAAAACCCTCAGCGGAGAAACCCACAGACTTGAGCCTTTGATAGTAGTCCTGCCCATAAACCCGAACGTGATCGTATTGTCCAAAAACTCGGCTGCGTTCATTGGCATCCGTTATACTATTGTCTTCGAATGTTTTTGGTCTTCCTTCCTCAAGGGGGACTTGGGCGATCAGTGTTCCTCCTTTTTTTAGGACACGATACAATTCCGTCATGGCTTTGAGGTCGTTGGGAATGTGTTCCAAAACGTGATTGCAAAGGATCAGATCGTATTGATTGTCCTGGAAAGGCAAATAGCAAATATCCGCAACTACATCTGCCAGAGGCGAATAGAGATCAGTGGTGGTGTAGTCCCAATGCTTAAATTGTTTAAACTTCCAGTAAAAAACCTGCTCGGGGGCTATATGCAGCACCTTTAGATTTTGATTTAAAAAATTGGATTCTCTATCCAAATAAAGCCAAAGCAAACGATGACGTTCCAGGGATAGTGTACCCGGACAAAGGGCATTGGGACGCAAAGTTTTACCATAACCATAGGGCAAAAACTTTCGGTACACAGAACCATCAATGGGGTCAATGAACTTACTGCCTTTGAAATAAATCCGCAAAAGGGGTTGAAAAAAAAGACTCATACGAATCAACAAGGATCGGGGTAAAAAACGCAAGATCCATTTCATGCCTTAGCAGTGTGTTTTTTGAAGGCAATTTCTTCATCGGATTGAATCCCTAAAGCCTCATAGATATAATCAAATGTGGAGAGCAGTTGAGGTTTTCCATCGATCAAAGCAACATTGTGTTCAAAATGAGCACTGGGTTGATTGTCGGCAGTTTTAATGGTCCATCCGTCGCTAAAATGACGAATATTTTTGGTGCCCAGATTGATCATGGGTTCTATGGCGATGACCATGCCGTTAAGGAATTTTTTTCCCTTACCTCTTCTGCCGTAATTGGGAATTTCGGGGGATTCGTGCATGGTTTTACCCAATCCATGCCCTACCAATTCTCTTACCACACCATAGCCAAAAGATTCTGTATAGGTTTGAATGGCATGTCCCAAATCGCCAACTCGGTTGCCGTGACAAAAGGCTTCTATGCCGATATATAGGGATTTTTTGGTAACCTCCAATAGCTTTTTGGTTTCGGCAGCGATAGTTCCCACCTCAAAGGTGTAGGCGTGGTCTCCGTAAAATCCGTTTTTGAGTGCTCCGCAATCCACTGAGAGGATGTCTCCTTCCTCTAAGGGTTTGTCATTGGGAATGCCGTGAACGACCTCTTCGTTGGGACTGACACAAAGGGTGTTGGGAAAGTCGTACAAACCCAGAAAACCCGGTTCAGCTCCATGGTCGCGAATAAAACTTTCTGCCAGTTGATCCAAGTGTAGGGTCGTTACCTCAGGTTTGATTTCCCGAGCAAGCATACCCAGAGTTTTGGATACGATCAATGCGCTTTCACGCATCAATTCGATCTGCTCTAAACTTTTGATCTTTACCATGAGCTACTCATACGAATGGATGTAGGGCTCCTTTTTAATGATTTTTGTAATATCAGATTCGAGACTGTTTACAGGAAACTCTACAAATCTATTGATTTCGCTCCCATTTTTAAAAAAAATAATGGTGGGGACATTGTATATCTCTAATCCCTTCTCAAAATTCTCAGGAGTAGTTTTTTCTTCAGACATGGCATACATTTCAACAAGCTTTTGATCAAATTCCAAGGTTTGGAGTAACTTAAAAAAATGAGGGATTTCCCGCTGACTGTCATCACACCAAGTGCCCATGAACACCTTGATGTTAAGTCCGTTGAGGTGTGGTTTAAGATTTTTTGCCCATTGAGGGTTGACAGTAATCGTCTTGTAAGCTTGATTGAACCAGGGGGTGTGGGCAGATACTTGCAAATTGGCTTTATTGATCTTGCCTAATAGAATCATTTCGCCACTGCTGGCTTGAATCGGCTGGGTTGCCAGAGGCTTTTGTTGTTGAGAACCACAACTGATCAGCAGGATACTCAGGCTCGTAAAAATAACATTTTTCATAGGTTGAATGTTTGGGGGTGATACTGTTATACCAATGATTTACCTGTCATGGCTTCGGGAATGTCCACCGACATCAGTTTTAGAATGGTGGGGGCAATGTCTCCCAATACACCGTCTCCAATGGGGGTGATTTCCCCATCGACCAAAATCAAAGGAACCGGATTGATGGTATGTGCCGTATTGGGTGAACCGTCGGGATTGACCATGGTTTCACAATTTCCGTGATCGGCAATGACAATAATTTTATATTCGTTTTCCAAAGCCGCATCAATGATGCTTCCGACGCATTGATCCACGGTCTCACAGGCTTTAATGGCGGCTTGTAAATCTCCGGTATGTCCTACCATATCGGGATTGGCAAAGTTTAAGCAGATAAAATCAGGCTGTTCCTCTTTGATTTTGGGTAAAATGGCATCTCTTACCTCAAAAGCGCTCATTTCAGGTTGTAGGTCATAGGTAGCCACCTTGGGCGAAGGACACATGATGCGTTCTTCTCCCTTAAAAGGTTCTTCCCGTCCACCGTTAAAAAAGAAGGTGACATGGGGATATTTTTCGGTCTCGGCAATGCGTATTTGGGTTTTTCCCGCTTTGGAAAGGGTTTCACCCAAGGTGTCCTCCAGATTGTCTTTTTCAAAAACAACCTTCACATTTTTAAAGGTTTTATCGTAATTGGTCAGGGTAACATAATGCAAACCCAAAGGCGTCATGTTTTGATCGGGAAAAGCGTATTGTGAGAGTGCTTCGGTCAATTGTCGCCCGCGGTCGGTACGGTAGTTGAAAAAGATCACAACATCTCCTTGGGCAATTTTACCCAAAGGCTGGTTGTTTGAGTCAACGCCAATCAAGGGTTCGATAAACTCGTCCGTAACCCCCGCAGCATAGCTGGCCTCAATACTTTCGATCATGTTTTGGGTGGGCGTGCCTTTACCATGAACCAATGCATCGTAGGCTTTTTTGACCCTTTCCCATCTTTTGTCCCGATCCATGGCATAGTAGCGCCCCGTAATGGTGGCCAGTTTTGCCTTGGTCTGATCAAGTTTTTGGGATAATTTTTGAAGGTAGCCCGCTCCCGATTTGGGATCAACGTCCCGACCATCAGTAAAACCGTGGACAAAAACTTGGGGACAGCCGTATTTTGCCGCCATCTCCAAAAGGCCCTCCAAGTGATCTAGATGTGCGTGTACACCCCCGTCAGAAAGCAACCCTAAAAAATGTACATTTTTTCCTTGGTCTTGGGCGTAGGTCAATGCCTCTAACAAAACCGGATTCTTTTCAACACTTTTGTCGCCTATGGCTTTTGAAATTTTAACCAAGTCTTGATAAACAATTCTTCCCGCACCCAGATTCATATGCCCCACTTCGCTGTTTCCCATCTGACCGTCGGGCAAGCCTACGTTTTCTCCATGGGTCAACAGAGAGGCATGAGAGTGTTTTTCATACAAAGCATCGATGTTTGACGTTTGGGCTAAATCTACTGCAGAGACCTCTGGATTGGGGGCAAAACCCCATCCGTCCAAGATCATTAATATTACTTTCTGGGCCATTCACTTTTTTTTTACAAAGATAGCAATTCCACCTGCTTGTAATCTGGGCAAGGAGGAAAAAAAATATTTGTTGTTTCTTTGCAGTAATGATAAAAAAAGGGATTGTTTATTGTTCTAAAGGAAGCCATTATCGCGTTAAATCCAAAGGGCAGTTTTACGATTGTAGGATCAAAGGAAAATTCCGTATCAAAGGGATAAAAAGCACTAATCCCGTTGCTGTGGGAGATAAGGTTTTGTTTAAAATGGAATCTGATTGGACAGATAGCATGGGGGTGATCAGCGAAATCGAACCCCGCCAAAACTACATTGTCAGAAAATCGGTCAACCTTTCCAAACAAATCCACATCATCGCCTCCAATATTGATCAGGTTTTTCTGATGATTACCCTCAAAACACCACCCACTTTTCCGGCTTTTATCGATCGTTTTTTGATCACAGCAAAAGCCTATGAGATCAAAACCGTATTGGTATTCAATAAAATCGATTGCTACAATCCTAGGGAATTGATGGAGATGCGTTCCCTCAAGGCGGTCTATGAAAAAATAGGTTACGACTGTTATGAGGTGGTGGCCACCGATGGTAATACTTTGGATGCAATACAAAAAACCATGGCTCAAAAGGTAAGCATGTTTTCGGGCCATAGTGGGGTGGGAAAATCCACTTTGCTCAATACCTTGTCACCGGGTTTGGATTTGAAAACCGCCAATGTTTCTGCCCAACACGAACAGGGACAACACACCACTACCTTTGCCGAAATGTTTGATCTGGAGGGTGGAGCTAAAATCATCGACACACCGGGTATAAAGGGTTTTGGAGTGGTGGATATAGAAAAGGAAGAATTGTCCGGCTATTTTGCCGAATTTTCTGTCCTAAAAAAGGATTGTAAATTCAACAACTGCCTGCACCTCAACGAACCACAATGCGCGGTCAAAGCGGCATTGGAAGCGGGCGAAATCGCCCAAAGTCGGTACAAATCTTATTTACAACTCCTAGAGGACGATGTTTTATACCGTTAAGTCATGAGAATTGTCATTCAAAGGGTCAGCCAAGCCCAAGTCAAAGTAGCAGGAGAAGTGGTGGGGGATATAAGCCAAGGGCTGTTGGTGCTTTTGGGCATCGAAAATGAAGAGAATCCCTCTGATCTGGAATGGTTGGTCAATAAACTCCTCAATCTGAGGATTTTCAATGATAAAAACCAAGTGATGAATCTTTCGCTCCTCGACATCAAGGGCGAATTGATGGTCATTAGTCAGTTTACTTTGATGGCTGCGACCAAAAAGGGCAATCGACCCTCATACATTCGCGCGGCCCGACACGAAACAGCCATCCCACTTTACGAACAGTTTCTACTTTTAGCAGAGGAACAATTGGGCAGAAAAGTGGCCAAAGGGTTGTTTGGCGCCGACATGAAAGTCAGCCTGACCAACGATGGCCCGGTTACCATTGTCATCGACTCCAAAAACAGGGAATAGCACTAAAGTATATTGACCTCAAACTCCAAGTGGATCGCAAAGTTTTCTAAGACATTGTCTTTGATCGCTTGGGCCAGTTTTTTGATTTCAGCACCGGAGGCATTGCCGTAATTGACCAATACCAAGGCTTGGTTTTGGTGCACGCCTGCATCATTCATGCGATACCCCTTATAACCCAAGTGGTCGATCAACCAAGCCGCTGGAATTTTGATTTTTCCCTCTTGATCGGGATAGCGAGGCATGTTAGGATATTGCTGTTGGAGCTCCATAAATTGTTTTGCGGGAATCACCGGATTTTTAAAAAAACTACCACTGTTACCGATTTGACCCGGATCGGGTAATTTGGCAGATCTGATATCGATCACCGCTTGTGCTACACTTTGGATGTCGGGAGACTTGGCCCCTAGTTTTTCGGACAATCCCCCATAGGAGGTATTGACTTGATGCGGTGCCTTGGTCAGATTGAACTGCACCGAAGTAATGATGTATTGCCCTTTGAGCGCATTTTTAAAAATGGAATTTCTATAACCAAATTGACAATCGACCTTGTTAAAAATTTTGATGTCCCCTGTTTTTATTGACAAAGCCTCACAACTTTCAAAAACTTCCCTCAACTCCACGCCATAAGCCCCGATGTTTTGGATGGGTGCCGCACCTACACTGCCGGGAATCAGTGCCAAATTTTCTACACCTCCCAAGTCATTTTCCAAACACCATATCACAAAATCGTGCCAGTTTTCTCCCGCCGCGACTTTGACCCTTGCCGACCGATCATACTCCTGTACTATTTCTATTCCACGGGTTTCAATTCTTATCGTAAGCCCCTCAAAATTTTCGGTCAGCAAGAGATTACTCCCTCCCCCCAATATCAAAAGTTGCGCTCCTTGATGGTGTTTTAAAACCGCTTTTAATTCATCAGTGGATTGAATCCCGACAAATTTTTTTGATTTTACATCGATGCCAAAGGTATTATAGGGACGCAGTGAAATGTCTTTTTTAAAATTCAAAACCATAGAGTAATATAGAAAAATGCTTAGGAATTATGGTAGGCAGTCAAAGCTTTTTCTAAAATTTCAGCGGCGCGTTGGAGTTTACTGCTCTCCAAAACAAAAGCCAATCGAACTTGATCTTTTCCTAGCTCGGGAGAGGAATAAAATCCTGCCGCAGGGGCCAACATTAAGGTTTGACCTTGATCCTTAAAGTCGGTGAGCAAAAATTTGGAAAAGTCTTCGGCACACTCCACGGGAAGTTTAGCGATACAATAGAAGGCCCCCATGGGATTGGAGACTTCCACGCCCTGAATTTTTTCCAGTGCGGCAACGGTGACTCCTTTTCTTTTTTCGTATTCTTTTTTTACACCATCCAAGTAGGAGGGAGGTGCGGAAATGGCGGCTTCACTGGCCATCATTGCCAAGGCCGGAGGAGACAAACGAAGGTGGGCAAATTTTAGCGCATTGGCCATCAACGTTTTGTTTTTGGAAATCATACAGCCCACCCTAGCACCACAAAGGCTATAACGCTTGGAAACAGAATCGATCATCACTGCATGTTGGCTGCCTTTTTTCGATTTTAAAACAGAATAATGAGGCTTTTCAGCGTATATAAATTCCCGATATACCTCGTCCACGATGATAAAAATATCGTGAGCTACAGCCATA
The DNA here is from genome assembly GCA_938082715.1 of uncultured Flavobacteriaceae bacterium. Classification (GTDB taxonomy): domain Bacteria; phylum Bacteroidota; class Bacteroidia; order Flavobacteriales; family Flavobacteriaceae; genus UBA8316. Next base: position 23,964 of record CALKCR010000011.1, on the reverse strand, counting down.
TCAATCAGGGCTTTGACCTCCGCCTCACTGTAGAGATAACCCGTTGGATTACTGGGGTTACAGATCAGTATGGCCCGGGTCTTATCAGTAATTTTTTCTTTTAATACTTCTATGGGCGGCAACTCAAATTGGTTTTCAAAATGAGAAACCACAGGAACTACCTCAACACTGCAAGCGGCTGCAAATCCATTATAATTGGCATAAAAAGGCTCGGGAATAATGATCTCATCCCCAGCATCACAAACCACGTTGAGGGTAAAAGCCAAAGCTTCACTGGCCCCGGTGGTGACAATGATGTCATCCGGTTGGATCGAAATATTGTGTTGTTGATAGTATTGGCAAAGTTGGGTACGAAAGGATAAAGACCCCTGTGAGGAGCCGTAAGGCAGCAATTTTAGATCGTGGTTGCGCACCATTTCCATGGCTTCTGCAGGTGCCTCAATATCCGGTTGCCCAATGTTGAGATGCAAAACTTCTAGCCCGCGAGATTTGGCTTCATCTGCGTGAACAACTAGTTTTCTGATGGGTGACGAGGGCAATTCTTGCCCTTTTTTAGAAATTTTTGGCATCTTTCTATTTGTGAGTGCAAATATTCAAAAAAAAGCCCTGATACTCAACTGAGGATCAAAATTAATTGGCCAATACGTTGCCCTTAATTTTCAATGCGATGATGGCGGCATTGGAAACATTAGTATTTACAGTGATCGTTTTTCTGAATACCCCAACGCGATTGGTGTCATACCTTACCGTAATTTCCCCTTTTTTTCCCGGTTCAATGGGTGCTTCGGGTTTTTTGGGAATGGTACAGCCACAACTGGATCTCACCCCTTGAATCTCTAATGGCTCATCGCCAGTATTCTCGAATGTAAAAGTTCGAACCCCATTACTGCCTTTGGTGATATCACCGTAATCAATTGTTTCCGTATCAAAACTTATCATAGGGCCTGAGGCTTGTGCACTCAATGCCAGCTGAGCAAAAATCAGTAAAATAAAAAGGATTGCTTTTTTCATTGTTATAAATACTATTCTATAAATTTACAACTTTAAAAAGAAAACCAAAACGCAAGGGGTTTTTATAATCCCAAAAGGGTGCTTACTTTTGTCAAGCATTTTAAAGGCTTACCAAGATTCATGCAGATTCCATCTAAGTTTGTTTCCCAAAACGTTGAAGATAAATGGTATTCTTATTGGATGGAGAAAGATTTTTTTTCTTCTACTCCCGACGATAGAGATCCGTACACCATAGTCATCCCTCCTCCCAATGTAACGGGAGTACTCCACATGGGACATATGTTGAACAATACCCTACAAGACATCATAATCCGTCGTGCCAGAATGCAAGGCTATAATGTTTGTTGGGTTCCCGGAACCGACCACGCCTCTATTGCAACAGAGGCCAAAGTAGTGGCCCGACTTAAAGAACAAGGCATCGAAAAATCGACATTGACCCGCGAAGCTTTTTTGGAACATGCTTGGGACTGGACGCACGAATACGGGGGGGTGATCCTTGAGCAACTCAAAAAACTGGGCTGCTCTTGCGATTGGAGCCGCACCAAATTTACCTTAGACGAAAACATGTCGGCCTCGGTCATTGATACTTTTGTCCGGCTTTACAACAAAGGCCTGATCTACAGGGGTTATCGAATGGTCAATTGGGACCCCGAAGCAAAGACCACCCTCTCCGATGAGGAGGTGATTTATGAAGAGCGTGATGGTCAACTGTACCATATCGCCTATGCAGTAGTAGGCAGTGATAAAAAAGTAATCATTGCCACTACTCGTCCCGAAACCCTTTTGGGGGATACGGCAGTTTGTATTCACCCCCAAGATGAACGATACGACAAACTCAAAGGGAAACAGTTGATCGTTCCCATCGCCAACAGAAAAATTCCCATCATCGAAGATGAATACGTGGATATGGAATTTGGTACAGGTTGTCTTAAAGTGACCCCTGCCCATGACATCAACGACAAAGCCCTGGGCGAAAAACACCAATTGGAAGTCATTGATATTTTTAATGAGGATGCTACCCTAAACCATCACGGTTTGGAATTTGAGGGCATGGATCGTTTTGTGGCCCGAAAAAAAATAGCTAAAGCCTTGGAGGCATCCGGCCAATTGGTCAAAAAAGAAAATCACCGTCACAAGGTGGGAACATCAGAACGTACCAAAGCCGTGATCGAACCTCGACTTTCGGATCAGTGGTTTCTCAAAATGGAGGGTTTGGCACAACCTGCAATTGCCGCAGTGTTGGAAAGCAAAGAAGTAAAGTTGGTGCCCGAAAAATTTAAAAATACCTATCGCCATTGGATGGAAAACATCCGCGATTGGAATATTTCCAGACAGTTGTGGTGGGGACAGCAAATTCCTGCCTATTACTATGGAAAGGACAATTCCCAATTTGTGGTTGCCAAAGACAAAGCAACTGCTCTTGAGCTGGCCAAGGCCGCCTCTGGAGACGCTACTCTAAAACTCTCAGATTTGCGTCAAGACGAAGATGTATTGGACACCTGGTTCTCTTCCTGGTTGTGGCCCATTTCAGTTTTTAACGGGGTGCTGGAGCCTGACAATCCCGAGATCAATTATTATTATCCCACACAGGATTTGGTTACCGGCCCCGATATTTTGTTTTTTTGGGTCGCACGAATGATCATGTCGGGTTATGAATTGCGTGAAGAAAAACCCTTTTCAAATGTCTATCTGACGGGATTGGTCAGAGACAAACAGGGCAGAAAAATGTCGAAACAATTGGGAAATTCACCCGATGCTCTTGCTTTGATAGATGAGTTTGGTGCAGATGCCGTCAGGGTAGGGCTGATGCTGAGCTCTGCCGCCGGAAATGACCTGTTGTTTGACGAAAGTCTATGCCACCAGGGCAAAAATTTTGCCAATAAAATATGGAACGCTTATCGTTTGGTCGAGGGATGGGAGGTCAACCCAACCCATGAAATGCCCGATGTCAACAAGGCTGCCATTGAATGGTACGAAAACCTCTTCCACCAAACCCTTAGCCTAATAGATGATCATTACAGTAAATACAGGATATCCGATGCTTTGATGAGCCTGTACAAACTCATTTGGGATGATTTTTGCTCATGGTTTTTGGAAATGGTCAAACCCAACTATGGTGACCCCATAGACAGCAGCACCCTTGCAGCGGTAAAAGCTTTGTTTGAAAACAACCTCCGACTGCTGCATCCTTTTATGCCTTTTATCACCGAAGAACTATGGCACCATATCGATAAGCGAGACACCCAAGAGGCACTGGTGGTCTCCGATTGGCCCAAAACCCAACCCACAGATCAACAATGCATTGATGATTTTGAAATGGTCAAACAAATCGTGGCGGGGATCAGAAACTTTAGAAAAGAAAAAAATATTGGATTCAAAGAACAATTGATCTTGATTTCCGAGACTCAAATCCCACACCCTGAGGTCATACAAAAATTGGCACAGCTCGAATCCGTCGAACAGAGTGTCCAAGATGAAAATCAAGCACTAGGGTCGTTTAGGGTCGGACAATCCGAGTTTTTTATCCCCATAAACCAAGCCGTTGATCCGGAGGAGGAACGCAAAAAATTGACACAAGAACTCGAATACGCCAAAGGATTTCTAAAATCGGTTGAAAAAAAATTATCCAACGAACGCTTTGTTGCCAACGCCCCCGAAAAGGTTATCGAATTGGAACGTAAAAAAGCAGCTGACGCCAAGGAGAAAATTTCTCTGTTGGAAAAAAGTTTAAGCCTACTTTAGACTTCGGCAATACAGTCTTCCCCGCCTTTTACAACCTGATCTTTTTCAACATTGATTTTGGTGCCTAAGGGTAAAAACAGATCTACCCTGGAACCAAATTTTATAAATCCGGCATCTGCACCTTGTGCCGCTTGATCTCCCACTTTGGCATAGTTGACGATACGACGGGCAACGGCTCCTGCAATTTGTCGGTAAAGGATCTGTCCTACTGACTTGTTTTCAACCACTACGGTGGTTCTTTCGTTTAACTCAGAGGATTTGGGATGCCAGGCCACCAAGTATTTTCCCGGATGGTATTTGCTAAAAACGACCGATCCGCTGATGGCATAGCGGGTGACATGTACATTGATGGGGGACATAAAAATGGACACCTGTAAACGCTTGTCTTTAAAAAATTCTTTTTCAAAAACTTCTTCGATGACCACCACTTTTCCATCTACAGGAGAGATGATTTGTTTTTCGTTTTGGATGGTTTTTCTTTTGGGATTTCTAAAAAACTGAAGTACCAATATCAAAATAACGACACTGAGTAATTGCACTGCTTTTTGCATCCAAAAATGCTCAATCCGATACTCGGCCAATAAGGCCAAGGCCGTACAAATCAAAAAAGTATTGATGATAATTTTAAAACCTTCTTTATGAAACATATTCTTTAAAATTGAGTAGTAAGTAAAACCAAGGTGCTACAAAAATAGCACTGTCCATACGATCGAAAAACCCTCCGTGCCCGGGAATCAGAGATCCGCTGTCTTTGACCTTTGCGTATCGTTTGAAATGGGATTGGATCAAATCGCCCAAGGTCGCCAAAACGCTGGTGATGAAAGCAACAATGATATAAAATCCTATGGATTGATCGGGATGGAAATTTTGAAAAATAAAGGCAGCGATCAAAGCGAAAACCAGTCCACCTACAAAACCTTCCCAAGTCTTTTTGGGTGACACACGATGGAAAAGCGGGTTTTTTCCCATTTGCTTCCCTGTCACATAAGCAAAAGAATTGTTGGTCCATATCAATACAAAAAACAACAAAACGTTTTTGGGTTCAAAATGATCATCATTTCCTGCCAGTGCAATGATGAAAAAGCATCCCAGACCCAGATAAAACAGACTCAGTAAAGTTCGGGACAAATATTCCAATTGTATCGCTTTATTGCTAAAAAGCCAATAGATCAGGAAAACATGAGCCATAAAAACACTCAGCAGTGGATAGAGCAATTCGGTCGTAAAGATTTTTGATTGGTAGAAATTGTAGACCAAAAGGACGACCAATGCAACAGGCATATAACTTTTATGGGCAACCAAACGCTGAAATTCAATCATAGCCAATGCTGAAAATATGAGAATAACCAAGGTGTAGAGTAGCCGATCATAGAAAACAGATCCCAATATCAAGCCGACATAAAATAGTCCTGAAATTCCTCTGATGTATAGCTCTCCCATTGACTTATTCCTCTTGAAGTACTAAATATAGGTTTTTCGCACTATTCCCATACGATAAAAAATCATTTTCATCTTTTGAGTTTTTCACATTCAATGTGGTGATGTTGGTGGGCAGTTGATCGGTATACTTATTTTTGAGATTGCTCATCCCTTCGCTCACATCATTTACAAAGTTGTCTAAGCCGGAATAAACGATAAAAAAATCGGGTAATGCCTCAAGTTTAAATTCCTTGAGTTGGTGGTGACAAATGAGCACTGTGCCTTTGTTGGCGATCAGGTATTCACACCCGATTAGCAGGGCCTTAAAATTTTGAGGATCAAAAGTAACGGGCAGGGGTTCCAGTCCAAATCTTTGGGTGAGTTGGGGATCAAAGCAGAGTATATTTGGGGCAGTCCAATGATTTTCCTCTAGTATAAGTTTAAAAAATTTGTCGGTGGATTTTATATCCTCACTGTAGATGAATTTACCTCCTTTTTGGGTAAACTTTTCGGCAAAAATGATTTCAATATCATTTTTCTTTTCAGGAAGGTAGGGACTGGTGGCCTCCGGGTCTGGGCTGTTTTTTTTTCTACCGAAGAGTTTATTCCAGAGCCCCACAATTCATTAGTTGACAGCTACCTGAGCACCATCTTTACCGTCTTCTTTTTTATCTGGTTTTACATCATAGGGTCGTTCTCCGAGGATGTTAAACAGGTCATCTTTAAAAATAACCTCTTTTTCCAATAACCTTTCGGCGAGTTGCTTGAGCTTGTTTTTATTTTTTTTCAACAGATTACAAGCCCTTTTGTACTGCATTTCAATGATACCGGAAATTTCCTTGTCAATGACCTGAGCTGTTTTTTCGGAATAGGGCTTTGTAAAACTGTTTTCCATTTGACCCGTGGAGTCGTAATAGGTAATGTTACCCAGGGTATCATTCAATCCATAGACAGAAACCATTGCCCGTGCTTGACGGGTTACCTTTTCCAGATCACTGAGTGCACCGGTAGAAATTTTGTCAAACATGATTTTTTCGGCGGCTCTTCCTCCCAATGCTGCACACATTTCATCTAACATTTGTTCCGTTCTGACGATCATTCGTTCTTCGGGCAAGTACCAAGCTGCCCCAAGAGATTGGCCTCGGGGAACTATCGTTACTTTTACCAAAGGAGCGGCGTGCTCCAGCAACCAACTCACGATGGCGTGTCCCGCCTCATGAAATGCAATGGTTTTCTTTTCCTCCGGAGTGACGATTTTATTTTTCTTTTCCAGCCCACCAACAATACGATCTACAGCATCTAGAAAATCTTGCTTACCGACAGATTTTTTGTTTTTCCTTGCTGCGATCAGCGCGGCTTCATTACAAACATTGGCGATATCGGCTCCAGAAAATCCAGGGGTTTGCTTGGCCAAAAACTCCACGTCCAAAGTTTTGATGGACTTCAGGGGTTTGAGGTGCACCTTAAAAATTTCACGTCTTTCATTCAGGTCGGGTAGGTCGACATAAATCTGTCTGTCGAATCGCCCGGCACGCATCAGTGCTTTATCCAAGACATCGGCACGGTTGGTCGCCGCCAATACAATCACATTGGTGTTGGTACCAAAACCATCCATTTCTGTAAGCAACTGGTTTAAGGTGTTTTCTCGCTCATCGTTTGATCCGGTAAAATTATTTTTTCCTCTCGCCCTTCCAATGGCATCGATCTCATCGATAAAAATGATGGAAGGAGATTTGTCTTTGGCTTGTTTGAATAAATCTCTAACCCTAGAGGCACCTACTCCCACAAACATTTCAACAAAATCTGATCCGGACAGGGAGAAAAAAGGAACTTTGGCTTCTCCGGCCACGGCCTTTGCCAAAAGCGTTTTACCGGTTCCCGGCGAACCGACCAACAAGGCTCCTTTTGGAATCTTTCCGCCCAATACGGTGTACTTCTTTGGGTTTTTGAGGAAATCGACGATTTCCTGAATTTCTTCTTTGGCGCCTTCCAGTCCGGCGACGTCTTTGAAAGTAGTTTTGACCTCAGTGTTTTGGTCAAAAAGCTTTGCTTTAGATTTTCCAATGTTAAAGATTTGGCCCCCTGGCCCTCCTGCGCCACCACCGGACATTCTTCTCATCAAGAAAATCCAAACCCCGATGATGATGATGATAGGAAGGAAACCAAGGATGACATCCATCCAACGGTTTTCAATGGTCATAAATTCATAACGGAATTGTATGCCCTTGTCTTCAGCTTGCTCTAGCTTACGCTGAAAAAGCTCCAAGTTCCCCACTTCAAATTCATAATGTGGGCCACTGGTATTTTCTTGCCCCAGGATGTTTTTGGATTTTACGTTCTTGTGAACGCTTTTCTCCAATCCATAGCTGTTCAGGGTTACTTTGGCCAGTTTTTGATTGACAACAATAATTTCTTCTACGTCCCCCTCGTTTAGAAAACGCTCAAAATCTGAAATATTTGTTTTACTGATCGATTGCCAGTTGCCATCTCCTCCAAACATACTCATTCCAAGCAGTATGGTGATAATAACCGCATAAACCCAATAGGGACTAATTTTTAACTTATTATTGTTTCCTTCTTTCATAGTCAATTAATAATTCGATGCAATTTTTGTGGTTTTAGCATCTCCCCAGAGTCCTTCAATATTGTAGTATTCTCGGATCTGTTTTTGAAAAACATGAACCACTATGTTTACATAGTCAATCAAAACCCATTCGGCGTTGTCTTTTCCTTCAGTATGAAAGGGTTTTTCTTTTAGCTCCTTGCTTACCGTTTTTTGAATGGCACTGACAATTGCGTTGACATGGGTATTGGAACTCCCAGTACATACAATAAAATAGCTACAAAAAGTATTTTCAATATCTCTGAGATCCAAAAGACTCACGTCTAATCCTTTAACATTATCAATGCCTAAAATGATGTTTGAAATTAGGGCATCCTCAGTGGACTTCGGTTTTGACATTAAAAAATTCTAGTTTTACACAAATTTATTACATTTTACATTCATAGCGTTCTAAACCATGAGCAATTTCAATATAATCAAACTTAATGCCACAGCCTCTTCAAACGATTGGTTGAAGGACAGATTTTTGACAGGAGATTGTTTTGACGGTGATGTGGTTTGGGTGAGAAATCAAACCCAAGGCAGGGGTCAAAGGAATAAGCATTGGCAAACCGAACCCATGAAAAACCTTACGTTTAGCCTGTTTAAGCTTTTCTCGAGGCTGAGGGTAAAAAACGCTTTTGCCATCAATTGTGCCGTCACTTTGGCAGTGATAGAGGCATTGGGTGAATTGGCGAATATTGACTTAATGCTGAAATGGCCTAACGACATTTTGTCAGGTAAAAATAAAATAGGGGGGATTTTGATCGAAAACATGATCAAAGGAGATCGCATAACGGCTTCCATTATTGGCATTGGTTTAAACATTAACCAGGAGCGTTTTGAGGGCCTTCCCCACGCGAGTTCTCTTTTTTTGAAAACAGCCTCCAGGGTAGACATTGGCGATGTTTTGAGAAGGGTATTAAAGTTTTTGGAGGTTTATTTGGATAGGCTTTCCGATGACGATGCGGCAGGCTTAAAGGCAGAATACGAAGCTTTGCTGTTTCAAAAGGGAAAGATGTCAACCTTTAAAGATCAAAAAGAAACATTTCAGGGGGTTATCAAGGGAGTGACCGAAAGTGGCTTCTTGAAGATTCAAAAAAACTCGGGGGAGACTTCCGACTACCCTCACGGAGCCATTGAAATGATATTCTAAGAGGCTTGCCATTGGGAAGGGGAAACCCTCCAAGATTTGAGAACGGATATTTCGGCTGCCTCGACATAATTGGATTTTTCGGCTTCGATAATCAAATGATGATAATCACTCAAGGTATGGAGTTGGATTTCCTCGGCTTTGAAATTATCCACGGCCAATTCGAAACCATAATCGAATAGCCCTAACATTCCCAGCACCTCAACCTCTTCTTTCCTGAGTGCTTTTAATGCATTGAGACTGCTTTTTCCTGTGGAGATCAAATCTTCGATGACCAATACTTTTTTGTCGGGATCAAGCTGGCCTTCGATTTGATTTTGCCTTCCATGTGACTTGGGCTCCGGTCTGACGTAGATAAAAGGAGCATTGAGAACGTCGGCAACCAATATGCCGATTCCAATGGCACCTGTCGCTACTCCAGCCACCACATAACCCTCGCCGTATAGGCTTTGGGCTTGTTCTGCTATTTTTTCGGCTAAAAAACGTCTTGTTTTTGGATAAGAAAGCGCAATTCTGTTATCGCAGTAAATGGGAGACTTCCATCCGCTGGCCCAAGTAAATGGATTTTTGGGATTCAATTTTATTGCATTAATTTGTAGTAGGGAATTTGCTGTCTGCCGAGCCGTCTCTTGATCATAAATCATACACAAATGTATAAAGTTTTTTTCAATAAAAAATTTGTTTTGCTCACCACCCAAATCGTTGATCACGACGATCAAACCCCTTTTTTCTACATCAAGTACAGTGACCAAAAACAGATTATTGCTGCCCTAAAATCAAAAAAAACAAAGGGCGTTTATTTGTATCATGCCAAGGAGGATAAACTGTGGAAACACCTCTTGAAAACCTTTTCATTGGTCGAAGCTGCCGGGGGTCTTGTCGAACACCAAAACGGTAAAGTTTTGTTCATTTATAGAAACAATAAATGGGACTTACCCAAAGGGAAAATTGAGAAAAAAGAAATATTAATCGATGGAGCACTCAGAGAGGTGATGGAAGAAACAGGAGCAAAGGATTTGATTGTAAAAAAGAGTCTTAACCACACCTATCACCTTTTTTCCCGGAACGGTAACTACAAGTTAAAGAAAACCTATTGGTATTTGATGACTACTTCCTACGAGGGTCTTTTAGAACCTCAGCTGGAGGAGGGGATTGCCAAGGCCGAGTGGAAAACCAAAGAGGAAGTCCCCGTTTTAATGGAAAATGCCTACGAAAACATCAAACTGCTTTTTGAAGAAATGGATTGGGTCTGAATTAAACCCTCACTGTAGCGGGAACCAATTGGGTATAATCCCCCTTATTTGATATAATCTCCCTTACAATACTACTGCTTATAAAAGAGGTTTTAGCTGCGGTGAGTAGAAAAATTGTTTCAATTCCGGACAATTTTCTACTGGTGTGGGCAATGGCTTTTTCGAATTCAAAATCGGCGGGATTTCTCAATCCTCTGATGATAAAATCAGCTTGAATTTTTTTACAAAACTCAATGGTCAATCCTTCGTATTGAGTTACCGAAATGCTTTTTTGCTCGGCAAAAGTTTCTTCGATAAAAGTCATCCTTTTTTTGAGTGGAAACATGTATTTTTTTTCAGAATTGGTTCCCACCCCGATAACGATTTCATCAAAAAGCAGAATGCTCCGTTTGATGATGTCCACATGCCCCAAGGTGATGGGGTCAAAAGAACCGGGAAAAACAGCGCGTTTCATGTCACTAAATTAGTGGTTTTTTCATTGCTTCTGCCAGCAATGATTCGAAAAAGTCCGCCAATTCAATTCCTGCGGCGCTGACCTGCTGTGGGATAAGACTGGCGGCGGTCAAACCGGGAATCGTATTGACCTCCAACAAATGGGGAATACCCTTCACAATGATGAATTCACTCCTACAAATCCCTTGCAGTCCCAATTGACGGTAAAGTTTTTTGACGGTGGCATGTATTTCGTTCAAGGTGGTATCATCCACTCGGGCCGGGGTTATCTCTTGAGATTTGCCATTGTATTTTGCATCATAGTCAAAAAAATCGTTTTCCGAAATGATCTCGGTAATGGGCAAGACGATGACTTCGCCATCCAAAACATAGGCTCCAACGGTGATCTCCATACCCACCAAAGCGGCTTCTATGATCAATTGAGCATCTTCTTTTAGGGCGGTGTTTACCGCCTCTTTTAAGGCCTTTTTTTCATATACTTTGACGATCCCATAGCTGCTTCCCGAACGATTGGGTTTTACAAAACAGGGCAGACCGACTTTTTTTTCTATGGCATCGACATCCAAAGGGTCGCCTTGGTCAAAAGTGAATGACTTTGCCACCGGAACCTCCCATTCTTTTACCTTTTCCAGACAATCTCTTTTGTTAAACGTCAGTGCTGCAATTTGTTGACTACAGCTCGAATGCGGGATTTGTAGCTGCCCCAAAATTTCAGCCAATTGCCCATCTTCTCCCGGACTTCCGTGTATGGCGTTAAACACCACATCAAAATGAACAACTTTTCCGTCCATTTTAAATGTAAAAGTTTTTGGATCGAGGGTGTAGTGGTTTTCTTGAGGGTCTATGACAGTCCAGTTGTTTTTGTCGACCACGATTCTATAGCAGTTCCATTGGGATTGCGGTAAAGCTCGGTAAACCGTATTTCCGCTTTCAAGAGAAATTTCTCGCTCGGAGGAGTGTCCTCCCATTGCGATGCCCACTACTTTTTTACTCATGAATAAGCTTTTAGCAAAGGTATTGCATTTAAAATTAATCCTTAAGCCCATTGATTTATTATCTTTGGGAAGTTTTTAGACGATGAATTTTTTAAGATTTCTTTTCAGTAAAACCTTGTTCATTCAATTGACCCTTGCCTTTTTGGTGGGTGTATTGTTTGTTTATCTAAGCCTGAGTTTTTTAAAATACATCACCTTTCACGATCAATATCAACAAGTCCCGGATTTAAAGGGCATCCCCTTGATCAATTTATCCCAAATCACTGCAGATAAAAACCTGAGATACGAAATCATTGATTCCTCAAAATTCACCCCCAATCTTCCACCACTAAGCGTTATAGAGCACCAGCCCGGCCCCGGACAATCGGTAAAGAAAAATCGTAAGATTTACGTCACCTTAAATCCTTCGGGCTACAGGAGAATTAGTGTCCCGGACGTGGTTCAAATCACGCGAAGAAATGCAGAAGTCACTTTGTTGTCGGTTGGGTTTACCATCGGTGAAATCAGCTATAAAAACAACATAGGTAAGGACATGGTTTTGGAAATGCGTTATAGAGGAGAGCCCTTAGAGGCGGGAACATTACTACAAAAAACAGCTGAAATAGATTTGGTGTTGGGCAATGGGAAAAGAAACTAAACCGATTGATGGAACCGAACTTACCGACGATCCATTGTATGAACATTATGCTTTCCATGCCGATCCGGGACAAGAACCCCTAAGGGTAGACAAGTTCCTGATGAATCGCATTGAAAATGCCACTCGAAATAAAATCCAGCAAGCCGCAAAAGCAGGCGCCATTATAGTCAACGAAAATGTTGTAAAATCCAATTATAAGGTTAAAGGAGGTGACCGGGTCAAGGTGGTATTTTCTCACCCTCCTCACGAAAACCTATTGACCCCCGAAGCCATGGATTTAGACTTTGTCTATGAAGACGACGATCTGATTATTGTCAACAAAAAAGCGGGGATGGTGGTTCATCCCGGACATGGAAATTACAGTGGAACTTTGATCAACGGTTTGTTGCATCATTTTGAGCAATTGCCCCTGAATTCGAGTAATCGACCGGGTTTGGTGCATCGTATTGACAAAGATACCAGTGGGCTGTTGGTCATCGCCAAAACCAATCAGTCCATGGCCGATTTGTCCAAGCAATTTCAAGACAAAACTTCCTCCAGAAAATACATTGCTTTGGTTTGGGGTGATGTCAAAGAAAATCAAGGCACCATTGAGGGGCACATTGGCAGGCATCCCCAAAACCGACTTCAAATGACGGTTTTTCCCGATGCCAGTTCCGGAAAAATGGCCATCACACATTACACTGTGGTTGAGAGGTTGGGTTATGTGACCTTGATCGAATGTCGTTTGGAAACAGGGAGAACCCACCAAATTCGTGCGCACATGAAATCCATTGGACATACTTTGTTCAACGACGCCCGCTACGGTGGGGATAACATACTCAAAGGGACCACCTTTACCAAGTACAGGCAATTTGTCCAAAATTGTTTTACCCTTTTGCCGCGTCAAGCACTTCATGCTAAAACACTGGGGTTTGAGCATCCCTCCCAAAAAAAATGGATGGATTTTGAAGCCCCCTTGCCAGAGGACATGAAACTGACCATTGACAAATGGAGAAATTACGCCCAGCATAAGCATTTCTAATCCTCTTATCAGTCCAAGCAATTCTTTTGAATTGGTTTTCAGGCGAATTCCTCATAAATTTGAAAAAAAGTCGAATATGAAAATGGTCATCTCACCGGCAAAATCACTCAATTTTGAGTCGAATTTACCCACCGAAAAAAATTCAAATCCCTGTTTTCTGGCAGAGGCCAATCACATCAATGAGCTGCTGAAGGAGAAAACCCCGGCCGAGCTTTCGCAATTGATGAAAATCTCTGAAAAACTCGGGAACTTGAACTGGGAAAGGAATCAAAATTTCAAAACACCACTTAACAAAGAAAATGCCCGCCCTGCAGTTTACACTTTTGATGGTGACGTATATACAGGATTGGATGTTTATACCCTTCCCTTGGAAAAAATTAAAGCACTCCAAGACAGTCTCAGGATATTGTCGGGACTCTATGGTGTTTTAAAACCTTTGGATCTTATCCAACCCTATCGACTGGAGATGGGGACAAAATTCCCCATCGACAAAAACAAAGATCTCTACGACTTTTGGAGGCAAAAAATCACCACTTTCATCAATGATGAATTGGAGGAAAACGAGTTGTTCGTTAATTTGGCCAGCAACGAATACTTTTCGGCCATAAACACCAAAGTACTCAAGACAGATGTGATCACGCCTCAGTTTAAGGACTTTAAAAACGGTACTTTGAAAATAATCTCCTTTTATGCCAAAAAAGCCAGAGGAATGATGGTGCGCTATTTACTGGACAATGAAAAGGTTACCGCCGATACGCTATTGGGTTTTGATTATGGTGGCTATGCCTACAGTGAAGAACATACCGAATCTCCGTTATCTCCCGTATTTATCAGATAAGTCAGAGCAAGGAGGGGTCGATACCCATCACATGGCTTTTGATGTATGACTCCAAAAATTCTTGATCCAAATCGTCTCCTCCCTTCAAATCATCAGAAAAGATTAATTCCCTATGGTCGAGTTCTAGATACTGCTTTAGCATGGGTATGGATTTGGGGGCATAACTGTAATGCCAAGGTTCGTATTTAAAACCGTTTCTGTTTTCATCTCTGGTATAGGGTAGTAGGAAGCCATAGTCCTGGGCATGGGTTTCCATCCATTCCCTCAAAGTATTGTAGGGGCCGTTGTCGTGAAATTTTTGGGTAAGCAAAACATCACCCTCTTGAGGGGGGCCTGCATCAATGATGTCAATATCAGTACCCCAATGATGGCGGGAGGTACCCGGAAGTGTTGAGTATTCAATGATTTTTCTGATCGCCGCTCCGTCCTGTATCCCTTGGCTTTTAAATTTTAAAAATTTCCTGTTCCAAATGCTTTTTTGTCTTTCAAAAGACCGGTAGGAGGAGACCACTTTGATGGTGATGCCCTGCTTTTGGGCCGCAGCACACATTGCTTGGAAGGCTTTGTCGGCTTCCGGTAGTAAAGCGTAATTTTTTCCTACAAGATTTGGACTTCCCTTTCCGATGAGTAAAAGTGGATCAGTATTCATGATTTTATCGGGTTGAAGTTGGCTTAAGCCCATTATGGCCAAGCCCGTATTGATAAACTCTAATCGATTCATAATCAATAAATTATTGATATTTTTTCAAGCACAATGCCTGAATTGTATTGCTTTTGTCTTTAAATTTATTCCATTAAATTACGCTAATTTCCGGGAGTCTAAAAAACAACGGACATCCAATGTCTAATTTTAACAAGTTTTAAAATCATTTGAACAGATTAGCTTATTATCTTTAAAAGATGAAAAAAATCTACATACTCCTTTTTCTGTTGCCCCTAAAGATCATGGGCCAAGATCGCAAACCCATCAAGGGTCGGTTGATCTACAGAAACGTTAATGTGGTTGCGGCCAATGTGGTCAATAATACCGCTCAGTTCAATACCATTACCGACGGGGATGGCGGTTTCGAAATTCCAGTGGCATTGGGGGACGAAGTTGTTTTCTCCTCTGTTCAGTACTTGATCAGAACCGTTGAAATAACGCCCGAAATATTGAAAAAAAACAGATTGATCATCACGGTCAATGAAAAAATAAATGCCTTGGAAGAAGTTGTGGTCACCCCCGAAAATACCGAAAAGTTCCTCGACCTCAAGGAAGAAGAGTTTAAAGGCTATGACTACAACAGAGACAAATCGACAAAATTAGAAAACACCATTGTCACTCAGGGACAACTCAGAAACGGCCTGAACATAATCAATGTTGCAAAATTAATTGCTAAAGCCGTCAGCAATAAATCGGAAGAAGAAAAACAAAAATTAAAACCCAGTGAAATACTGACCTATGTATTCAGCATTGAGTTTTTTGTTAACGACCTCGCCCTAAAAAACGATCAAGTCACAGGTTTTTTGGAGCATATTGATAAAAATTTACCCTCTCAAAAATTACTCAAAACCGGTCAGCAATTTCAATTGATTGATTATTTGATCTCTGAGAGCCAAAATTATCGCGATAAATTAAATGCGAAATGACAAAGGTGTTTTTGGTGGTTCTCTGCAGTCTTTTGGGGGCAGTTTCCCTCCATAATTTCTATGTTTCAACCACTTCGATTCGCTTTCTGCCCGAGGAAAATTCGCTACAAATCACCACACAGGTTTTTCTCGATGATTTTGAGTCTGTACTTCAACAATACGGCAACAATAAAACAAAATTGATCCCGGAGGTTCCTCAGAACCAAATCGACAGTTTGGTCGAAGACTATTTTAGAAAGAACATCACTTTCAAAACCCAGGGAAAAACAATGGATTTTGATTTTCTGGGAAAAGTATACAAAAGTGATGTTTTGGTGGCTTATATGGAATTGCAAATGGATTCTGTAGTCTCGCCATTCAGTATAAAAAACACCATTTTTTTTGATTATTTACCCGATCAGAAAAATATCATTCACCTCAAGCTGGCTTCCAAGAGAAAGAGTTTTTTGGCGGTTTATTCAAAATCGATATTCGAAGTGCCAAAGGATTTTTTTGATTTAAATAATTAACAAATTAAATTATAAATTGTACTAAATTACCCATCTCAAATATCTAAGGTTATGAACATCGTCAAATTAAAATTTCTCTTGCTTTCTTTTTTATTCTTGCAGCTTCCCTTGAACGCACAAACATCGGTCGACTCAATGGTTACCCCTGGTCATTCCAACAACAATAAGTTCAAGCAGCTAAAAGACGAGTTGGCTACCCCCAACAGTTTTAGGACTGCCTCCGGCGCACCCGGTAGGGACTATTATCAACAAAAGGTGGATTATGTCATGGACATAGAGTTGGATGATGAAAACAAAAAAATATACGGTAAGGAAGAAATTACTTACACCAACAATTCCCCCGACGATTTAAGTTATTTATGGATTCAGTTGGATCAAAACATCCGAAAAAAAGATGCTCCGGCTTTGGAAAAAAATGGTGAGGGTGCGGAACCTATTCTTCGGGTCGAAACTTTTGTCAATACCTTTTTTAAGGAGCCTTTTGATGGAGGCTTCAATATCGATTGGGTAAAAGATTCCAATGGAGTCCTTCTAAGACACACCATCAACATGACCATGATGCGGGTGGATTTACCCCAACCCTTAAAAAGTGGAGACCAATTCAAATTTTCAATCAAGTGGTGGTACAACATCAACAACCATGTGGAAAATCGTGCCCGTTCGGGATATGAGTATTTCCCTAAAGATGGCAACCGTGCCTATGTAATCGCTCAGTTTTTCCCCAGATTAGCCGTTTACAACGATGTAGAGGGGTGGCAAAATCATCAGTTTTGGGGCAATGGAGAGTTTGCACTTAACTTTGGAGACTATAATGTAAGGTTGACCGTTCCGGCCGACCATGTGGTTGAGGCTACGGGTCAGTTGCAAAATCCCAAAGATGTTCTCTCTCGTGAGGAACTCAAAAGGTATCGTCAAGCCCAAACTTCTTTCGACAAATCGGTAATCATTGTTACCGAAGAGGAAGCCATAGCGCGAGAAAAAAGCTTTTCAAAAAAGAAAAAAACCTGGGAATTTAAAGCCGAAAACGTCCGGGACTTTGGATTTGCGACTTCCAGAAAATTCATCTGGGAGATGATGGCCGTCAAATTGGGAGGAAAGAACGTGATGGCGGTATCCCTATATCCCAAAGAAGGTAACCCCCTTTGGGAAGAGTATTCCACCAAAGCGGTTGTTCAAACCCTCAAAACCTATTCCCATCATACTTTTGATTACCCCTATCCCAAGGCCGTATCGGTTCATGCCAAAAACCAAGGGATGGAGTATCCCATGATTTGTTGGAATTACGGACGACCCGATGAGGACGGATCCTACTCAGATTCCGAAAAGTTTGGTATGATCAGTGTGATCATCCACGAAATTGGACATAATTTTTTCCCCATGATCGTAAATTCTGATGAAAGACAATGGGGTTGGATGGACGAAGGACTGGATACGTTTATGCAGTACCTCGCAGAGCAGGAGTTTGGTAAAACCCATCCCAGTTCCATAGAAGGCTTGGATAAATACCCCTCCAGAAGGGGAGAACCCAAGGCCATTGTAAATTATATGTCGGGGGATCAGAGCTTTATCGCACCCATCATGTCCAATCCCGAAAATGTTTATCAATTGGGCCCCAATGCCTACGGAAAACCTGCCACGGCACTCAATATTCTGAGAGAAACCGTTATGGGTAGGGATTTGTTCGATCATGCCTTTAAAACCTATTCCCAAAGGTGGATGTTTAAGCATCCGACTCCGGCAGATTTTTTCAGAACCATGGAGGATGCTTCTGCAGTAGATTTGGATTGGTTTTGGAGAGGGTGGTTTTACACTACAGACTATGTAGATATTGGGGTCAAGCGGGTCAAACAATTTTTTGTTTCCGATCAACCCAGCAAAGAAGTTTTAGAAATGCTTAAGAATTACGGCATGACGCAGGACGATTTGCCTCCGGTGGTATATACAATGGTCGAAGACAACGAAGACTTTAAGTCGGAGTACAAATCCGGAAGCCCTGTTGATCACTCCCAAGATTTGAAATCTTATATGGATGAAAATATTGGTGAATCGGATTCCTCCATTAAGATTCCCAAAAACTTTTATGAAATTACCTTCGAAAAACCCGGAGGTTTGGTAATGCCTCTTATCGTTGATTATACTTATGCAGATGGTTCTAAAGAACGCGTTAGATATCCGGTTCAGGTATGGCGAAAGAATGACAACGAAATGAAAAAAATAATCACAACCGATAAGGAAATCATTGGTATCGAACTTGATCCCGATCAAGAGACCGCCGACGTAAACCCCTCCAACAACAGTTGGCCCAAAACGGAGGAAATGTCCGAATTTGATCAATTCAAAGCCAATATGAAAAATTAATTTTTTTATTGAGGATGGTGATTTGATTTCGAGTTTTCATAGGTCATCGGTTACCTGCCATTTTATATCTTTGTCAAAAAAATAATTCATGTTTCTGTTTATTAGTGGTGCCGAAATTGTATTTATATTCTTTATAGTACTACTTATTTTTGGTGCCGATAAGATCCCTTCCATTGCAAAGACATTGGCCAAAGGCGTGAATCAAGTGAGAAGTGCGACCAACGAAATTAAAACAGAAATTCAAAAATCTGTCGATACCAACAAGCCCGGGGGTGGTGTGGGCAAAGAATTAAAAAACCAAGTAGACAAGGTCAAGGAAGATTTTGATGAGTTGACCGACTCCATCAAAAGAGACCTCTAGACTTTTCGGCAAATCATCAGACCGTCTCTGATGGGCAGTAATAATGTTTCGACTTTTTTATCAGCCATCACTTTATCGTTAAATTCTTTGAGACACAAAGTTTCTGCATCCTTATCGGGGATATTGTCGTGTAGTACCTTTCCACTCCACAAAACATTATCTGCAATGATGATTCCTCCGGGGTTTAATTTGGGGAGGATGAGGTCAAAATAGATGCTGTAGTTGGATTTGTCTGCATCGATAAAGACCAAGTCAAAATTAAAATCAAGCCCAGGAATGATCTTTTTAGCATCTCCTTGATGAGAGAAGATTTGATTTTTATAAAGGCTTTTATCAAAATATTTTTTGTGAAAATCAAACAATTCCTCGTTGATATCGATGGTGTGTATGGCGCCATTTTTTTTAAGACCTTCGGCCAAACAAAGGGTAGCATATCCGGTATAAGTGCCCACTTCCAGTATTTTTTCGGGTTGGATTAATCGGGACAAAAAGCTTAAAAACCTTCCTTGAAAATGACCGCTGATCATTCGGGGTTGCAGTATTTTTTGGTGGGTTTCCCTTTGGAGTTCTTTCAGCAATTGGGATTCCTCTTGAGAATGGTTTTCAGCATATTGCATGATGTCATCATCGATAAAGTCCATGGGTGGGCCTAGCTTTTCTTATTGATTTCATTGGGCCGAGCATACTCCATTCTTTTTTGCAATTGTGGTAGGGCATAACCGTCAAGCCCATTGATGGCGACTACTTCTCCAGATTCTAATTTGACCCAGCCATCTTTTTGCAAGAGTTTGTCTTCCACAAAAATGTGTTCTATGGCCGCTATGATCAACACACAACCGTTTTCCTTGATGCCGTATTCATTCAAGTAACGACATCCCAAAGCAATTGGGGCGCCCTTTACAAAAGGCGCATGCCAATCCATTTTATATTCAGGTTCCAGCGAGGTTTGATCAAATTCCGATATGTTTTCATCGTATTTTGCACTGGTGTGGTGGGCTTGCTCAATTTGAGCCAATGAGACATGGTTTACGGTAAATACCATATTTTCTTTGATGTTTTTGTAGGTGTCGCGAGGCACCGTATTGGGGCGTAAGGTAAAGTGAAGCAAAGCCGGATTACTCCCTAAATGAGTGATGGAGCTGAAAATCGCGACATTTTCCTCGCCCGAGTTGGATCTTGTACCGATCATATTGGCTGACTTGTAGCCGGTGATGCTGTTGATCAGATTGAGACGATACAGTTTTGAAAATCCTTGGATATCATCGAGGTTAAAGTACTGCATTTTGAGTGTTTATGAGTTGGATTGTTGATCAAAATATAATATAGCGGCCAATAAACCGATGACTATTACGACCAGGCCGGCTATGAAAATATAATGATCTCCAATGGCATTGGTGGATAAAAAGCCACCCTGGGTTACTTTTTGGTCAACATATCGAATGACAATACCCAAGGGAATCAGCAGAAGTATAAATCTAAATTTCTTTAATTTTTCTTTCATAATTGGTTTTGAAGGGTCTAATGCACTAAAATATAAAAACCAAACAATTAAATCATATCGATTTTAAAGAATCCATTTTTGTCTCCGGATGATCGAAATTAAACGATTTAATGCATCTTAGGTGGGCATTGTCAAAATCTTTAAATGTATCAATGCATTTTTTTACCGATGGCATTTTATTTTGATTCTTCAGAAAGCTTTCATTATTGAGGATTTCTGTACACAAACAAGCATCCACTTCTTTTATGGTGTTCTCGTTTTGAATGATAAAAATTAGAAGTCCAATAGAGATAACGGCACTTACAACTAAAATTTTATTCCTCATTTTCATGCTATCATTAGGTATAAAGATAATTATTGCAATTAAAACTGTTTAAAAAAAAATTGGGCGGGTTGAAGAGACCCGCCCAATTAACGAAATAATAAAAAAAACCAAACAATTAAATTAACTAAATCAAGTATTAACTAGTATGTTTTGCTATTACTTAATTATAACATAAATATACAGCGCAAGTATCAAAAAAATTGTGTAAAAATGGTTAAGCTGATCGTTTTTATGACTTACACAAAATAGTCCTTGAGATTTTTTCAATTCTTTAAAATGAAAGATAGTAATTTAAGAATTCGCAAACAATTTGACAATTCGTTCAATATTATGTCTAAAAAAAGAGGTTTCAACCCAATTTATAACAATTATTTAACCATTTGCAGTTATTGTTGAATAATTTATAAGTTATTATATAGCGAAAAACTTATTTATATGATGGAAGAGCAAACCCATGCAATGGGTAGGCACCTATCTTCTTCCTATTCCTTTTACTGAGGAAGAAATACTTTCTAATGATGTGCCTTTAATGATTGGTATTTTCCTGTTTGTGACTTTGATGGAGGACAATATGCTAATGAATGCTCTGATTAAAGAGGAAAATCCTTGTAGTTTATCCATACTATGTCTAGAAAGCTAACTAATGTTGCATGTGTATATCATTAATGCAGCGCGTCCTCGTGTTTGTGACGAAAAAAAACACCCCAAAACTTACCATAACTAAGCACAGGTTTTTATATTTGCCTCCCGGTACCGTTGTGTGTGTTTCGCTTATTTACTCAAAAGGTGCTATTTTAGGTTGGTGAGAGGTTGATGACTAAGTAAAATAAATTGTCATATTCTCTCTCAGGTCTTAAGGGTGTTTAGCTCAGTTGGTTTAGAGCGCTACCTTGACAGGGTAGAAGTCACTGGTTCGAATCCAGTAACACCCACATGGGTTCACAGAGATTGTGAGCCTTTTTTTGTTTCTTTCACTGAACTTTTACTGAACTTTTACACAAATTCCTCACTTTTCTCTATCAGTATTTTGCATCATAGAAAAGATATGTCGAACATATGTTACACATATCTAATTAATCCGAACAATTGGAAAAAAAGATGTTAAAATCTGACCGAATTGTACCTCCTCAATTGTATTTATAGTATAAGGGTTTCTCAAGTACCGAAAGCGATAAGTAAGTACACAATTAAGAAACCTAGTAAAAATAGGGCTTGGCAGAGGTTGAGCTATCGTTTACGCTACAACAATATGAAATATAATAATGTCATAGAGTACTCAAATGCAATCGCAGGGATGTTTGATTGGAATTACACCACATTCATCCGCACCTACAGATACATTACCTCATCGGTAGCAGCTAAGTGGGGTCAAAAAATTGCAAATCGTAGAAATGTGAAAGCAGTTTATGTTTCAGTTGAGCGTGATGCAGCAAGAATGAATCATATGCATCTAGCAATAGCATCTTCTGTTGACACAGATCTCAAAAAAAGAATTGCATCTGCTGTAAACATAAGACAGAGCAGCATTGGAAACATAGAAAAAATACGAGGCAAAAAACAAACACTACAATACATCAGCAAACAGCTGACCCGTCAGGAACGGTACATTGACGCGTACCACGATTTATTTATTAATTCTAAAACACAGAAAAATGAAATTTACACCTGTCCTGAGGTTTTAAAAGATTAAAAAACATTTAATAACATTAAAGATGCCATTTGAAAAAGGAAATACTTACAGCCTTGGCAGACCCAAAGGCTCCAAGAACAAATCCACTGAGATAGTCAAGCAAACTTTAGCCAAGGTAGCCGCTGCATTTACCATTGATGAAATCCTGTATGAAATCAGAGGACTAGAAGGCAGAGACAAGCTAAATGCCATATTTCATCTTTGGAAGTTTGTCGTTCCTATTCCCAGGGATGAGGTTAGTGGAGACAGTTCTCCAGATACCAGGACTGCATGGATTGACAAAATCATGTCTTACGATCCTAAAGAACTCCACAAAAAAATAGAAGATGAAATCAGTAGAAGCTAAGTGGAAAAGAGAAAGGGGAATCCATAAATATTATTGGATTGTAGTCAGGCATTCATTACTTCATCCCCTTTCAGAGAAAAAAAACAATAAATAGTTCATTATGAACATGCAAATATTCCATTATGAATGATTTAAAATCAACAAATTTTAATAGTTAGTTCTTATACAATGATAGATGACAGAAATCAATATGAGAAAACAAAGACATGGCTTAAAGCCAATCAAGTCTCAAGTGATAATAGCTTATTTAATGACCATAGACATGCCATTGTTGCCTCTAGCGACCCTTATGGTTTATTCTCTGAGGTTATATCAGAGGGTAAGGAATATCACTACTGCAATGGGGAGCTGCATATCGTCTATGATGAAAAAGGGAATGAGGTATGGCGAATCAAATAATGCTAACAGTTAATCAAAGCGGCTACGGATCAATTTACAATTCAACCTGGTTTGGAGAGAATGTATTAATCATTAATTACAATGGCTAACTAGACTCAGTTCTACTCTTGCTAGGTTGACTTTCACCCTCCTTAACGGGAGGGTTTTTTATTTGTGCTATTCTCTCATCTTGAATCTTAATTGATATGTGTTACATTTATTTTCAAACTAATATCTTAATGCAGAATTTGATTTTATGAGATTTCTTAGGTTTAAAAATTTTATGAGCATGAGTACAATAAAGTATCTGAGATATGCAATCGGAGAGGTAATACTCGTTGTTATAGGAATTTTAATTGCTCTTCAAGTAAATAATTTTAATGAAGAAAGAAAATTTAAGATTGAACAAAAAACATTCCTTACTGGACTTAAAAACGAATTAGTTTTAGATACAATTGATTTTAGACTGAGAATTAATCTTTATGAACAGAGAGTCGAAAATATAAGAAAGGCAAGAAAACTAATGTTCAAAAAAAAAATTAAATGATAGTCAAAAGAAAGTTTTTAGAGATGCAGTGCTAAAAATGTATAGACTAACTCCTATAAACAAAAACATTAATAGACATGACAATAAAATTTCTGAAGGTATTATTCAAAATGATGAGCTAAAGAATAATGTTCTTGATTATCTCAACAAATCTAAATTTCATCAAGATTTACAAGCTGCTTTAAATGATAAA